>NZ_JBEYFB010000001.1:312272-956528 GCF_040634135.1 Streptomyces sp. NPDC007164
GGGGCGCAGGAGCCTGGAGCCAGGAGTCGCGGGAGCCGGGGGCCGCAGGAGCCGGGAGTCGCAGGAGCCGGGGTCAGTCCGTCACATCGATCTCGACGCGGTTCGTCTCCACTCCGGCGGCGGTCACCACTTGCACCTGGACCACCCCCGGTTCGACCTCCACCGGCACCGGCACGGTCAGCACGCCGTCCGTCGGGTTGGCGAAGCCGCCGGTGACCGGGATCAGCGGCACGTGCACATGGACCCGGCCGATCCGGACGACCAGCCGGGCCAGCCGCTCCGGCGTCCCGGCGCCGGGCGGCACGAAGCCCGCGCCGCGGATCTCGATGTCGTCCCCGGTGCGGACCGGCGCGTCCAGGTCCCCGGCCTCACGGGCCCGGACCACCGAGAGGATCACCGGGCGCCCGCCCTCCGCGTACTTCCCGGCGAAGTAGGCGAGCGCCGAGACGGTGACCAGCAGCGCCAGACCCCAGGGCAGGTCCGGCAGCTGCTCGGGCCGGCGGGCGAGGCGGACCGCGGCGAACAGCACGGCGACGGTGCTCACCAGCACGTACTGCACGTCCGTGAAGCTGCCCCGGCCCGAGTCGTCGGTGAGCAGATCGGCGGCGCGCGGCCGGACGGCCCGCAGCTTCTGGAGCCGCCCGGACAGCGTCCGTACGGTCACCACCCGGCGTACGACGACGGCGACGGCGCAGACCAGCGCGAGCACGGTCACCACCCCGGCGCCCCGGGCCAGGTCCAGCCCCTCGATCAGCTCGTCCCGCTCGGCGTGGCCGGAGGCGCCGGCCAGCTGGAGCGCCAGCACGAGGACGGAGAAGACCGCGAGCAGCACCCAGGAGGCGGCGACCGCCCGGGAGGTGGAGAGCCGGTGGTCCTCGCCGATCAGCGGGGCGAGCAGGCCGCCCCGGGCACGGTGGACATGGGCGGCGCCGGTCAGCAGGCCCGCGGTGACCAGTCCGGCGACCAGCCCGGCCGTACGGGCGTTGGTCCAGCCCGCGCCGATGGCGGTGGCGGCCTCACCGATGACCAGCAGGGCGACGCCCGCCCACACCGCGATCAGGGTGCGCCGCCAGACCCGGTACAGCCAGACCTCGCCCGCCTCCCGGCCCCGTTCGGCGACGGTCCTGGCGGACTGGGTCAGCTCGTCCGAGACCCACTGGCGGGTCGCCGAGACGGACTGCGCGACCCCGGGCGGCAGCCCCTGCCCGGCGGCGAGTTCGTCCCGCTTGGCCAGGAACGCGGCCACCGCGCGCCGGTGGCCCTCGCGCGCCCCGTGCGGGCAGTCGCCGCACGTGCAGCCCCCGCCGTGCGTGCTGCCCGCCCTCGCCTCGTCCAACGCCACTGGGAACGCCGCCCTTTCAACCCCCGGTACAGCCAACTCGGCTGTGATTGCTGCGAATTGTGCCGTACGGAGGGGCTCGGGACCGCATCGGGGCGGCCCGTGGGCGTGGATCGCCGAAATGCGCGAAGGAATCGTCAGTACGTGCGACTGATCCGGCGCCAGAGTGGCTGGTAGTTGATCCAGGCCACCAGGTCGCTGCCCAGCTGTTCACGGGTGGCGAGCGCGTCCGGGTGCTCGATCGGCACCGGCTTCCCGGCCGCCCGCGCGGCCAGCTGCACCTGGCAGGAGCGCTCCAGCGCGATGAACCACCAGGCGGCCGCGTCCACCGAGTCGCCGACGGTCAGCAGCCCGTGGTTGCGCAGCACGATCGCCTTGTGCCCGCCGAGCGCGGCGGCGATCCGGCGCCCCTCGTCCTCGTCCACGACGACCCCGGTGTAGGCGTCGTACAGGACGTGGTCCTCGTAGAAGGCGCAGGATTCCTGGGTGATCGGCTCGATGAGCTCGCCGAGCGCGGACAGGGCCCGCCCGTGCAGGGAGTGGGTGTGGGCGACGGCCACGACGTCCGGGCGGGCCCGGTGTACCTGTGCGTGCACGGCGAACGCCGCCTGGTTGACGTGGTGGCGCCCCTCGACGACCTGGCCCTCGCCGTTGACCAGAATCAGTTCGTCCGGCGCCAGTCCGGCGAACGGGGCCCCGAAGGGGTTGACCCAGAAGCAGTCGGCGAATTCCGGGTCGCGTGCGGTGATGTGACCGGAGACCCCGTCCTCGTACCCGAACTCCCCGAACAGCCGGAGCGCCCCGGCCAGCCGTTCCTTGCGGTGCGCCCGCTCGTCGGCCACGGACTCGTGGACGGGCGGCAGCGCGAAGTGGAGCTGGTCCACGGGTATGGGTGTGGGCTCGGACATGGCGGCTCCTCGGGGCTCCCAGGGCGTACGGGATCGGAAGTTACCGCCGGTTGCCGCAAGTGGCCAGGGGTGCGGGGGGACGGCCGGACGCGGGGCCGCCCCGGGGACGCGCCCCTTACCTGCCGCGGTTGTAGATCTGAGTGAGGTCCGCTTCGATCAGGAACGGAACGTCCAGCTTGAGCTTGTTGTGGTAGATACCCGTCGGGGTGTACGCCTGTCGGGCCGGGTCGAGTTCGTACACGTACACGATCGGCAGACCGTCGGCGTCCGCTTCCACCCGCCAGAAGTGAACGACTCCGGCAGCGGCGTACTTGCGCGGCTTGACGTCGCGGTCACGGTCCTGGGAGTCGGGCGACACCACTTCCACGGCCAGGACGACGTCTTCGGGCTCGTACCAGGTCTGGTCGGCTCCGGTGTCCGCCTCCGCCCGGTAGACCACCATGTCGGGCTCCGGGCGATTCCGCTTGTCGATCCTGATGGTCATTTCCCGGTCGACATCGAGATCCTGCGGCAGATGCGCGAGCAGCGCCTGCTCCAGCAGCCACATCGTGCGGGTGTGGAATTTCCGCTGCGGACTCATGAAGACGAGACTCCCGTCGATCAGCTCGGTGTGGGGCGGGAGGCCCGGAATCCGGTCGAGGTCGTCCGCTGTCCATCCGCCCTCGGGCGGGACGGGCCACCGGTACCGCTGCTTCTCAAGCCTGGGCTCGGGTGCGGCGCTCATGATTGCTCCCATGGGGCAGAGTCTCGTCTCCACAGCCAGCGTACCCAGCTCATACGACGATGCCGCCGCCCAAACGAATGAGCGACGGCATCGGCGTTGACCTTGCGGGAGGGGTCACTCCCACTCGATGGTGCCCGGCGGCTTGCTCGTGACATCGAGCACGACGCGGTTGACGTCGGCCACCTCGTTGGTGATGCGGGTGGAGATCCGGGCGAGGGTCTCGTAGGGCAGCCGCGACCAGTCGGCCGTCATGGCGTCCTCGGAGGAGACCGGGCGCAGCACGATCGGGTGGCCGTAGGTGCGGCCGTCGCCCTGGACGCCGACCGAGCGGACATCGGCGAGGAGGACCACCGGGCACTGCCAGATGTCGCGGTCCAGGCCGGCTGCGGTCAGCTCCTCGCGGGCGATGGCGTCGGCCTCGCGGAGCAGGTCGAGCCGCTCCTTGGTGACCTCTCCGACGATCCGGATGCCGAGGCCGGGGCCGGGGAACGGCTGGCGCTGGACGATCTCCTCCGGCAGGCCGAGCTCCTGGCCGACCATCCGGACCTCGTCCTTGAACAGCTGGCGCAGCGGCTCGACGAGCGAGAACTCGATGTCCTCGGGGAGGCCGCCCACGTTGTGGTGCGACTTGATGTTGGCGGTGCCGGTGCCGCCGCCGGACTCGACGACGTCCGGGTAGAGGGTGCCCTGGACGAGGAAGGCGACTTCCTCGCCGCCCGCGGCGCCCTCGGCGACGATCTCGGCCTGGGCCTGCTCGAAGACCCGGATGAACTCGCGACCGATGATCTTCCGCTTCTGCTCGGGGTCGGAGACCCCGGCCAGCGCGGTCAGGAAGCGCTCCTCGGCGTCGACGACCTTCAGCTGGACTCCGGTGGAGGCCACGAAGTCCTTCTCGACCTGCTCGCTCTCGCCCTTGCGCATCAGACCGTGGTCGACGTACACGCAGGTCAGCTGGGAGCCGATGGCCTTCTGCACGAGGGCCGCGGCGACCGCCGAGTCCACCCCGCCGGACAGACCGCAGATGGCGCGCCTGGTGCCGACCTGCTCGCGGATCAGCGCGATCTGCTCCTCGACCACATTGGTCGTGGTCCAGGTCGGCTCGATGCCGGCACCCCGGTAGAGGAAGTGTTCCAGAACCTGCTGGCCGTGCGTGGAGTGCAGGACCTCGGGGTGGTACTGGACGCCGTAGAGCTTCTTCTCGTCGTTCTCGAAGGCGGCGACCGGTACGACGTCGGTGGACGCGGTGACGGTGAAGCCCTCGGGGGCGGCGGAGCAGGCGTCGCCGTGCGACATCCAGACCGACTGCTCGGCGGGGGTGCCCTCGAAGAGCGTGGAGCCGGTCTTGGAGACGGTGAGCGGGGTACGGCCGTACTCACGGGCACCGTTGTCGTCGACGGTGCCGCCGAGCGTGGTGGCCATCAGCTGGAAGCCGTAGCACATGCCGAAGACCGGGACCCCGGCCTCGAACAGCGCACGGTCGAGGGTGGGCGCGCTCTCCGCGTAGACCGAGGAGGGGCCGCCGGACAGGATGATCGCCCGGGGGTTCTTGGCCAGCATCTCGGCCACCGGCATGGTGGACGGGACGATCTCGCTGTATACCCGGGCCTCACGGACGCGTCGGGCGATGAGCTGGGCGTACTGCGCGCCGAAGTCGACAACGAGGACCACGTCGGTGGCGGTGTCGGGGGCGGCGGGGGGTGCTGCTGGCACGGGCGGCCTTCCGGCGGTGAAGGGGGGTCTGTTTTGTCGATTCTACCGGGGTTGCGGAGTCCGTCGTCGTCCCGCCCGTACGGGGGCACGGGGGCCGTCGTCGTCCCGCCCGCATGGGCGGCGGGGAGGCCGTCGTCCGCGGATGCGGCGTCTCAGCATCCGGTCGCCGTGTTGGTCCGCCCGCGGCGGCCGGGCCATACTGGTTCCATGCTTCAGCACACGACCTACGTCTTTACCTATGGCACCCGGCCCGCCGGCTGCCGTGGTCGTGCTGCTTGATCCCACCGACAAGCAACGTTCCAGGCGCCCCGGGCCGAAAGGCCCGGGGCGCCTTGGCGTTACGGACCGGCCGGCCTCGGGGACCACACCCCACGAGGAGTCACCACCATGACCAGCACCGCCCCCGCGAAGACCGCCCCGGCGAAGAGCACCGCCGAGAAGACCGCCGCTGAGAAGACCGGCGCGCACACGGAGGAGGCCGCCGCGCTGATCGACGACGCGCGGGCCCGGATCGACACCCTGGACGACCGGATCATCGGGCTCGTCCAGGAGCGGATGGCCGTCTCGGCGGTCATCCAGGAGGCCCGGATCACCTCCGGCGGCCGCCGGATCAGCCTCTCCCGCGAGATGGAGATCCTCGGCTCGTACCGGGACGCGCTCGGCCGGCCCGGCACCTCCCTCGCCATGACGCTGCTGGAGCTGTGCCGCGGCCGGGCGTGACACCCCGGGGGCCGGGGGTACCCCGGCGTATCCCAGTTCGGGCCGACTCTCACCCGTACGGCGCGTGACCGGGTCCGGCGCGGCTTCGTTGGTCCCGGTGTCCGCGCCAGCCAGGGGCGGCTCCGGCAAGAAACCACGCGTGGCTCCGCTGGTGCGTGTGGCGTACCGCAGGTACGCCGTGGGACCGCGCCCCGGCGTGCGTGACCGGTCGGCAGGGGACAGCAGCCCGGTCACCCCAGGAAACGGCCGGCTTCGGGGACGCCCGGGGCCGGCCGTTTCCGTTCGGGGTCCAGGTGGAATCCGGTCGAAGCGGCCCGTGCGACGCGGGCCGTGTCCCGGCGCAGACGTTACGAGGGCCCCGCAGGCCGACTCCCGGTCCGCGGGGCCTTTTCCCTGTTCCGGGCCGCTCTCCGCGTGAGGGGCGTCACATAAATGTTCTGTGAGCGCCCGGACAACCATTGCGGCGGACCACGGGTCAACCATGCGGAACCACCGGCCCCGCTCGTGCTGCGCGCGCGGCGGGCCCGTCCCGAAACCCGTATCGCCCATCGCGGTGCGCCGGACTCCTGAGGTCACCATGAAGCTTCGCCGAACCCTGGCGCTCGCCGCCGCCACGGCAGTCATCACCCCTGCCGCGGTCCTGGCCGCCCCCGCCGCGTTCGCCGTGACGACGGACGGGACCGCTGCCGCCGAGACCACCGTCTCGCCCTCGCCGAGCGACTCCGGACCGCCGGAGACCGAGCCGGCCCCGGCCGCCTCCGAGTCCGGGTCCGGGTCCGGGTCCGGGTCCGGGTCCGGGTCCGGGTCCGCCGAGGACCCCGCCGGGGAGACCGGCGAGCCCGCTCCGGCGGAGACCCCCGGGACCGCCGAAAGCTCCGCTCCGGCGCTGGACGAGACCCCCGGAGCGACGCCCAGCGACTCGGCGAGCGCCTCGGCGTCCGCGTCCGCCTCCCCGTCGGAGTCCGAGGACCCGGAGGAACCGGCGCAGTGCGCCAAGTCCGACCTGGACATCTCCGTCAACGGCCTGCCCGGACGGATCGCCCGGGGCAGCGGCTGGCACAAGTTCAAGATGAACGTCTACAACTCCTCGAAGTCCGCCGTGAAGGAGATCGACTACTTCGCCGGCGCCTCCTCCGACCAGGAGGGCAACGACCTCTTCCGCTCGAAGCAGGTCAGTCTCCAGGCCCTCGACCCGGAGACCGGCACGTGGGTGGAGCTCAGCGAGGACGGCCGCGCGGTCGGTTACGTCGGCCAGTCCGACGAGATCCCCGCGGGCTACGAGGTCGACATCCCGCTGCGCGTCAATGTGCGGCCGACCGCCCCCGTCGGCGCCGGCTTCACGCTCGGTGCCGGTCTGTACGTGGGCGACAAGGACTGCATGGGCGTCAGCGACGTCGCGTACAGGTTCAAGATCGTGAAGTCCGGCGACAGCGGCTCGACGCCGCAGACCGGTGGCAGCGCCCCGGTCCCGGCCGCGAAGCCGGCCGACAACCCGGCGGGCAAGGTGTCCGGCAGCCTCGCGGAGACCGGTTCGTCCTCCGCGCTGCCGGTGTTCGCCACCGCGGGCGGCGCGGCCGTGGTGCTCGGCGCGGGCGCGATGTTCATCGTGCGGCGCCGCAGGAACGGTGCTGCCGGCGCGTGACGCGTCCGGCTCGCCGTAAGCATGGAGGGGCTGCACTCGGAGGGGGGTGCAGCCCCTTTCTGCTGTCCCGACCGGCTAGGACTCCTGTGGTTTCTTCGGCGGGACGGCCGGCAGCCCGAGGAACGGCAGCTTCAGCGCGCCGAACGCCTCCTTCGGCACGGCCGGTGACCGCGGCTCGACCGCGGCCAGCCGCTCGTAAGCCTCGCCCTGCGCCGGACGCGGGTCCGCCTCGCCCTTGTTGGGCCACAGCGACATGGCGCGCTCGGCCTGTGCGGTGATGGTGAGCGACGGGTTGACGCCGAGGTTCGCGGAGACCGCCGAACCGTCGACCACCGAGATGCCGGGGTGTCCGTAGAGCCGGTGGTACGGGTCGATCACCCCGTCGTCGGCGGTGGCGCCGATGGGGCAGCCGCCCAGGAAGTGCGCGGTGAGCGGGGTGCCCATCAGCTCTCCCACGTTCGAACCGGCGAAGCCGTTGATCTCCTCGGCGAGCAGTGTGGCGCTGCGCGTCGCCGCCTCGATCTGGTTCGGGTTGGGCGCGCCGTGCCCCTGCCGGGCGGTGAGCAGGCCCTTCCCCAAGCCGCCCGGCTTGCGGTACGTCGTCAGGGAGTTGTCGAGCGACTGCATGACCAGCCCGATGATGGTCCGTTCCGACCAGCGGCGGTTGGAGAGCGACCGGGCCGCGAGCGTGGGGTGCTTGACCAGTTCGAGCAGCCACCTGCGCACCCGGTGCGCGCCGTACGGCACCTGGAGGACGGTCAGCGCGCCCATCGAGTTGGAGCCCTTGCCGTATCGGACCGGTTCGATGTGGGTGTTCTCGTCCGGGTGGATCGAGGAGGTGATGGCGACGCCCCGGGTGAAGTCGGCCCGCGCGGTCCCGTGCTTCTTCCGGTAGCGCCGGTCGCTGGTCTGCGAGCCGACCAGACCCTCGGAGTTGGTACGGGTCAGCTCGCCGAGCCGGGACGAGATCCGGGGCAGGAGGCCGGTGTCCTTCATCCGGTGCAGCAGGGTCTGGGTGCCGTACGTGCCCGCGGCGACGACGACCTCGCGGGCCGTGAAGGTGCGGCCCCTGCCCTTCTTCCGGTTGTCGGTGGGGAGGGTCTTGACCGCGTAGCCGCCCCGGGAGTTCTCGGTGACCGCGACGACCGAGGTCATCGGGTGGACGACCGCGCCCGCCTGCTGAGCGAGGTGGAGGTAGTTCTCGTTGAGGGTGTTCTTCGCGCCGTGGCGGCAGCCGGTCATGCATTCGCCGCACTCCGTGCAGGCCTTGCGGGAGGGCCCGGCCCCGCCGAAGAACGGGTCGGGCACCTCGCCGCCCGGCCGGGCCTTCGCCGTGCCGTCGCCGTCCTCGCCGTCCCCGAAGAAGACGCCGACCGGCGCCATGTGGAACGTGTCGCCGATGCCCATGGCCTGCGCGGTCGCCTTCAGGTGGACGTCCGACGGGGTCGTGGTCGGGTTGAGCCGGACCCCCAGCATCCGCTTGGCCTGGTCGTAGTACGGGCCGAGCTCCTCGCGCCAGTCGGTGATGTCCTTCCACTGCGGGTCGTCGAAGAACGGCGCGAGCGGCTCGTACAGGGTGTTGGCGTAGTTCAGCGAACCGCCGCCGACGCCCGCGCCCGCCAGCACCATGACGTTGCCCAGCAGGTGGATGCGCTGGATGCCGTACAGACCGAGCGTCGGGGCCCACAGGAAGTTCTTCAGGTCCCAGGAGTTCCTGGGCAGTTCGGACCGGGTGAAGCGGCGGCCCGCCTCCAGCACCCCGACGCGGTACCCCTTCTCGGTCAGCCGCAGCGCCGACACCGCACCGCCGAAGCCCGAACCGACGACGAGCACGTCGTAGTCGTGGGCGGCGTCGTCGGTCCTTTCCGGGGCAACGGGCCGATTCTGGGCAGGGCTGTCCTGGGACATGGCTCTCCTCGGTGCGAAACGGGCGGAAAGTGCCGCGGTACCGGGAAGCGCCGCGGTACCCGGTGTCAGCGCAGGCGGAACGCCTTCATCGCCTTGAGGCTGACGCTCATGAACGCCGCGTACTTCTCGTCGTCCATCCCGAAGGACGGGGCGAGCGGGATCAGCCGCTGCTGGGCGACGGTCTGCGCCTCGGTGTACTTGAGGATGCCCTCGGAGCCGTGCCGGCGGCCGAGACCGGAGTCCTTCATGCCGCCCATCGGGGACTGCACGCTGCCGTACGCGGGGGCGTACCCCTCGTTGATGTTGACCGTGCCGGTGCGCAGCCGGGCGGCGACCTGGTGGCCGCGCCTGGAGTCCTTGGTCCAGACGCTGGAGTTCAGGCCGTACGGGGTGGCGTTGGCGAGGGCGACGACCTCGTCCTCGTCGGTGAAGCGGTAGATGGAGACGACCGGGCCGAAGGTCTCCTCGCCGCACACCGCCATCGGCGCCTCGACGCCGTCGAGGATGGTCGGCTCGTAGAACAGCGGGCCGATGTCGGGGCGGGCGACGCCGCCCGCGACGAGCTTGGCGCCCTTCTCGACGGCCTCCGCGACGTGCCGGGTGACGGTCTCCAGCTGGCGCACGCCGACCAAGGAGCCCATGTCGGCGCCGTAGGCGAGGGAGTTGCCGAGCCGCATGGCCTTCGTACGGGCCGCGAAACGGGCCACGAAGTCGTCGGCGACCGACTCGTGGACGTACAGCCGCTCGATGGAGATGCAGAGCTGGCCGGCGGAGGAGAAGCAGGCGCGGACGGCGCCCGCGGCGGCCTTCTCCACGTCGGCGTCCTTCAGGACCAGCATGGCGTTCTTGCCGCCGAGCTCCAGAGAGACGCCGACGAGCCGGGCCGCCGCGCCCTGCGCGACCTCGCGGCCGGTGCGGGTGGATCCGGTGAACGAGACGTAGTCGGCGTGCTTGACGACCTCGGGGCCGACGACGGGGCCCTCGCCGAGGACGACCTGGAAGACCTCGGCGGGCAGTCCGGCCTCGATCAGCAGGTCACGGGCCCACAGCGCGGTCAGCGCGGTCTCCGTGTCGGGCTTCATCACGACGGCGTTGCCGGAGACGAACGCGGGCAGCGCGTCGCCGACGGACAGCTCGAACGGGTAGTTCCACGGCGCGATCTGGCCGATGACACCGCGCGGCTGGCGCAGCTCGGTGACCTTGGTGAGGGTCGGTACGACCCCGGTGTGCCGCTTCGGCTTCAGGTACGCGCCGGCCTTGCGCCCGTAGTGGCGGGCCGCGACGGCGACGGCCTGCACCTCCTCGTGGGCGTGCAGCCGGGCCTTGCCGGTCTCCAGCTGGATGAGGTCGAGCACCTCGGCCTGGCGGCTGAGCACCAGGTCGTGGAAGCGGAGCAGTACGGCGGCCCTGGCGCGGACGGGGGTCGCGGCCCAGGCGGGCTGGGCGGCACGGGCCCGCTCGAAGGCGCCGGCCACGTCCTCGGGGGTGGACTCCGGCAGGTCGGCCAGCTTCTCCCCGGTGAAGGGGGTGTGGTTGGCCGTACGGCCCGAGCCGGCCACGCCCCGGGTCAGCTGGGCGACCACCTCGGGGGTCACCACATCGGCGGCGGTGCGTACGCCCGCCGGGGCGGCGGCCACCGGGTTGGTGCCGACCGGGGCTGCGGAGGTGGATGTGGAGGCCTGCGAGTCCGTCATGAGGGCGAGAGTACGTCCAGCCGCACGCTTTGGGTACCCGTGGGTAACGGGTTTTCACAGTCCCCACAAACGAGCCAGCGATCACTGGCAACAAAGCCCCTGATCAGGAGCCCTGCCGTTTACGGAACGGTCCGGCGGGCCTCAGCCGGAGCTGCCCGGCGGACGCCATCCGCGCAGCATCGTGTCGAACTGCGCCCGGGTCGTGTCCCAGTCGTCCGCCGGGCCCGTCATGTACAGCGCGTACTCGGGACCGCCCTCCTCGCCGAAGTACATCTGGTCGATGGCGTGGCGCGGGCCCGGGTGGTCCTTGGTCTCGGTCCAGGTGAACTCCCACAGCGAACCCGGCCGATCCCGGTACGTGTTGGAGTGCAGGGTCTTGCGCTCGTAGCCGGGCAGCCGCTTGGCGAGCTGGGGCTCCAGGCTCGTCACCATGTGCATGTACGGGTTCTCGAAGTCGGGCGCCGGGTCGATGCTGATCCGGATGTAGTGCACGCCGTTGTCCGGGGTGTAGTCGATCTGGTTGCCGTCCGCCCGGCGCTCCCAGCCCTCGGGCACGGTCAGGCTGAAGCCCTCGGGGTCGTCCACCCGCTTCCAGCCGTCGGGCACGTCCTTGACCGGCTCATCGGCCTTGCCGGCCTTGCCGGCCTTGTCGGTCTTGTCGGTCTTGTCGGGCTCCGTCGAGGGCGGGGTGGCGGCGGGGTGCTTCCCGGGGGTGACGCCCGCGTGGTTGCCCTTGTCGCCGCCCCGGGTGGTGCTCTTCGACTCGTCCCCCAGCTTCATCGCGGCGAGTCCCGCGCCGCCGCCGACCAGCGCCGCGGCCGCGATGACCAGGACCGCGGTGCGCCAGCGGCTGCGGCTGCGGCTGCGCCGGGGTGCCGGCGCCGGTGCGGGGGGCACCGGGTGGGGCAGTTGGGTGGTTCCGGGCCCGGCGGGGCCGGCGGGGCCGTCCGGGCCCAGCGAGCGCAGGACCTCGTCGGGAACGCTCTGCGTCGGCACGAACGCCTGGGCGGCCACGGGCGCGCGGCCCTCCATGGCGTCCAGCAGCATCCGTTCCGTCTCCGCGGCCGACGGGCGCTCGTCCGGCTCCTTGCGGAGCAGCGCGGTGATCACGGGGGCCAGCGGGCCCGCCCGTCCGGGCGGCGGGGGCTCATCGGCGACGACGGCCTGCATGGTGGAGATCGGGGACGTACGGCGGAACGGCGAGCGGCCCTCGACCGCGGTGTAGAGCGTCGCGCCGAGCGACCACAGGTCGGAGGCCGGTCCCGGGTCGCTGCCGCGCACCCGCTCGGGTGCCAGGTAGTCGATGGAGCCGACCAGTTCACCGGTTCGGGTGATGGTCGAGTCGCCCTCGATGGCGGCGATCCCGAAGTCGGTGAGCAGCACCTGGCCGTCCTTGGCGAGGAGCACGTTGCCGGGCTTCACGTCACGGTGCAGGACCCCCGCCCCGTGTGCGGCGCGCAGAGCGCTCAGTACGTGCAGGCCGATCCTGGCGGCCTCGCGCGGATCGATCTCGCCGGACTCCTTGGCGGCGTCGGCGAGGGACGGGCCGTCGACGTACTGCATGACGATCCAGGGCCGGTTGTCGTACTCGATCACGTCGTGCACGGTCACCACGCCCGGGTGGGTGATCCGGGCGGCCGCGCGGGCCTCCTTCTGCGTGCGTGCGTGCAGCACGATCCGGTCGGCCTCCGCAACGTACAGACCGGCGGTCAACTCCTTGACCGCGACCGTGCGGTGCAGCACCTCGTCGTGGGCTCGCCAGACCTTGCCCATGCCGCCGCGCCCGAGGACCTCGCCCAGCCGGTACCTTCCGGCCAGCAACAGTCCCGCGTCCGTGCTCTGTGATCGATCCACGTAATCCCCGCCCCGTTCCTCAGGTGCCAGATTACGGAGCGGATGCACGGCCACGGAACCTCGCACCGCTCACGAGACCGCACTGTGATGCTTGTCGCTCCGGCTTCGCCCGGGAGTTGCACGGAGAGGGTTCAGGACGTCACGCGATAGGAAGCGATGGCTTGTTCGTAGATGTCCGATACCTTGTCGCGCCGGTTCTCCGGGCCGATGACCTGGATGACGTGGTAGCGGCCCTCGACGATCATCACCAGGTTGCGGGCGTACACCTCGCGTCCCGACGCGTCCTGCCAGGTGAACTGCCCCTCCGCCATGGCCTGTCGTCCGACGTCGATCCGGCGCAGCCCGCTCGACCCCGACCAGCTGGAATCGCGGAACGGCCGCAACTCCAGTTCCTTGTCGGCCTGGTACGTCAGCGGGTCGTCGCCGTTGGCCTTGACGGTGTCGCGGCCCGGGACGATCAGCAGGCTGAAGCCGTCGCTGCCGTAGTGGATCTGACGGTCCGTGTTGGCGGGGCTGCGCTGCCAGCCCTTGGCCACACCGACCTCGAAGCCCTCCTTGTCCTTGCGCAGGGTGTAGCCGGGGGCGAGCGCGACGGCGGAGCGGCTGGTCTGCGGCTGCTGGGCGGTGGGCGATCCGGAGGAATCCTGGCCGCCGGACTCGCCCGTGCCGGGATCCGGCGAGCCGGATACCGAGGACCCGGGGCCGGTGGAGCCGCCGCCCGGTTCGTCGTCCGACCCGGGCATGAACATCACGGCGTACGCGACGGCCGCGGCGAGGGCCAGCAGGATCAGCACCAGGAGCAGCCGCCCGAGCCGCCGCGGCGCCCGCCCCTCGCCATCCTGGGGGCGGGGCGGGGTGCGCAGCGCCTTGGGGCCCTTGGGCTCACGCGGCGGCCTGGGGGCCTTGGGCTCACGCGGCGGCCTGGGGGCCCGCTCCGCCTTGGGCCGGTCGAACCTGTCCGGCCTGTCGAGCCCGCCCGGCCTGTCAAGCCCGCCCGGCCGGCCGAATCCGTCCTGCCGGTCGAATCCGTCCTGCCGGTCGGGGGCGTTTCGGGGGTCGGGCCTGTCCTGACGGCCGGACCTGTCCTGACGGCCGGGCTTGTTCTTGGTGTGGCGGTGGCGGCCGTGGGTCGCGTTGCGACCGCGGCGCCTGCGGACCAGCTCGCCGCGGCGGCGCACGATGGGGAGCCGGGCGGTGTCGGCGGACGGCAGGGGTACGACGTCCAGACCGGCCTCGGGCTCGGGCGCCGAGCGCACCAGGGAGCGCAGCCAGCCGCTCAGCTCCTCGAAGTCCGGCCGCTCGGTGGGGTCCTGACGCAGCAGGGACTCGACGACGGGGCGCAGCGGACCGCACTCCTCGGCGAAGGCGGGCGGCTCCCCGCACACCATCTGGACGAGCTCGGCCGCGTTCTCCTCGGGATAGGGGGCGTGGCCCTGGACGGCGCGGTAGAGCAGCGCGCCCAGCGCCCAGAGGTCGGTGGCGGGCCCGATCGGCGGCGCCAGCCGCCAGTTCTCGTGCACGGGGCCGGCCTGCTCGGGCGCCCAGCGCTCGGTGACCGCGCCGACCACGGCAATCCGGGCCTGCCGGGCGCGCTCGGCGGCCAGCGGGGTGGCGGGGCCCCGGTAGACGGAGTCCGTACGGCCGCTCCCGGCCACCCCGTCCCAGCGGCCCGGCTGTTGCGGCGGGGCCGTCCGGTGCGCGGGCAGTGCCGGGGAGTCGTCGTGGCGCCGGGCGTCGGCGCGCAGGGCGTCCTCGCCGGAGCCCCCGGCGGGAACGGGGCGACCGGAACCGGGGCCGTCGCTCCAGAATCCGGTGAGATGCAGCCGCCGCGGGGGCGGGTAGCCGTCCTCGTCGTCGCTGTCGCCTTCGTCGCCGTCACCCTCGTCGCCGTTGCGGGGACCGGGTGCGTACAGGTCGTCGGCGTACCGGTCCTTGGTGTACGGGTCGTCGGCGGCCCGGCTCCAGGGGGCGGCGGCCCGCGAACGGCTGTGGTCCGGGTCGGACGGGTCGGCGAGGCCGAAGGGGTCGGTCAGGTCCGAGGGGTCGGCCAGGCCGGAGGGATCGGCCAGGCCGGAGGGATCGGTCAGGGCTGGAGGGTCGGCCAGGCCCGACGGGCCCGACAGATCCGTGTCTTCCGGCCGTGCGGAGCGCTGGACCGGCAGGGTTCCGGTGTCCTCCGCATCGCCCGCCTCGGCGCGCCGCCGGTCCTCGCTGACGCGGTCGGCGGCGCGGGCGCCCTCGCGGTAGGCGACGACGGCTCCGGCGCGCTCGGCCCGCAGCTGCGCGGATTCTCCCGTGCCGCCGAGCGGGACGCCGTCGGCGTGGTTCCCCACGTCGTACAGGTCGCTGTCCCCGTACCGGTCGCTGCCCGCGTTCGGGTCGCTGTCCCCGTACGGGTCGCTCTCGTCGTACGGATCACTGTCCCCGTACGGATCGTCGCCGTGCGAGGCGTCGTCGTGCGAGGCGTCGTCGTCAGCGGTGTGCGGGGCGCCGACCGGCCGGCCCGTCTCGATCGCCGCCGGGCCGCGTGAGGCCGGTACCTCGGCCGGAGGGGCGGGCAGGGGCGGCATGGCCGGCGGGGGCGGCGCGAACACGCCCGCAGAGCCCGTACCGAGCGCCGGGCGGCCGAACCCGGCCTCGTACCCGCCGCCCTCGTACCCGTGGTCGCGCTCGCTCTCGTACCCGCCTCGGCTCTCGTACCCGCCCTGGCTCTCGTATCCGTCCTCGTCCGCGTCCTCGTCGAGCCGCGGTGTCGTCACGTAGCCGCAGAGCGCCTCCTCCGCCGCCCCGGCCGCCAGGCCGGTCAGCACGACGCGGCCGTCGTCACAGATCAGCACCGTGCGGACGGTGATGTTGCGGTGGGTCCAGCCGTGGGCGTGCAGCACTCGCAGCGCGGCCAGCACGTCGGAGCCGATCTCGGCGGCCCGGAAAGGGTTGAGCGGGCGTTCCGCCAGCAGGGAGGCGAGCGGGCGGGCCTCGACGAGTTCGCTCACGATCCAGAGCGATCCCGCCTCGGCGAACACGTCGAAGACCTGGTCGAGTCTGGGGTGGTCGGGCACCTGGGCCGCCGCCTGCGCCGCTTCCACGGCGCGCCGGACCACCGGGTCGGCGGGCATCCGCAGGGCCCGTCCGGTGGCCCGCCGGGCCGCCGGGACCGGATCCTCGGCGTCGAGCACCTCGGCGTCCACCACCTCGGGCAACGGCACCTGCCGGACCAGGACTTCCTGTCCGCTATAGGTATCGAACGCCCGGGTCTCGACCGTTTCGTACGCATCGTCCGGAGGCAGCGGAAGGCGGTAGCGGTCGGCAAGTACCCGACCCGCATAGTCGTCCACGACGCCTCCCCAGAGCGCGCTGTCCCCCCGGCCATGAAAGACCGCACCGATCCGTCAATTGCGGTCACTTACCGTGCAATTGACCCACCGTTCCGGCTGCGTACGGTCTTCAGGCTCTCACGATACGTGGCAAGCGCCGGCCACGCGGCCGGGTCGGCGCATCCCGGCCCTTTCCGCCCATGGAACGGGTGGCGCGCCGGAACGTTCAGTCGATGGGCTTGAACGTGTCGAACGCGACCTTGCGCATCGTCCGGCACTCCGCGCTGTCCCATTCATCGGTCTTGCAGCTGATCATGATCGCGTAGCCGTGGCTGCCGTCCACCTTGAAGCCGCGGTTGATCACCCGGACCCGCTGGCCGTGCTGGGTGCGCTCGAACTGCCAGTCGGCGACGGTCGGGTAGCCCTTGTACTGAACCTTGTTGATGCCGAGGTGGTGGTAGCCGTTGCTGCTGGCCGCCACGGCGGCCTTCGCCGCGTTCCAGGCCGCGGCCGCGTCGCCACCGGGCGAATCGGTGTAGTCGACCTGGATACGGGGGAAGCCCCCGCTGACGTTGTGGATGGCGCCGGAGTTGCTGACCGCCTTCTGGTCGAAGCGGAAGTTCTCGGGCATGGCCATCGAGAAGTGGAACTCCTTGTTCGTGACCAGTTTGAATCCGGCGGGCAGCGCGTCCTCCGGCTTGTCGCCCTTCGAACCGCCCGACTCCTTGTCGGTCTTGCCCTTGCCCTTGCCCTGGCCCTCGTCCTGGCCCTGGCCCTGGCCCTGATTGTCGTTCTGGTCCTTGCCCTTGCCGCTGCCGCTGCCGCTGTCGGTGTCCGCGGAGCCGCCGGTCGCCGTCGAGGCCCCGGCCGAGGTGGACTTGTCGCCCTTGCCGCCGCCCTTGTCCGCGTCGTCCTCGTCTCCTCCGCCGAGCGTGAGGGCGAGGACCGTGCCGAGGACGGCGAGCACGATCACGGCCGCGATGATCGCCAGGGTGCGGCGCGGCACCACGTCCGTGATGGATGCCCGGGGCGGGGCGGCCGGGGACGTGGCCGGGCGCGGCGGCGGCACGGCGGCGGAGGCCGTGGCAGCGGTGGCCGCAGGCTTGGCCGGCTTGGCGGGGGTGCCCGTTCCGGCCGCCGAGGGGGCGGCCGACGGGGGTGCCGGGGGCGGGGGCGGCGTGGTGGTCGCCGCCGCGGCGGCGGCCGGTGCCGCCTTCGCGTTCCGCACCGAGCGCAGCGCGCCGCGCAACCGGTCCCGGGTGCCCTCGCCCTGTTCCGCGGGCTTGGGCGTCGCCTTGGCGCGGGGTTCGTCGACCTTCCCGGGCAGTGCCATGACCTGGGTGGCGTCGGCGGGCGGCACGACCACCGGGTCCGGCTTCTCGGGGGCGTGGATCACATCGTTGAGCAGGGCGCGGGCGCCCGCTTCGTCGAGCCGCTGCTCGGGGTCCTTGGCGAGCAGGCCGTATATGACCTCCTCCAGCGGACCGGCGTTCTTCGGCGGGTCGAGCGGCTCGGTCATCACCGCGGTCAGGGTGGCGATGGCCGAGCCCTTGTCGTACGGCGGGGAGCCCTCGGTGCTGGCGTACAGCAGTCCGCCCAGCGACCAGAGGTCGGCGGGCGGCCCCGGCTTGTGGCCGCGGGCGCGCTCGGGCGAGATGTACGAGGGGGCGCCGACGAGCATGCCCGTGGAGGTGACCGAGGGGTCACCCTCGACCTGGGCGATGCCGAAGTCGGTGAGCACGACCCGGCCGTCCTCGGCGATCAGCACGTTGGACGGCTTCACATCGCGGTGCAGGATTCCCTCGCGGTGCGCCGAGCGCAGCACGTCGAGGATGGCGAGGCCGACCTCGGCGGCCCGCCTCGGCGTCAGCACGCCGTCCTCGCGCACCGCTTCGGCGAGGGACTTGCCCTCGATGAGCTCCATCACGATCCACGGCCGGTCGTCCTCGTCGACCACGTCGTAGACCGTCACCGCGCCGTTGTTGCGGATCCTGGCGATCGCCTTCGCCTCGCGCAGCGTGCGCGTGATGAGCCGGCGCTTCTCGTCCTCGTCGATGGCCGTGGGGAACCGCAGTTCCTTGACCGCGACCGTGCGGCCCAGCGTCTCGTCGACGGCACGCCAGACCGTGCCCATACCGCCCCGGCCAAGCACCTCCCCGAGCCGGTACCGCCCCGCAAGGAGACGTCCGTCCTTGTCCCGTTGGGGCTCCCGTGCCTGCTCCGCCTCCGACATGCGTCCCCTCTGCGATCAACCCGCCCTGGCAGAGCGTTCATTGTCCCTCACCCCGGCGCCGGTCATGGTGCCGGGTCCGCAGGCCCGCCATGATGTGCCCCGAGGAAGGGAATCCCCGCCATGCCGATACTCAGGGCGCTGTTCGCCGCCCCGCTGCTGCTGGCGCTGCTCGGCCTGGCGACAGTGCCCCTGCCCAGCGAACCACACCTCACCCCCGCGGCCACCTACCTCCCCCGGCTCGTCGCCGAAGGCCGTGCGCCCACGGCGGCGCTGCTGGCGCACCGCTCCGACACCGCACCGTACGACACCTACCGCTCGACAGGTCCCGGAATCCGACGGGCGGACCGGTTCCGGGCGGGCAGCATCACCAAGACCTTCGTCGCCACGGTCGTGCTCCAACTCGCCCGGGAACGAAGGCTGCACCTGACGGACACGGTCGAGCGACTGCTGCCGGGGCTGGTGCGGGGCAACGGCAATGACGGCCGCCGCATCACCCTGCGCACCCTGCTCGGCCACACCAGCGGCCTCTACGACTACACCGGCGATCCATCCGCCCACCCTCTCTCCCCCGTCGCGGCGGTCCGCGTCGCCCTGGCCCACCGCCCGACGAACGCCCCCGGCCGCTACGCCTACTCCAACACCAATTACGCCCTACTCGGACTCGTCGTTCAACGGGTCACCGGACGCGGCTACGCCACCGAGATCCGCAACCGCCTCATCACCCCCCTCCACCTCAAGGGCACCTCCCTCCCTGGCTCCCGGACCTCCCTGCCCGCCCCGCACGGCCGTGCCTACACTCGCGATCCGGCCGACGGCACCCTGCGCGACGTCACCGCGCTGGACCCCCGCACGGCGGGCCCGGCCGGCGAGCTGATCTCCACGCTCGACGATCTGAACCGCTTCTACGCGGCCCTGCTGGGCGGCCGTCTCCTCGCGCCCGCCCAGCTGAGGGTCCTGCTGAACACCGAAGCCACACACGGCGTCTACGGCCTGGGCATCTATCCGCAGAAGCTCTCCTGCGGCACCACCGTCTGGGGGCACAACGGCCACATCGCGGGCAGTTACGTCCGTACCGCCGCCACCCGCGACGGCCTGCACACCCTGACGTACCGCATCGACACGGACACCCTGGCCGACGCGGACACCCTCGAAGCCGCACTGCTCGAAGCGGAGTTCTGCCCCGCGGCGCCCGGGAACAGCCCCTAGATCGGCACGATGTCCGGAGCGCCGAGCCGCGCCGCGTCCGCCGTGAGGTCGTCCGGCTGGCGCTGCGACTCCCGCTCCGCCTGCACCCGCTTCTCGTAGTGCTCGACCTCCCGGTCGATCTGGCCCTCGTCCCAGCCCAGTACCGGCGCCATCAGCTCCGCGCAGAGCCGGGCACTGCGCGTGCCCCGGTCGAAGGTCTCGATGGAGATCCGGGTCCGGCGGGTCAGTACGTCGTCGAGGTGGCGGGCCCCCTCGTGCGAGGCGGCGTAGACGATCTCGGCCTTCAGGTAGTCGTCCGCCGAGGGCAGCGGCTCGCCCAGCACCGGATCGACGAGGATCAGTTCGAGCAGCTGCTCGGCCGCCGAGCCGTACCGGTTGAGCAAATGCTCCACCCGGGCGACATGGAGCCCGGATCTCGCCGCGATCCTCGCCCTGGCGTTCCACATCGCCGGGTAGCCCTCCGCGCCCAGCAGCGGGATCTCCTCGGTGACGCAGGCCGCCACCCGCTGGTCGAGGCCGTGCACCGCCTCGTCCACGGCGTCCTTGGCCATCACCCGGTACGTCGTGTACTTGCCGCCCGCCACGACCACGAGGCCCGGCAGCGGGTGCGCCACCGTGTGCTCGCGCGAGAGCTTGCTGGTCGCGTCGGACTCGCCGGCCAGCAGCGGGCGCAGCCCGGCGTAGACGCCCTGGACGTCGTCCCGGCTCAGTGGCGTGGCCAGCACCGAATTGACGTGTTCGAGCAGGTAGTCGATGTCGGCGCTGGACGCCGCCGGGTGCGCCTTGTCCAGGTCCCAGTCGGTGTCCGTGGTCCCGATGATCCAGTGCCGTCCCCACGGGATGACGAAGAGGACGGACTTCTCGGTCCGCAGGATCAGGCCGGTCGAGGAGTGGATGCGGTCCTTGGGGACGACCAGGTGAATGCCCTTGGACGCCCGGACGTGGAACTGTCCGCGCTCCCCGATCAGCGACTGGGTGTCGTCCGTCCAGACCCCGGTCGCGTTGACCACCTGCTTGGCCCTGACCTCGTACTCGCCGCCCGCCTCGACGTCCTCCACCCGGGCGCCGACGACCCGCTCGCCCTCCCGGAGGAAGCCGATCACCCGCGCTCGGTTGGCCACATGTGCCCCGTAACCGGCGGCGGTGCGCACCAGGGTCGCCACATAGCGGGCGTCGTCCATCTGCGCGTCGTAGTACTGCAACGCCCCGACCAGGGCGTCCTTCCGCAGCGCCGGGGCGACGCGCAGGGCCCGGCGGCGGGAGAGATGGCGGTGCACGGGCAGGCCTCGGCCGTGGCCCGAGGACACCGACATCGCGTCGTAGAGCGCCACGCCCGAACCGGCGTAGAGCCGCTCCCAGCCCTTGTGCTGCAACGGGTAGAGGAACGGCACCGGCTTCACCAGATGCGGGGCCAGCCGCTCCAGGAGCAGCCCGCGTTCCTTCAGCGCCTCGCGGACGAGCGCGAAGTCGAGCATCTCCAGATACCGCAGCCCGCCGTGGATCAGCTTGCTCGACCTGCTCGATGTGCCGGACGCCCAGTCGCGGGCCTCGACCAGGCCGGTCGAGAGTCCTCTCGTCGCCGCGTCCAACGCCGTACCGGCGCCGACCACGCCCGCTCCCACGACCAGCACGTCCAGTTCGCGCTCGGCCATCGCGGCCAGCGCCTCGGCGCGCTCCGCAGGTCCCAGTGTCGCTGTCCTCACTGCTGCCTCCCGGGTAGATCGGGGTGGTCCGGCACGGGAAGCGACCCGGCCCGGCGGGCGGGGCGGCCCGTGCCCACCTCTCGATTCTGTCCGGCGTCCACGACTTCGGCCACCGCCTGTGGACAACACCAGGACGACAGGAGGCCCACAATGCGACATATAGGTCATATTTAAGCCTAGTGTGACATTGCGCTGTCCACAGCGGTTGCGCTTTCTGCCCTCATGGTCATAGTCCGACCGGGAAGGACGGCCCATCCACATGCCCGCAGACCTCGCAGTCATCGGACTCGGCCACCTCGGCCTGCCCCTCGCCCAGGCCGCCGTGGCCGCGGGCGTGCAGACCGTCGGCTACGACACCGACCCACGCGCCTGCACGGAGCTCTCGGCGGGCCGCACCCCCGTCGAGGGATCGCTCACCGCCTCGGAGATCCGCCGGATGCTCTCGGGGGGCTTCCGGCCCACCACCAACCCGGCCGAGCTGGGCCGGGTCCGTACCGCGGTGATCTGCGCGCCCACGCCCCTCGGCGCCGACCGCACCATCGACCTCACCGCCGTCGGCGACGCGGCCCGCGCGCTCGCCGCCCGGCTGCGCCCGCACACCACCGTGCTGCTGGAATCGGCCGTGCCGCCCGGCACCACCGAGAACTACCTGCTGCCGCTGCTCGAAGAGGGCTCCGGGCTGCGCGCCGGCCGCGACTTCCACCTGGCCTGCTCCCCCAGCCGCCTCGACCCCGGCAACCGGACCCACGTCCACTCCAACACCCCCAAGGTCATCGGCGGCCTCACCCCCGCCTGCACCGAGTCCGCCGCCGCCTTCTACGGCCGTCTCACCGACAAGGTCGTCCGGGCCCGCGGGCCGCGCGAGGCCGAGATGACCAAGGTCCTGGAGACCAACTTCCGGCACGTCAACATCGCCCTGGTCAACGAGATGGCGGTGCTCTGCCACGACCTCGGCGTCGACCTGTGGGACGTCATCCGGTGCGCCGAGACCAAGCCCTTCGGCTTCCAGCCGTTCCGCCCCGGCCCAGGCGTCGGCGGCCACGGCGCCCCCGTCGACCCGGGCTACCTCCCGTACAACAGCCGCACCCCCGGCCACCCCCTGCGGATGGTCTCACTCGCCCAGGAGATCAACGACCGGATGCCGCAGTACGTGATCCAGCGCTGCGCCACCCTGCTGAACGAGCACGGCAAGTCCGTCCGCGGCGCCCGGGTGCTGCTGCTCGGGGTCACCTACAAGCCCGACCTCGCCGACCAGGAGGGCTCCCCCGCCCGGGAGATCGCCACCCGGCTGATGGACATGGGCGCCCAGATCGGCTACCACGACCCGCACGTCCTGGACTGGCGGGTGCGCGAGCTCCCGGTCCCGCGCGCCGACTCGCTGTACGAGGCGGCGTCCAGCGCCGACCTCACGGTGCTGCTCCAGCACCACCGGACGTACGACCTCCAGGGCCTCGCCGTGAAGGCCCAGCTCCTCCTGGACACCCGGGGCGCGACCCCGGCGGGGGCCGCCCACCGGCTGTAGCACCTCTCGCCCGGGATTTCGGTAGGAGATGTCACAGGCTGCTGCTAGCCTGCGGCGTCACTTCTCGCACAATCGTGCGCTTCCGTCCCAGGGGGAATACCACCATGAGCCAGCCCGTGCCGCCGCCGAACCAGCCGCAGCAGCCCTACGACGCCCAGTCCGGCGGCAACCCCTTCGCGGGCCAGCAGCAGCCCGGCGACCCGAGCGGCAACCCCTTCGCCGGCCAGCAGCCCGGCGCCCCGTTCGGCGGCGCGCCGTTCACCCCGCCGGCCCCGGCACGCAACAACCTCGGCCTCGGCCTGGCCGCCGGCTTCGTCGCGGCCGTCGTCGCCGCGGCCATCTACGGCGCCATCATCGGCGCCACCAAGCACGAGATCGGCTACGCGGCCGTGGGTGTCGGCTTCATCGTCGGCTTCGCGGCGGGCAAGGTCGGCGGCCGCAACCCCGTCCTGCCGGTCGTCAGCGCCGTGCTCTCGCTGGTCGCCGTCTACTTCGGCCAGCTGCTCGGCGAGGCGATGATCGCGGCCAAGGAGCTCCCGGTCACCGTCTCCGAGCTCTTCTTCGACCACTTCAGCCTGCTGAACGAGGCGTGGAAGGCCGACTCGGACTTCATCTCGTACCTCTTCTTCGCCGTCGCGGCGGTCGCCGCGTTCTCCGGCGCCAAGAAGGCCGGCGAATAGTCGCCGAGCGCCCCGCACACACGGGAGGGCCCGGACCGCAACCGCGGTCCGGGCCCTCCCGTCATGTCCGTAACACTCAGCGGCGGTGCTGTGAGTCCGCCACCGTGACCTCGACGCGCTGGAACTCCTTGAGGTCGCTGTACCCCGTCGTCGCCATCGCCCGGCGCAGCGCGCCGAAGATGTTCATCGAGCCGTCGGGGGTGTGCGAAGGACCGGTCAGGACCTCCTCGGTGGTGCCGACCGAGCCCAGGTCCACCAGCTTGCCGCGCGGCACGTCCTCGTGGACGGCCTCCATGCCCCAGTGCCGGCCGCGGCCCGGCGCGTCCGTCGCGCGGGCCAGCGGGGAGCCCATCATCACGGCGTCCGCACCGCAGGCGATGGCCTTCGGCAGGTCGCCGGACCAGCCGACGCCGCCGTCCGCGATCACGTGCACGTACCGGCCGCCGGACTCGTCCATGTAGTCACGGCGGGCGCCGGCCACATCGGCGACCGCGGTCGCCATCGGCACCTGGATGCCGAAGACGTTGCGCGTGGTGTGCGCGGCGCCGCCGCCGAAGCCGACGAGGACACCGGCCGCGCCGGTACGCATCAGGTGCAGGGCGGCGGTGTACGTGGCGCAGCCGCCGACGATCACCGGGACGTCCAGCTCGTAGATGAACTGCTTGAGGTTGAGCGGCTCGGCCGCACCCGAGACGTGCTCGGCGGAGACCGTCGTACCGCGGATGACGAAGATGTCCACGCCCGCGTCCACGACGGCCTTGGAGAACTGCGCGGTGCGCTGCGGGGAGAGCGCGGCGGCGGTGACGACACCGGAGTCGCGCACCTCCTTGATGCGCTGCCCGATCAGCTCCTCCTGGATCGGCGCGGCGTAGATCTCCTGGAGGCGGCGGGTCGCCGACTCGACGGGCATCTCGGCGATCTCGTCGAGCAGCGGCTGCGGGTCGGCGTGCCGGGTCCACAGCCCTTCCAGGTTGAGGACGCCCAGGCCGCCGAGCTCGCCGATCCGGATGGCGTGCTGCGGGGAGACCACGGAGTCCATGGGAGCGGCCAGGAACGGCAGCTCGAAACGGTAGGCGTCGATCTGCCAGGCGATCGAGACCTCCTTCGGGTCACGGGTACGGCGGCTCGGAACGACGGCGATGTCGTCGAATGCGTACGCCCGGCGGCCGCGCTTGCCGCGCCCGATCTCGATCTCAGTCACGTGTGTGGCCTTTCCCTCTGCGTTTCAGCGCCTTCCAGTATCCCCGACATATGCGCCAGGGGCGGCCCCGGGAGTCCCGGGACCGCCCCTGGCCCTGTCGGCGGCTACTTGCTGCGGCTGTAGTTCGGTGCCTCGACCGTCATCTGGATGTCGTGCGGGTGGCTCTCCTTGAGCCCCGCGGACGTGATGCGGACGAAGCGGCCCTTGGTCTCCATCTCGTCGATGGAGGCGGCGCCCACGTAGCCCATCGTCTGACGGAGGCCGCCGACGAGCTGGTGCAGCACGTTGCCCAGCGGGCCTCGGTAGGGCACCTGGCCCTCGATGCCCTCGGGCACGAGCTTGTCGTCCGAGGCCACGTCGGCCTGGAAGTAGCGGTCCTTGGAGTACGAGCGGCCCTGGCCGCGGGACTGCATCGCCCCGAGGGAACCCATGCCGCGGTACGACTTGAACTGCTTGCCGTTGATGAAGAGGAGCTCACCGGGAGACTCCTCGCAGCCCGCCAGGAGGCTGCCCAGCATGACCGTGTCGGCACCGGCGGCGAGCGCCTTGCCGATGTCGCCGGAGTACTGCAGACCGCCGTCCCCGATGACCGGGACACCGGCCGCGCGGGCGGCGAGGGCGGCCTCGTAGATCGCGGTGACCTGCGGGACGCCGATGCCGGCGACCACGCGCGTGGTGCAGATGGAACCGGGGCCCACACCGACCTTCACGCCGTCGACACCGGCGTCGATCAGGGCCTGCGCACCGTCACGCGTCGCGACGTTGCCGCCGATGACGTCGACGCCGACGCTGGACTTGATCTTCGCCATCCAGTTCAGCGCGTTGCTGTTGTGTCCGTGCGAGGTGTCGACGATGAGGAAGTCCACG
Organism: Streptomyces sp. NPDC007164; assembly: GCF_040634135.1. Taxonomy (NCBI): domain Bacteria; kingdom Bacillati; phylum Actinomycetota; class Actinomycetes; order Kitasatosporales; family Streptomycetaceae; genus Streptomyces; species Streptomyces sp. NPDC007164. The sequence goes on from NZ_JBEYFB010000001.1 coordinate 337,498, forward strand.
CCCGCGCCGGCCAGCGCCTGCGCGCGCTCCAGCGCCTCGGGGCTCGCGCCGACCGCCGCGCCGACGAGGAGCCGGCCCTCGGCGTCCTTCGCCGCGTTCGGGTACTGCTCGGCCTTCACGAAGTCCTTGACCGTGATGAGGCCCTTGAGGACGCCCGCGTCGTCGACCAGCGGAAGCTTCTCGATCTTGTGGCGGCGCAGCAGCTCCATGGCGTCGACGCCGGAGATGCCGACCTTGCCGGTCACGAGCGGCATCGGCGTCATGACCTCGCGCACCTGGCGGCTGCGGTCGGACTCGAACGCCATGTCGCGGTTGGTGACGATGCCGAGCAGCTTGCCCGCCGGGTCGGTCACCGGGACGCCGCTGATGCGGAACTTGGCACACAGCGCGTCGGCCTCGGCCAGCGTCGCGTCCGGGTGCACGGTGATCGGATCGGTCACCATGCCGGACTCGGAGCGCTTCACGAGGTCGACCTGGTTTACCTGGTCCTCGATCGACAGGTTGCGGTGCAGCACACCGACGCCGCCCTGCCGCGCCATGGCGATGGCCATGCGGGACTCGGTCACCTTGTCCATCGCTGCGGAGAGCAGCGGGATGTTCACTCGTACGTTGCGGGAGATACGGGACGAGGTGTCGACCGCGTTCGGCAGCACCTCGGATGCGCCGGGCAGCAGCAGCACGTCGTCGTATGTCAGCCCGAGCGTCGCGAATTTCTCGGGCACTCCGTCGACGTTTGCAGTCATGACACCTTCCCCAAATGGCCTTGATCGGTGCGGATGTCCATGCTAACGGCCTCCGGGGGTGTCTCATTCCACGAGCAAGATCACCCAGAGGTTCTGTAGCTTCGCACGGAAGCTTCGCGCTTCGTACGGAACCCCGCTCGCGGCCGCGACCCCGTCCGTTCACTGCTCCGCGAGGGCCCGCAGCCTGCTCAGGGCCCGGTGCTGGGCGACCCGGACGGCGCCGGGCGACATGCCCAGCAACTGTCCGGTCTCCTCGGCGGTGAGCCCGACGGCGACCCGCAGGACCAGCAGTTCGCGCTGGTTCTCCGGAAGGTTGGCGAGGAGCTTCTTCGCCCACGCGGCATCGCTGCTGAGCAGGGCACGCTCCTCGGGCCCGAGCGAATCGTCCGGCCGCTCGGGCATCTCGTCGGACGGCACGGCCGTCGATCCCGGGTGCCGCATGGCGGCGCGCTGGAGATCGGCGACCTTGTGGCCCGCGATGGCGAACACGAAGGCTTCGAAGGGCCTGCCGGTGTCCTTGTAGCGCGGCAGCGCCATCAGCACCGCGACACAGACCTCCTGCGCCAGGTCCTCCACGAAGTGGCGGGCATCACCCGGCAGCCGGCTCAGCCGGGACCTGCAGTAGCGCAGCGCGAGGGGGTGGACATGGGCCAGCAGATCATGGGTGGCCTGCGCGTCGCCCTCGACGGCTCGGTGCACCAGGGCACCGATCGCCGTCGTCTCGTCGTCGCGCATCGGACCATGGTGCCTCGGAGCCGCGTCATCCGTGCCGCCGCGTCCGTAGTTGTGCACCGAAGCGTTATGAGCGGGTGCGCCGGAAGTCATGTCCTGCGCCCTCCCCTTCCGCTCGACCGAATCGTTCCCGAGGAACTCCACATCTCAAGGATGCGGCATCGGCCGGGAAGCGTCACATACCGTCGGCGCGACGGGCTCCGCCGGTGGGGCGGAGCCCGTACCGCGCATGTCGGTCACATCGCCCCGTCCGCCGCTGCGCGGACGGGGAATCGATCGACCGCCGGCCATGGCCGGCCCTCAGCGGACCAGGCCCCAGCGGAAACCGAGCGCGACGGCGTGCGCCCGGTCCGAGGCTCCGAGTTTCTTGAACAGACGCCTGGCGTGCGTCTTCACCGTGTCCTCGGAGAGGAACAGCTCACGGCCGATCTCGGCGTTCGAACGGCCATGGCTCATTCCTTCGAGCACCTGGATCTCACGCGCGGTGAGCGTCGGCGCCGCACCCATCTCGGCCGACCGCAGCCGACGCGGGGCGAGCCGCCACGTCGGATCGGCCAGTGCCTGGGTGACGGTGGCGCGCAGCTCCGCACGGGAGGCGTCCTTGTGCAGATAGCCGCGGGCGCCGGCGGCGACCGCGAGCGCGACACCGTCCAGGTCCTCGGCGACGGTCAGCATGATGATCCTGGCGCCGGGGTCGGCGGAGAGCAGCCGCCGGACCGTCTCCACACCCCCGAGACCGGGCATGCGTACGTCCATCAGAATCAGATCCGAACGGTCGGCGCCCCAGCGGCGGAGGACTTCCTCGCCGTTGGCCGCCGTCGTCACCCGCTCCACGCCGGGCACGGTCGCGACCGCACGACGAAGCGCTTCTCGGGCAAGCGGGGAGTCGTCGCAGACGAGAACGGATGTCATGACCGTCCTCCGAAGCCGATGCGCGTCACCTTGAGCCTCCAGGCTGTTACAAGTCGTCACCTGTGCGGTTGACACTCTCGGACACCTGCCCGATCGCTTTTTCCGTCAACCGCCTCCGCCCTCTCAACGACGGTCACTCGAAAGAGTTACGGGTCGGGGAACCGGGTTCGGCACTCTACGTGAGGGGGTGCACACGGAGGAGAACGACTCGGATCATCCAATCGTCAACCGAAACTTCACATGAAGGTATGCCCCATTTAGCGGGTTTTCTTCCCTTTTGCTGGTGTCTGTGGATAGATTCGCAATCAGTCATATTTACATCTACTTACACCGTAGATGTACGGTCGTGGGCACGGTCGATGACGGACAACAACGACGTTTCCGACTCAGCATGGTTTCGAGGGGACAAGCAATGGCAGATTTCTCCCGCCTTCCCGGACCCAACGCCGATCTGTGGGACTGGCAACTGCTGGCGGCCTGCCGAGGGGTCGACAGCTCACTGTTCTTCCACCCGGAGGGTGAGCGCGGGGCAGCCCGGAGCGCCCGCGAGAACTCGGCGAAAGAGGTCTGCATGCGATGCCCCGTGCGCGCCGAGTGCGCGGCTCACGCCCTGGCGGTGCGCGAGCCCTACGGGGTGTGGGGCGGACTGACCGAGGACGAGCGCGAGGAGCTCATGGGACGGGCCCGCAGCCGGCTGATCGCGGCCGCGGCGCCCTCGGGCGTGCCGTCCCCGTCCGGGCACGGCTGATCCCGGCATCCCGTACAGCAACAAGAGAAACGTTTCCGCAGTGAGGGCGGTACACACCCGGCCGCGCCAGGGGGCCGGGCCACAGGCAGGCCGTCAGCGGGCGGCCGCCAGGGACAGCCGGTCCAGGGTGGCCGCCACCGCCGGGACCTGGGCCAGGTCCGGCAGGGTCAGCGCGACGATCTCACGCTCGATGGCCGGCTCCACCGTCACGGTGCGTGCCCCTTTGGGGCGTACCGACTCGATCGCCAGCTCCGGCAGCACGGCCACCCCGAGCCCGGCGCCGACCAGGCCGATCACCGCCGGGTAGTCGTCGGTGGCGAAGTCGATCCGGGGAGTGAAGCCCGACGCCTCGCAGACCTCCACGAGCTGGCGGCGGCAGCGCGGACAGCCCGCGATCCAGGACTCCCCGGCCAGCTCGGCGATGTCCACCGCGGCGGAGCGCGACAGCCGGTGTCCCTCGGGGACCAGGCCGATCAGCCGGTCGGTGAGCAGCGGGCGCACCACCAGGTCGTCCCATTCGGTGCCGGAGGTGCCGTAACGGAACGCCAGCGCGATGTCGCAGTCGCCGTCGCGCAGCATCTCGACGGAGCGCGGCGGCTCGGCCTCCACCAGCGAGACCCGGGTGCCGGGGTGGGCCGCGCGCAGTGCGGCGAGGGCGCCGGGGACCAGGGTGGAGCTGCCGCTGGGGAACGAGACGAGCCGGACCCGGCCGGCCCGCAGCCCGGCGATGGCGGCGACCTCCTCCTCGGCGGCGGTCAGACCGGCGAGGATGCCGGAGGCGTGGCGGACCAGGGCCTCACCGGCCTGGGTGAGCCGCATTTCGCGTCCGGTGCGGATCAGCAGCGTGGTGCCCGCCGAGGCCTCCAGGGCCTTCATCTGCTGGCTGACCGCGGGCTGGGTGCAGCCCAGTTCGCGGGCGGCGGCGGAGAACGAGCCGGTGGCGGCCACGGCGCGCAGGACACGGAGATGACGGGCTTCGATCACCCTTCAACCATAAGCGACTCTTGGGTCGCTTGCGCATTATTGCCGCACATCTTTGAGGGTGGAGTGGTTAGCGTTCTCGGTATGACGTCCATGGAACCGACCGGGCCGATGCGGCTGCTCACCGTGAACACGGGGCGCCCGAAGGCCGTCCCCTACACCGACGCCCCCGCCGGCGTGACCGGCATCGACAAGCGGCCTGCCGAGGGTCCGGTACATGTCACCGACCCCGGGCCCAAGGGCGTCGGCGGCAGCGGCCTGGCCGGGGACTCGGTGTGCGACCTGCGCCATCACGGCGGCTCCGACCAGGCGGTGTACGCCTTCGCCCGCGAGGAGCTCGACACGTGGGAAAGGGAGCTCGGCCGGCCGCTGGCCAATGGCACGTTCGGCGAGAACCTGACGACCCATGGGGTCGATGTGAGCGGTGCGAGGATCGGTGAACACTGGCGGATCGGCGCCGATCTGGTGCTGGAGGTGACGTCGGGCCGGATTCCGTGCCGTACGTTCGCCGGTCATGTCGGCGAGGAGCGCTGGGTCAGGAGGTTCACCCGTGCGGCGGCTCCGGGCGCCTATCTGCGGGTGATCGAGCCGGGCGAGATCAAGGCGGGGGACCCGGTCGGGATCGTGTACCGCCCGGACCACGACGTCACCGTGCGGATGGAGTTCCTGGCCACCACCACGCGGCGGGACCTGCTGCCGGGGCTCCTCGCGGCCGGGGACGCGCTGCATCCCGAGGCGCTGCGGGCCGCCCTGAAGTACGCCGGAAAACCGGCGGCGGACGGCTGATCACCGCGTGCCGGACAGGCGCTAACGTGCCGCGTATGACGACTGCACTGATTACGGGCGCGACCGCGGGGATCGGTGCCGCCTTCGCGCGGCGGCTCGCGGCGGACGGGCACAACCTGGTGCTGGTGGCGCGCGACGCCGAGCGGCTGCGCGAGCAGGCGACGGAGCTGCACGACCGGCACGGCATCGAGGCCGAGGTGCTGAGAGCCGATCTGTCCGAGGACGAGGGGATCGCCTCGGTCGAGGACCGGTTGACGGACCGTCGGCACCCGGTGGACCTGCTGATCAACAATGCCGGGTTCGGCAACAAGGGCCACTATCTGGACGTGCCCATGGCCGATGAGCTGAAGATGCTGAAGGTGCACTGCGAGGCGGTGCTGCGGCTGACCTCGGCGGCGGCGTCCGGGATGCGGGAGCGCGGCCGGGGCGGTGTGGTCAACGTGGCCTCGGTGGCCGCGTTCGTGCCGCGCGGGACGTACGGCGCGTCCAAGGCGTGGGTCGTGCAGTTCACCCAGGGCGCGGCGAAGGACATGGCCGGTACGGGTGTCCGGCTGATGGCGCTGTGCCCCGGGTTCGTACGGACGGAGTTCCACCAGCGGGCCGGGATGGGGACCGGCAACATCCCGGGCTGGATGTGGCTCGACGCGGACAAGCTGGTGGCGACGGCCCTGGCGGACCTGGCGCGCGGCAAGTCGGTCTCGGTCCCGGATCCCCGGTACAAGGCGCTGATGGGGGTCGTGAAGGTGACGCCGCGCGGCCTGCTCGGAGGGATGACCTCCAAGACAGGCCGCAAGTACGGTCCTCAGTGAGCGGTCGGTTACCGCACCCCGCGGCCCGCGTAGGCACCGATGTTGGGGGCGCCGGGCCTGAGCCGGTTCCCGAAGTAGTCCTTGCCGCCGTTGTTGTCGATGACGGCTCCGGCGGCGAGGGCGGGCGAGCCGGCGCCGAGCCGGAAGTCGGCCCGGAGCTTCGGGTCCGCCGTGATGCCGCCGGGGTTCGGGCGGGTCATGTCGATGCCGTAGAAGGCGTTGTGGTCGAAGGAGAGCCCGGGGGTCGGGTTCTTGAAGGCGTAGCCGCCGGTGCCCTCGCTCACGAAGACGTTGTTGCGGATGGCCAGTTCGTGCTGGGTGGTGGCGGGGCTGCCGGCGTCGTCCTGGACGAGGTGGCCGGGGATCTGCTCCTTGTTGTGGAAGGTGTTGTTGTAGATCTCGGTGCCCAGGATCGGGCCCCAGCAGTTCTGGACGAGGCGGGCGCCGTCGTCGCGGCTGACGTTGTACCGGGCGACCGTGCCGATGGTCTTGGCGCCGCTGTACGGGCAGATCAGCAGGAAGCCGCCCTTGTTGTCGTGGCTGTAGTTGTACTGGAAGACGGTGTTCTGGGAGGCGCCGTCGGCGTCGAAGGACATTCCGTCGTGGGTGTTGCCGCCGCCGGAGACCTCGTTGTACTCGACGGTCGTGTCGTCGGTGTTGAAGGTCCAGATGCCCGCGTTGGCGGAGGGCGAGCGGAGCTGGAAGCCGTCGACCCGGTTGTGGTCGACCCGGGCGCCGCTGGTGGTGTCGAGCTTCATCCCGTCACCGGCCAGGGACTTCAGCGTGTTGTGGTGGATGCGGACGCCGGTGCTGGGCGTCCACTCCCCCGGGTAGACGTTCGGGTCCTGCTGCTGGCCGACCAGATCGCGCTTGGAGAAGGTCGACTTGAAGTAGATGCCCTCGCGGTCGACTTCCTCGATGCGGTTGTTGCCGATGTCCAGGCCGTCGTACCAGCTGGCCTTCGCCCTGCCCTCGACCGCGATGTGGATCGCGCTGGAGCCGGACACCGTCTTGTAGTCGCCGCCGCGCACGTCGTGGATGTAGAGGCCGGAGATGTCGAAGCCGCGGGCGACGCCGTAGTCGGTCAGGCGGAGGCGGACGCCGTTGCGCTCGCTGCCGGGGTTGTCGGCGTTGGTGATCTCCAGGGCCTTGAGGTGCACGTACTGCGTGTTGGAGAGCAGGACCACGTCGTGGGCGCCCGCGCCGTCGAGCCGGGCGCGGGCCGGGCCGCTGCCGTAGTCGGCGATGGTGAACGGGGCGCGGGCGGAGCCGGTGCCCGTGGGGGCGAGGGTGCCGGTGCAGGTGGCGCCGCGCTTGAACAGGAGCCGGTCGCCGGGGCCGTAGGCGTGCGCGTTGGCCTCGGCGAGCGAGGTCCAGGGGTGCCGCTTGCTGCCGGTGGCGCCGGCCGGGTCCGCGGCGCAGTCGACGTGGAAGCTGCGGCCGGCCGGTGCGGCCTGCGCGGCGGTCTGGCCCGCGACGGTCAGGCCGGCTGCGGCGGTCAGGGCCGCGAGCGCCGCAGCGGTGACGCGATGTCTCACAATTCCTCCGTACGAACAGTCAGGATCGGGCGAACAGTCGGGGTCGGGACGGGGACGAGTCCGCATCGCCGGGAATCCTGGACTTGGATTGATCGAACGTCAATGGATTGCGTTTGAATGATCGAAACTCCCATCGTTCGATCACGTTGGTCTAGGGTCGGAAGACGGGCCCCGGCGCCGGCCGGACCGGGGGCCGGGCCACACACTGCGAGGGGACTGCTGCCGTGCGCGAAAGTGCTGCTGAACGTCATGACCGCCTGCTCGGGCTGGTACGGGAACGGGGTTCGGCCCGGGTCTCGGACCTGGCCTCGCTGCTGGGGGTCTCGCCCGTCACGGCGCGCCGGGACGTGGAGGAGCTGGCCGGCCGCGGCCTGCTCGACCGGGTCCACGGTTCGGTGTCCTGGCCGCAGGACGCCACCCCGGGCGCCGCCGCCGGTCCCGGGGCCGGCGGCGGACTGGTCCTCGGCATGCTCGCGCCCTCGTCGACCTACTACTTCGCCGAGGTCATCCGCGGTGCCCACGAGGCCGCCGCGAAGGCCGGGGCCAGGCTGATACTGCGGATCTCCGACTACCGGCCGCAGGAGGACCACGCCCGCACCGAGGGCCTGCTCTCCGCGGGCGCCGAGGGGCTGCTGGTCGCACCCGGCTGGCAGGACCCGGGCGACCCCGCGGCGTTCGGCGACTGGATCACCTCGCTGCCCGTGCCGACCGTCCTGCTGGAGCGCAGGCCCACCGCGGGCTCCCCGCTGGACGGCCTGGACCGGGTCTGCTCGGACCACGCGCACGGCGTGCTGCTGGCGGTGCGCCACCTGGTGGACCTCGGACACGGGGCGCCGCTGCTGATGGCCCGCGCGGACTCCCCGACCGCCGTCGCGGTGCGGTCCGGGTACCGGGAGGCGCTGTCCGTGCTCGGGCTGCGCGCACCGCAGGACGTGATCGATTCCGTACCGGCCGAACTCGCCCCGGACGCCTTCGAGGAGGCCGTGCGGGCGCTGCGCGAGGCGGTCCTTTCGGGGGTGGCGACGGCGGCGCTGATCCACAACGACGTGGACGCGATCCAGGTGGTGCAGCGCCTGGCCGAACTGGGCGTGCGGGTGCCGCAGGACCTGGCCCTGATCGCCTACGACGACGAGGTGGCGGCCCTCGCGGACACCCCGCTCACGGCGGTGGCGCCGCCCAAGCGCGAGGTGGGCCGGCACGCCACGGAGCTGCTGGTGGAACGGCTGGGGCAGAGCGGGGGCGCTCCCCGGCGCCATCTGACGTTGCTGCCGCAGCTGAGGGTCAGGGAATCGTGCGGGGCGCGCCTCCCGTAGACATTCCCGCGCCTCCCGTAGGCGTTTCCGCGCCCCCGTGGGCGTTTCCGCGCCCCTTGTAGGCGTTTCCGCGCCTCCCACGTGCGTTTGCGCAGCTTCCGTGCCCGATTCCGCAGGGTATCCCACGTACGTCCGTAGATAACTTATCTGATCTTTTTTCGATCAATCGATCTTTCGCTCTTGACTTCGGTCACGACTGGTCCAAGGATCACGGCCAACGCCAATGTCGCCGCCAGTTCAGGAGCCTCGCTGTGAGCCGCAGTCCGAGCAGAACGTCCCTCGCCGTAGTCGGCACCGCCACCGCCCTCGCCCTCCTCACGGCCTGTGGCGGCAGCGACGACGACTCCGCGGCCACCGGAACCGACGGCAAGCCCGTCAGCATCACCTTCTGGGGCTGGGCCAAGGGGTCCAAGGAGGTCGTTGACGCGTTCAACGCCTCGCACAAGAACATCAAGGTGGTGTACGAGGAGATCCCGTCCGGCAACGCGGGCGGCTACGCCAAGATCTCCAACGCGGTCAAGGCCGGCAACGCGCCCGACCTGGTCTCCATCGAGTACCCGCAGCTTCCGGAGTACGTCAGTCAGGGCGCGCTCCAGGACATCGGCGAGTACTTCACCGAGGACGTCCGCAAGAAGCTGCTGCCGCAGGCGGTCGAGCTGACGACGCTCGGCGGCAAGAACTGGGCCGTTCCGTTCGACGCCTCGCCGCAGTCCTTCTACTACCGCAAGGACCTGTTCGAGAAGTACGGCGTCGAGGTCCCCAAGACCTGGGACGAGTTCCGCAAGGCCGCCGAGAAGGTCAAGAAGGCCGACAAGAAGGCCCGGATCGGCACCTTTTTCCCCGACGACCCGACCACGTTCCAGGCGATGGCCTGGCAGGCCGGCGCCCAGTGGTACAAGCCCGAGGGCGACACCTGGAAGGTCAGCACCGCCGACGCGGCCACCAACAAGGTCGCCGACTACTGGCAGGGTCTGCTCGACGACGACCTGATCCGCGCCAACGCCTCGTTCAGCCCCGAGTGGACCAACTCCCTCAAGAACGGCGGCACGGTCGGCTACCTCGGCGCCGCCTGGGGCGCGGGTGTCCTCAAGGGCACGCTGCCCGAGCAGAGCGGCAAGTGGGCCGTCGCCCCGATGCCCAGCTGGGACGGCAAGCCCGCCAGCGGCATGCTCGGCGGCTCCACCTTCGCGGTGACCAAGACCAGCAAGAAGGCGAAGGCCGCGGTCGAGTTCGCCACCTGGATGTCGACCACCGAGGACGGCATCAAGGCCCGCATCGAGTCCGGCACTTCGAGCGCCTTCCCGGCCGCGTCGGCACTGCGCCCGGTCGCCAAGAAGTCCTTCGACGCCGGCTTCTACGGCGGCGAGGACATCTACCAGGTCTTCGAGGGCGCCGCGACGTCGATCGGCCCGAACTGGAACTGGGGCCCGACCACCGGCACCACGAACACCACCATGAAGGACCAGTTCGGCAAGGTCGCCAGCGGTGGCACCACCATCAAGGACGCCGTGAAGGCCGGGCACGACGCCACGGTCGCCGAGCTGAAGAAGCGCGGGCTGAAGGTCGAGGACGCAGGCTGATGAAGCGCGCCCGGACGACCAGAGCCGCCGCCATCCTGCTGGGGCCCTTCTTCGTACTGTTCACCGTGGCCATGCTGCTGCCGATCGGTTACGCGGTCTGGCTCAGCCTGTTCACCGAGAAGCAGTCCGGCCTGGGCTTCGGCGGCACCGAGACCGTCTTCAGCGGACTCGACAACTACACGGCGGCCCTGGGCGACCGGGCGTTCCGCGAGGGCTTCGGCGTACTCCTCGGATACTGCCTGTTCTACATTCCGCTGCTGCTCGTCGGAGCCCTCGCCCTCGCCCTGCTGCTGGACTCCACGCTGGCCCGCGCCCGCCGGTTCTTCCAGCTCGCGCTCTTCCTGCCGCACGCCGTGCCCGGCATCATCGCCGCGCTGATCTGGGTGTACCTCTACACACCACAGCTCAGCCCGGTGGTCAGCGCCATGGAGTCCGGCGGGATCGGCTTCGACTTCTTCTCCCCCGAAGGCGCCCTTCCCTCCATCGTCAACATCGCCCTGTGGGAGTGGCTCGGCTACAACATGGTGATCTTCTATGCCGCGTTGCAGGCGATCGACCGCTCGGTGCTCGAAGCGGCGACGGTCGACGGGGCCGGTGCCTGGCGCGTCGCGCTCAGCATCAAGGTTCCGCTGATCCGGGCCTCCGTCGTGATGGTCGCGCTGTTCACGGTCATCGGCTCGCTCCAGCTGTTCACCGAGCCGCTGATCCTCAACAAGGGGACCGGTTCCGCCGTCACCTCCACCTGGACGCCGAACATGTACGCGTACACCGCGGCCTTCGAGCGCAACGACTACGGTCTCGCCGCGGCCGCCTCCATCCTGCTGGCGCTCACGGCCGCGCTGCTGTCCTTCGTCGTCACCCGCTTCACCGGCCGGAAGGGCAAGAAAGCATGAACTCCCCCTCCTCCCGCAGCCGCTGGATGTCGAAGACCGCCGTCAACGGCTTTCTCGTGCTCGCCGTCGTCTACATGCTCTTCCCCCTCGTCTGGCTGGTCACCGCCGCCACGAAGGACACCGGCGGCCTGCTCGCGGGCAACGCCTTCTCCTTCGAGGGCTTCAACCTCGGCGAGAACCTGTCGAACCTGGCCTCCTACGGCGACGGCATCTACTTCCGCTGGTACCTCAACAGCCTCATGTACGCGGGCGGCGGGGCGATCGTCTGCTCGCTGATCTGCGTCGCCGCGGGATACGCCTTCGACAAGTACGAATTCCGGGGCAAGGAGAAGCTGTTCGGCCTCGTGCTGATGGGCGTGCTGGTGCCCACCACGGCGCTCGCCCTGCCGATGTATCTCCTGGCCTCCAAGACCGGCCTGGTCAACACCTACTGGTCCGTGCTGATCCCGGTGCTGGTCAACCCGTTCGGCGTGTATCTCGCCCGGGTGTTCAGCACCGGCTACATACCCAACGAGGCCCTGGAGGCCGCCCGTATCGACGGGGCCGGCGAGCTGCGCGTCTTCTGGTCCATCGGACTGCGCATGGTCATGCCGGGCTTCGTGACGGTCTTCCTCTTCCAGTTCACCGCGATCTGGAACAACTTCTTCCTCCCCCTCGTGATGCTCTCGGACCGCAAGCTCTTCCCGCTGAGCCTCGGTCTGTACTCCTGGAACACCAACACCCACGGCGAACCGAGCTTCTACCCGCTCGTCGTCACCGGGTCGCTCCTCGCCGTCATCCCCCTGATCGTCGCCTTCGTCTCGCTGCAGCGGCACTGGAAGGCCGGACTGACCGCCGGCAGCGTCAAGTGACCTCACCGCGAGCCCTGAGGAGTACGAGTTCCACCATGCCCCACGCCACTGACAACCGGCCGACGGCCCTGCTCGCGATGGGGCCCGGCATCGCCGACCGCCTCCTCGCCGACCGCCACCGCACCCGGCTGGCCGCCCTCACCCGTACCGACCCGGCCTTCGTCGCCCACGACCTGGCCGACCCGACGCCCGAGGTGGCCGCCGCGCTCGCCGAGGCCGAGGTGCTGTTCACCTGCTGGGGCGCGACACCGCTCACCGCCGGGGTGCTGGCCGCCGCACCCCGGCTGCGGGCCGTGGTGCACGCCGCGGGTTCCGTGAAGCACCACATCACCGACGCCTGCTGGGAACGCGGCATCACCGTCACATCGACGGCCGGGGCCAACGCCCTGCCGGTCGCCGAATTCACCCTCGCCGCGATCCTGTTCGCCGGCAAGCGGATCCTGCGCTCCGCGGAGCGCTACCGCGAGCTGCGCGCCGACCACGACTGGCTCGCGGAGCTCGACGGGGCCGGCAACTACCGCCGTACCGTCGGCATCGTCGGCGCCTCCCGGATCGGCCGGCGCGTGATCGAGCTGCTGCGCCCCTTCGACCTGGACGTGCTGCTGTACGACCCGTACGTGGACGGCCCGGAGGCGGCCCGGCTCGGCGTACGGCTCACCTCCCTCGACGAGCTGTGCGCGAGCAGCTCCGTCGTCTCGGTGCACGCGCCCCAGCTGCCGGAGACCCACCATCTGATCGGCGCGGCGCAGCTGGCCGCGATGGCGCCCGGGACGACGCTGATCAACACGGCGCGCGGTTCGCTGATCGACGAGGACGCGCTGCTGCCCGAGCTGACGGCCGGGCGCCTCCAGGCGGTCCTGGACGTGACGGACCCCGAACTGCCGCCCGCCGACTCGCCGTTGTACACCCTGCCGAACGTGCTGCTCACCCCGCACGTCGCGGGTTCGCTGGGCGACGAGCTGCACCGGATGGCGGACCAGGCACTGGACGAGCTGGAGCGGTTCGCGGCCGGTCTGCCCTTCGCGGACCCGGTGCACTCCGGGAGCCTGAGCCACTCGGCCTGAACCGCGCTCCGGAACACCGGAAGGCCCCCTGTCCCGCCGCTCGGCGGTGGGACAGGGGGCCTTCTTCGGCTGTCGGCCTTCCGAGAGCTCACGAGCCCTCAGCGGCTACGCGTCAGTGCGAGTGACCGTGACCGCCGTGGCCGGCCTCGGCCTCTTCCTCGGCCGGCTTCTCGACGACCAGGGTCTCGGTCGTGAGCAGCAGCGACGCGATGGACGCGGCGTTCTCCAGCGCGGAGCGGGTGACCTTGACCGGGTCGATGACGCCGGCCTTCACCAGGTCGCCGTACTCGCCGGTCGCGGCGTTGAAGCCCTGGCCCTTGTCGAGCTCGGAGACCTTCGAGGTGATGACGTAGCCCTCAAGGCCGGCGTTCTCGGCGATCCAGCGCAGCGGCTCGACGGCGGCGCGGCGCACGACCGCGACACCGGTGGCCTCGTCGCCGGTCTTGTCGAGGTTGCCCTCCAGGACCTTGACGGCGTGGACCAGAGCGGAGCCACCACCGGAGACGATGCCCTCCTCGACCGCGGCGCGGGTCGCGGAGATGGCGTCCTCCAGACGGTGCTTCTTCTCCTTGAGCTCCACCTCGGTGGCGGCACCGACGCGGATCACGCACACGCCGCCGGCCAGCTTCGCGAGGCGCTCCTGGAGCTTCTCGCGGTCCCAGTCGGAGTCGGTGGCGTCGATCTCGGCCTTGATCTGGTTGACCCGGCCCTTGACGTCGCCGGGCTCGCCGCCGCCGTCCACGATCGTGGTGTCGTCCTTGGAGACGGTGACGCGGCGGGCGGTGCCCAGCACGTCCAGACCGGCCTGGTCGAGCTTGAGGCCGACCTCCTCGGCGATGACGGTCGCACCGGTGAGGGTGGCGATGTCGCCGAGCATGGCCTTGCGGCGGTCACCGAAGCCCGGGGCCTTCACCGCGACGGCGTTGAAGGTGCCACGGATCTTGTTGACGACGAGGGTCGACAGCGCCTCGCCCTCGACGTCCTCGGCGATGATCAGCAGCGGCTTGGAGCCACCGGCCTGGATGACCTTCTCCAGCAGCGGGAGCAGCTCCTGGATCGAGCCGATCTTGCCCTGGTGGATCAGGATGTACGGGTCGTCGAGGACGGCCTCCATACGCTCCTGGTCGGTCACCATGTACGGGGACAGGTAGCCCTTGTCGAAGGCCATGCCCTCGGTGAAGTCGAGGTCCAGACCGAAGGTGTTGGACTCCTCGACGGTGATGACACCGTCCTTGCCGACCTTGTCCATCGCGTCCGCGATGAGCTCGCCGACCTGCGGGTCCTGCGCGGAGAGCGCGGCCACGGCGGCGATGTCGGTCTTGTCGTCGATCGGCCGGGCGGTCGCGAGGAGCTCCTCGGACACGGCCTTGACCGCGGCGTCGATGCCCTTCTTCAGGGCGGCCGGGGAAGCACCGGCGGCGACGTTGCGCAGACCCTCGCGGACGAGCGCCTGGGCCAGCACGGTCGCGGTGGTCGTACCGTCACCCGCGACGTCGTTGGTCTTGGTCGCCACCTCCTTCACCAGCTGGGCACCGAGGTTCTCGTACGGGTCGTCGAGCTCGACCTCGCGCGCGATGGTGACACCGTCGTTGGTGATGGTGGGAGCGCCGAACTTCTTGTCGATGACGACGTTGCGGCCCTTGGGGCCGATCGTCACCTTGACCGTGTCGGCAAGCTTGTTGACGCCGCGCTCAAGGGCGCGACGGGCGTCCTCGTCGAACTTCAGGATCTTCGCCATGGGAGCTGAGCTTTCCTCTCGAACGAACTGCGCCCCCGACCGCCCGGCTGGTTATTCGCAGGGGGCCAGGGGCGCAGAACAGAAGCAAACGTGGGTGAATTACTTCTCGATGATCGCGAGCACGTCGCGAGCCGAGAGGACGAGGTACTCCTCGCCGTTGTACTTCACCTCGGTGCCGCCGTACTTGCTGTACAGCACGACGTCGCCGGTCTTGACGTCGAGCGGAAGGCGCTCGCCGTTCTCGAAGCGGCCCGGGCCCACGGCCAGGACGACGCCCTCCTGGGGCTTCTCCTTGGCGGTGTCCGGAATGACCAGGCCGGAGGCCGTGGTCTGCTCGGCGTCGAGCGGCTGGACCACAATGCGGTCCTCGAGCGGCTTGATCGCAACCTTGGTGCTGGCGGTCGACACGATCCGGTCTCCCCCTTCGGAGATCTCACGGGGTAACAGTCTTGGGTGGCGACCAGGTCGATCCGTCGTCGCGGGTGCCGGACCTGCCAGTCGCGCAGTACTGCTGGCACTCTCCAGTGGTGAGTGCCAGCACCGAGACTATGACCGGGATTAGCACTCGGTCAAGCGGAGTGCCAATTCGGACGATCGTGGCGTCACCGCCGGGGCACGGTCCGGACAGCAGTCCGGACAACACGGAGGCAACGTACGGACGGGCCGGGCCGTTCCGCACCGCCGCGCGGGCGGGCCCGCCGCCGGCGTCCGCGACGGATGGTTCACCTTCTGCGCGGCCTTGCGGCCCAGCCGTTCGATCGGATCCACCGACTGCGCGCAGCCGGTGGTGGTGAGGAGCGCACCGGCCGCCAGCAGTCCGGCCAGCAGCCGGTGCGCCCTTCTCATACGTAGTCCTCCAGCCGGGCCACGGCGTATCCCCGGTCCGTGACGGTCTTCATGACCGCCCGGACCAGGTCGGTCATGCTGCCGTCCCATTCACCGCGGCCCCGGAAGTGAGTGAGGATGATGTCGCCCGGGTGCAGGTCCTCGTCCTCCTCGCGCCACTCCATGTGGTCCGGGAACGCCTCGGCGTTCCAGAGGGGCACGGCCTTGATCCCGCAGGACTGGGCGATGCGGAGGGTGTCGCCGTTGTAGTTGCCGTACGGCGGGCGGAAGAGGGTGGGCCGCTTGCCGAACCGCTTCTCGATGATCTCCTGCTCGCCGCAGATCTCCCGCTCCTGCTCGGCGTACGAAAGTCCGGGCAGATAGGGGTGGTTGAGCGTGTGATTGTTGAGGCCGACGCCCAGCCGCTGCGCCTCGCCGAAGTACCCGTAGTTGTCGCTCACCTCGTAGTCGCTGAGGAACGCGCTGTACGGGATGTCCAGCTCGTCCATCATCTGCAACAGCTCGGGGTCCTTCTCGGAGCCGTCGTCCATCGTCAGGAAGACGACCCGGTCCTTGGTCGGGACGGTGGTGAAGACCGGCGGCAGCGAGTCGTCGCCGCCCTCCACCTCGAAGCCCTCGCGGGTGGTGACGCGCGGCTTCACGGCGGGCGGTCGCGGTGCGATCAGCGGCGTCTTGTCCAGCCCCCACTTCTTGGCGAGCGTCGCCCGTACGGCCGGGCCGAGCTGCGCGTTCTCACGGGCCCCGCCGGGCGCCCGGTCCCGGCCGGCGCGCTGTCCGGGGCCGCCCGGGTGCCCGGCGGCGGGGTTCGTGCCGGGGGTCTCGGCGGGGTTCAGCTCCGGGTTCGGGCCCGGGTTCCCGGCCGGGGGCCGGTCCCGGTGCTCGATGTCGCCCGGCTGCCCGCCGGACCCGGAGTCGCAGCCCGAGCCGACCGCGGCGACCAGGAGTGCGGCCAGGACGGCGAGGGCGGGCCGGTGCGCACCGGCCCGCCCTCGCCCGGATCGAGGCGTGGCCGATCCGATCCTCTTCATGGTGTTTTTTACGTTTTGTCGTACAAGCTGCATGGCGCCGCATACTGCCAGCAGGGAATCGGCCTCCCGGTCCGACACCGCCGCCCGGCCCGGCGGTCTACCCGGCTGGCTCACAATGGGGCGGGTGAACGCTCTCGCCCCGAACGACCCGTCCGCCGCCGACGACCGGTCCGACGCCCCCGACCCCATCGCGTCCTTCCTCGCCCTGCGCACCCCCGAGGGCGCCGCGCTGCTGGACGAGCTGCGGTCGTACGACCCCTCCCAGGAGCTCGCCACCGCCACCCGGCTGCGCCGCTCCCACCCGGCCCCGCTGGTCTCGGCGGCGCTGGGACAGGCGCGGCTGCGGCAGCGGGCGGTGGCGAAGTTCGGCGCCGCGGACGCGTACCGGATGTTCTTCACGCCGAACGGCGTCGAGCAGGCGACCCGCACATCGGTGGCCACCCATCGCGCGCGGCGGTTCGCGGCGGGCGGGGTGCGCAGCCTCGCCGACCTGTGCTGCGGGATCGGGGGCGACGCGATCGCGCTCGCGCGGGCGGGCGTGTCCGTCCTCGCCGTCGACCGCGACCCGCTGACCGCCGAGGTGGCCCGCGCCAACGCCGTCGCGCTGGGCCTGGACGGCCTGATCGAGGTGCGGTGCGCCGATGTCGCCGGCATCGACACCTCGCCGTACGACGCGGTCTTCGTCGACCCGGCCCGGCGCGGCGGCCGGGGCCGGATCTTCGACCCCGAGGCGTACTCACCGCCGCTCTCCTGGGCGACCGGTGCCGCGCTCGCGGCCCCCCGCGCGGCCCTGAAGATCGCCCCGGGGATCCCGCACGAGGCGATCCCGGCGCAGGCGGAGGCCGAGTGGATCTCGGACGGCGGCGACGTGAAGGAGGCGGTGCTCTGGTTCGGCGAGGGCTTCGCGGCCGGTTCGTTCCGCGCCACCGTGCTCCCGGCCGGGGCCGGCCTGTGGTCCGCGGCCCCGCTGCCCGCCCCGCCGGTCGGCCCGGTCGGCCGCTATCTGTACGAGCCGGACGGCGCCGTCATCCGCGCCCATCTGGTCGCCGACCTCGTGGCACGGTGCGACGGCCGGCTGATCGACGAGACGATCGCGTACATCACCGGCGACGAGCCGTACGAGTCCCCGTACACCTCCGGGTACGAGATCACCGACCATCTGCCCTTCAACATGAAGAAGCTGAAGGCGCTGCTGCGGGAGCGGAAGGTGGGCGTGCTGACCGTCAAGAAGCGCGGCTCGGCGGTCGAACCGGAGGAGCTGCGCCGCAGGATGAAGCTCCAGGGACCCAACTCCGCGACGGTCTTCCTGACCCGGGTGGCCGGCGCACCGACGATGCTGATCGGCCACCCGCTCACCGGCCCGGCCCGGCCGGCCTGACCGGCGGGTGTCAGGCGCGGTCGGTCAGATCCGGGGCGTACACCTGCGAAAGCGGCTCAGGACCCACGTACTGCTGGCAGTTGCACTGCCCGGACTCGAAGCGGACCGGCTTCTTGGTCTCGTCCCAGGCCGTCGGCACCTCGACCCGCTCATGGCACTTGCCCTGCTTGTCGTGCTTGGCGAGGTGGTGCGTGCAGCCGCAGACGGGCTCCGGCGGCTGGCTGGCCGATTCGAGGGCCAGCCGCTCCTGCCGGGCCGCCTCGATCAGTTCCAGCTTGCGGGTGTGCCGATTGCGCAGCGCCGTCCGGGCGTTGTCGACGGCCCATCCGAAGCCGCCCGTCCAGAAGATGATGAGCACCCACCAGTACCACTCCATGTCGGCCTCCCCCTGTTTCCCCTGTGCGACTCACCGGTCCCGCCAGAATAGGTCCGCGATCAGCGGTGGGCACCGCCCCCGACGGAGATCAGCGGCTCCGGAGCGGGCACACCGGCCAGTACCCGCAGCACCCAGCGCCGGTGCGCGAACGCCTTGACGAGGCCGATGAGTCCGACGATCCAGGCGACCAGCCCGAGGCCCATGACCAGGGCGACCAGGCTGTAGCTGTCCCGCTCCGCGGTGGCGGCCGCCGGGACGACGAAGCAGGTGACCAGCCCGACCGCGCACAGCACGGAGGACATCACCAGCCAAGCGGTGCCGGCGCCCGGCATCCGCAGCGCCGCGTCGCGTGCCGGATCGCGGTCCAACCCGCCCCAGGCGTCGAGCAGTCGGCGGATCCTGCGGTCGCGGCGCAGGCCGACGGCGACGAGGACGACCGCCGGCACCATGCAGCCGACGCCCATGGCGGCGATGATCACGCCGATCCCGGCGCTGATGACGTCGTACGACTCCTCGAAGGTCATGAGCGCGGTGCCCACCAGGAGCCAGCCGAGCGCGCAGATCGAGCCCCACAGCCACAGCATCGCCAGCCGTCCCGGCGCGACATGGGCCCTCACCAGTTCCCCGAGCACCGCGGCCCGGTCGGCGAGCATGGCCTCCCGGTCGGGCCAGGAACGTACTTCCACGGGCGGTGGTGGCGGCGGCAGTTGTGCTCGGCGAGACATGTGCATGACCCTACCGACCGCGCGCGGGTACCGGTTCAGGCGTTGCGCAGTGCCTCGATGCCCCGCGACGCCGCCCCCCGATTGCCGGTCGGTCCAAGGGGAACCGCGGGCCGCCGTTGAGCGCGACGTACTCCTGGCCGGCCGGCCGGAACCGAACGGTCATCACCTATCCCGTCCTCGGCCCGGGTGTCGAACCAGAGGAAGGTGGTGATCTTCTGCATGGTCCGCTCCTGTCGGGTGGTGCGGGAGGCCGTGGAGGGTGGACCCGTGCGGTGGCCGGAACTCATCGGCCGTCGCGGGCCGGATGCTCCGCGCGGTCCAGGAGCATCGCCCGTTCCCGTTCGTTGCGGGTCAGCCCGGCCGCCCGCAGGAACTCCGCCCGTGCCTCGTCCGTACGCCCCGTCCTGGCCAGCAGGTCCCCGCGCACGCTGGGCAGCAGGTGGTAGTCCTTGAGCACCGGGTCGTCGGTCAGGGCGTCGACCAGCGCGAGGCCGGCGGCCGGGCCGCGCGCCATCGAGACGGCCACGGCCCGGTTCAGCTCGACCACCGGGGAGGGCGCGACCGCGGCGAGGCGGTCGTAGAGGGCGGCGATGGTGGCCCAGTCGGTGTCCTGGTACGTCACGGCGCGCGCGTGACAGGCGGCGATCGCGGCCTGCACGGTGTACGGGCCGAACCCGGCCCCCTCCCCGGTCACCGCCACGGCCCGCTCCAGGGCCGCGACCCCGCGCCGGATCAGCAGGCGGTCCCAGCGGGCCCGGTTCTGGTCGGCGAGCAGCACCGGCGCGCCGTCCGGCCCGGTCCTGGCGACGGTGCGCGAGGCCTGGAGCTCCAGCAGCGCCGCCAGGCCGTGGACCTCGGGCTCCCGCTCCATCAGCCCGGCCAGCACCCGGGCCAGCCGCAGCGCGTCCTCGCAGAGCGCCGGGCGCAGCCAGTCGTCGCCCGCGGTGGCCGCGTAGCCCTCGTTGAAGATCAGGTAGATGACTTCGAGGACGGAGCCGAGGCGGGCGGCGCGCTCCGGCCCGTACGGCACCTCGAAGGGGATGCCCTCGCGGCCCAGGGTCCGTTTCGCCCGGACGATGCGCTGGGCGACGGTCGGCTCGGGGGCCAGGAACGCGCGGGCGATCTCCTCCGTGGTGAGGCCGCCGAGCAGCCGCAGGGTGAGGGCGATCCGGGCCTCGGTGGAGAGCACCGGATGGCAGGCGGTGAAGATCAGCCGAAGGAGATCGTCGTCGATGGCATCGGCCTCGGCGGGCTCGGGCGGCGGCACGTCCTCCAAGGACCGGCCCACCTCGGCGAGTTTGCGGGCGTAGGTCTCCCTGCGGCGCACGAGATCGATCGCGCGGTGTCCGGCGGTGGCCATGAGCCAGGCGCCCGGCCGGTCCGGGACACCTGACTCCGGCCACTGTTCCAGTGCGGCCACCAGGGCGTCCTGCGCGAGTTCCTCGGCGATGCCGACGTCCCGCACGATGCGGGCGACACCTGCGATGATCCGCGCCGACTCGATCCTGAAGACCGCCTCGACCGCCGCTGCCGGGCTTGCTGCCGTCATGATCACTCATCACAGCAGCCGTGCCGGGGCGGGGCAAGCGGGCCGGTCAGGGGCCCGTGGTGGCCTCGTCGATCCGGCGGACCTCGGAGGTCACGGTCCAGCTCTCCGGGTGGATCCGCAGGAAGCGCCGGGTCCATTCCAGGGCCTCCTCCATGTCCTTGGCCTGGAGGATGGCGTAGCCGCCGACGACCTCCTTGGTCTCGGTGAAGGGCCCGTCGGTCTGGCTGAGCCTCCCGCCGGACCAGGTGACCCTGGACCCCTGGGAGGTCGGGGTGAGCCCGGCCGTCTCCAGCATGACGCCGGCCTTGGTGATCTCCTCGAACAGGGCACCCACACGGGCCTCGAACCCGGGGTCCGGCTCGTCGAAGGGGCTCTGCTCGTCGATGCGGATCAGTGACATGAAGCGCGGCATGGTGACTCCTCGGTCGGGAGGGCGGGGGTTCTCCCCGCCTCTCACCCTTGCGTCGAACGGGTCCGGGCCGGATCGACAGGTCCCTGGAAATTCTTCTGAGAATTTTCCGGACCGGCCACCGGACGGGCCACCGGACCGGCCACCGGACCGGCATCCGGACGGGCGTCCCGGTCGGCGTTCGCAGCCGCCTCGGGGGTGGCCTCCGCAGCAGCCGTCCCGGGACCGGGAGCGGCCTCCTCGGCAGCCGCCCCGGCGCCCCGCGCCGAGGTCTTCGGGAGCAGCAGCAGGGCCGCGAGCGCCGCGACCACGAGCAGTCCGGCGCAGACCCAGAACGCCGCCGCGTACCCGGCGGCCAGGCCGGCCGGGCGGTGTCCGTCGCCGGTGACCCGGGCGGCGACGGTGACCAGCATCGCCAGCCCCAGCGAACCGCCCACCTGGCGGGCGCTGTTCAGCAGCCCGGAGGCCATGCCCGTCTCGTCGGGCGCCACATCGGTCGTGGCCGCCGTGCCGAGCGGTACGAAGCACATCCCGACGCCGACGCTGCACACCAGTGACGGGCCGAGGATCGAGTACAGGAAGCTGCCGTCGGCCTGGGCGGTCGCGGCGAATCCGGCGAGGCCGAGCGCGGCCAGGACGCCGCCGAGCGCCAGCAGCCGTCCGGCGCCGAACGTCGCGACCGTACGGGTGGCGATGACCGAGCCGGCCACCACGCCCGCCGTGAACGGCAGGAAGGAGACACCGGCGGCGGTCGGCCCGTAGTCGAGCACCTGCTGCATGTAGAGCGAGACGAAGTAGAACGCGGCGAACTGCCCGGAGCTGAGCAGCAGGCAGAAGAGATTCGCGGCCAGGACCGGCCGCTGCTTCAGCAGCCCGGGGCGGAGCAGCGGAGTACTGGTGCGCAGTTCGACGGCGACGAAGGCGATCAGCAGCAGCACGGCCGCGCCGAGTGTGCCGAGCGTCCGGGGAGATCCCCAGGCGTCGGTCGAGGTGCGGACCAGCCCGAGGACCAGCAGCGTCGTACCGGCGGTGGCCAGCAGCGCTCCCGCCACGTCGAGCCGGGCACCGGTCCGGCCCCGGTCGCCCGGCAGTCCGGCGCGCACGGCGCCCACCAGCGCGAAGCCCACGATCGGCACGTTCACCAGCATCACCGCGCGCCAGCCCGCCGCGTCGGTGAGCATCCCGCCCGCGAGCGCGCCGACCGCGCCGCCCGCCGCGCCCGCCATGCCCCACAGCCCAAGGGCCCGGGAGCGGGCCGGCCCGGCCGGGAAGGCCAGGGCGATCAGCGCGAAGGCGACCGGGGCGAGCGCCGCCGCGCCGACCCCCTGCACCGCCCGCGCGGCGATCAGCATGCCGGGCGAACCGGCGAACCCGCCGCCCAGGCTCGCCACGCCGAAGAGCACCAGGCCCACCATCAGGACCCGGCGGCTGCCGAGCAGATCGGCCAGCCGCCCGCCGAGCATCAGCAGCCCGCCGAAGGCCAGCGCGTAGGCGTTCACCACCCAGAGCAGCCCCTGGGGCGTGAAGCCCAGATCGCTGCGCATGTCCGGCAGCGCGACGTTCACCACCGACATGTCCAACGCCACCATGAACTGCACGGCGAGAGCCACCACCAGCAGCCAACGCGTGTCCCGTGACTGTTCGTCCACGACTTTCCCTTCCTCCACGGCCATCCGGTCGAGAATTATTGTACGCATATAGAAATTAGTCGCAGGCGGGCCGGGAGGGGCGGGGGCGGCGGCCCCGGAAGGCACACGGACGGCGGCACGGGAGACAATGCCCAGGTGTCAGGTACAGAGAAGAAACAGGCACCGACTGCGAGCCGGGCTCCTGCGAAGCGATCCGTGGGGCGGCCGCGCAGGCTCGACCCGGACGCCATGGTCGCCATCGCGCGCCGCATCATCGAGGAAGAGGGCGTGGACGCCCTGAGCATGCGGCGGGTGGCGAAGGAGCTCGGCTCCACGCCGATGGCGCTCTACCACTACGTGCAGGACAAGGACGAGCTGCTGATGCTCACCCTGTCGGGCACCGCGGCCGCCTTCCCCCGCCCCGAGCTGCCGGACGACCCGCGCGAGCGGC
Source organism: Streptomyces sp. NPDC007164 (assembly GCF_040634135.1). Classification (NCBI taxonomy): domain Bacteria; kingdom Bacillati; phylum Actinomycetota; class Actinomycetes; order Kitasatosporales; family Streptomycetaceae; genus Streptomyces; species Streptomyces sp. NPDC007164. Next base: position 360,576 of record NZ_JBEYFB010000001.1, read on the forward strand.
TGCTGGCCGTGGCCGTGCACATGCACGGCCTCCTGGAACGGGTCCCGTGGGTGCTGGACATCCTGGCGCTGGGCGAACTGACCGACAAGAACGCGCTGTGGATGGTCGAGGAGATCATCGACTCGGCGCTCGCCTGCGGCCTCTCCCCCGCCCAGGCGGTACGCGCGTACCGGACGATCTGGAGTTACGTCTACGGCGACCTGATATTCCGCCGGGCCGCCGATCGCCGCGCGCAGACCCCGCCGAGCAGGCGCTTCTTCCCCGAGATGGTGACCGATCAGGACGCGGCGGCGCTGCCCCGGCTCGTCGCGATCAAGGACGACTGGCGCGCGTACGCCGCCGACTACGACGTGGCGGACGAACTCGACGCGATCATCCGCGGCCTGCTGGGCCGGGGGGCCGCCGGCCGATGAACCCGGTCGGCCCTCCGCCGGCCGATGAACCGCTCAGCCCCCGGCAGGTCCGGCTTCCCCCAGCGACTCGAAGCGCCAGCGGTGCACCGGGCGGGTGATCAGCCCGGCGTCCGGTTCGGGGAGTTCGGGCAGCTCGTCGCCGTAGGCGCCCTCCCACCAGGTGATGACCAGGACCCGGTCCTGCGGGGCGCGCAGCAGCTCGCGGCGGAGCGGCTCGCGGGCCAGCTCCGCCGAACGGGCCCGTGCCCACTCCAGGAGTTCGGCGCCCCGGCCGTCGGTGGCGCGGGCCTCCCACATCAGTGCGACGGTCGTACCGCTCATGAGTAGAGGTTGTCCTTGCTGATCTCGTGCACGTGGTCGTGATCGTGGGTGTGCGGGTGGGCGCCCGGTACGTGGGGGTCGGTGACCGGCAGCGAGGAGTCCGCGGACAGCTCCAGGTCCGAGGCCGGCCGGTTGCGGGCGACCATCTCCGCGCCCAGCGCCGCGACCATCGCGCCATTGTCGGTGCACAGCCCGGGGCGCGGCACCCGCAGCCGGATGCCGGCCCGCTCGCACCGCTCCTCGGCCAGCGCCCGCAGCCGCGAGTTGGCCGCGACCCCGCCGCCGATCATCAGGTGGTCGACGCCCTCGTCCTTGCAGGCCCGGACGGCCTTGCGGGTGAGCACGTCGACCACGGCCTCCTGGAAGGACGCCGCCACGTCGCGTACCGGCACCTCCTCGCCCGCCGCGCGCCTGGCCTCGATCCAGCGGGCCACCGAGGTCTTCAGACCGGAGAAGGAGAAGTCGTAGGCGGGGTCGCGCGAACCGGTGAGCCCGCGCGGGAACGCGATCGCGGCCGGGTCGCCCTCCTTCGCCAGCCGGTCGATGACCGGGCCGCCGGGGAAGCCCAGGTTCAGCACCCGGGCGATCTTGTCGAAGGCCTCGCCCGCCGCGTCGTCGATGGTCGCGCCGAGCGGCCGTACGTCATTGGTGATGTCCGGCGCGAGCAGCAGCGAGGAGTGGCCGCCGCTGACCAGCAGCGCCATCGTCGGCTCGGGCAGCGGGCCGTGCTCCAGCTGGTCCACGCAGATGTGCGAGGCGAGGTGGTTCACCCCGTAGAGCGGCTTGTTCAGCGCGTACGCGTACGCCTTCGCCGCCGAAACGCCGACCAGCAGCGCGCCCGCGAGGCCGGGGCCCGCGGTGACGGAGATGCCGTCGAGGTCGCGGGCGCTGATCCCCGCCTCCTTCAGGGCGCGCTCGATGGTGGGGACCATCGCCTCCAGATGGGCGCGGGAGGCGATCTCCGGGACGACGCCGCCGAAGCGGGCGTGGGTGTCGACGCTGGAGGCGACGGCGTCGGCGAGCAGGGTCGTGCCCCGGACGATGCCGACGCCGGTCTCGTCGCAGGAGGTCTCGATGCCGAGTACGAGCGGTTCGTCAGCCATCAGTCAGTCTCTGTTCCCTGTACGTGCTCTTGCACGTGTTCCTGTACGTGTTCCTGTACGTGGAGGCGCATGACGAGTGCGTCGATGTTGCCCGGCTGGTAGTAGCCGCGTCGGAAGCCGATCGGTTCGAAGCCGAAGCGTTCGTACAGCTTCTGGGCCCGGGTGTTGTCGACGCGGACTTCGAGGAGCACCTCCGCGCACTCGAAGGCCGTGGCGTGCTTCAGCAGATCGGTCAGGAGCTCGGAGCCGAGGCCGCCGCCCCAGTGGTCGCGGGTGACCCCGATCGTCTGTACGTCGCCGAGGTCGCCGGCCGCGGCGAGCCCCGCGTAACCGACGATCCGGCCGGTGGCGGGGTCCTCGGCGACGACATAGCGGCGGGTGGCCCGCGGGCCGCGGGAGTGCGCCAGCTCGGACCAGAACATGCCGGCCGACCAGGCGTCGTCCGGGAACAGCTCGTGTTCGAGCTCCAGCACCGGATCGATGTCCCACCAGCGCATCTCGCGCAGAACGGCAGTCGTCGTCACTTCGGGGTGACCACCTTGTAGTTCTTCGGCACCTGGGCGTCGGGCCTGCGCAGGTAGAGCGGCTGCGGCGGCAGCAGCTCCACACCCGCGGCGAGCCGCTCGGCGGCGAGGGCGGCCAGCGCTCCGGCGCTGACGTGCTCGGGCTCCCGGGCGTCCGGGAACGCCTCGGGGTAGAGCACCGCGCCCGCGCCGACGACGGGCAGTCCGGCGAGCTGCCCGGCGATGTCGGCGGGCCGGTCGACGGCGGGCTCCGTGACCCGGGTGCGCGCGTCGTCGTATCTCGCCCAGTAGACCTCCTTGCGGCGGGCGTCCGTCGCGACGGCGAACGGCCCCTCCAGCCCGGCCGTGCCCGCGGCGTACGCGAGACCGTCCAGGGTGCACAGCCCGTGCACCGGCACGGAGAGGGCGGAGCCGAAGGTCGCGGCGGTGACCAGACCGACCCGGAGCCCGGTGTACGGTCCGGGGCCGACGCCGACGACCACGTCCGTCACGGCGTCGAGTTTCACCCCGGCCTCGGCCAGGACCCGGTCGACGGCGGGCAGCAGCAGCTCCCCGTGCCTCCGGGCATCGACCTGACCGGACTCGGCGACGACGGAGGTCCCGTCGTGCAGGGCGACGGTGACGGCGGGGGTTGCGGTATCCAAGGCGAGCAAGAGCACGCAAACAGCCTACGGCTCCGCCGACGGGGGTACGGCGCCCCGTACGGCGTCCCGGTACGCCCGGCACCGGCTGCTACCGTCACCGTGCACACACGGGTACGACGTAAACGCTAAACGCTTGTACGACATACGGAAGCGAAAGGGGCGCGCACGGTGTCTAGGGGCAGCTCGGGAATCGTGGCCGGGCTCACTGCGGCGGCGCTGGTCGCCGTGGGCGTGCTGGCCTACCAGGCATCGGCGAACGCCCCCGACAGCCTCGCGGCCCCCAGGCCGAAGGCGTCCAGCAGCGCCGCCACCGAGCACGCGAAGCCGAAGGAGAAGTCGCGCCCTGCCGCCCTTCCCAAGGGCTCCGGCGCCGGGAAGCGGGTCGTGTACGCCCTGGAGGACCGCCGCGTGTGGCTCGTCGACGCGGACGGCAAGGTGGCCCGGACCTTCGAGGTCATGCCCAGCGCGCTGAGCCCGCTGCCCGGGCGCTACCAGGTGGGCACCCGCCAGGGCACTCCCACCAAGGGCTCGGACGGCGTGATGATCGAGCACGTGGTGCGGTTCGCGATGGTGGACAACGTGGCCGTCGGGTTCAGCGCGGCGGTGGACGGCTCGATGGAGAACCCGGACCCGACGCTGAAGACGGGCGGCGTGCGGATGTCCCGGGCCGACGGGGACGCCATGTGGCCCTTCGCGATGGTCAACACGAAGGTGGTCGTCGTCCCGTAGGACGCCCCTCCCGGCGGCTCACCCGGCCCGCCGGGTCACCCCGCCCGTCGTTCGAGGCCGGCCCCGGAACGGGGTACGGGAGCGGCGGCCGGGGCTTCGTCGTCCCGGTCCGCGGACGGTGGCGGCGTGGAGACCGCCGTGGCCGCGGCACAGGCCGCCAGCAGGTCTCTCATCGATGGCGGCGGCGGCACTTCACGTTCGGCGGACGTCGTCATGGATGCCTCCTGAGGCTCCGGTGGAAGGCGTGGTTAGGTAGACCTAACCCGCTCTCGTCATCCATGTGACCACGCCCGTGCCGCCCGGCGCAACAATTTGCCGACAGCCTGTCGGAATCCGGCCCCCGCCCAGGATCCGCCGCACACGGCCCGGAACTCGCGCAGCCCCGCCCAGGACCCGCCCGACACGGCCTAGAACTCGCGCGGCCCCGCCCAGGACCCGCCCGACACGGCCTGGAACTCGCGCAGCCCCGCCCAGCGCGCGCCGATCCCGATCAGCGTCACCTCGCGCCGCTCGTCGTCCGTGTCGCCGACCGCGCGGTCGATCACCACCTGGAGCCGGTCCTCGGACAGCTCCTCGACCTTGCCGTCGCCCCACTCCACGACCACCACCGACTCCGGCAGCGACACGTCGAGGTCCAGGTCCTCCATCTCGTCGAGCCCGCCGCCCAGGCGGTACGCGTCCACGTGGACCAGGGCCGGGCCGCCGGTCAGCGACGGGTGGACGCGGGCGATCACGAAGGTGGGAGAGGTGACCGCGCCGCGCACGCCGAGGCCCTCGCCCAGGCCCCGGGTCAGCGTCGTCTTCCCGGCGCCCAGCTCTCCGGTGAGCATCACGAGGTCGCCCGGGAGCAGGATCCCGGCGATCCGGCGGCCGAGCGCCCGCATCTGTTCGGGGGACTCGACGGCCAGGTTCAGGGTGACGGTGCCGGACGCGGCGCCCTCGGCGAGCTCAGTCGCCGGGCTGTTGTGCGGTGCTTCCATGTCCGCCAACGTTAGCCGCTGCCGGCACCGCTCCGACGCGTACCAGCAGGTCCGCCAGCCGGTCCGTGACCGTCTCGGGGTGCTCCAGCATCACCAGATGGCCGGCGTCCGGGACGATGACCAGCTCCGCGTCCGGGAGCTCGTCCGCGATGGCCTCGCTGTGCGAGCTGGGCGTCACCAGGTCCTTGTCACCCGCCAGGATCAGCACCGGGGCGTCGCGGAAGGCGGGCAGCGCGCCGCTCTTGTCGTGCTCGGTGAAGGCCGGGTAGAACTCGGCGACCACATCGATCGGGGTGGACTCGATGAGCCGCTCGGCGAACCGCTCGACCGCCGGATCGACGTCCCGCGAACCGAACGAGTACCGCTTGATCAGCCCGGCGAACAGATCGGCGGTCGCCCGGCGGCCCCGTTCCACCAGTTCGGCCTGGGAGCCGAGCGCCCTGAGCACCCCGGGCAGCACCCGGCGCACCGCGTTCACGCCCGCGACCGGCAGCCCGAAGCTGACCTCGCCGAGCTTCCCGCTCGATGTGCCGACGAAGGCGACGGCGGCGACCCGGTCCCGGATCAGCGCGGGAAACTGGTCGGCCAGCGCCATCATCGTCATGCCGCCCATCGAGTGCCCCACGAGCACCAGCCGCCCCTCGGGGGCCGCCGCGTCGATCACCGCCTTCAGGTCGCGGCCGAGTTGGTCGATGCCGACCGTCACGCCCTCCGCCTGGGCCCGGCCCCGCTCGGAGCGGCCGTGGCTGCGCTGGTCCCAGTGGACGGTGCGGACCAGGCCGCGCAGCGCCGCCCGCTGGAAGTGCCAGGAGTCCTGGCTGAGGCAGTAGCCGTGGCTGAAGACCACGGTGACCGGCGCGGGGGCCTTGCGGCCGAAGAGCCTGCGGCGGCGGGTGCCGGTACCCGTGGCGGTGCCGGAGCCGGTGGTGCCGCTGCCGCCGTCGATCCCCGCGGCGCCGTCCGGTTCGACCTCGTCGACCTCGTAGTACAGCTCGGTGCCGTCGTCCGCCGTGGCCCGGCCCGGCAGTCCGCGCAGCGAGCCGTACGGCCCGGTGGCGTCCAGCGCCAGCCTGGCCCTTCTGCGCATGCCCCGGCCGACGGTGAGCCGCTCGACCGCGACACCGGCCGCCGCCCCCGCCGCGATCACGCCTATGGCGGCGCCGGCGAAACCTGCCCGGCGCCAGCCGACCGCCGCAGCAGCCGTCGTCACAGCGTCCCCCGCACCGATCTCGCTCACCGTGCCGCGCTCCTCGTCGGTCGTATCAGTCAGGTCAGGGCCGGTCCGTTCCGGTCGTGATCCGATCGTGCCTGGTCAGCGGCGCCGGATCGGTCAGGACTCGGCCGGGGTGGCGTGCAGATGGACGCGCGGTACGCGGGTGCCGATCCGGGTGACGATCTCGTACGCGATCGTGTCGGCGGCCTGCGCCCAGTCCTCGGCGGTCGGCTCGCCCCGGTCCCCCGGGCCGAAGAGCACCGCCTCGCTGCCCACCTCGATCTCGTCGCCGTCGAGATCGACGACGAACTGGTCCATGGCCACCCGGCCGGCGATCCGCCGGGTGACGCCACCGACCAGGACCGGCGCCCGGCCGGAGGCGTGGCGCGGGATGCCGTCCGCGTAGCCGACCGGCACCAGGCCCAGGGTCGTCTCGGCGCGGGTCGTGTAGTGGTGTCCGTAGCTGATCCCGTGACCGGCAGGCACCTGCTTGACCAGGGCGACCGACGCGACGAGCCGCATGACCGGACGGAGCCCGAAGTCGGCCGGGGTGCCCAGCTCGGGGCTGGGCGAGATGCCGTACATCGCGATGCCGGTCCGCACCAGGTCGAAGTGGGCCTCGGGGATCGTCAGCGTCGCCGGGGAGTTCGCCATGTGACGCACCTCGGGTTCGACGCCCGCCTTCTCGGCGTGCTCCAGCATGTCCCGGAACACGGCCAGCTGGGCGGCGATGGAGGGGTGGCCGGGCTCGTCGGCGCAGGCGAAGTGGGACCACAGGCCGGTGATCCGGACAGTGCCCGCGTCCTCGGCGGCGCGGGCGGCGGCGACCAGCTCCGGCCAGTCGGCGGGCTGGCAGCCGTTGCGTCCGAGGCCGGTGTCGGCCTTGAGCTGGATCCGGGCCGGGACGCCCGCCTCCGCGGCCGCGGCGACGACCTCGCGCAGCGCCCACATCCCGCTCACCGACACGTCGATGTCGGCCTCGATCGCCTCGCGCCAGGGGCCGCCCGGGGTCCACAGCCAGCACATCACCCGGCCGCCGAGTCCGGCGGCCCGCAGGGCGAGCGCCTCCTGCGGGGTCGCGGTGCCCAGCCAGGTCGCCCCGGCCTCCAGCGCGGCGCGGGCGCAGGGCACCGCCCCGTGCCCGTACGCGTCGGACTTGACGACGGCCATGAGTTGCGCACCCGCCGCCCGCGCGCGCAGCACACGCACGTTGGCGCGCAGTGCGGCGAGGTCGATCTCGGCACGGGCTCTCAAGGACGCTGTCTCGTTCATCGCGCCCAGTCTCTCAGAGGCGCCCGGCAGGGCCCTCGGGTGACCTCTGACCGGGCGGCCACGCCCTGGCACGCACGCTTTCCGGTCGAAGGCCACCCGAGAGGCTCTCAGTGATGGCGCAGCTCGTGTTCCAGGTGCTCGACGATGACCGGGACATGGCTGTGGGGTACGTCCTTGACCGCCGTGATCAGTGTCACCGGGCCGCCCTCCTCGACGAGTTCGACCAGCTCCCGCACGGCCGCCGTGTGGACGGGGTCGGTCAGTTCGGCGCGGTAGCGGTCGACGAACTCGTCGTAGCGGGTGGCGGTGCGGTCCTCGTGGTACCAGTCGCGGAGCTCGTTCGACGGGGTGATGTCCTTGAGCCACTTGTCGATCGCGGCCTTCTCCTTGGACTCGCCGCGTGGCCAGAGCCGGTCGACGAGGACGCGGGTGCCGTCGGCGTCCTCCTTCGGCTCGTACACCCGGCGTACGCGTACGTCGCTGCTGCCCACGGTCGGCCCTCCTGTCACCCGACAGCCTCCGAGGTCGGTGCTGCCTGCGCCCAGGATCACTCAGGCCCGTACGTCCCGCCACGCCGCCGGGATCGACTCCGCGACGTCCTGCGCGGCGACCGGCGAGCCGTCGGAGGCGTGGCGGGCGGCGAGTCCGTGCAGATGGGCACCGGCCGACGCGGCGTCGCGCGGGGCGAGGCCCGCGGCGAGCAGGGAGCCGGTCAGCCCGGAGAGCACGTCGCCGCTGCCGGCCGTGGCCAGCCAGGAGGTGCCGGTCGGGTTGACCCGTACGGGGGTGTCCGGGTCGTCGGTGGCGATCAGGGTCGTCGACCCCTTGAGCAGCACGGTGGCCCGGTAGCGGGCGGCCAGCTCCCGTACGGCGGCGAGCCGCCCCGCCTCGACCTCCTCGCGCGGGACGCCGAGCAGGGCGGCGGCCTCACCGGCGTGCGGGGTGAGGACGGTCGGCGCGGTGCGCTCGCGCACGGCACCGGCGTCGAGCAGCCGCAGCCCGTCCGCGTCCACCAGCACCGCGACCTCCGCCGCCAGCACGTCCCGGACCGCCTCGGCGGCCTCCGCGCCGTCACCGAGGCCGGGCCCGACGACCCACGCCTGCACCCGCCCCGCCTTCGACGGCGGCCCCGCGTGGACCAGCGTCTCCGGATGGCGGGCGATCACCGCACCGGCGCCCGGCCCGACGTACCGCACGGCCCCCGCGCCGCCCCGCAGCGCCCCGGAGACGGCCAGCACCGCCGCCCCCGGGTAGCGCGCGGACCCGGCGACGACGCCGACGACCCCGCGCCGGTACTTGTCGCTCTCCGCTCCGGGGACCGGCAGCAGCGCGGCGACATCCGCGTACTGGAGCACCTCCAGCTCGGGCACGCCGGGCAGTTCGGGTCCGAGCCCGATGTCGACGAGGTGCAGCGCGCCCGCCCGTTCGGCGGCCGGGTCGATGAGCAGGCCCGGCTTGTACGTGCCGAACGTCACGGTCGCGTCGGCGCGCACCGCCTCCCCAAGCACCTCGCCGGTGTCGGCCTCGACCCCGCTGGGCAGGTCGACGGCGATCAGCGGCGCACCGGTCGACGCGAAGACCCGCACCAGCTCGGCGGCGTCCGGCCGCAGCCCGCCGCGGCCGCCGATGCCGGTGATCCCGTCGACGACGAGATCGATGTGGCCGTCCCAGGTGTCCGCGCCCTCCGCGGTCCGCCCGGACCCCGCGACCCGGTCGGCCTCCGCGATCCGCCCGCCGGCCGCGAGCAGGGCTGCCAGGCCGCCCTCGTGGGCGCGGCCCGGCGCGGTGAGCACGGCGCGCACTCCGGCGCCGCGACGGGCCAGCCGGGCGCCCGCGTACAGCGCGTCGCCCCCGTTGTCGCCGCTGCCGACGAGGAGGACGACCCGTGAGCCGTAGACCCGGCCGCGCCGCCGCAGCACGTCGGCGCAGGCCGCCGCGAGTCCGGCGGCGGCGCGCTGCATCAGCGCGCCCTCGGGGAGCCGGGCCATCAGGGCCCGTTCGGCGGCCCGTACGGTCCGGACGCTGTAGGCGGTACGCATGTGCTCAACCCTCCGCGATCACCACGGCCGACGCCACCCCCGCGTCATGGCTGAGCGATACGTGCCAGTGCCGTACGCCCAGCGCGGCGGCGCGGGCGGCGACGGTGCCGCGGACCCGCAGCCGGGGCTGCCCGCTGTCCTCGACGTACACCTCGGCGTCCGTCCAGAGCAGTCCGCCGGGCGCGCCGAGCGCCTTCGCGAGGGCCTCCTTCGCGGCGAACCTGGCGGCGAGCGAGGCGGCGCCCCGCCGCTCACCGCTGGGCAGCAGCAACTCCTTTTCCATGAAGAGCCGTTCGGCCAGCTGCGGCGTACGCTCCAGCGCCGCGTCGAACCGTTCGATCTCGGCCACGTCGATCCCGACCCCGATGATCACGCGTGTTCCCTCATCCCTCGCTACTCCACGGTCACGGACTTCGCCAGATTGCGCGGCTGGTCCACGTCGTTGCCGCGGGCCGTGGCCAGTTCGCAGGCGAAGACCTGGAGCGGCACCGTCGACACCAGCGGCTGGAGCAGCGTAGGCGTAATGGGGATCCGGATCAGGTGGTCGGCGTACGGGACGACCGCCTCGTCGCCCTCCTCGGCGATGACGATGGTGCGGGCGCCGCGGGCCCTGATCTCCTGGATGTTCGACACGACCTTGTCGTGCAGCAGCGACCGGCCACGCGGTGACGGCACCACCACGACGACCGGGAGACCGTCCTCGATGAGCGCGATCGGGCCGTGCTTGAGCTCACCGGCGGCGAAGCCCTCGGCGTGCATGTACGCGAGCTCCTTGAGCTTCAACGCGCCTTCCAGGGCCACGGGGTAGCCGACATGGCGGCCGAGGAACAGCACGGTGTCGTGACCGGCGAGGGAGCGGGCGAGTTCGCGCACCGGCTCCATGGTCTCCAGGACCTGTTCGACCGCGCCGGAGATCTCGGAGAGCTGGCGGATGACGGTGCGGATCTCGTCGCCCCACTTCGTGCCCCGGATCTGTCCGAGGTACAGGGCTACGAGGTAGCAGGCGACCAGCTGGGTGAGGAATGCCTTGGTGGAGGCGACGGCGACCTCGGGCCCGGCGTGCGTGTAGAGCACGGCGTCGGACTCCCGGGGGATGGTGGAGCCGTTCGTGTTGCAGATGGCGAGGACCTTCGCGCCCTGTTCGCGGGCGTGCCGCAGGGCCATCAGGGTGTCCATCGTCTCGCCGGACTGCGAGATCGCGACGACCAGGGTGCGGTGGTCGAGGATCGGGTCGCGGTAGCGGAACTCGCTGGCCAGCTCGGTCTCGCAGGGGATGCGGGTCCAGTGCTCGATGGCGTACTTGGCGATCATCCCGGAGTGGAAGGCGGTGCCGCAGGCCACGATGACGACCTTGTCGATCTCCCGCAGCTCGTACGGCGGGATGCGGACCTCGTCGAGGCGGAGCGAGCCCGCGCCGTCGATCCGTCCGAGGAGGGTGTCGGCGACGGCCTTCGGCTGCTCGGCGATCTCCTTGAGCATGAAGTAGTCGTGGCCGCCCTTCTCGGCGGCACGGACGTCCCAGTCCACGTGGTACTTGCGGACCTCGGCGGGCCGGCCGTCGAAGTCGGTGACGGTGACGCCCTCCCGGCGCAGCTCGACCACCTGGTCCTGGCCCAGTTCGATCGCGGAGCGGGTGTGCGCGATGAACGCGGCGACGTCGGAGGCCAGGAACGACTCGCCCTCCCCCACCCCCACCACGAGCGGTGAGTTGCGCCGGGCGCCGACCACCGTGCCGGGCGCGTCCGCGTGCACGGCGACGAGGGTGAAGGCGCCCGCCAGCCGGCGGCAGACCTGCCGCATCGCCTCCGCCGGGTCGGCGCAGGAGGAATACGCCTCGGCGAGCAGATGGGCGACGACCTCGGTGTCCGTCTCGGAGGCCAGGTCGTGGCCGCGCTCGTCGAGTTCGGCGCGCAGCGCGGCGAAATTCTCGATGATCCCGTTGTGCACGACGGCGACCCGGCCCGCGTTGTCCAGGTGCGGGTGGGCGTTGGCGTCGGTGGGGGCGCCGTGGGTGGCCCAGCGGGTGTGCCCGATCCCGGTGGTCCCGGCCGGGAGCGGCGCCTCGACCAGCGCCTTCTCCAGATTGACGAGCTTTCCGGCCCGCTTCGTCGCGGCGAGGCCGCCGTCCGCGAGGACCGCGATGCCCGCCGAGTCGTAGCCCCGGTACTCAAGTCGCTTGAGCCCCGCGACGACGACGTCCTGCGCCGACTGCCCACCGACGTAACCGACGATTCCGCACATACCGTTCCCTTCCTGGTCACTCCCCCTTCTTCTCCGCATCGTCGCAGAAGGCGAACGGGGCGGCAGGGAAGGCGGCGTGGCGCGTGCGGCGGGCGGCCGGGCCCGGGACCCAGCCGCCCGATGGGGTCCACAGGCCCTGTCCCGGGTCCGTACCCGTTCCTACGCTCGAAGGCTCGCGGGAGAAGCACGGGGGCTGACCGAAGGGTGGGGCGGCATGACGGGAAGCGGCGGCCGGACGCGGTGGCGGACGGGCCGGTTCGGGAGGGGCGGGGGATGCGAGGGCCAGACCGCGATCGAGTACGTGGGCATCGGCGCCGTCGTCCTCGCCCTGATCCTGGCGATGCTGGTGGCGGGCCGGGCGTCCGGCGTGGGCGTCACCGTCGGCGGGCGGCTCTGCGAGGCGGTCGCCGCGATCGGCGCGGGCGAGGCGGGCGACTGTGCCGGGTCCGGTGCGGATGACAGCGGTCCGGGCGATGAGGGCGACGGCGGTGACGGCTCTTCTGACAACGATGTCGGCGATGCGGACGAATCGACTCCGACCGCGAGCGACTCGCCCGGCGGCGACGCCGAGGACGGCGAGGACGGCGAGGAGGACCCCTTCGAGCCGGACAAGTGCCTGCTGTCCTCGGACGACCGCAGGACGACCACCCGGATCCAGATCCTGTTCTTCAAGATCTCCAGCTCGGAGCAGGTGACGATCGAGCAGTGGTCGGACGGTTCGGTCACCCTCTCCCGGAACGTGGACGTCGGGGCCGGCGTCGAGGGCGGCGTCAGCGCCGGCATCGGCAAGCTCGGCAACTGGAGCGGCGAGGCCGAGCTCAGCGCGGGCTACAACTGGAGCTCGGGCAGCGGTGGCCAGTGGATCTTCAACGCACACAAGGAGGGCGCCTCGCTCCAGGAGGACCTGGAGCACAACGTCGAGGACGCCAAGAAGTACGCCAAGCTCCTCGCCAAGACCGACGAGTGCGGCAGCGACCCGGACCCCGAGGGGCAGATCGCCTGCTCGGCCGCGGCGTCCTGGTTCGTACCGGACCAGGACCCGGAGAAGGCGCCGGACGTGGACATCAGCAGGACCACCACGGAGGCGTCCGGCGAGGTGGGCTTCGGACTCTCCACCCACAAGGGCTCCGACGAGGACGACAACGTTGCCAATGTGGGCGCCTCCGGGTCGATGAGCGATGACGTGACCGTGCTCCGGGCCCAGTCCGGCGAGGACGCCGGAAAGATCACCTTCGTCTACACCTTCACGATGAGCGGGAAGCTGGAGGCGGACGCGGCGGGCAGGGTGGGCGCGTCGGGCGAGGGCACCCACATGCAGCAGGTGGCCGTCACCTACGACGCCGAGAAGTACGACAAGGAGGAGGACGACGGCAAGCCGCACCACCCGGAGAACATGGAGATCACCACGAGCCAGCAGGGCGGCGTCGTCGGCAAGGGCGATGGCTCCACGGAGGTCGAGGTCTCCGCGGGGAGCGGACTGACCCTCAGCGTGGAGGGCGGCGCGGGCAGTTCGACGTCCACGCTGCACACCGAGTCCGCCTCGGTGGACCTGGACACGGACGAGAAGAGCGCCGCCGTCGAGGACTGGCTGCGCGGTCGCGGCAAGCACCCGGCGAAGGGCACGCTCCCGTCGCCGCGCGACGCCGCGGAGCCGCTCGCCGCCGACGCGAGCCCCGTGCAGAAGCTGCTCCACGACAACGCCAAGGTCACCAGCCTCGACTACGACGTCAACAAGGACTGGTGGGACACCTCGCTCGCGATCGGCATCGGCGTCGCCGCCGGCTCGGTGAACCTCGGCTTCAAGCTGTTCGGCCTGTCGGTGGAGCACGAGGAGACCGAGCAGACGATCACCGGGAACCCGACGTACGCCGGAAGGCCCGAGGACGACGGCACGCGCCCCTGGAAGCCGTTCACCAAGTGCACGGACGTGAGGCCCGTGGAGAGCTGAGCGGTCCGGCCGCCACGCCGGCATCAGGGCACGTCCCGGTCCGGGGCGTGCCCCTGATGGCGTACGGGACCACCGGGGCGTGCCCGACGTCCGGGTTCGGGACGGGACAGATCCTGACGAGCGGTGCCCGGGGCGAAGCCGCCGCCGTCGACACCGAGGACGAGAAGCCCTGATCCTCGCGGGGCCGTGAACCGGGGGCGGTGTCCGCCGCGGGGAGCGGACACCGGACCCCGCCGACGGCGGTAGGCGGCCCCGGGTGCATCATGGCGTCGCCGCGGGCCGCCGCCGCCCGGCGCCGATTCCGTCCGGCCAGCCGAGAGGCCCGTGTCCGGCGCCGGAGGACCCGTCACACCACAGCAGCGCCCGCCGTGGGACCTCCGCTCCTCCCGGCCGCTCCCGGGCCCGCCTCCGCCCCGGCGCGGGATCTCGAACGGGGCCGCCGTCGCACTGGGACTGTCCTTCGGCGCGGTCCTCGTCGTACTCGTACCCCTGGGCCTGTTCGCCGCGGTCCTCCTCCTGCGCTTCGTGAACGTGCCCCCGGAGCCGGACGGCCCGCCGCTCGTCCTCGCGCACAGCCGGTTGCAGGGCACCTGGCAGGACGACGACGGCGGCCGGCTCGTCCTCGCGGCGGACGGCACCTTCAGCGCCACGGACATCTGCGGCGACTACACGGACGCCGTCACCGGCGACAGCTCCGGATTCGGCTTCCCCTCCACGATGAGCGGGACCGGCACCTGGGAGTCCGGCGTGTACGCGTCCCGGGACGGCGCGACGGAACTGTCCACCGAGTTCGCCCCCGGCCGGGTCGGTGGCCAACTGGTGGCCAGGGGGACGCCCGGATCGCCCCTCCTGTGGACCTACGTCGGCGACCCCGACGACGGAGAACTCTGCGTACTGAGGAAGGCGGACACCGAGCCGTGAACGCCGCCCCCGCCCCACCCCACGTGACCGAGCCCACCCCCCACTGCGGCGGAACTCCCGCGACAATGAACCCGTGATCACTTCGCCGCCACGGAGCACCCACCGACGCGCCGAGCACGCGGCGACGCCGTACGTCGATCTGTCCCGCGCCGAGTGGAGCGCCCTGCGCGACAAGACTCCGCTGCCGCTGACCGCCGACGAGGTGGAGCGGCTGCGCGGACTCGGGGACGTCATCGACCTCGACGAGGTCCGGGACGTCTACCTGCCGCTGTCCCGGCTCCTCAACCTCTACGTCCAGGCCACCTCGGGCCTGCGCGGCGCCCTGAACACCTTCCTCGGGGACGCGGGCAACGGCCACGGCGCGCAGCGTGGCACCCCGTTCGTCATAGGCGTCGCGGGCAGTGTCGCGGTCGGCAAGTCCACCACCGCGCGCATCCTCCAGGCCCTGCTGGCCCGCTGGCCCGAGCATCCGCGCGTCGAGCTGGTGACCACGGACGGGTTCCTGCTGCCGATGAAGGAGCTCCGGGCCCGCGGGCTGATGTCGCGCAAGGGGTTCCCCGAGTCGTACGACCGGCGTGCCCTGACCCGGTTCGTCGCCGACATCAAGGCCGGCAAGGACGAGGTGACCGCACCCGTCTACTCGCACCTGATCTACGACATCGTGCCGGACCAGCGGCTCACCGTACGCCGCCCCGACATCCTGATCGTCGAAGGGCTGAACGTGCTCCAGCCCGCGATGCCCGGCAGCGACGGCCGGACCAGGGTCGGTCTCGCCGACTACTTCGACTTCAGCGTGTACGTGGACGCGCGCACCGAGGACATCGAGACCTGGTACCTCAACCGCTTCCGCAAGCTGCGCGACACCGCGTTCCAGGACCCGTCCTCGTACTTCCGCAAGTACACCCAGGTCTCCGAGGAGGAGGCCATGCAGTACGCGGCGACGATGTGGCGGACCATCAACAAGCCCAATCTGGTGGAGAACGTCGCACCCACCCGGGGCCGTGCAACCCTGGTGCTGCGCAAGGGCCCGGACCACAAGGTCCAGCGGCTGTCCCTGCGCAAACTCTGAGCCTGCGAGCCCTCCGGGAGTCACCACGTGCTGCATCTGCGCCTGATCGTCCCCGCCGACCGCACGGACGAGGTGCTGCACCTGGTGGACAACACCCTCGGTACGACGCATCTCGTCGTGCTGACCGGGGCCGCCCGCGATCCGGCGGGCGACATGATCCTGTGCGATGTGGCCCGTGAGGCGGGCGACGGGCTGATCTCCGCGCTGCGCCGCCTCGGGATCGACAAGTCCGGTTCGATCACCGTCGAGAACATGGACCTGACGCTCTCCGCGCACGCCGACAGGGCCGAGGAGGACGCGCCGGGCGAGGGCGCGGACGCGGTGCTGTGGGAGGAGCTGACGGAGGCGACCCACGAGGAGTCGACGTTCAGCGTCACGTACGTGGCGTTCCTCACCGTCGCGACGATGCTCGCCGCCTGCGGTGTGATGCTCGACAACGCGATCCTGATCGTGGGCGCGATGGCGGTCGGCCCGGAGTTCGGCCCGCTGGCCGGGATCTCCACGGCCCTGGTGCAGCGGGCGCCACGGCTGGCGCTGCGTTCCCTGTACGCCCTGATCGGCGGCTTCGCCGTGGCGATGGTGCTGACGGCCGGGTTCGCCTGGCTGATGGACGCCTCCGGGCTGTTCACCCGCTCGATGATCGAGGCCGACCGCCCCAACACGGCGTTCATCTGGAAGCCGGACGCGATGTCGTTCGTGGTGGCGTTCCTGGCCGGGATCGCCGGAACGCTCTCGCTCACCTCGGCGAAGTCCGGGGCGCTGATCGGCGTGGCCATCTCGGTGACGACCGTGCCGGCCGCGGCCAACGCGGCGGTGGCGTTCAGCTACAGCGACTACCACCAGATGTCGGGCTCCACGACCCAGTTGCTGGCGAACCTGGGCGGAATCGTGGTCGCGGGAACGCTGACCCTGCTGGTCCAGAAGGCGCTGTGGGCCGCCCACCACCGCCGGACGGGCCCCACCACGGACCCGTCCGGCGATTGAGCGGCTTCGGCGCAGGCGGGACTGTCCCAGCCCGGACATCACCACGCAGGCGGGACTACCCCAACGCGGACTTCACCACATCGGCCAGCCGCTCGGCGATCGCCCGGGCCTGCTCGATGTCGGCCGCCTCGACCATGACCCGCACCAGCGGCTCGGTGCCCGACTTGCGCAGCAGTACGCGTCCGGTGGAGCCCAGCTCACGCTCGGCCTCGGCCACGGCCGCGGCGATCTCCGGGGAGGTGTCGACCCGGGACTTGTCGACGTCGCGGACGTTGATCAGCAGCTGCGGCAGCCGCTGCATGACCCCGGCCAGATCGGCGAGCGTACGGCCGGTGGCAGCGACCCGGGCCGCCAGCAGCAGGCCGGTCAGCGTGCCGTCGCCGGTCGTGGCGTGGTCCAGGACGATGACATGGCCGGACTGCTCGCCGCCCAGCGCGTAGCCCTCGGCCTTCATCGACTCCAGTACGTAGCGGTCGCCGACGGCGGTCTGGACGAGCTGGATGCCCTCCCGCTCCATCGCGATCTTGAAGCCGAGGTTGGACATGACGGTGCCGACCACGGTGTCCTTGCGCAGCTGTCCGGCCTCACGCATGGCGAGGGCCAGGACGGCCAGGATCTGGTCGCCGTCGACCTCCTCACCGGTGGAGTCCACGGCCAGGCAGCGGTCGGCGTCGCCGTCGTGCGCGATGCCGAAGTGGGCGCCGTGCTCGACGACGGCGGCCTTCAGCGGCTCCAGGTGGGTGGAACCGCAGCCGTCGTTGATGTTCAGGCCGTTCGGGTCCGCGCCGATCGTGACGACCTCGGCGCCGGCCCGCGCGAATGCCTCGGGCGAGACCCGGGAGGCCGCGCCGTGCGCCTCGTCGAGCACGACCTTCAGCCCGTCGAGCCGGTTCGGCAGGACCGCGACGAGGTGGGCCACGTAACGGTCGAAGCCCTCCGCGTACTCGGTGACGCGGCCCACACCGGCCCCGGTCGGGCGCTCCCACGGCTCGCCGGAGCGGTGCTGCTGGTAGATCGACTCGATGCGGTCCTCCAGCTCGTCGGAGAGCTTGTGACCGCCGCGCGCGATGAACTTGACACCGTTGTCCGGCATCGAGTTGTGGCTCGCGGAGAGCATCACACCGAGGTCGGCGCCCAGCACGCCGGTGAGATACGCCACCGCCGGGGTGGGCAGCACCCCGACGCGCAGGACATCCACGCCGGCGCTGGCGAGACCGGCCACGACGGCGGCCTCCAGGAACTCTCCGGACGCGCGTGGGTCACGGCCCACCACGGCTGTCGGCCGGGCCCCGTCGTGGGCGCTCCCCTCGGCGAGAACATGCGCCGCCGCGACCGAGAGACCGAGCGCCAGCTCGGCCGTCAGATCCGCATTGGCCACACCGCGCACACCGTCCGTGCCGAAGAGTCGTCCCACTGGTGTCCTCCGAAGATGCTCCGAAACCGCACAACCAAATCAACCAAAGCAAAGCAAAGCAACACCGCAACAGGATGCGCGGAACACCACACACCGACCGCCGGGCGGCACAAAGCCACCACAAACAAGCCTATGAACGTCTTATGCCGTTATACGCCCGAGGGTGCCGATAAACGAACGCCCCGGCAGCACGAGAAGTGCCGCCGGGGCGAACGTGTAAAGCAGATGAGCAGGCGGTTTAGCGCTTGCTGTACTGCGGGGCCTTGCGGGCCTTCTTGAGACCGGCCTTCTTGCGCTCGACCGCACGGTCGTCACGGGAGAGGAAGCCGGCCTTCTTCAGCGGGGCGCGGTTGTTGTCCACGTCCGCCTCGTTCAGCGCACGGGCCACACCGAGACGCAGGGCGCCGGCCTGACCCGAGACGCCGCCACCCGAGATGCGGGCGATGACGTCGTAGCGGTTGTCGAGTTCGAGCACCTTGAAGGGCTCGTTGACTTCCTGCTGGTGCACCTTGTTGGGGAAGTAGTCCTCAAGGGTGCGACCGTTGATCTTCCACTTGCCGGTGCCCGGAACGATCCGGACGCGGGCAATGGCGTTCTTCCGACGGCCAAGGCCGGCGGCGGGCTGCGGGTCGCCGAAGCGGGACGCCAGCGACTCGCTGGTGTACTCGCCCTCGACGGGAACCTCGGACTCGAAGGTGGTCACCTCGGCGAAGACCTCTTCGCCCTCGGTGCCCTCGATGGGGTTCTCAACAGTGGTCTCGGCCACGATTCTCCTCAGATCTTTCTTTTGGTCTTAGGGGGAGGCCGGAACTACTGCGCGACCTGGGTGATCTCGAACGGGACCGGCTGCTGAGCAGCGTGCGGGTGCTGGTCGCCCGCGTAGACCTTGAGCTTCGAGAGCATCTGACGGCCCAGGCTGTTCTTGGGGATCATGCCCTTGATGGCCTTCTCGACGGCCTTCTCGGGGCTCTTGGCGAGCAGCTCGTCGTAACGGACGGAGCGGAGACCACCCGGGAACCCGGAGTGGCGGTACGCCATCTTCTGGGTCTTCTTGTTGCCGGAGAGGTGAACCTTCTCGGCGTTGATGATGATGACGAAGTCGCCCATGTCCATGTGGGGGGCGTAGATCGCCTTGTGCTTGCCTCGGAGGAGGTTCGCAGCCGTGGTGGCCAGACGACCGAGAACGATGTCCTCGGCGTCAATGATGTGCCACTGGCGAGTGACATCGCCGGGCTTGGGGCTGTACGTACGCACTTCGTAGCCTTCGCTTCTTCAGTGGATGGGGTCCAGACACACGGCACCCCTGAAGCGATCATGCAGCTGGGGCTCGCAATGCCGGGGACGCTGCCCGTATGCGAGCCACTGGTAACTGCTCCAGGGAACCTACGTAAGGGCCCTTCGCGTGAGAACGACGAAGCCAATACGTATAACAGCCCCCGACACTACCCGCCCTGCCCCGGACGGGTCAAAACGCGTCGCCCGGGACGGCTTCCCGGCCCTTTTCGGACGGGCTCCGGCGCGGGTGCCCCGCCGTCCGCACCGTTACCCGGCGGGTGGGGTCTGCGTCTGCGCCTGCGGCAGTCGTATCGCCGGTGTGCAGACGCGAGCGATGCCGGGTGGGGACGTGCAGGGCAGTCCCCGCAGAAAATGGCGTACGACCCGGCCCCCTCCCGGACCCGGGTGAACACGCCATTTTTGAGGAGTCTGCCCGGAGCGGCACCACCCCCACCCACCGGACACGGCGCACCGCACCCTGCGGAGCACCCACGTCAGCGCACCCACGTCACCGCGCCCGCTCCACCCTCCGCTCGTCCCACACCGGCTCCGCCGTCTCGCGTACGACGCCGTCGGAGCCGAACACCAGGTAGCGGTCGAAGGACTTCGCGAACCAGCGGTCGTGGGTGACGGCCAGCACCGTTCCGTCGTAGACCTCAAGACCGTCCTGGAGGGCCTCCGCCGACTCCAGGTCCAGGTTGTCCGTCGGCTCGTCGAGCAGCAGCGCGGTCGTTCCGGCCAGCTCCAGGAGGAGGATCTGGAACCGTGCCTGCTGGCCGCCGGACAGCTTCTCGAAGGGCTGGTCGCCCTGCCGTTCCAGCTCGTAGCGGCGCAGCACGGACATCGCCCCGCCGCGGTCCTTGGCGTGCTCGGTCCACAGGATCTCGACGAGGGTGTGCCCGAGCAGCTCGGGGTGGGCGTGGGTCTGTGCGAAGTGGCCCGGTACGACCCGGGCCCCGAGCTTCCACTCCCCGGTGTGCGCGACCTGCTCGCCCGCGAGGAGCCGCAGGAAGTGCGACTTGCCCGAGCCGTTCGAGCCGAGGACGGCGACCCGCTCCCCGTAGAAGATCTCCAGGTCGAACGGTTTCATCAGGCCGGACAGCTCAAGGTTCTTGCAGGTCACCGCGCGTACCCCGGTCCGGCCGCCGCGCAGCCGCATCTTGATGTCCTGCTCGCGCGGCGGCTCCGGCGGCGGGCCCGCGTCCTCGAACTTCTTGAAGCGGGTCTGCATCGCCCGGTAGCGGGACGCCATGTCGGGGCTGATCGCCGCCTGCTGCCGCAGCCGGTGGACCAGCGCCTTCAGCCGGGCGTGCTCCTCCTCCCAGCGCCGCAGCAGCTCCTCGAACCGGGCGAACCGGTCCTTGCGCGCCTGGTGGTACGTGTCGAAGCCGGCGCCGTGCACCCACACGTCGCTGCCCGCCGGGCTCGGCTCCACGCTGACGATCTTCTCGGCGGCCCTGGAGAGCAGCTCGCGGTCGTGCGAGACGAACAGGACCGTCTTACGGGTCTCCTTGAGCCGGTCCTCCAGCCACCGCTTGCCCGGCACGTCGAGATAGTTGTCCGGCTCGTCGAGCAGCAGCACCTCGTCGGGCCCGCGCAGCAGCGCCTCCAGCACCAGCCGCTTCTGCTCACCGCCGGAGAGCGTGCGCACCTCGCGCCACTGCGCCTTCTCGTACGGGACGCCGAGCGCGGCCATGGTGCACATGTCCCAGACGGTCTCGGCCTCGTACCCGCGGGCCTCCGCCCAGTCGCTCAGGGCCTGCGCGTACTTCATCTGCGCGGCCTCGTCGTCGACGGTGAGGATCAGCTCCTCGGCCCGGTCGACCGCGAGGGCCGCCTCCCTGATGCGCGGCTGGGAGACGGAGACGAGCAGGTCCCGGACCGTGCGTTCGTCCCGCACCGAGCCCACGAACTGCTGCATCACCCCGAGCCCGCCACTCACCGAGACGGAGCCGCCGTGCGGCTGGAGGTCCCCGGCGAGCAGCCTGAGCAGCGTCGTCTTGCCGGCCCCGTTGGCCCCCACGAGGGCGACCACGGCCCCGTCCGCCACCCGGAACGAAGCATCGCCGAGCAGCACCCGCCCGTCCGGTAGGTAGTACTCCAGGTGGCCCGCTTCAAGATGTCCCATACACAGCATTGTCACGGCCCGCGAAGCCCTGGCCCAACCGGTTTACGTCTCCTCTAGGATCGCGGCATGAGCTTTGGGCAAGGGGAGCCCTCCTGGGGGCCCGGGGGCACACAGACTCCGGACTGGGCAGCGCTGGCCGACGAGTCCGCCGCGCGCAAACGGCGCAAGAGGTGGCTGCTGATCGGCGGCGGTGTGCTCGCCACCGCGGCGATCGGCGCGATCGTGGCCACCGCCGTCATCTCGGCCAACAAGAACAACAGCCCCACCGGCTCCGGCAAGAACACGAGCGAGCTGCCCGCGCCGAGCGACCTGCCGAGCGAGACCGCCGAGCCCGAGCCGTCCTTCTCCTCGGTGGCGCCGCCGCCCCCGCCGAACCCGAAGGACTACATCTCCGACGCGAAGAAGGACCGGGCGCCGATCACCGTCGACGCCTTCTTCCCCGGCAAGAAGCTGACGATGGGCGACCGCGTCTACGCCAAGGGCGCGACGCAGCAGACGAAGAACTGCGCCGCGGCCACGAAGGGCGCGCTCGGCTCGGTCCTCGTGAACAACGGCTGCGACCAGGTGATCCGGGCCACCTACAGCAAGGACGGCGTCGCCGTCACCATCGGCCTCGCGGTCTTCCCGACGGAGGCCCGGGCCAAGAAGGCGGCCCGGCAGGCGAGCGGCAGCATCGCCACACTGAGCGGCTCGGGCGTGCCGGCCTTCTGTCCCCCCGGCTCGGTCTGCCGCCGCACCGCCAACTCCTACGGCCGTTACGCCTACTTCGCCATCAGCGGGTTCACCAACGGCAAGAGCGTCACCACGGCCGACAAGAACGCCTACACCACCGGCAACGACCTGACGAACTTCACGTTCCGGCAGATCCACCGCCGCGGCGAACTCCAGGCCTCGGCGGCCGCCACCGCCCCCGCCGCCTGACCCGGGCCGGGGATCTCGCGCGCCTTCCCTTCCTACGCCCCTTCCCCGCGGCCGTCGGCGCCGGGGCCGCAGCAGCCCCGCAGTGACTTCGTCGACGCCCGCGAACTCACCTGTGTAGGGTCTGCGGGTCCGAAGTGACGGACTTGTGTGCAGCTGAAAGCGTGGGGTGGGATGGCGGTCAAGGTCACGGTGGTGGTCCCGACGTACAACTCGGGGAGCCACATCGAAGCACTGGTCGATTCGCTGCTGCGGCAGACGCTGCCCGCGGACGAGTTCGAGGTGCTCTTCGTCGACGACGGTTCGACCAACGACACACCCGCGCGGCTGGCGGCCCTGGTCGGCGAGCACGACCACTTCCGGATGACCCGCATCCCGAACTCCGGGTGGCCGGGCAGGCCCCGCAACATCGGCGTCGAACAGGCCAACGGTGAGTACGTGCAGTTCGCCGACCACGACGACCGCATGGCACCCGAAGCACTTGAGCGGCTCTGCGACATGGCGCGGCGCAACGGTTCCGACATCGTCATCGGGAAGGTCGCGAGCAACTTCCGCAGCCGCGGGGTTCCCTACGGCCTGATGAGCCGGACCCGTGAGTCCTGCACCGTCTGGAACGCCCCGCTGATCGACAGCCTGACGCCGCACAAGATGTTCCGCACCGCATTCCTGCGTGAGCAGGGCATCGTGCACCCCGAGGGTCCTTGGATCCTGGAGGACCAGCTCTTCATGGTCCGCGCCTATCTCAAGGCGTCCGTGGTCTCGGTGGTGGGCGACTACGTCACGTACTCGTACTGGGCGCGCGAGGACGAGGAGAACGCCGGCACCGCGCTCATGGACCCGCGCTGGTACTACGGAAATCTGCGCCAGATCATGGCGACCGTGGTCGCGGGCACCGAGCCCGGCGCCGATCGCGACCGCCTCCTCCGCCGTTTCTACCGGGTGGAGATGCTGTCCAGGCTCGGCGTACCGGCGCGTGGCGCTCTCATGGACCCCCGGTTCGACGGCGACCCGTTCGAGGCGGTGAGCGAGCTGGCCGAGGAATTCGTCACCGACGGAATGCACGACGGCCTGGCCCCGCTCCTGCGGGTCCGTTCCACACTGCTGCGGCAGAACCGGCCCGAGGAACTGGATGAGTTCACCCTCCGCCAGACGGACCTCAAGGCCCGGTGCACAGCGCAGTCCGCGACCTGGAACCGCGACCGGCTCAAAGTCGCGTTCACCGCGCGCTTCGAAGAGAGACCCGACGGCTCGGGGCTCGTACTCTCCCGCGACGGCGACCGGCACTTCCTCGCGCCGTACCTGACGGACGGCATCGTCGACGAACCCGTCGACGTGACCCGCGAGTTGAAGACCTTCAAGGTCGATGTGCTGCTGCGCCACACGGAGACCGCACATGTGTGGGTCCTCCCGCACCGGACGTCCCTCGTTCTTGAGGAAGAACGCGGCGCCGACGGCACCATGCTCGTACGCCCCCTCGTCACCGGGACCGTGACGATCGACCCGCGGCATGCCGCGGGTGGCGGACCGCTCGTGGAGGGCCGGTGGCAGGTCCAGGTCCGGCTGTCGGGAGCCGGCCTCGACCGGTACGCGGAACTCGGCGAAGCCACCCCGGCCGCCGGCCTCCCGGTCCCCGCCCCGCAGGTCCTCGCCGGTCACAGGATCACCCCCGCCCACACCGACACCGGCCTCACCCTCGTCGTACGCGCCACCGACGACACCCCCGCGCTCCGCCCGCCCAAGGTCAGCGTCGTCGTCCCCACCCACGAGGCCTCGCCGGAGTCCCTCCGGGAAACGCTCGACTCGCTCACCGCCCAGACGCTGCCCGCCCGCGACATCGACGTCGTCCTCGTCGGCGATGGCGACGGAGAGGTGCTCCCCCCGAGCGACGCCGCCTCCCGCAACACCGGAATCGACGCGGCCACCGGCCAGTACGTGCTGTTCATGGAGGCCGGCGACCGTCTCGCCCCCGACGCGCTGCGGCGGATGTACGACTACGGCATGGAGCACGACGCCGACATCGTCGTCGGCAAGCTCGCCGGCAAGGACCGTGCCCTGCCGCGCGAACTCTTCGTACGGGACCGGCCCCGGGCAACGCTCGCCAAGGACCCCCTCGCCGACAGCCTCACCGCCAACAAGCTCTTCGACCGGGCCTTCCTCACCGAGCACGCCCTCCGTTTCCCGGAGGACCGGCACCCGCTGTCCGAGCAGCTGTTCACCGCACAGGCATATCTGCGGGCGGGCCACGCCTCCGTACTCGGCAGCCAGGTCTGCTACCACTACGGCCCGAAGCGCCCCGCCGCCCCCGTGCCGGCCGCCGAGTTCTACGCGGCGCTGCCCGCACTCCTGGAGACCGCCGACACCCTGGCCGGTCCCGGAGCGGCACGCGACCGGCTGCACCGGCGATGGCTGCGCGTCGAGGTGCTCGACCGGATCGGCGGCAGACAGTTCCTGGAACTGGACGAGGAGACCCGCACCGAGTTCCTCCACGAGATCCGCGGGGCACTGAGCGGCCGGGTGTCCGGGACCGCGGTGGCGGGCCTTCCGGTCTCCCGCCGCGTGGCCATCGGCCTGATCGAGGACGGGGACCAGGACTCCCTGGTGCGGCTCATTGAGTGGGAGAACTCCATCGCCTGCCGCCCCACCCTCACCGAGCTGTCGTGGCAGGACGACGGCACGATGCACATCGCCTTCGGCGCCCGGCTGCACGCCGCCGACGGCCCGGTCGGAGTCACGACCGGCGACGGCGACGACGGGGACCGGCACGTCCTCACCCCGACGGGCCTCCCCCAGCCCCTCCTCGACCGATTCGCCGCCGAACCGCTCACCGGCGGCGCCTCCCCGGACAAGGCATCCGTGGTCCTGGTCCTGCGAGAGCGCAGCAGCGGCGCCGAGTACCGCATGGTCACGGAGAGCACCGTCGTCCGCGGCGACGGCGGCCTGACGGTGACCGGCTCCACCGGACTGGATCCCGCCCGTGCGGTCGCCGGTTCACCGCTCGGCCAAGGCATCTGGGACCTGTCCGTACGCCTCAACGCGCTCGGCTGGACCAAGTCGACCCGCCTCGGCAAGGAATGCGCGCCCGAGGTCCCCGCACAGCTCACCGCTGTGGCGCACCCCACCGAGCGGCCCCTCCGCATCACCCCGTACTGGACCAATCCGCACCGCGACCTGTCGCTGCGTGTCGAAGTCCCCGAACCGCCGAAGCCGGCCGCCGCCGCGCCCCGGCCCCGCAGGCCGCGCCTGCTCAGCCGGGTCGCCCGGATCGTACGCAAGCGCTGACGGACCGGCCCCGGCCGCCCCGCGGCTCTCAGCAGCACCCGCCCCCGGGAAGCGTCCGCACATTGCGCGCCTCCCGGGCGCGGGCGGCCAGCAACTCGTCGGCGGGGTAGGCCACTTCCTCCAGTGTCAGTCCGTGCGGGCGCACCACGTGCACGCCGGGGTCGCGGACGCGGGCCGCGAGCACCTGGGCGGGCCACTCGGCGGGACGGCGTCCGTCGCCGACGAAGAGCGCGGCGCCGATCAGCGCGCGGACCATGTTGTGGCAGAACGCGTCCGCCTGCACGGTCGCCGTCATGATGCCGCTCGCCCCGTCGCGGACCCAACTCAGCTTCTGCAGCGTACGGATGGTCGTCGCGCCCTCGCGCTTCTTGCAGTACGCGGCGAAGTCGTGCTCGCCGGTCATCCGGGCGGCCGCCTCGTTCATGGCGGCCACGTCCAACGGCCGGTCGTGCCACAGCACATGACCGCGCAACAGCGGATCCACCCCGCCGGGGCGGTCGGCGACGCGATAGGCGTAGCGACGCCACAGCGCCGAGAACCGCGCGTTGAAGCCCTCGGGGGCCGGTGCGATCCGCCAGATCCGCACGTCCGGCGCCATCCGCCCGGCCATCCGCCGCAGCAGCTTGTCGCCGTGCTCGGCCCACACCTCGTCCGGCAGGTCGACGTGCGCGACCTGGCCCCGGGCGTGCACCCCCGCATCGGTCCGGCCGGCGACGGTCAGGTCGTACGTCCGCGAGGAGCGCGTCACGGTCCGCAGCGCGTCCTCGATCTCGCCCTGGACGGTCCGCCTGGCGGTCTGCTTCGCCCAGCCCGAGAAGTCCTTGCCGTCGTACGCCAGGTCCAGCCGCACCCGTACGGAGCCGGGCTCCACCTCGTCACTCACCCATGGGTCCTTTTCTACCGGTGCACGCGGCACACGCGGGTACATGCGGAACGGGCCCGCACCGCCCCGAAGGGTGGTGCGGGCCCGTCCAGTGGTCTCAGAACGCTCAGGCGTCCTTCGACTCGGCGTCGTCGGCCGGCTTGGCGTCCTCGACGGCCTCGGCCGGAGCCTCGTCCTTCTTGAGGGCGTCTTCCTTGACCGCACGCTTCGTCGCGGCCTCGGCCTCACCGGTGGCCTGCTGGGCCACGGTCAGCGCCTCGACCAGCTCGATGACCGCCATCGGGGCGTTGTCGCCACGACGGTTGCCGATCTTGGTGATGCGGGTGTAACCACCGGGGCGGTTCTCATACCGCGGGGCGATCTCGGTGAAGAGCGTGTGGACGACGCCCTTGTCCGTGATCGACTGCAGCACCAGGCGACGGTTGTGGATGTCGCCCTTCTTCGCCTTGGTGATGAAACGCTCGGCGACCGGACGCAGGCGGCGGGCCTTGGCCTCGGTCGTGGTGATGCGGCCGTGCTCGAACAGCGACTTCGCGAGGTTGTTGAGAAGAAGCTTCTCGTGCGCAGCGCTGCCGCCCAGACGGGCACCCTTGGCGGGCTGAGGCATGGTTTTTCTCCTTGTGTGCTGCACCGGCCGTATCAGGTACCGGTGTCAGTTCCCGTGCGGCGGACGCCACCCGGAAGTTCAAGAGCCGGCGGGCGAGATCAAGCCCGTCCGACGATCGAGGCCAGAGCCTCACCCCGGTCCGGGGCACCCAGGAGAACCCGGGCACCCCGGCCGGAGGCGGATCAGTACTGCTCGGTCTCCACGAAACCGGCGTCCGCGTCGTCGTCGGCGCCGAAGGCGTCGGCGGCGGCGGTCGGGTCGAAGCCGGGAGGCGAGTCCTTCAGCGCGAGGCCCATACCGGCCAGCTTCGCCTTGACCTCGTCGATCGACTTCGCACCGAAGTTGCGGATGTCGAGCAGGTCGGCCTCGGAACGGGCCACGAGCTCACCCACGGAGTGGATGCCCTCGCGCTTGAGGCAGTTGTACGAACGGACCGTGAGCTCCAGCTCCTCGATCGGCAGCGCCAGATCGGCGGCGAGCGCGGCGTCCGTCGGGGACGGGCCCATGTCGATGCCCTCGGCGTCGATGTTGAGCTCGCGCGCCAGACCGAACAGCTCGACCAGGGTCTTGCCGGCCGAAGCCATGGCGTCACGGGGACGCATGGCCTGCTTGGTCTCGACGTCGACGATCAGCTTGTCGAAGTCGGTGCGCTGCTCGACACGGGTCGCCTCGACCTTGTACGTGACCTTGAGCACCGGCGAGTAGATGGAGTCGACCGGGATACGGCCGATCTCCTGGCCCGCCTGCTTGTTCTGGACGGCGGAGACGTAGCCGCGACCGCGCTCGACGGTCAGCTCCATCTCCAGCTTGCCCTTGCCGTTGAGCGTGGCCAGGACCAGGTCCGGGTTGTGCACCTCGACACCGGCCGGCGGGGCGATGTCGGCAGCGGTGACCAGGCCGGGACCCTGCTTGCGCAGGTACATCACGACCGGCTCGTCGTGCTCCGAGGAGACGACCAGCTGCTTGATGTTGAGGATGAGGTCGGTGACGTCCTCCTTGACGCCCGGCACGGTGGTGAACTCGTGCAGGACACCGTCGATCCGGATGCTGGTGACAGCAGCGCCGGGGATCGAGGAGAGGAGCGTACGGCGAAGAGAGTTGCCGAGGGTGTAACCGAAGCCCGGCTCCAGCGGCTCGATGACGAACCGGGAGCGGAACTCGTCAACGACCTCTTCGGTCAGCGACGGACGCTGAGCGATAAGCATGTTGCGTTCCTTCAGTCGTGGGCGCCCACTATTTGACGCCCCCAGATACTGACAAGGGTACGGGCGGCACGACCCCGAAGGGGCCGTACCGCCCGGACCCACGGGCTACTGCTTGGAGCAGAGCCCGAAAAAATCAGACGCGGCGACGCTTGGGCGGGCGGCATCCGTTGTGCGGGGTGGGGGTGACGTCCTGGATCGAACCGACC
Organism: Streptomyces sp. NPDC007164; assembly: GCF_040634135.1. Lineage (NCBI taxonomy): Bacteria > Bacillati > Actinomycetota > Actinomycetes > Kitasatosporales > Streptomycetaceae > Streptomyces > Streptomyces sp. NPDC007164. The sequence goes on from NZ_JBEYFB010000001.1 coordinate 388,892, forward strand.
TCCAGGCCGGTGGCCTGGAGCGAACGGATCGCGGTCTCGCGGCCGGAGCCCGGACCCTTGACGAAGACGTCAACCTTGCGCATGCCGTGCTCCTGCGCGCGGCGGGCGGCCGACTCGGCGGCCATCTGCGCGGCGAAGGGGGTGGACTTGCGCGAGCCCTTGAAGCCGACGTGGCCGGCGGAGGCCCAGGAGATCACGTTGCCCGAGGGGTCCGTGATCGAGACGATCGTGTTGTTGAACGTGCTCTTGATGTGCGCGTGGCCGTGAGCGACGTTCTTCTTTTCCTTGCGACGCACCTTCTTGGCTGCGCCCTGACGACCCTTGGGGGGCATGTCTTGACTCCAGATGGAGAGGGGAGGTGATCGGTCCTACAGCGAAGACCGCTGGTTGCTGCGGATGACCGGTGGCCCGGACGCCCGCAGTGCGTCCGCTGAGGACTACTTCTTGCCCGGCTTCTTCTTGCCGGCGATCGCGCGACGCGGGCCCTTGCGGGTACGAGCGTTCGTGCTGGTGCGCTGGCCGTGGACCGGGAGACCGCGACGGTGGCGGATGCCCTGGTAGCAGCCGATCTCGATCTTGCGGCGAATGTCGCCCTGGATCTCGCGGCGAAGGTCACCCTCGGTGCGGAGGTTGGCGTCCACGTACTCGCGGATCTTGACCAGGTCCTCTTCGGCCAGGTCACGAACGCGGGTGTTCGGGTTCACGCCGGTGGTGGCGAGGATCTCCTTGGACCGGGTGCGCCCGATACCGAAGACGTAGGTGAGGGCAACCTCCACGCGCTTTTCGCGCGGGATGTCAACACCTGAAACGCGTGCCATTCAATGGCTCCAGTTGTTAATTCGGGGGTCTTCCGCAGTGCCGCTCCCGACCGCCGACCTCTCGTGCCGAGAGGTGGTACGCCCGGGTCCCCGGCCCCCACCGGAGGTGTCGTCAGCCGAAGCTTGGACGGACTCTGCGTATGTACGTTTTACGTGCGTCGCGCGAAGTACTGCGAGATGCAGGGGGTCGTGCGTCAGCCCTGGCGCTGCTTGTGGCGCAGGTTGTCGCAGATGACCATGACCCGACCGTGACGGCGGATCACCTTGCACTTGTCGCAGATCTTCTTGACGCTCGGCTTGACCTTCATGGGATGTCAGGTTCTCCGGGTCAGTGCCGTCACCGCGCAGGAGCGAGGTGCAGGCAAGATCTACTTGTAGCGGTAGACGATCCGGCCACGCGTCAGGTCGTACGGGGAGAGCTCCACGACGACCCGGTCATCCGGAAGGATTCGGATGTAGTGCATCCGCATCTTGCCGCTGATGTGCGCGAGGACCTTGTGACCGTTCTGGAGTTCCACCTTGAACATGGCGTTCGGGAGGGACTCGATCACGGTGCCCTCAATTTCGATGGCACCTTGCTTCTTGGCCACGCTTCGCCTTTCGAATCGGCTACCTTGATCGACTTTCGGCACAGCATGCGGACACACTGATGCACGAGAGCCGACGAGTCAGTCTACGTCAGCTGACCCCAAAAGACGAATCCGTCAAGTTTGCCCACCGGAGGAGATCCTTAGACCTCGACAAGCGGGTCAAATCCCCCGGGCTCCGTCAGCCGATGGGGCCTCCCCTGGTCCTCAAGACCTTGGGGAAGGGTCCGGCGCCGCCTCGATCCCGACCCCTCCTACACGCAGCCCTCGCGGGCTCGGCGCCGGAGCGCCTCACAGGCTTCGGCCGGCTGCGCCGGGCGCCGCCCGGCGGCATGCCGTCAGCCCAGCGGGTCCGGCGCCGCCTCGATCCCGTACTGCGCCAGCTTCTCCCGGCCGCAGTCGGGGGCGGTCAGGACCAGCGGGCCCTGTTCGGTGAGGGCGATCGAGTGCTCCCAGTGGGAGGACCAGGTGCCGTCCGTCGTGATGACCGTCCAGTCGTCCTGGAGCACCTCGGTCTGCGCCGTACCGAGCGAGACCATCGGCTCGATGGCCAGGCAGACGCCGGGGACCAGCTTGATGCCCTTGCCGCGCTTGCGGGCGACGTAGTTCAGCAGGTGCGGGTCCATGTGCATCTCGGTGCCGATGCCGTGGCCGCCGTAGTCCTCGATGATCCCGTACTTGCCGGTGGCGGGGCGGGGCTGGCGGCGGATGTAGGACTCGATCGCCTTCGAGATGTCGACGAGGCGGTTGTTCACCTTCATCGCGGCGATGCCGGCCCACATCGACTCCTCGGTCACCCGGGAGAGCTCGACCAGCTCCGGTGCGTGACCGGTGCCGACGAAGGCGGTGTACGCGGCGTCGCCGTGCCAGCCGTCGACGATCGCGCCGGCGTCGATGGAGATGATGTCGCCGTCCTTGAGGACCGTCTTCTCGTCCGGGATGCCGTGGACGACGACCTCGTTGACCGAGGTGCAGATGGTCGCGGGGAACCCGCCGTAACCGAGGAAGTTCGACTTGGCACCGTGGTCGGCGATCACCTTGCGGGCGACCTGGTCCAGGTCCAGCGTGGTGGCGCCGGGCACCGCCGCCTCGCGGGTGGCCGCGTGAATGGCAGCGACCACCAGCCCCGCCTCGCGCATCTTCGCGATCTGCTCGGGGGTCTTGATCTGCACCATTGCGCGGCGCCTCTCTGCATCGGACTGCATCGAACGGTGATGTCTGCGGCGTACTCACACAACGATACGGCGCAAACAGTCGGCCGCGGCGCCCATGGACGCCGCGGCCGACTGCACAAGTACTGCGGGGTTCTGCGCTCAGCCCTTGTCGGACTTGAGAGCCTCCATCGCGCGCTCGGTCACATCGGTGACCTTGCCGAGCGCGGAGATGGTGACCACCAGGTTCTGGGCCCGGTAGTAGTCGATGATCGGCTCGGTCTGCGTGTGGTAGACCTCCAGCCGGGTGCGCACCGTGTCCTCGGTGTCGTCGTCGCGCTGGTACAGCTCGCCGCCGCAGACGTCGCAGACGCCCTCGGTCTTCGGCGGGTTGTACGTCGCGTGGAAGACGTGGGAGCCGTCGTTCCGGCAGATCCGGCGGCCGGCGATGCGCTTGACCACCTCGTCCTCGGGGACTTCCAGGTCCAGGACCGCGTCGAGCTTGGTGCCCTCGTCCTTGAGCATGTCGTCAAGAGCCTCGGCCTGACCCACGTTGCGCGGGAAGCCGTCCAGCAGGAAGCCGTTCTCGGCGTCGGGCTGGGACATGCGGTCCTTGGCCATCCCGATGGTGACCTCGTCCGGCACCAACTGACCCTTGTCCATGTAGGAGCGGGCCTGCTTGCCAAGGTCGGTGCCCTGGCTGATGTTGGCGCGGAAGAGATCGCCCGTGGAGATCTGCGGAATCGACAGGTTCTTGGCAAGGTACGCAGCCTGCGTTCCCTTGCCGGCACCGGGCGGCCCGACGAGGACGATTCGCATCAGCGGAGGAACCCTTCGTAATTGCGCTGCTGGAGCTGACTCTCGATCTGCTTCACGGTCTCCAGCCCCACACCCACGATGATCAGGATGCTCGTCCCGCCGAACGGGAAGTTGGCGTTCGCACCGCCGAAGCCTGCCAACGCCATCGTCGGCACGAGAGCGATCAGACCCAAGTACAGCGAGCCCGGCCAAGTGATCCTGTTGAGCACGTAGCTCAGATACTCGGCGGTAGGTCGACCAGCCCGGATACCCGGGATGAACCCACCATACTTCTTCATGTTGTCGGCGACTTCCTCGGGGTTGAACGAAATCGCCACATAGAAGAAGGCGAAGAAGACGATCAACAGGAAGTAAGCGGTGATGTAGTACGGGTGGTCGCCCTTGACGAAGTTGTCCTTGATCCAGGTCGCCCAGCCCGCGGTCGAGTTGGAGAACTGGACGATCAGGGCGGGGATGTAGAGCAGCGAAGAAGCGAAGATGACGGGGATCACACCCGCCTGATTGACCTTCAGCGGAATGTACGTCGAGGTACCGCCGTACGACCTACGGCCGATCATGCGCTTCGCGTACTGCACCGGGATACGGCGCTGGGCCTGCTCGACGAAGACGACGAGGCCCACCATCACGAAGCCGATCAGGATGACGGTGCCGAACTCGATCCAGCCGTCGGCCAGCTTGCCGCTGGTCTTGATGGCCCACAGGGCGCCGGGGAAGCTGGCGGCGATCGAGATGAACATCAGGATCGACATGCCGTTGCCGATGCCGCGGTCGGTGATGAGCTCACCGAGCCACATGACGGCCGCGGTGCCCGCGGTCATCGTGATGACCATCACGATGGTCGTGAAGATCGACTGGTTCGGCACGATCTGGTCGGCGACCGGGCAGCCGCTGAACAGCGCGCCACTGGTGGCGGTGGCCACCAGGCCGGTGCCCTGGAGGATGGCCAGCGCGACGGTCAGATAACGCGTGTACTGCGTGATCTTCGCCTGGCCGGACTGCCCCTCCTTCTTGAGCGCCTCTAGTCGGGGGATGACCACGGTCAGCAGCTGAAGAATGATGCTGGCCGTGATGTACGGCATGATGCCGAGCGCGAAGATCGTGATCTGCAGCAGTGCACCACCGCTGAACATGTTCACCAGGCCGAAGAGGCTGTTGTTGCCCTTGCTGGCCTGATCAACACAGGTCTGGACGTTCTCGTAGCTCACTCCCGGTACCGGGATGTGTGCCCCGAGCCGGTAGAGCACGATGATGCCGAGCGTGAAGAGCAGCTTCTTGCGCAGGTCGGGCGTCTTGAACGCCCGGGCGAACGCGGTGAGCACGGTGCCTCCTGCGACCCCCGCGCAATGCGTAGAGGTGACGGTCTTGAGGATCGACGAATACGTAAAAGTCAAAGTCCCCGGGGCGGGTGCCCAGAGGGATACCACACAACAACGCACGCCACCTTACCGGCGACCATGCCCCCCTAGGAACGACCAACCGGGGATGCCCCATATGAGAGGCATCCCCGGTCGGATGTTCAGGCCATCGAGTTGTCTCAGACGAGCTCGGTGACGGTGCCGCCCGCGGCGGCAATCTTCTCCTTGGCGGAGCCGGAGACGGCGTCAACCGAAACCTGCAGTGCCACGGAGATCTCGCCCTGTCCGAGGACCTTGACGAGGTGGTTGTTGCGCACCGCACCCTTGGCGACCAGGTCGGCCACGGTGACCTCTCCACCCTCGGGGTAGAGCGTCGCGAGCTTGTCCAGGTTCACGACCTGGTACTCGGTGCGGAACGGGTTCTTGAAGCCCTTGAGCTTCGGGAGACGCATGTGGAGGGGCATCTGCCCACCCTCGAAGCGCTCCGGAACCTGGTAACGGGCCTTGGTGCCCTTGGTGCCACGACCGGCGGTCTTACCCTTGGACGCCTCACCACGACCCACACGGGTCTTGGCGGTCTTGGCGCCCGGGGCGGGCCGGAGGTCATGGGCCTTCAGCGGCTTGTTCTCCGCCATGTCAGTCGACCTCCTCAACCGTCACGAGGTGGCGGACGGTGTGCACCATGCCGCGGAACTCGGGGCGGTCCTCCTTGACAACCACGTCGTGCAGGCGCTTGAGCCCGAGCGAACGCAGGGTGTCGCGGTGGTTCTGCTTGCTGCCGATGTATGACTTCGTCTGCGTGATCTTGAGGCGAGCCATTACGCACCCGCTCCCGCACGTGCACGAAGCAGAGCCGCGGGGGCGACGTCCTCAAGCGGCAGACCGCGGCGGGCCGCGATCTCCTCGGGACGCTGCAGGCCCTTGAGGGCCGCCACGGTCGCGTGCACGATGTTGATCGCGTTGGACGAGCCAAGCGACTTCGACAGGATGTCGTGAACGCCGGCGCACTCCAGAACGGCACGCACCGGGCCACCGGCGATAACGCCGGTACCGGGGGAAGCCGGCTTCAGCAGCACGACACCCGCGGCCCGCTCGCCCGTGATCGGGTGAGGGATGGTGCCCTGGATGCGCGGAACCTTGAAGAAGCTCTTCTTGGCTTCCTCCACGCCCTTGGCGATGGCCGCGGGAACTTCCTTGGCCTTGCCGTAACCGACACCGACGGTGCCGTCACCATCGCCCACCACGACCAGCGCGGTGAAGCTGAAGCGACGACCACCCTTCACAACCTTGGCGACGCGGTTGATCGCGACAACGCGCTCAACGTACGCGGTCTTCTCGGCGGCAGCTGCGCCGCCGTCACGGCCCTTCCGGTCCCGCCGCTCGCCGCCACCGGCACCGCTTCCGCGGCGCTGGGGTCCAGCCATTGGATTTACCTCTCTCTGTTACGTCCGCTGTGCGTAGGAACCGGGCTCAGAACTTCAGACCGGCTTCACGGGCGGCGTCAGCCAGAGCGGCAATCCGCCCGGCGTACTGGTTACCACCGCGGTCAAACACGACGGCCTCGACGCCTGCGGCCTTGGCACGCTCAGCGACCAGGGCGCCGACCTGCTTGGCCTGGGTGCTCTTGTCGCCCTCGCCACCACGGATGGAGACGTCCAGGGTCGACGCCGACGCGAGCGTGTGGCCCGCGATGTCGTCGATGACCTGAGCCACCATGTGGCGGTTGGACCGCGTCACGACCAAGCGCGGACGCTCCGGCGAACCGGAGATGTGCTTGCGGACGCGGATGTGGCGACGCTTGAGGGCGGCACGCTTGTAGGCGTCGCCCTTGGCGATCTTCACGCCGTATGCCATGGCTACTTACCAGCCTTTCCGACCTTGCGGCGGATGACCTCGCCGGCGTACTTGACGCCCTTGGCCTTGTACGGGTCAGGCTTCCGCAGCTTGCGGATCTTGGCCGCGGTCTCGCCGACCTTCTGCTTGTCGATGCCCTCGACGGAGAACTTCGTGGGGGACTCCACCTTGAAGGTGATGCCCTCCGGGGCCTCGATCAGGATCGGGTGGCTGTAGCCCAGGGCGAACTCCAGGTTGGAGCCCTTCGCCTGGACGCGGTAACCGACACCACTGATCTCGAGCGCCTTGGTGTATCCCTGGGTCACACCGGTGATCATGTTCGCCACCAGCGTGCGGGACAGGCCGTGAAGGGCCTTGTTCTGACGCTCGTCGTTCGGGCGGGCGACGTTCAGGACGCCGTCCTCACCCTTGGTGACCTCGATCGGCGACGCGACGGTGTGCGAGAGGGTGCCCTTGGGCCCCTTCACCGCGACCGTGCGGCCATCGATGGTGACGTCCACACCGGCGGGAACCTGGATGGGGAGCTTGCCGATTCGCGACATGAGCTATTCCTCCGTTCCCGACTACCAGACGTAGGCGAGGACTTCCCCACCTACGCCCTTCTTGCTGGCCTGCTGGCCGGTCAGGAGACCGTGGGACGTGGAGATGATCGCCACGCCCAGGCCGCCGAGGACCTTCGGCAGGTTGGTGGACTTTGCGTATACACGCAGACCCGGCTTCGAGATTCGCTTGATGCCGGCGATCGAACGCTCGCGGTTCGGCCCGAACTTCAGCTCGAGGATGAGGTTCTTACCAACCTCGGCGTCCTCGACCTTCCAGCCGGTGATGAAGCCCTCCTGCTGGAGGATCTCCGCGATGTGCGACTTGATCTTGCTGTGCGGCATCGCGACATCGTCGTGGTACGCCGAGTTCGCGTTACGCAGACGCGTGAGCATGTCTGCGATGGGATCAGTCATGGTCATGAGTTGGCCTTCGGCCTCTCTCGCCGGGGTTTCCTGTATGCGCCATCCCTCTCCCCACTCAGAGGCAGGACGGGTGCGGTGCGGGGACCTACGGCGTAGTAAGTCGGTCTTGGGCGGCAGGCGCCCAACCCTTCAAGCCTACGGCATGAAAGGAGGGGCTCCTGCCGACCAGATGCTTACCGAGAGTCTCCGGGTAATCCCAACGCCCAAAGGGCGAAGGAGATTTACCAGGAGCTCTTGGTCACGCCCGGCAGCTCGCCACGGTGAGCCATCTCACGAAGGCACACGCGGCACAGGCCGAACTTGCGGTAGACGGAGTGGGGCCGGCCGCAGCGCTGGCAGCGGGTGTACCCGCGAACGCCGAACTTCGGCTTACGGGCGGCCTTAGCGATCAGGGACTTCTTCGCCACGGTCAGTTCTCCTTGAACGGGAAGCCGAGGTGACGAAGGAGGGCACGACCCTCGTCGTCATTGGTCGCCGTGGTGACCACGGTGATGTCCATGCCCCGGACCCGGTCGATCTTGTCCTGGTCGATCTCATGGAACATGACCTGCTCCGTGAGACCGAAGGTGTAGTTGCCACGGCCGTCGAACTGCTTCGGCGACAGACCACGGAAGTCACGGATACGCGGCAGCGCGAGCGACAGCGTACGGTCCAGGAACTCCCACATGCGGTCACCACGGAGGGTGACGTGGCAGCCGATCGGCTGACCCTCGCGCAGCTTGAACTGCGCGATGGACTTGCGGGCCTTGGTGACGGCCGGCTTCTGGCCGGTGATCGTGGTGAGGTCGCGCACGGCGCCGTCGATCAGCTTGGAGTCGCGGGCGGCGTCGCCCACACCCATGTTGACCACGATCTTGACCAGACCGGGGACCTGCATGACGTTCTCGTACGAGAAATCCTCACGCAGCTTGCCGGCGATTTCCTCGCGGTACTTCGTCTTCAGACGCGGAGTGGTGGTGGTAGCCATCAGATGTCCTCACCCGTCCGCTTGGCAACGCGGATCTTGTTGCCTTCGTCGTCGAAGCGGTAACCGACGCGCGTGACGACCTTGTTGCCGTCCTTCTCCACGACGAGCTGAACGTTGCTCACGTGGATGGGGGCCTCGGTCGTGACGATGCCACCGGTCTGCGAACCGCGAGCGGTCTGACCGGCCTTGGTGTGCTTCTTGACCCGGTTGACACCCTCGACGAGGACGCGGTCCTGAGCGGGGTAGGCCACGATGACCTTGCCCTGCTTGCCCTTGTCCTTACCGGTGATGACCTGAACCAGGTCGCCCTTCTTGATCTTCATGCTTACAGCACCTCCGGCGCGAGCGAGATGATCTTCATGAACTTCTTCTCGCGCAGTTCCCGGCCCACCGGGCCGAAGATGCGGGTGCCGCGGGGGTCACCGTCGTTCTTCAGAATGACGGCGGCGTTCTCGTCGAAGCGGATGTACGAGCCATCCTGACGGCGACGCTCCTTGACGGTGCGAACGATGACGGCCTTGACGACGTCACCCTTCTTCACGTTGCCACCGGGGATCGCGTCCTTGACGGTGGCGACGATGACGTCACCGATGCCCGCGTAGCGGCGACCCGAACCACCGAGAACACGGATGGTGAGGATTTCCTTCGCACCCGTGTTGTCGGCGACGCGAAGTCGCGACTCCTGCTGGATCACGTCTATCTCCTGATCGTCTGCCGGTTCCCGGCGGGGGCCGCTCCGTCACCGGAGCGGGCCCCACCGAGCCTGGCGGAACTTGCCTGCGGGGAATGCCCCTCAGGAATTACTTGGCCTTCTCGAGGATCTCGACGACGCGCCACCGCTTCGTGGCGGACAGCGGCCGGGTCTCCATCAGGAGGACGCGGTCGCCGACGCCGGCGGCGTTCTGCTCGTCGTGCGCCTTGAGCTTGTTCGTACGGCGGATGACCTTGCCGTACAGCGCGTGCTTGACACGGTCCTCGACAGCGACGACGACGGTCTTGTCCATCTTGTCGCTGACGACCAGACCCTCACGGGTCTTGCGGAAACCGCGGTCGGTGTTCGTCTCAGTCACAGTCTTCTCGCTCATCAGGCGCTCTCCACCGTCTCGATGCCCAGCTCGCGCTCGCGCATCAGGGTGTAGATCCGGGCGATGTCCTTACGGACGGACTTGAGCCGACCGTGGTTCTCGAGCTGCCCGGTCGCCGCCTGGAAGCGGAGGTTGAACAGCTCTTCCTTGGCCTCGCGGAGCTTGTTGAGGAGCTCCTCGCCGCCCAGTTCGCGCAGCTCGGACGCCTTGGTACCGGCCGACATCACGACTCACCTGCCTCGCGCCGAACGATCCGGCACTTCATCGGAAGCTTGTGAGCAGCGCGGGTGAGCGCCTCACGAGCAATCTTCTCGTTCGGGTAGGACAGCTCGAACATCACCCGACCGGGCTTGACGTTCGCGATCCACCACTCGGGAGAACCCTTACCGGAACCCATGCGGGTCTCGGCAGGCTTCTTCGTCAGGGGGCGGTCCGGGTAGATGTTGATCCAGACCTTGCCGCCACGCTTGATGTGGCGGGTCATCGCGATACGAGCTGCCTCGATCTGGCGGTTCGTCACGTACGCCGGGGTCAGCGCCTGGATGCCGTACTCGCCGAACGCAACCTGCGTGCCACCCTTGGACATACCGCTGCGCTTCGGGTGGTGCTGCTTGCGGTGCTTGACCCTACGGGGGATCAGCATTTCGGTCAGGCCTCCGTTCCGGTGCTCTCGGCAGCCGGAGCGGCAGCGGCGGGAGCCTCGGCCTTGGGGGCCTCGGCAGCCGGAGCCGACTGCTGCTGCGGCTTGCGACCGCGGCCGCCACGCTCGCCACCGCGGCCACCACGGCCGGCCGGGCGGTCAGCGCCGCCACGGGCCGGGCGGTTGCCGGCGCGGGCAGCGGCGTTCTCGGCGCGGACCTCGGCGATGTTCTTGACGTCGCCCTTGTAGATCCAGACCTTCACACCGATGCGGCCGAAGGTCGTCTTGGCCTCGAAGAAGCCGTAGTCGACGTTCGCGCGGAGCGTGTGCAGGGGCACACGGCCCTCGCGGTAGAACTCCGAGCGGGACATCTCGGCGCCGCCGAGGCGGCCACCGCACTGGATCTTGATGCCCTTGGCGCCGGCCTTCATCGAGGACTGCATGCTCTTGCGCATGGCCCGACGGAAGGAGACGCGGGAGGAGAGCTGCTCGGCGACGGCCTGGGCCACCAGCTGAGCGTCCACCTCGGGGTTCTTGACCTCGAGGATGTTCAGCTGGACCTGCTTGCCGGTCAGCTTCTCCAGCTCGCCACGGATGCGGTCGGCCTCGGCGCCGCGGCGGCCGATGACGATGCCCGGGCGGGCGGTGTGGATGTCAACGCGGACGCGGTCGCGGGTGCGCTCGATCTCGACCTTCGAGATGCCGGCCCGCTCCATGCCCTTCGTCATCATGCGACGAATGGCGACGTCTTCCTTGACGTAGTCCTTGTACAGCTTGTCGGCGTACCAACGGGACTTGAAGTCCGTGGTAATGCCGAGCCGGAACCCGTGCGGGTTTACCTTCTGGCCCATTACCGGGTTCCTTCCTTGCTGCTGACGACCACGGTGATGTGGCTGGTCCGCTTACGGATCCGGTAGGCACGGCCCTGAGCACGCGGACGGAACCGCTTCAGGGTCGGGCCCTCGTCCACGTACGCCTCGCTGATGACCAGCGAAGAGGCGTCGGTGTGGTCGTAGTTGTGTGCAGCGTTGGCGATGGCGCTGTCCAGCACCTTGCCAACCGGCACGCTCGCGGCCTGCGGGGCGAAACGCAGGACCGCCTGAGCCTCCGTGGCATCCATGCCACGGATGAGGTCCACCACGCGGCGGGCCTTCATGGGCGTGACGCGGATGTACCGCGCCTGGGCCCTGGCTTCCATGGTTGTCCCTTCGGTGTAAGTCATAGTCAGTCACCCCGCGCTAGCGGCGCTTCGACTTCCGGTCGTCCTTGACGTGGCCGCGGAAGGTGCGAGTCGGCGAGAACTCGCCGAGCTTGTGGCCGACCATCGACTCGGTGACGAACACCGGGACGTGGATCTTGCCGTTGTGCACCGCGATGGTGTGACCCAGCATGGCCGGGACGATCATCGAGCGACGGGACCAGGTCTTGATGACGTTCTTGGTGCCTGCCTCGTTCTGTACGTCCACCTTCTTGATGAGGTGGCCGTCGACGAAGGGCCCCTTCTTGAGACTGCGCGGCATCTAAACCCGCTCCTAGCGCTTCTTGTTCGTCTTGCGGCGGCGGACGATGTACTTGTTCGATGCCTTCTTCGGCGAACGAGTACGACCCTCCTTCTGACCCCACGGCGAGACCGGGTGGCGACCACCGGAGGTCTTGCCTTCACCACCACCGTGCGGGTGGTCAACCGGGTTCATCGCGACACCGCGGACGGTCGGGCGAACGCCCTTCCAGCGCATGCGGCCGGCCTTGCCCCAGTTGATGTTCGACTGCTCGGCGTTGCCGACCTCGCCGATGGTGGCGCGGCAGCGGGCGTCGACCAGGCGGATCTCACCCGACGGCATACGAAGGTGGGCCATGGTGCCCTCCTTCGCCAGCAGCTGCACGGAGGCACCCGCGGAACGGGCGAACTTCGCGCCGCCGCCGGGCCGCAGCTCGATGGCGTGGATGGTCGTACCGACCGGGATGTTGCGCAGCGCCAGGTTGTTGCCGGGCTTGATGTCGGCGGCCGGGCCGTTCTCGACACGGTCGCCCTGCGTCAGGCCACGCGGCGCGACGATGTAGCGCTTCTCGCCGTCCGCGTAGTGCAGGAGCGCGATGCGCGCGGTGCGGTTCGGGTCGTACTCGATGTGCGCGACCTTGGCCGGCACGCCGTCCTTGTCGTGACGACGGAAGTCGATCACTCGGTAGGCGCGCTTGTGGCCACCGCCCTGGTGGCGAACGGTCACACGACCGGCGTTGTTACGGCCGCCCTTGCTGTGCAGGGGGCGGACCAGCGACTTCTCCGGCGTGGACCGCGTGATCTCGACAAAGTCGGCGACGCTGGAGCCACGACGGCCCGGGGTCGTCGGCTTGTACTTGCGGATACCCATTTCTCAGTCCTCGTCCGATTCCGGACGATCCAGACCGCCCTTAGGCGGTCGGACCGCCGAAGATGTCGATACGGTCGCCCTCGGCGAGGGTCACGATGGCGCGCTTGGTGTCAGCGCGCTTGCCGAAACCGGTCTTGGTGCGCTTGCGCTTACCCTGCCGGTTGATCGTGTTGACCCCGGTGACCTTGACCGAGAAGACCGCTTCCACGGCCTGCTTGATCTGGGTCTTGTTGGAGCCGGGCGCGACGATGAACGTGTACTTGTTCTCGTCGAGCAGCGCGTAGCTCTTCTCGGAAACAACCGGCTTGACGAGAACGTCGCGCGGGTCCGAGTAGGTCTTGCTGGTAACGGTCGCCTCGCTCATCAGGCGTCGCTCCCTTCGGTCTCAGCGGTCTGGGGGCCAGACACGAAGGACTCGAGGGCGGCCTGGGTGAAGACCACGTCGTCAGAGACGATCACGTCGTACGTGTTCAGCTGGCCCGGCTCCAGGATGTGCACCTGGGGCAGGTTGCGGGCGGACAGCCACGCGGCCTCGTCGGCACGGTCGACGACCAGGAGCAGGTTCTTGCGCTCCGAGATCTTGCCGAACAGCGTCTTGGCGGCCTTCGTGGAGACAGCTCCGTCGACCACGCCGGTGACGACGTGGATGCGGGAGTGACGGGCCCGGTCCGAGAGGGCACCGCGCAGGGCGGCGGCCTTCATCTTCTTCGGGGTCCGCTGCGAGTAGTCACGCGGCTGCGGGCCGTGGACGACGCCACCGCCGACGAACTGCGGCGCACGGGTCGAACCCTGGCGCGCGCGGCCGGTGCCCTTCTGGCGGTACGGCTTGCGGCCACCACCACGGACTTCGCCGCGGGTCTTGGTCTTGTGCGTGCCCTGACGGGCAGCTGCCAGCTGTGCGACGACGACCTGGTGGATCAGCGGAACGCTGGTCTTCGCGTCGAAGATCTCCGCGGGGAGCTCGACGGTACCGGCCTTGTCGCCTGCCGGCGAAAGGATGTCAATGGTGCTCATTACCTCAAGCCCCCTTGGCCGCGGTACGGACCAGGACGAGGCCGCCGTTCGGACCGGGGACTGCGCCCTTGATGAGGAGCAGACCCTTCTCCGCGTCAACCGCGTGGATGGTCAGGTTCTGGGTGGTGACACGCTCGTTGCCCATGCGACCCGCCATGCGCATGCCCTTGAAGACACGGCCGGGGGTGGCACAGCCACCGATGGAGCCGGGCATACGGTGCACACGGTGGGCACCGTGGGACGCCTTGCCACCCTTGAAGTTGTGACGCTTCATCACACCGGCGAAGCCCTTGCCCTTGCTCTTGCCCGTGACGTCGACCTTGACGCCGGACTCGAACACCTCGGCAGTGACCTCCTGGCCCAGCGTGTACTCGCTGGCGTCAGGGGTGCGGAGCTCCACCAGGTGGCGGCGCGGGGTCACGTCGGCCTTGGCGAAGTGGCCCTTGAGGGGCTTGTTCACCTTGCGGGGGTCGATCTCGCCGAAGGCGATCTGGACTGCCTCGTAGCCGTCGTTGTCGTTGGTGCGGACCTGGGTGACGACGCAGGGCCCGGCCTTGACGACGGTCACCGGGACGACCCGGTTGTTCTCGTCCCAGACCTGGGTCATGCCGAGCTTCTCGCCCAGGACGCCCTTAATGTTCTTAGCCATCTCGCGCGTCACCTCAGAGCTTGATCTCGATGTCGACGCCCGCCGGCAGGTCGAGACGCATCAGCGAGTCAACCGTCTTCGGCGTGGGGTCGAGGATGTCGATGAGGCGCTTGTGCGTGCGCATCTCGAAGTGCTCGCGCGAGTCCTTGTACTTGTGCGGCGACTTGATGACGCAGTACACGTTCTTCTCAGTGGGCAGCGGCACCGGGCCCGCGACCGACGCACCAGTGCGGGTCACCGTCTCGACGATCTTCTTCGCCGAGGAGTCGATGACCTCGTGGTCGTAGGCCTTGAGCCGGATGCGGATCTTCTGTCCCGCCATGGCTACTAGTAGTCCTGTCTCTCATAACGCTCTGGAACCCGGGAGTTCTAACGACTCCACCTCCGACCCACGCGGTCGGGCGTGTCGCATCCCCTCTACGCAGATCTCCCGAAGGATTTCCCAACCAAGGGGGTGCGGGCCCGAGGACCGCAGGACCGGGGGCGAAACACCCACCGGGCGCCTGGCCGGTGCCCCACTGACGCTTCCCGGAAGATTCCCGTACGTCCGACCCGCGGGGGGTCGACGAGTACTGTGGGACTCGCTTCCGGTCCTCCCGGCGGGAGGCGCGCAGCATTGACACTCAACCGAGCAACCTGGTCAGTGTGCCATACAGGGCCTGAGCCTGGCCAATCGGGCCGAGGATCTTACCCCGCGTGGTCGCTCGGTCAAACGCGGGCGCGCTGCGGGGGCCGTGCCGGGCACCGCACATCGTAATTGGGTCGAGCGGGGCGCACCCCCGCCCCTACAGTGACCGGCCGGGCAAACCGTCGTCACCAGGGGCATCGATCATGCGTACGCACTATCCGCGCACCGCGCATCTGCCCTGGTCCCCCGGGGCCACCTCCGACGACGTACGGATCGCGGATCTCGCCGCGCTGACCGGCCGCGAGGTCGTCGTCACCGAGAAGCTGGACGGCGAGAACACCACGCTCTACGCCGACGGGCTCCACGCCCGCTCCCTGGACTCCGCGCACCACCCCTCGCGGGGCTGGGTGAAGGCGCTCCAGGGCCGGGTCGGGGCGCGGATCCCCGGCGGATGGCGGGTGTGCGGCGAGAACATGTTCGCGCGCCACTCCATCCCGTACGAGGACCTGGAGTCCTTCTTCTACGGCTTCTCCGTCTGGGACGGGGAGCGCTGCCTGGACTGGGACCGGACCGTGGCGTTCCTGCGGGATCTGGGGATACCGGTGCCGCCCGTGCTGTGGCGCGGAGTCTTCGACGCCCGCGCCGAGAAGGCGCTGCGGGCGCTGAAGCCCGACACCGGGCGCCAGGAGGGGTACGTCGTACGGCCCGCGGACGGGTTCGGCGCACCGGCCTTCGGGCGCCTGGTGGCCAAGTGGGTGCGGCCCGGTCACGTACAGACCGATACGCACTGGATGCACGCCGCCGTCGTCGAGAACGGGCTCGGTCCGGCCGCCGCCCTGTGGGCCGTACGGTCCGGGGCCCCGGTCGACGCGGCGGCGCTGGCCGCCGCCACCGGGACGGACGCGTGGGACGCCGGGGCCGCCACCGCGATGGGCGACGCCCTCGACGCGGCCGGCCGGACGGGCGAGGACCGGCTGACCGGGGTGCTGGCCGCGCTGCTGCACCGTTCCCGGCGCGCCGGGCTCGCGCCCGCGCTGGCCCCGGCGCTGGGGATGCCGCTCGCCCGCCGCGTCGCGGACCTCGTCGGACTGCACCCCGCGCTGCACCACCCGTACCCGGACGAGGAGCGCCGCACCGGACTGGTCCGGATGTCCTTCGCCGCCGGTCTGCCGCTGCTGCACGCACTGGCCGGCACGGTCGCGGACACCCCCGGGGCGCGCGAGCAGGTGGAGTGGTCGGCGCTGCACGCGGAGGGCGTGCGCGAACCCGCCGGGCTGCGCGAGGCGTTCGCGGATCTGGAGCCGGACGCCGCCGACCGCTGCCTGGCACAGGCCCGTGAGGCGTACGCCCTGGGCCGGGTCGGCACCGCCGAGGAGGCGGTCGCCGCGACCTGGCGCTGGCGGTCCGGGGACTTCCCGCGCCTGGTCCAGCTGGTCGGCCCGTCCGGCAGCGGCAAGAGCACCTTCGGGCGCGCCCTGCCCGGCGTCGACACGTATCTCTCGCTCGACGACCTGCGCTCCGCCCGGGGCTCGCGCGCCGACCAGAAGGCCAACGGGGACGTGCTGCGCGAGGGGCTCGACCGGCTGGACGCCGCGCTCGCGGCGGGCTCCACGGTCGTCTGGGACGCCACCTCGCTCAACGCCCAGCAGCGCTCCCTGGTGCACTCGGTGGCCCGGCGCAGGGACGCGCTGCTCACCCATGCCGTGGCGCTGGTCGACGAGGCGGAGCTGATCCGCCGCAACGGCAGCCGCAGCCACCCCGTACCGCCCGGCGTGCTGACCGCGCAGCTGCACAGATTCGTGCCCCCGTATCCCGGCCAGGCGCACCGCACCTGGTACATCGGCGCGAGCGGAACCGTGGAGGACAGGGCGTAGGGCCGTCCGTCCGGGCCATGCCGGGCTCGCGGGGCCCGGCACGCAAGCCCCCTGCTCCGTCCTGCTCCGTCCTGCTCCGAACGAAAGGCCCTTGATGCGTACCAGCGAGGAGATCTACCACCGGGTCCGCTGGGACGCCCGTTTCGACCCGGCGCGCTTCGTGATGGGCGTGGCGCAGCGCGGGACCGTGCCCAAGCGGGTGCCGCTGCCCCGCTTCACGCCCGGCGGGGACATCCCCTGGCACCGGGTGCTGTTCTTCGAGGCGGACGGCGAGGTGGTGTGGGACCGGTCCTCGGGCGTGGACCGGATCGACGCCACGGACGCCGGGCGGATACGCGCCCCGCGCCGGCTGCCGTCCCCGTACTTCATCTCCCGTACGCCGCACGTGTTCTCGGCACCGGAGGCCGCCTGGACGCCGGTGCCCGAGGACGCTCCGGAGCCGGAGCCGCCCGCCTCGCTGAAGCTGCTGACCTGGAACACCCTCTGGGACCGCTACGACAGCGAACGCATCGACACCGCCCGGCGCCGGCCGCTCCTGCTAGACGCGCTGCGCGCCGCGGACGCCGATGTGATCGCCCTCCAGGAGGCCGAACCGGCCCTGCTCTCCCTGCTGTTGGCGGCGCCCTGGGTCCGCGCGGGCTATACGTTCTGGGCCGATCCGGCGGGCCGGGACGTCGCCGACTGCGGTCTGCTGCTGCTCAGCCGGGTTCCGGTGCGCGAGGCGGGCCTGCATTCCCTCGGCCCGCACAAGGCGGTCGCGGCGGTCGTCGTGGACGGGCCGGACGGACCGGTCACGGTCGCCGCGACCCATCTCAGCAGCGACCACTCGACCGACGGCGCCACCCGGCGTGATGCCGAACTGGCCGATCTGGCAACGGGGTTGGCAGCGGTCGAGGGCGATGTGTCGCTGCTCGGCGACTTCAACGACGGCGGGGACACCCCGCAGGACCGGCTGGGGATGGCGGACGCCTGGAGCCTGGTGCACGGCGCGGACGACCGGACGCCCACCTTCGACCCGTCGGTCAATCCGCTGGCCGCGGTCTCGTCCCTGAGCGGGCGGGTGTCCCGGCTGGACCGGGTCCTGGTCCGCTCGGAGCGGCTGCGCCCCGCCTCGGCGGTGCTGCTGGGCGATGTCCCCGCACCGGACGGGCTGTACGTGTCGGACCACTTCGGGGTACGCGTGGAGCTGGCCGCCGGGGCCGCACGGGAGACGGCGGAGGAGGAAGCGCGGGAGGAGGCGTGCGCGGCCGACGCCGTGCGCCGGGTGGCCGCCGCCCTGCCCGATGGCCATGTCCACCTGGCCGGCTCCCGGCGGATGGGCTGTGCGCTGCCCGGCGCGGACGTGGACCTGGTCGCGGCGCTGCCCGGCGAGGTGAATCCGCCGGGGGTGCGGGAGCGGCTGGCCGCGGCCCTGCCGGACGCCGTGGACCTGCACGAGGTGACCGGCGCCCGCGTACCGGGGCTGCGCTTCGGTCTCGGCGGCCTGAAGGTGGACCTGGTGACCGCGGCCACCGGCGGCCTCGCCCCGGCCGAGGCGGTGGCCGGGCGCGCCGGGCTGGGCGGGGCGGCGGCCACGGCGCTCAGCGCGGTGAGCGACGCGGACGCGGTGCTCGCGGCGGCGGACCCGCACCGGGCAGCGTTCGTGGGCCTCGCCCGCGAGGTGAAGGGCTGGGCGCGGGCACGCGGCCTGGACTCCGCGCCGTGCGGCGGACTGCCGGGCCTCGCCTGGTCGGTGCTCGCGGCCCGTACCGCCCACGAGTCGGGCGGCCTGCCTCCGCTCCCCCTTCTCAGGTACTTCTTCGCGACCTGGGCCACCTGGGACTGGGACCACGCGGTCGGCTCCGGTGGGGCCGGCGGCTCGGACGGGGCCGGTGGACCCAGCAGTCCCGACGGCCCTGATGGGACCGGTGGGACCGGCGGGACCGGCGGGACCAGCAGGACCAGCGGGACCAGCGGGACCAGCGGGACCAGCGGGACCAGCGGGACCAGCGGGACCGGCAGCCCTGGCAGCCCCAACGACCCCAACCCACTCCCTCTCACCGTCCTCACCCCGACCGCCCCTGTCCGCTCCTGCACCACCCAGGTATCCCCCGCCGGCCGCGACCTGATCGCCGAGGAACTCTTCCGCGCCTGGGAGATCCTGGAGTCCGCCGACGACACAGGCCCCGTACCGCACGCCCTGCTCCGCACCCCGCCGCCGCTGCGCCTGCGCCACGCCGCCTGGGCGATCGTCTCCGTACGGCGGGGCGCCGACGAGGGACGGCTGCGCGGCCGCCTGCCGGCCCTGCTCGCCGCCCTCGCGCAGGCCGGTTCCCCGGACGCGCACGCCTGGCCCCGCCCGTGCGGCAGCGACACGACCCACGTCCAGTACGCCATCGGCCTGGGCCGCACCCCGCCCGACGGGACCCGGCTCGCGGAGATCGGCGCGGAGCTGCTGCGCGGCATCCCGGAGGCGGGGCTGCGCCGGGCGGACCGCGCCGAGGCGCCGGACCTGCGGTGAGGGCGGCCGCAGCGGGCCCGCCCCTCCCGCCCCGCGAGAATCCGTCCATGAACACGAGCACGACCGCCACCTGGGCCCTGCGCCCCGCCCTGCCCGAGGACATCGAGGCCCTGGCCGATCTCAGGGCCGTCGTGATGCGCCCCGACCTGGAGCGGCTCGGGCGCTACGACGAGCACCGCGTACGCCGGCGGATGCGGGACGGCTACGTACCGGAGCACACCTCGGTCGTGGCCGTGGACGGCGAGCTCGCCGGGACCGTCACGCTGCGCCCGGTCGACGGCGGGTTGCGGCTGGAGAACTTCTGCCTCTCCCCCGCGCTCCACGGGCGCGGCATCGGCACCGCGGTGCTCCGCGCCCTGCTCGCGCGGGCCGACGAGCAGGGCGCGACCGTGCGGCTGGACGTGCTCCAGGGCAGCGCCGCCCGCGCGCTCTACGAACGGCACGGGTTCACCGAGGAGCGCCAGGACCCGATCGATGTGTTCATGGTGCGTCCACCCGCGCGTTGAACCGTCCGGGTCACATCATCGGATATCCAGGCAACCCGCCTCCTGGAATCTCCGTCTATCCCCCCGCAGCAGCGGCTCGCCACCCGCCGCGACCTGCCTGGATTCGGTACGCAGCACAGGCCCGTCCGGCCGCCCGCTGCGGGGGAAGTGGACGGAGCACGGTGTGACGGATCGACCCGCCCTGCGCGCAGCCCGCCGGGGAATGCCGCGGCGCACCCTGCTGGCGACGGCCGGCGCGACCGGCCTGGCGGCCCTCAGCGCCTGCACGGCGCCCTCGCCGCCACGCCGCCGCGATCCGGCCGCGGACCCGACGCCCGGGCTGCGGATAAGCACCTCGCACCCGGCCCTGATGATGCAGATCCTCGCCCACCCGGACGACGACCTGTACTTCATGAACCCGGACACCCAGCAGGCCCTCGACGCCGGAACCCCGCTGGTCTGCGTCTATCTGACCGCCGGTGAGGCCACCGGCATAAATCGCATGCCGGGCCGCCCGGTTCCCGCGCCCGACAAGGCCGCGTACTCCTCCTCGCGCCACCAGGGGCTCCGCCAGGCGTACGCGTCCCTGCTCGGCCTCGGCACGTTCGCCCCGTGGCAGAAGTCCGTCATCGAGCTGCACGGCGGCCACCGCGCCGAGATCGACACCCTCACCAACCGCGGCCGCCGGGTCGAGCTGATCTTCATCAACACCGCCATGCACACCACGTACGGGCGGCTCGGCCTGCCCAGCCTCTGGCAGGACCGGCGGCTGGTGCTGCCGACCGTCGTCGCCGACGGCTCGCCGCTCAGGAAGGCGGGCTCGTACACCTACGACGGGCTGATCGACGTACTGGCCGGGCTGTTCGAGCGGTACCGGCCGAGCATCCTGCACACCATGGACCCGGACCCCGACATCCAGCACAGCAGCGAGGCCGTCCGGCGCCGGGACAGCGAGCAGCAGGGCTACTCCGACCACCCCGACCACACCGCCGCGGCGCTGTTCACCTGGGCGGCGCTGATCCGGTGGGTGGCCCGGGCCGTCCAGGACGGCGGCCAGGTGCCGAGCTTCGCCACCACGGCGTTCCGGGCCTACTACAACCGGCACTGGCCGAAGAACCTGCCGCCCGCCGTGCTGGCCGAGAAGGCGTCGCACCTGGTGCCGTACGGCGGCTCCGCGGACTGGCGGTGCGGCAATCCGGCGGGCTGCGGGGACTACAACGTGGGCGGCGACCGGCCGCTGACCAACCGGAAGGGCTGGGTGCGCTCCACCCACTACCGCTATCCCGGCCCCCGCCCCGCCGTCGCCGCCGAACCGGACGGCCGGCTCGTCGCCTACGAGGTGCTGGGTCTGCGGGCGGTGCGGCGGCGCGAGAGCACGCCGGGCAGCGGAGTGTGGGACGCGCCGGACGACCTCGGCGGCGGCCCGCTCGCCCCGGTGCTGGGCAGCACGACGCTGCCGGACGGGCGCCATCTGCTCTTCGGGCTGCGGTTCTCGGCGCTCGGCGGGCACGGCGCGGACAACGAGCGCGAGATCGTCGCGCTGGAGCAGCACTCCCCCGGCGGCCCCTTCCGCGCCTGGCAGGGGCTGGGGAACCCGGAGCGCCGCCACGACGACGGGCGCCGGATCGGCGTCCCGGTCGCGGTCGCCGCGCCGGACGGGCGGGTGCACCTCTTCGTACGGAACGCGGAGAAGGGCATCAGCACCCGGGTACGGGACACGGCCGGCCGGTGGAGCGGGTGGCAGGACACGGGCGGCGGCGAGATCCAGGACGGGCTGAGTGCCGTGGTGGACTCCGAGGGGTGTGTCCATGTCTACGCGGCGGGCCGGTTCGCGGTGCACCACTGGACGCAGGACGCGCCCGGCGAGGCGCTGACCGCGCGCACCCAGATCTCCGGGGGGCCGGTGCCCGGGGACGGACCGGCCGCGCTGCCCGGGGCGGACGGCACCGTCGAGCTGTTCTACCGGGCGGCGGCGAAGGCCGCCCTGACGACCGTACGGACCGGGGAGACGGCCGACGAGACCGGCATCGACGGCTACGGGCGGCTGGTCGGGGGCCGGGCGGGCCTGGACGGGTACGGGCCGGTGGCCGCCGCCGGGTCGCCGGGTGCCCCGGTGCTGCTCGGCCGCACCGCCTCGGGCCTCCTCCAGCTCCGTACGCCCCGGGGGCACTTCGTACGGCGGCGCGGGCCGGTGGCGCTGGACGGGCCGGCCCTGCACGTCGGGAAGGACGGACGGCCGACGGTGGTGGCGACGGGCCCGGACGCCCTGCCCTGGATCTGGCGCCCCTGAACGGTGCCCCCTGCCGCACGAGGACCCGCACATGAAGAAGGGCCCCGGTCCACCGCTCGCGCGGCGGGCCGGGGCCCTTCTCGGTGCTCTGTGCGGAGCAACCAGGTCAGACAGTCAGGTAATTACTTGACGATCTTGGTGACCTGGCCGGCGCCCACGGTCCGGCCACCCTCACGGATGGCGAACTTCAGGCCCTCTTCCATCGCGACAGGCTGGATGAGGTTGACCGTCATGACGGTGTTGTCGCCCGGCATGACCATCTCGGTGCCCTCGGGAAGGGTCACCACGCCCGTCACGTCCGTGGTACGGAAGTAGAACTGCGGGCGGTAGTTGTTGAAGAACGGGGTGTGACGGCCACCCTCGTCCTTCGACAGGATGTAGGCCTGGGCCTCGAACTCGGTGTGCGGCGTGACCGAACCGGGCTTGATGATGACCTGGCCGCGCTCGACGTCCTCGCGCTTGATGCCACGGAGGAGCAGACCGACGTTCTCACCGGCCTGGCCCTCGTCGAGCAGCTTGCGGAACATCTCGATGCCGGTGACCGTGGTGGTGGTCTTCTCCTGCTTGATACCGACGATGTCGACGGTCTCGTTGACCTTCAGGATACCGCGCTCGATACGACCGGTGACGACGGTGCCACGACCGGTGATCGTGAAGACGTCCTCGATCGGCATCAGGAACGGCTTGTCGACGTCACGCTCGGGCTGCGGGATGTTCTCGTCGACGGCCTTCATCAGGTCGAGGACGGTCTGGCCCCACTCCTTGTCGCCCTCAAGAGCCTTGAGCGCCGAGACCTTGACGACCGGCAGGTCGTCGCCCGGGAACTCGTACTCGGAGAGGAGCTCACGGACCTCGAGCTCGACGAGCTCCAGGATCTCCTCGTCGTCCACCATGTCGGCCTTGTTCAGGGCGACGACGATGTACGGAACGCCGACCTGGCGGGCCAGGAGCACGTGCTCCTTGGTCTGCGGCATCGGGCCGTCGGTGGCGGCGACCACGAGGATGGCGCCGTCCATCTGCGCGGCACCCGTGATCATGTTCTTGATGTAGTCCGCGTGACCCGGGCAGTCGACGTGCGCGTAGTGACGCGACTCCGTCTGGTACTCGACGTGCGCGATCGAGATCGTGATACCGCGCTGGCGCTCCTCGGGAGCCTTGTCGATCTGGTCGAAGGCCGAGGCCTCGTTCAGGTCCGGGTACGCGTCGTGCAGCACCTTGGTAATGGCGGCCGTGAGGGTCGTCTTACCGTGGTCAATGTGACCGATGGTGCCGATGTTGACGTGCGGCTTAGTCCGCTCGAACTTCGCCTTCGCCACTGGGTCCTCCTGTGGAGTGGTTCTGTACGCCTTGCTTCATCGGCGCCAGGTGATCTTTGCTGGGATGCCGGGGCCGGGGGCATTCACCGCAAAGCTTCCGCTCTGCGACGAATGCCCCACCAGGCTCCGGTGACAAGCCTAAAGCGTGAGCTCGGGAGAGTTACTCGCCCTTGGCCTTCGCGATGATCTCCTCGGCGACGTTCCGCGGAACCTCGGCGTAGGAGTCGAACTGCATCGAGTAGCTTGCGCGACCCGAGGTCTTGCTGCGGAGGTCTCCGACGTAGCCGAACATCTCCGAGAGGGGCACGAGGCCCTTCACGACGCGAGCGCCGCTGCGCTCCTCCATGGCCTGGATCTGGCCACGGCGGGAGTTGAGGTCACCGATGACATCACCCATGTAGTCCTCGGGCGTGGTGACCTCGACGGCCATCATCGGCTCAAGGAGCACGGGGGACGCCTTGCGAGCACCCTCCTTGAACGCCTGCGAACCGGCGATCTTGAAGGCGAGCTCGGAGGAGTCGACCTCGTGGTAACCACCGTCGAGAAGGGTGACGCGGACGCCCACCATCTCGTAGCCGGCCAGGATGCCGAACTGCATGGCTTCCTGGGCACCCGCGTCCACCGAGGGGATGTACTCACGGGGGATGCGGCCACCGGTGACCTTGTTGACGAACTCGTAGGACGCGTCGCCACCCTCGATGGGCTCAAGGGCGATCTGCACCTTCGCGAACTGGCCGGTACCACCAGTCTGCTTCTTGTGCGTGTAGTCGATGCGCTCGACGGCCTTGCGGATCGTCTCGCGGTACGCGACCTGCGGCTTGCCGACGTTCGCCTCGACGCGGAATTCGCGCTTCATGCGGTCGACGAGCACTTCGAGGTGAAGCTCGCCCATACCACCGATGATGGTCTGGCCGGTCTCCTCGTCGGAGTGCACCTGGAAGGACGGGTCCTCCTCGGAGAGGCGCTGGATGGCGACACCCAGCTTCTCCTGGTCACCCTTGGACTTGGGCTCGATGGCGACCTGAATGACCGGCGCCGGGAAGTCCATGGACTCCAGGATGACCGGGTTCTTGTCGTCACACAGCGTCTCACCGGTGGTGGTCTGCTTCAGGCCCATGACGGCGATGATGTCACCGGCGCCCACCGACGCGATCTCCTCACGCTTGTTCGCGTGCATGCGGTAGATCTTGCCGATGCGCTCCTTCTTGCCCTTGACGGAGTTCAGCACCGCGGTGCCGGCCTCCAGGCGACCGGAGTAGATCCGGACGAAGGTGAGCTTGCCGAGGTGCGGGTCGCTGGCAATCTTGAACGCGAGACCGGAGAACGGCTCGTCGTCCGAAGGCTTGCGCTTGATGACCTTCTCGGGGTCCTTGACGTCGTGGCCCTCGATGGCCTCGACGTCCAGGGGGGAAGGCAGGTAGCGGACGACCGCGTCGAGCAGGGGCTGGACGCCCTTGTTCTTGAACGCCGTGCCACAGAACACCGGGGTGACGGTGACCGAGTCGGCGCTGCCCTTCGACGCGAGGGTGATCCGGCGGACCGCCTCGTACAGCTGCTCCTCGGTGGGCTCGACGCCCTCCAGGTACAGCTCCATCATCGCGTCGTCGTTCTCGGAAACGGCCTCAAGGAGCTTGCCGCGCCATTCCTCGGCGGCCTCCTTGAGGTTGTCCGGGATCTCGACGGTGTCGTACATCTCGCCCTTGACGGCCTCTTCGGGGTACACGAAGGCCTTCATCGTCACGAGGTCGACGACACCGCGGAAGTCGGCCTCCGCACCGATGGGGAGCTGCATGACGATCGGGACCGCGCCGAGGCGCTGGACGATCATGTCGACACAACGGAGGAAGTCGGCTCCGGTGCGGTCGAGCTTGTTGACGAAGCAGATACGCGGCACGCCGTAGCGGTCCGCCTGACGCCAGACAGTCTCGGACTGCGGCTCGACGCCCGCCACACCGTCGAACACGGTGACGGCGCCGTCGAGGACGCGGAGCGAACGCTCCACCTCGACGGTGAAGTCGACGTGACCCGGGGTGTCGATGATGTTGATGGTGTGGTCAACATCATTGAGCGGCCAGTGACAGGTCGTCGCGGCGGACGTGATCGTGATGCCGCGCTCCTGCTCCTGCTCCATCCAGTCCATCGTGGCAGCGCCGTCGTGGACTTCACCGATCTTGTACGAGACGCCGGTGTAGAACAGGATCCGCTCAGTGGTGGTCGTCTTGCCCGCGTCGATGTGGGCCATGATCCCGATGTTGCGGACCTTGGCCAGGTCAAGCGAAGTGGTGGCCATAAGGCTCAATCTTCTCTCGGTCTCGATGTGGGTAGCGACTACCAGCGGTAGTGCGCGAAGGCCTTGTTGGACTCGGCCATCTTGTGGGTGTCCTCGCGCTTCTTGACGGCAGCGCCAAGACCGTTGGAGGCGTCGAGCAGCTCGTTCATGAGGCGCTCGGTCATGGTCTTCTCACGGCGGGCGCGGGAGTAGCCCACGAGCCAGCGCAGCGCGAGGGTGGAGGCACGACCGGGCTTGACCTCGATCGGCACCTGGTAGGTGGCGCCACCGACACGGCGGGACTTGACCTCGAGCGAGGGCTTGACGTTCTCAAGCGCGCGCTTCAGCGTGATGACCGGGTCGTTGCCGGTCTTCTCGCGGAGGCCCTCCATGGCGCCGTACACGATTCGCTCGGCGGTGGAGCGCTTGCCGTCCAGCAGGATCTTGTTGATCAGCGAGGTGACAAGAGGAGAGCTGTAGACCGGGTCGATGATGACCGGGCGCTTCGGGGCGGGGCCCTTACGAGGCATTCTTACTTCTCCTTCTTGGCGCCGTAGCGGCTGCGGGCCTGCTTGCGGTTCTTGACACCCTGGGTGTCGAGCGAGCCGCGGATGATCTTGTAACGAACACCCGGCAGGTCCTTCACACGGCCACCACGCACGAGCACGATGGAGTGCTCCTGCAGGTTGTGTCCCTCACCCGGGATGTAGGCCGTGACCTCGATACCGGAGGTCAGACGCACACGCGCGACCTTACGGAGGGCCGAGTTCGGCTTCTTCGGGGTGGTCGTGAACACACGCGTGCAGACGCCGCGGCGCTGGGGCGAACCCTCGAGCGCGGGCGTCTTGTTCTTCTCGACCTTGTCCTGCCGGCCCTTCCGGACCAGCTGCTGGATCGTAGGCACTACTTCTCCGGTTTCTGTGTGCCGTTCGTGAAACTAACCTGGAACGTCACCGACCCACGCGGTCGGGTGTGTCGAATACTGCAGGCTTCTGCCGCGAGGCAGAAGGAGCGCAGATTGCGGTAGCCACTGACGGACTCGCCATGCGGTTGAGGACACGCACACGAGCCCAGGCACACCCCAGGCACAAGGTCTGAGCGTACCCACCTCGTCGACTCCGGTCAAAACAAATGCCACCCGCCGCGACACGCCGCGCCGAGTGCCCGGCTTGTCCCGACCCGTACGAGTAGCCTCCGCACCCCGCACGACCCCGTGCAGGGCCCCCGTGACCCCTCCCGGGCCACAAGGGCCTCCGCCGGCCCACCCGGCCCGCCGCGGGACAGTGACGTATCACACGCCGGAGGGCGGCCACCCCGTACGAAACGGGGTGACCGCCCTCCGGTCGGTCAAGCGGCTCGCCTACTGGTTGTACGGACCGTAGTCGTAGTCCTCCAGCGGAACGGCCTGGCCGGAGCCCGTGCCGAACGGCGAGTAGTCGATGTCGTCGTAGCCGACGGCCGAGTACATCGCGGCCTTGGCCTCCTCGGTCGGCTCGACCCGGATGTTGCGGTAGCGGGACAGGCCCGTACCGGCCGGGATGAGCTTACCGATGATGACGTTCTCCTTGAGGCCGATGAGGCTGTCGGACTTGGCGTTGATCGCCGCATCCGTCAGGACTCGGGTCGTCTCCTGGAAGGAGGCGGCCGACAGCCAGGATTCCGTCGCCAGCGAGGCCTTGGTGATACCCATCAGCTGCGGGCGGCCGGAGGCGGGGTGACCGCCCTCGGTGACCACACGACGGTTCTCGGTCTCGAACTTCGAGCGCTCGACGAGCTCGCCCGGCAGCAGTTCCGCGTCGCCGGACTCGATGATCGTCACGCGGCGCAGCATCTGCCGGATGATGATCTCGATGTGCTTGTCGTGGATCGACACACCCTGCGAGTTGTAGACCTTCTGGACCTCGCCGACCAGGTGGACCTGGACCGCGCGCTGGCCGAGGATCCGCAGCACGTCGTGCGGGTTGGTGGCACCCACGGTGAGCTTCTGGCCCACCTCGACGTGGTCGCCCTCGCCCACCAGCAGACGGGCACGCTTCGAGATCGGGAACGGGATCTCGTCGCTGCCGTCGTCCGGCGTGACCACGAGCTTCTTGGTCTTCTCGGTCTCCTCGATCCGGACCCGGCCCGCGGACTCCGAGATCGGGGCGACACCCTTGGGCGTACGGGCTTCGAAGAGCTCGACGACACGGGGCAGACCCTGAGTGATGTCGTCACCGGCCACACCACCGGTGTGGAAGGTACGCATCGTCAGCTGGGTACCGGGCTCACCGATGGACTGGGCGGCGATGATGCCGACCGCCTCACCGATGTCGACCAGCTTGCCGGTGGCGAGCGAGCGTCCGTAGCAGAAGGCACAGGTGCCGACCGCGGACTCACAGGTCAGGACCGAACGGGTCTTGACCTCCTCGACGCCGGCGCCCACCAGGGCGTCGATCAGGACGTCACCGAGGTCGACGTTGGCAGGCGCGATGACCTTGCCGTCGACGACGACGTCCTCGGCGAGCATGCGGGCGTAGACCGAGGTCTCGACGTCCTCCGTCTTGCGGAGCACACCGTCCGCACCCTTGACGGCGATCTTCAGCTTGAGGCCGCGGTCGGTGCCGCAGTCCTCCTCGCGAATGATCACGTCCTGCGAGACGTCCACCAGACGACGGGTCAGGTAACCCGAGTCGGCGGTACGCAGGGCGGTGTCCGCCAGACCCTTACGGGCACCGTGCGTGGAGATGAAGTACTCCAGAACGGTGAGGCCCTCACGGAAGGACGCCTTGATGGGACGCGGAATCGTCTCGTTCTTGGCGTTGGACACCAGACCACGCATACCGGCGATCTGACGCATCTGCATCATGTTTCCTCGGGCACCCGAGTCAACCATCATGAAGATGGGGTTCGTCTTGGGGAAGTTCGCGTTCATCGCCTCGGCAACCTCGTTGGTCGCCTTGGTCCAGATCGCGATGAGCTCCTGCGTGCGCTCGTCCTTGGTGATCAGACCGCGCTCGTACTGCTTCTGGACCTTCTCGTCCTGCGCCTCGTAGCCGGCGACGATGGCCTTCTTGGCCTCGGGCACGACGATGTCGGCAACAGAGACGGTGACCCCGGAACGGGTCGCCCAGTGGAAGCCCGCCGCCTTCAGGTTGTCGAGCGTCGCCGCCACGATGACCTTGGGGTAGCGCTCGGCGAGGTCGTTGACGATCTCGGAGAGCTGCTTCTTGCCGACCGAGTAGTCGACGAACGGGTAGTCCTCGGGCAGCAGCTCGTTGAAGAGCGCGCGGCCCAGGCTCGTCCGCAGCCGGAAGGTGTCACCCGGCTGGTACTCGGGCTCGCCCTCCTCGGCGACCGGCGGCACCCAGCCACGCGGCGGGATGGTGCCCACCGGGAAGCGGATGTCGACGGACGACTGGAGCGCCAGCTCGCCGGCGTCGAACGCCATGATCGCCTCGGCCGTGGAGCCGAACGCGCGGCCCTCGCCCTTGGTGTCACGGAGCTCGCCGTCGGTGGTCAGGAAGAACAGACCCAGCACCATGTCCTGCGTAGGCATGGTGACGGGACGACCGTCGGCCGGCTTCAGGATGTTGTTCGAGGACAGCATCAGGATGCGGGCCTCGGCCTGCGCCTCCGCGGAGAGCGGCAGGTGCACGGCCATCTGGTCACCGTCGAAGTCCGCGTTGAACGCGGTGCAGACGAGCGGGTGGATCTGGATGGCCTTGCCCTCGACCAGCTGCGGCTCGAAGGCCTGGATGCCGAGGCGGTGCAGGGTGGGTGCACGGTTCAGCAGCACCGGGTGCTCGGCGATGACCTCTTCGAGGACGTCGTACACCACGGTGCGGCCGCGCTCGACCATGCGCTTGGCCGACTTGATGTTCTGCGCGTGGTTCAGGTCGACCAGGCGCTTCATCACGAACGGCTTGAAGAGCTCCAGCGCCATGGCCTTCGGCAGACCGCACTGGTGCAGCTTGAGCTGCGGGCCGACGACGATCACGGAACGCGCGGAGTAGTCCACACGCTTACCGAGAAGGTTCTGACGGAATCGACCCTGCTTGCCCTTCAGCATGTCGCTGAGGGACTTGAGCGGGCGGTTGCCGGGACCGGTGACCGGGCGACCACGACGACCGTTGTCGAAGAGGGCGTCAACAGCCTCCTGAAGCATGCGCTTCTCGTTGTTGACGATGATCTCCGGAGCGCCCAGGTCCAGCAGACGCTTCAGACGGTTGTTGCGGTTGATCACGCGGCGGTACAGGTCGTTCAGGTCGGAGGTCGCGAAGCGGCCACCGTCCAGCTGCACCATCGGGCGCAGGTCCGGCGGGATGACCGGCACGCAGTCGAGCACCATGCCCTTGGGCTTGTTGCTGGTCTGCAGGAACGCGGAGACGACCTTGAGGCGCTTGAGCGCACGGGTCTTCTTCTGGCCCTTGCCGGTACGGATGATCTCGCGGAGGCGCTCGGCCTCCTCGTCGAGGTCGAAGGACTCCAGGCGCTTCTGCAGGGCGGCAGCACCCATGCAGCCGTCGAAGTACGTGCCGAAGCGGTCACGCAGCTCGCGGTAGAGCAGCTCGTCGCCCTCCAGGTCCTGGACCTTGAGGTTCTTGAAGCGGCTCCACACCTCGTCGAGACGGTCGATCTCGCGCTGCGCACGGTCGCGCAGCTGCTTCATCTCGCGCTCGGCACCTTCGCGCACCTTGCGGCGCACGTCGGCCTTGGCGCCCTCGGCCTCCAGCTCGGCCAGGTCGGTCTCGAGCTTCTTGGCGCGGGCTTCCAGGTCGGCGTCGCGGCGGTTCTCGACCTGCTGACGCTCGACGGAGACGTGCGCCTCCAGCGAAGGCAGGTCGCGCGTACGGCGCTCCTCGTCCACGAACGTGATCATGTACGCGGCGAAGTAGATGACCTTTTCGAGGTCCTTCGGCGCGAGGTCGAGGAGGTAGCCCAGGCGCGACGGGACGCCCTTGAAGTACCAGATGTGAGTGACGGGAGCGGCAAGCTCGATGTGGCCCATGCGCTCACGGCGCACCTTGGCGCGCGTGACCTCGACGCCACAGCGCTCACAGATGATGCCCTTGAAGCGGACACGCTTGTACTTGCCGCAGTAGCACTCCCAGTCCCGGGTCGGACCGAAGATCTTCTCGCAGAAGAGTCCGTCCTTTTCGGGCTTGAGCGTGCGGTAGTTGATGGTCTCCGGCTTCTTCACTTCGCCGTGGGACCAGGTCCGGATGTCGTCCGCGGTGGCAAGGCCGATCCGCAGCTCGTCGAAGAAGTTGACGTCGAGCACTTGTCGTCAATCCCTCTTTCGGGGGTTCGAGCCCCCTCGCGTCAGGCGAGAAATCGGGGCACTTCAGCAATGGTCTGAACGGGTCCGGGGAGAGCCGGCCGGATCAATGGGATCCGGCCGGCCAACCCGTCAGACCTCTTCGACGCTGCTCGGCTCGCGCCGGGACAGGTCGATACCGAGCTCCTCCGCCGCGCGGAAGACGTCCTCGTCCGTGTCGCGCATCTCGATGGACATGCCGTCCGAGGACAGCACCTCCACGTTGAGGCAGAGCGACTGCATTTCCTTGATGAGCACCTTGAAGGACTCGGGGATGCCGGGCTCGGGGATGTTCTCGCCCTTGACGATGGCCTCGTAGACCTTCACGCGGCCGGTCACGTCGTCGGACTTGATCGTCAGGAGCTCCTGGAGGGCGTATGCGGCGCCGTAAGCCTCAAGGGCCCACACCTCCATCTCACCGAATCGCTGACCACCGAACTGAGCCTTACCACCCAGCGGCTGCTGGGTGATCATGGAGTACGGACCCGTCGAACGAGCGTGCAGCTTGTCGTCGACGAGGTGGTGCAGCTTCAGGATGTACATGTAGCCGACCGAGACCGGCTCCGGGAACGGCTCGCCGGAGCGGCCGTCGTACAGGTTGGCCTTGCCGGAGGGCTGCACCAGGCGGTCGCCGTCGCGGTTCGGGATCGTGGCCTCGAAGAGACCGGAGATCTCGTCCTCGCGCGCACCGTCGAAGACGGGGGTGGCGACGTTGGTGCCGGGGGCGACCTGGTCGGCGCCGATGGCCTGCAGGCGCTTGGCCCACTCGTCACCGAGGCCGGAGACGTCCCAGCCGCGGCTGGCGAGCCAGCCGAGGTGGATCTCCAGGACCTGTCCCGGGTTCATTCGGGACGGGACACCCAGCGGGTTGAGGATGATGTCGACCGGGGTGCCGTCCTCCAGGAACGGCATGTCCTCGATCGGCAGGATCTTCGAGATGACGCCCTTGTTGCCGTGACGGCCGGCGAGCTTGTCACCGTCGGTGATCTTGCGCTTCTGCGCGACGTAGACGCGGACCAGCTG
The DNA here is from genome assembly GCF_040634135.1 of Streptomyces sp. NPDC007164. NCBI lineage: Bacteria > Bacillati > Actinomycetota > Actinomycetes > Kitasatosporales > Streptomycetaceae > Streptomyces > Streptomyces sp. NPDC007164. The sequence continues at coordinate 420,846 of NZ_JBEYFB010000001.1, forward strand.
GTTCACGCCCGGCGGCAGCTCGTCGCCCTCTTCGCGGTCGAAGACGCGGACGCCGATGACCTTGCCGATCTCACCGTGCGGCACCTTCAGCGAGGTGTCGCGCACCTCGCGCGCCTTCTCACCGAAGATCGCGCGGAGCAGGCGCTCCTCGGGGGTCAGCTCGGTCTCACCCTTGGGCGTGACCTTGCCGACGAGGATGTCGCCGGCGACGACCTCGGCACCGATACGGATGATGCCGCGCTCGTCGAGGTCGGCGAGGACCTCCTCGGAGACGTTCGGGATGTCCCGGGTGATCTCCTCCGGGCCGAGCTTGGTGTCACGGGCGTCGACCTCGTGCTCCTCGATGTGGATCGAGGAGAGGACGTCGTCCTGCACGAGGCGCTGCGACAGGATGATCGCGTCCTCGTAGTTGTGACCCTCCCACGGCATGAACGCCACGAGCAGGTTCTTGCCGAGGGCCATCTCACCGTTCTCGGTGGCCGGACCGTCGGCGAGGACCTGGTCGGCGACGACCCGGTCGCCCTCGGAGACGACAACCTTCTGGTTGACCGAGGTGCCCTGGTTGGAGCGCATGAACTTGGCGATGCGGTACGTGGTGTACGTGCCGTCGTCGTTCGTGACCGTGATGTAGTCCGCGGAGACCTCCTGGACCACACCGTCCTTCTCGGCCTTGAGCACATCACCGGCGTCGGTGGCGCAGCGGTACTCCATGCCGGTGCCGACGAGCGGGGCCTCGGACTTGATCAGCGGCACCGCCTGCCGCATCATGTTCGCGCCCATGAGGGCACGGTTGGCGTCGTCGTGCTCCAGGAAGGGGATCATCGCGGTCGCGACGGACACCATCTGGCGCGGCGAGACGTCCATGTAGTCGACGTCCGTGCCGGGCACGTAGTCGACCTCGCCGCCACGGCGGCGGACCAGCACGCGGGACTCGGCGAACCGGAGATCGTCGGTCAGCGGCGCGTTGGCCTGCGCGATGACGAAGCGGTCCTCCTCGTCGGCGGTCAGGTAGTCGACCTCGTCGGTGACCTGGTCGTCGACGACCTTGCGGTAGGGCGTCTCGATGAAGCCGAAGGCGTTGATCCGGCCGTAGGAGGCGAGCGAGCCGATCAGACCGATGTTCGGGCCTTCGGGCGTCTCGATCGGGCACATGCGGCCGTAGTGCGACGGGTGCACGTCACGGACTTCGAAGCCGGCCCGCTCACGGGAGAGACCACCCGGGCCCAGCGCGTTGAGACGACGCTTGTGCGTCAGGCCGGACAGCGGGTTGTTCTGGTCCATGAACTGGGACAGCTGGCTGGTGCCGAAGAACTCCTTGATGGAGGCGACGACCGGCCGGATGTTGATCAGGGTCTGCGGCGTGATCGCCTCGACGTCCTGGGTGGTCATGCGCTCGCGCACGACGCGCTCCATACGGGCGAGACCCGTACGGACCTGGTTCTGGATCAGCTCGCCGACGTTACGGATACGACGGTTGCCGAAGTGGTCGATGTCATCGGTCTCGACCATGATCGAGCGGCCGGACTCGCCGACCGTCTCGGTCTCACCGGCGTGCAGCTTGACCAGGTACTTGATCGTCGCGATGACGTCGTCGCTGGTGAGCACACCGGCGTCGAGCGGCTCGTCGGCGCCGAGCTTCTTGTTCACCTTGTAGCGGCCGACCTTCGCGAGGTCGTAGCGCTTCGGGTTGAAGTAGAGGTTCTCCAGCAGCGTCTGAGCGGCCTCACGGGTGGGCGGCTCGCCCGGGCGCAGCTTGCGGTAGATGTCGAGCAGCGCGTCGTCCTGGCCCTGGGTGTGGTCCTTCTCCAGGGTGGCGCGCATGGACTCGTACTCGCCGAACTCCTCCAGGATCTGCTCGGTCGTCCAACCGAGAGCCTTCAGGAGAACGGTGACGGACTGCTTGCGCTTGCGGTCGATGCGGACACCGACCATGTCGCGCTTGTCGATCTCCATCTCCAGCCAGGCACCCCGGGACGGGATGATCTTGGCGGAGAAGATGTCCTTGTCGGACGTCTTGTCGATGGAGGAGTCGAAGTAGACACCCGGCGAGCGGACCAGCTGCGACACGACGACACGCTCGGTGCCGTTGATGACGAAGGTGCCCTTGTTGGTCATGAGCGGGAAGTCGCCCATGAAGACCGTCTGGGACTTGATCTCGCCGGTCTCGTTGTTGGTGAACTCGGCGGTGACGAAGAGCGGGGCGGCGAACGTGAAGTCGCGCTCCTTGCACTCGTCGATCGAGTTCTTCGGGGGCTCGAAGCGGTGGTCGCGGAAAGTCAGCGACATCGACCCGGAGAAGTCCTCGATCGGCGAGATCTCCTCGAAGATCTCTTCCAGGCCGGACTTGGTCGGGACGTTCTGTCCACTGTCCAGAGCAGCCTCGACGCGAGCCTTCCATGCGGCATTGCCGAGGAGCCAGTCAAAGCTCTCGGTCTGCAGCGCGAGGAGGTTCGGAACCTCGAGGGGCTCCTTGATCTTTGCAAAGGAGATGCGCAGCGGGGCGGTGCTGGCACCGTTGTTCGTATTCGCGGTCGAGGCGTTGCGCGAGGCGGCCAAGAGGGGGTCCTTCCGAGGGCTCGGACTCACTACGCGCGTACCGGTCCCAAGCCGGACACGGTGACAGTCAATTCCTGATTCGACCGAATAAGGCCAGGTCAGAGACGATCAGTCATCGGTGCTCAAGCGAGGGCATGCCCCTGGTGACGGGCAGGAGGCAGCTAACAGGCAGCGCAAAGGGTCAGTGTAGCCAAACGGCACACTGATGTCCAGTCGGGGTTCTCAGAGACCCACGTTGCTCTCAACAGCTGTTCTCAACCTCTATGGCTAGCCCTTGCGCGTGGTGCGCTCTTCTTTACTGCCCGCTTCGCCCACGATCCATGCCTCGGATTCGGATCGATGTGACGACGCGTCCTGAGAATTGCGCGCCGCGTGCGGTTCGTCAAGGCCCCCCTGCGGGGACAACGCCCCGAGGTCCGCACCCGACCGCCTCCCGGCGCCGGTCGGCCGCTCCGGAGAGGCAACGGCGAAGATCACCATACTCGTCGGCGCCGGAAGAGCAAGGCAGCCGCCTCGGGTACGCCGAAGGGCGACCACCCGGATGGGTGATCGCCCTTCGTGTGATGACGTCCGTGCCGTACGGCAGGAGGCGTCAGAAGGAGTCAGCAGACTCCCTGAGTCACTTGACCTCGACGGAAGCGCCGGCGGCCTTGAGGGACTCGGCAGCCTTCTCGGCGGCCTCCTTGGCGACCTTCTCGAGGACCGGCTTCGGGGTGCCGTCGACGAGGTCCTTGGCCTCCTTCAGGCCCAGCGAGGTCAGCTCACGCACGACCTTGATGACCTGGATCTTCTTCTCGCCGGCGCCGGTGAGGATGACGTCGAACTCGTCCTGCTCCTCGACGGCCTCAGCAGCGGCACCCGGGCCGGCCGGGCCGGCGACGGCGACGGCCGCGGCGGCGGTGACGTCGAACTTCTCCTCGAAGGCCTTCACGAACTCGGAGAGCTCGATGAGGGTCATCTCTTCGAACTGCGCGAGCAGGTCGTCCTGGGACAGCTTCGCCATGATGGCGTCCTTCCACTAATTCGGCAGGTGCCGGATGTACATGTAGGCGGGCGTACGTTCGGCCCGCTGCGACCGTCTCCCTAGTGGGCGACGATCATTGCGCGAGCCGAGTTACTCGGCACCGCCCTGCTCTTCGAGCTTGACGCGAAGCGCCTCCGCGGTGCGGACGAACTTCGACGGCAGCGCCTGGAAGAGCGAAGCAGCCTGAGACTGCTTGCCCTTGAAGGCACCGGCCAGCTTGCTGAGCAGAACCTCGCGGGACTCAAGGTCCGCAAGCTTCTTGATCTCATCGGCGGACAGCGCCTTACCGTCAAGGACACCGCCCTTGATGATCAGGTTCGGGTTCTCCTTGGCGAAGTCACGAAGACCCTTCGCCGACTCCACCGGGTCACCGGTGATGAAGGCAACCGCCGTCGGACCAGTGAACTGGTCGTCCAGCGAAGTGATCCCGGCCTCGTTGGCCGCAATCTTGGTCAGCGTGTTCTTCACCACGGCGTACTGGGCGTTCTCACCGAGCGAACGACGCAGCGTCTTGAGCTGCGCCACGGTGAGACCCCGGTACTCGGTCAGCACAGCGGCGTTCGAGCTGCGGAACTGGTCCGCGAGCTCGGCTACCGCGGCAGCCTTGTCGGGCCTTGCCATGAGCGTCGGCCTCCTTCCGGGTGATGAGGACCGCTCAGAAGGGGCCGGGAAAGACGAAACGCCCCGGCGCAGGCGCCAGGGCGTAGCTCGACCGAACGAATCCGGGAGCTTTCCACAGTCACCTGCGCAGGTCGCCCGTACTCTACGGATCCTTCGGTCACTGTCCCCTCTTGCGAGAGCACAGCAACGACCAGCGGTCTTTGGCTTCTGTAGGAGAGTACGCGACCGGGGTCGCGCCGAGCAAATCCGTCCCGCTCAGTGCGGCGGGAGAGGGTCAGGACGCGCCCGCACCCGCCCCCTGCTGCTGCTTCAGGAGCTCGGCGAAGTCGACCGTGTCCGCGGCCGGCGGCTGCTCGACCGAGACCTTCGTCCCGTAGTCGCTGTAGAACACCGTGGAGTTGAGCTCGCCGGTCTTCATCTGGCCGCGCTCGGTCTTCTTGACCAGCAGGTCGTTGTCGTCGACCCAGATGTCGACCGTCTCCGTGGTGATGCCGGCGTCGCTCAGCTGCTTCTTCAGCTGCTCCACCTGGTCGGCGTCGAGCTCGGAGTTCTTCGCGGTCAGAGCGGCGACGTCGACCGTGCCGGAGTAGTGCGTGGCGGAGACGCCCCGTACGTCCTCCTTGCCGACCTTCTTGACGTCACCGGAGGCCAGCAGCGACTTCACACCCTGGTCGGGGGTGGTGTTCTGCATCTGCTGCTTCATCGCCTCGCCGGAGGCACCCGCCATCTTGGCGAGGTCGGCGTAGCTGTAGTTGATCCAGTGCTTGCCGCCGGTCTGCTTCGCGAAGCCGTCGCCCATGTTGACGACATAGCCGTCCTTGAAGTAGCGGGCCTGCATCGTGCCGGTGCCGCCGGTCTGCTTCATGGCGTCCGCCATGCTGCCGCCGGTGTACGTGATCTCCATGGTGCCGGTGAGACCGTCGGTCCAGTCGATGGCACCGGTCTGCTCCATGGACATGGTGGTGCCCATCTGAGTGGTGCCCTCGACCTTCGCGGAATTCTCCCCGCCGGTCTTCTTCTGCACGTCGAGCAGCGCGGCTATCGGGTCGGCCTTGACGACGCCGCTGCCCTGCTTGTCGCTCTTGCCGCTGTCCGATCCGCTGCAGGCCGCGACCGACGTCAGCGCCGCTGCCGCCGCCACCGACAGACACACGCGTCGCACGGTACTGGTCCTCATGTCAGCTTCCACCCCTCGTTCGGCTCTCTCGGGGCCTCACGCTAACGCACGGGTCCGACAGAGCCTCCGGCAATACGGATACAAGGACGGGCCCCGCACCTCGAAAGGTTGCGGGGCCCGTCAATGTCACACGTGACGCGGCTTGCTGCCGAGCGCTGGGGCTCAGACGGCGGCCGGGTCCTCCTCGACGAGGAGGTTACGGGTGCGGTTGGCGTCCAGCGGGATGCCGGGGCCCATCGTGGTGGCCAGCGTGGCCTTCTTGATGTAGCGGCCCTTGGCGGCGGACGGCTTCAGACGGAGGATCTCCTCCAGCGCCGCCGCGTAGTTCTCCACCAGCTTGGTGTCGTCGAACGACGTCTTGCCGATGATGAAGTGCAGGTTCGAGTGCTTGTCGACGCGGAACTCGATCTTGCCGCCCTTGATGTCGTTGACAGCCTTCACGACGTCGGGGGTGACGGTGCCGGTCTTCGGGTTCGGCATCAGACCACGCGGACCGAGCACGCGGCCGAGGCGGCCGACCTTGCCCATGAGGTCCGGGGTGGCGACGACGGCGTCGAAGTCCAGACGGCCCTTCGCCACCTCGTCGATGAGCTCGTCGGCGCCGACGATGTCGGCTCCAGCGGCTTCCGCGGCCGCAGCACGGTCACCGGTCGCGAAGACCAGGACCCGGGCGGTCTTGCCGGTGCCGTGCGGGAGGTTCACGGTGCCACGGACCATCTGGTCGGCCTTGCGAGGGTCAACACCCAGGGCAAACGCGACCTCGACGGTGCTGTCGAACTTCGTGGAGGCGGTGTCCTTGGCGATACGGACGGCCTCGAGCGGGGCGTAGTTGCGCGCCCGGTCGATCTTCGCGTCCGCAGCGCGGAGGTTCTTGCTGCGCTTCACTTCTACTCCTGTGGTTTCAGAGTGTGGAGTCGTGGTGCGGACCAGCGCTTGGTCCTACCACTGAGGGGGTGGGGCTGAATCAGCCTTCGACCGTGATGCCCATGGAACGGGCGGTGCCGGCGATGATCTTCGACGCGGCGTCGAGGTCATTGGCGTTCAGGTCGGGGAGCTTCGTCGTGGCGATCTCGCGGACCTGGGCGGCCGTCAGCTTGGCAACCTTGGTCTTGTGCGGCTCGCCGGAGCCCTTGTCCACACCCGCGGCCTTGAGGATCAGCTTGGCGGCCGGCGGAGTCTTGGTCACGAAGGTGAAGGAACGGTCTTCGTAGACCGTGATCTCCACCGGCACGACCATGCCACGCTGCGACTCGGTCGCGGCGTTGTAGGCCTTGCAGAACTCCATGATGTTGACGCCGTGCTGGCCGAGCGCGGGGCCGACCGGCGGGGCCGGGTTGGCCGCACCGGCGTTGATCTGGAGCTTGATAAGCCCCGTGACCTTCTTCTTCTTGGGAGGCATTGCTCTCTCCGGGTCCTAGTGAGAGTGTTTCGCCGCCTTCCGGTCATCCGGATGGAGGCATACCGCACAACGATAACGGGTATAGCTGCGCGACCAAAAACCGAGCAGGTCAGACGGGCTTTGCAGCCGGTCTGACCTGCTCGGTAGGCATGTGCCCAGAGACTGGCGGAAAACCGCTAGTTCTTCTGGATCTGGTCGAAGCTGAGCTCGACCGGGGTCTCGCGGCCGAAGATCTCGACGAGACCCTTGACCTTCTTCGAGTCGGCGTTGATCTCGTTGATCGTCGCCTGCAGCGTCGCGAACGGGCCGTCGGTGACGGTGACCGAGTCGCCGACCTCGAAGTCGAGCACCTGAACCTCGACCTTGCGGGCCGGAGCCGGCTTGCCCTCAGCCTCGGCGGCCTCGCGGGCGGCCTTCTCCTCGGCCTCCGGGGCGAGCATCTTGACGATCTCGTCCAGGGTCAGCGGGTACGGGTCGTAGGCGTTGCCCACGAAGCCGGTGACGCCGGGGGTGTTGCGGACGACGCCCCAGGACTCGTTCGTCAGATCCATGCGCACCAGGACGTAGCCCGGGAGCTTGTTCTGGCGGACGTTCTTGCGCTCGCCGTTCTTGATCTGGACGATCTCTTCCTCGGGCACTTCGGCCTGGTAGATGAAGTCCTCGACGTTGAGCGAGACGGCGCGCTGCTCCAGGTTGGCCTTCACACGCTTCTCGTAACCGGCGTACGTGTGGATGACGTACCACTCGCCGGGAAGGCCGCGCAGCTCGTCGCGCAGGGCGGTGACGGCGTCGACGGGCTCGGCCGGCTCGGCCTCTTCCTCGTCGTCCTCGTCGCTCTCGGATTCGGCGTCGGCCTCCGCGGCCTCTTCCTCTTCCACGTCCTCGGCGTGCAGGGCGGCCTGCTCGGCGGGCTCACCCGCGGCGGCGTCGGCAGCTTCGGCCTGGTCCGGCTCCTCGGCGTCCGCCGCCTCGACGATGTCGAGCTCGTCCTCGGCGGACTCGAAGGCGCCCGCCGTCGGCTCGACGGCGTCGTTCAGGTTCGGGTCAGACACGGTGGCTGCTTCTTCCTGGATACAAATGGGTGGAACATGCGAAAGGGGCGCCCATGAGGCGCCCTCCGCGGGATCAGCCGAAGACGTACTTGATGACCCGCTGGAATCCGAAGTCAATCACGGTAACGAGACCGATCATGACGACGACGAAGACAATCACCACAGTGGTGTAAGTCGTCAGCTGACTACGAGTCGGCCAGACGACCTTGCGCAACTCGGCGACGATCTGGCGGTAGAACAGCGCGAGGCGACCCAGAGGGCCCTTCTTTCCGCGCTTGCCGCCCTTCCGGGTCTTCTTCTTCGACTCGGGTACTTCATCCTCGGCATCAGGCATGTCGATGGAGCCCACGGCGTCCGTCACGCTTCTCACCTGATTCCGGGTCGTGGCCGTGCCGCGCCCGGTGGAGCCGCACGGCGGTGCATAGAAGTACGTACATGCGCACACATCCTGGCGAAGGAGTGTGTAGCAGGGCCGGAGGGACTTGAACCCCCAACCGCTGGTTTTGGAGACCAGTGCTCTACCAATTGAGCTACGACCCTTTGTGGTTTCCACCAACCTACCGCATCTCCCCGGATGCCCCGGGTGCAGGAACAGTGCGGCTGGTGAAGGCCAACGACAGGTGAGTGTACGTGTTCAGCGGCCCGGCGTCGAACAGATAGCTCCCGACCGCTCCTGGTCGCATGTTGTCCGCATGCTGTCCGAGTCGTGTCCGGTCCCTGAAACCGCTGTGCCGACAGGGATCACGGTCTGGAACCATGGGGGCCATGAGCGCTGCAACTTCCCCCTCCGAGCGCCGGGTCTCCGCCCGCATCGGTGCGATCTCCGAGTCCGCCACCCTCGCCGTGGACGCCAAGGCCAAGGCCCTCAAGGCCGCCGGCCGTCCGGTGATCGGCTTCGGTGCCGGTGAGCCCGACTTCCCGACCCCCGGCTACATCGTCGACGCCGCGGTCGAGGCCTGCCGCAACCCGAAGTACCACCGCTACACCCCGGCAGGAGGGCTCCCGGAGCTCAAGGCCGCCATCGCGGAGAAGACGCTGCGCGACTCCGGCTACGAGGTCGACGCCTCGCAGATCCTGGTGACCAACGGCGGGAAGCAGGCCATCTACGAGGCGTTCGCCGCGATCCTCGACCCGGGCGACGAGGTCATCGTCCCCGCCCCGTACTGGACCACCTACCCCGAGTCGATCCGGCTGGCCGGCGGTGTCCCGGTGGAGGTCGTGGCCGACGAGACCACCGGCTACCGGGTCTCCGTCGAGCAGCTGGAGGCGGCGCGCACCGAGCGCACCAAGGTCGTCCTGTTCGTCTCGCCCTCGAACCCGACCGGCGCCGTGTACAGCGAGGCGGACGCCGAGGCGATCGGCCACTGGGCCGTCGAGCACGGCCTGTGGGTGCTGACCGACGAGATCTACGAGCACCTGATCTACGGGGACGCGAAGTTCACCTCGCTGCCCGCGATCGTGCCCGAGCTGCGTGACAAGTGCATCGTGGTCAACGGCGTCGCCAAGACGTACGCGATGACCGGCTGGCGGGTGGGCTGGATCGTCGGCCCGAAGGACGTCGTCAAGGCCGCGACCAACCTCCAGTCGCACGCCACGTCCAACGTCTCCAACGTGGCCCAGGTCGCCGCGCTGGCCGCCGTATCCGGGAGCCTGGACGCGGTCGCCGAGATGCGTACCGCCTTCGACCGGCGCCGGCGGACCATCGTGCGGATGCTCAACGAGATCGACGGGGTGCTGTGCCCGGAGCCCGAGGGCGCGTTCTACGCGTACCCCTCGGTGAAGGAGCTGCTCGGCAAGGAGATCCGCGGCAGGCGCCCGGCCACCTCGGTCGAGCTGGCGGCGCTGATCCTGGACGAGGCCGAGGTCGCGGTCGTACCGGGCGAGGCCTTCGGTACGCCGGGCTATCTGCGCCTCTCGTACGCGCTGGGCGACGACGACCTCGTCGAGGGCGTCTCGCGGCTCCAGAAGCTGCTGGGCGAGGCCAAGGCCTAGTACGTCCCGCGTTCCCGCACGAGCGACCCCCCGGCCCCGGCCGGGGGTCGCTCGTGCGTTCGGGGGTCAACTCGATGGGGAAAGCGGCTACCGCTCGACCCCGGGTGTGCGGCAGGATCTTGGAATGGAGCGTGATGTACGGCTGTTGCCCAAGGCCCACCTGCACCTGCATTTCACCGGGTCGATGCGGCCGACGACCCTGCTCGAACTCGCCGACAAGTACGGCGTGCACCTGCCCGATGCCCTGACCGGCGGCGAGCCGCCGAAGCTGCGGGCCACGGACGAGCGCGGATGGTTCCGCTTCCAGCGGCTCTACGACATCGCCCGGTCCTGTCTCCGGTCCCCCGAGGACATTCAGCGGCTGGTGCGCGAGACGGCCCAGGAGGACGTCGCGGACGGCTCGGGCTGGCTGGAGATCCAGGTCGACCCCACCTCGTACGCGCCGCTGCTCGGCGGGCTGATCCCGGCGATCGAGATCATCCTGGACGCGGTGGACAGCGCCTCGCGCGGGACGGGGCTGCCGATCCGGGTGGTGATCGCGGCGAACCGGATGAAGCATCCGCTGGACGCCCGGACGCTCGCCCGGCTCGCGGTGCGGTACGCGGACCGGGGCGTGGTCGGATTCGGGCTCTCCAACGACGAGCGCCGCGGGATGGCCCGGGACTTCGACCGGGCCTTCGCCATCGCCCGCGAGGGCGGCCTGCTGGCGGCGCCGCACGGCGGTGAGCTGTCCGGCCCCTCCAGCGTCCGGGACTGCCTGGACGACCTCGACGCGGCCCGGATCGGGCACGGCGTACGCGCCGCCGAGGACCCCCGGCTGCTGCGCACGCTGGCCGAGCGCCAGGTGACCTGCGAGGTCTGCCCGGCGTCGAACGTGGCGCTGGGCGTCTACGAGAAGCCGGCCGACGTACCCCTGCGCAAACTGTTCGAGGCCGGGGTGCCGATGGCCCTGGGCGCGGACGATCCGCTGCTCTTCGGTTCCCGGCTGGCCGCGCAGTACGACCTGGTGCGGCGCCACCACGCGTTCACGGACGAGGAGCTGGCGGAACTGGCCCGGCAGTCGGTCCGGGGCTCCGCCGCACCGGCTCCGGTGCGGGCGCAGCTCCTGGCGGGCGTCGACGACTGGCTGGCGAAGCCCGCGGGGTAGATCTCCGGTTACGCGCCGACGCCGCGCATCAGCGTGCTCGCCAGGGACGCGGCGAACTCGTCGAGGGGCTGCGGCGGTTCTCCGCCCGCCGCGGCCTCGTAGGCGAAGGCGCGTTGCGCGCAGGCTCCCAGCAGCAGCGACGCGGCCGCGTAGGTGTCCGCGTCGGCGCGGACCCGGCCGGCCGCCTGTTCGGAGCGCAGATAGGCGTCCAGGCCCCTGATGGGCATGTGCGGGCCGGTGCCGAGCTCCCGCATCGCCTCGTTGTGGCGTTCCTTGAGCCTGGGCTCGGCGTACAGCGAGGCGGCGATCGGGAAGCTCTGCTCGTAGAAGAGCGCGGCCTGGCGGGCGATCTCGGTGAGGTTCTGCTCGACGGTCCGCTCCCCCGCCCCGGGTGACACGACAAGCCGTTTCAGCAGCGGGTTGAGCCTGGGAAGCCGTTCCTTGAGCACGGTCACGAACAGCTCCTCCTTGCTCGCGAAGTGCTTGTAGAGCGCGGCCTCCGAGCAGCCCGCGGCTCTGGCGATCTCCTTGGTGGTGGCGCGGGCCAGGCCGATGGTGAGCATCAGCTGATGGGCGGCGTCGATGATGCGGACGCGGGCCGGCTTCTGCTCCATGCGTACTCCAACGAGGCTTGACGACGTGGTGAGTATCCACTCACTCTAGGGGTGAGTGAATACTTACCCACCCTGGGAGGGTGCGCAATGAGGATCACGGTGTTCGGCGCCACGGGCGGCGTCGGTCAGGAGATCGTCCGCCAGGCGCTGACGGCGGGCCACGAGGTCACGGCGGTGGTCCGCGACCCGGCGCGGCTGCCCGTCCCGCTCTCCGAGGTTCAGGTCCACGCCGCGGCGCGCTTGGACGACCCGGAGGCGCTGCGCGAGGCGGTCGCGGGCCGGGACGCGGTGCTCTCCGCGCTCGGCTCGCGCGGCCGGAGGGCGGGCGGGATCGCCGAGCGGCTCACCGGCTCGGTGCTGGCGGCGATGGAGGCGGAGGGGATACGGCGGCTGCTGGTGGTCAGCGCGGCCCCGGTCGGCCCCCGGCCGGCCGACGACCCGCCGGTGGACCGGCTGGTCCGCAAGGTGGTCGGGACGATCCTCAAGGAGGTCTACGCGGACCTGACGCTGATGGAGGCCGCGCTGGCCCGGAGCGCGACGGACTGGACGTCCGTACGGCCGCCGAAGCTCACCGACGGGCCGCTGACGGGGAAGTACCGGACGGCCGTCGGCGGCACCGTGCGCAGCGGCCGGACCATCTCGCGGGCCGATGTGGCGCACGCGATGCTGGCGCTGATCGACGACCCGGCGTCGGTGAAGCAGGGGGTGGGCGTGGCGTACTGAGCGGGACGGGGCCGCCCCACCCCGCCCTGCCCTGCCCTGCCCTGCCTACAGGCTCACGCCGACCGTCACCGGTTCGTTGACGAGCGTGACGCCGAAGGCATCGCGGACTCCGGCGACGACCTCGCGGGCGAGCGCGAGGAGGTCCTCGGTGGCCGCCTCGCCGCGATTGGTGAGGGCGAGCGTGTGCTTGGTGGAGATACGGGCCGGTCCGGTGCCGTATCCCTTGGTGAAACCGGCCTTGTCGATGAGCCAGGCCGCGGAGGTCTTGACGCGCCCCCCGTCCGCGGGGAAGGCGGGGGGCGTCGTCCCCGGGCCGAGCCGGTCCGCTGCGCGGGCGAAGAACGCCTCGTACTCCGCCTCCGTCAGGATCGGGTTGGTGAAGAAGGAGCCGGCCGACCAGGTGTCGTGGTCCTCGGGGTCCAGCACCATGCCCTTGCCGGCGCGGAGCCCGAGCACCGTCTCGCGGGCGGCCGCCGCGGGCACCCGCTCGCCCTGTTCGACGCCCATGGCGCGGGCCGTCTCGGCGTACTTCAGCGGCGCGGAGAGACCGCCCGCGTCCTCCAGCTCGAAGCGGACCCGCAGCACCACGAAACGGTCGGGTTCGGCCTTGAAACGACTGTGCCGGTACGAGAACGCACACTCGGCGTTCGCAATGGTCACCGTTTCCTCGGTGCGCCGGTCGTAGGCGACGACCTCCGTGATGGTGGAGGAGACCTCCTGGCCGTACGCGCCGACGTTCTGGATCGGGGTCGCGCCCGCGGAGCCCGGGATCCCGGCCAGGCACTCGATGCCCGCGAGACCGGCTTCGACGGTACGGGCCACGGCGTCCGTCCAGATCTCACCGGCGGCGAGCTCCAGTGTCGTGCCGTCCAGCGCGAAGCCCTCGGTCGCGATGCGCAGGGCGGTGCCGTCGAAGCCCTTGTCGCCGATGACCAGGTTGCTGCCGCCGCCGATGACGAGGAGCGGGGTGCCGCTCCCGTCCGCCTCGCGCACGGCTTCGATCACCTCGGCGTCGGTCGTCGCCGTGAGGAGGCGGGTGGCGGGGCCGCCCAGCCGGAAGGTGGTCAGGGGGGCGAGGGGGGCGTCATGGAGTTCCTGCACGGGGACAAGGGTACGGTCCGTGCCCCCACCGCTCGGGCGGGGCACGGACCGCACGCGCGGGACCTGCGGCTCAGGCGGCGGCGCGGACGAGCTTCTCGGCCGCCGCGGGCTCCTGTGCCTGGGCGCTGCGGCGGCCCGGGATCAGCAGGGCGGCGAGGGCGGCCAGCGCCACCGCGCCGGAGCCGATCCACACCGCCGGAACGGTCCCGTCCGTGAAGGACTGCGCGGATTCGAAGCCGCCCTGCGAGGAGAAGACCGTGGCGAGCACGGCGATCCCGAGGGCTCCGCCGACCTCGCGCAGGGCGTTGTTGGCACCGGAGGCGATGCCCTGTTCCGCGGGGCGGACGCTGGACATCACGAGGCTGGCGGCGGGTGCGAAGTAGAGGGCCATGCCGACGCCGCCGACGATCAGACCGGGCAGCTGCGAGGTGTACGAGGCGTCGGGGCCGATGACCATCGCGAAGAGCGCGAGGCCGGCCGACTGGAGCACGAGACCGGCCACGACCACCGGGCGCCCGCCGAACCGGTCGGAGAGCATCCCCGCGACGGGTGCGACCAGCATCGGCATTCCGGTCCAGGGCAGCATCCGCAGGCCCGCCTCGGTGGGCGAGTAGCCCAGCACGCCCTGGAGGTACTGGCTGAGCAGGAAGATCGACCCGAACATGCCCAGGAACATCAGCATGCTCGCCATGTTGATCCCGAAGAACGCGCGGTCCCGGAAGAGCCGCATGGGCAGCATGGGGCGCTTCGCGCGAAACCCGTGGCGTACGAAGCCGGCGGTGAGCGCCCCGCCCACGATCAGCGCGATGAGGACGGTGGGGCTGGTCCAGCCTTCGGAGTTGGCGTTGACCAGCCCGTAGACGATGCCGAAGAGCCCGCCGCTGACCAGAAGTGTGCCGGGTATGTCGAGCCGTGCGTCCGGGGCGTACGACTCGGTCAGGCGCAGCCGGGCCAGCGGCAGCAGGGCCAGGCCGACCGGGACGTTCAGCCAGAAGATCCACTGCCAGGACAGGTGCTCGGTGAGGCTGCCGCCGATCAGGGGCCCACTGGCCACGGCCAGGCCGGTGACGGCGCTGAAGATGCCGAGCGCGGCACCCCGGCGGGCGGGCGGCACGGCGGCGGTGAGCAGGGTGAGCGTCAGTGGCATCATGACCGCCGCGCCGACGCCCTGGACCGCCCGGAAGGCGATCAGTTCGTTGATCCCGGACGAGAGGGCGGCCGCGGCGGAGGCGCCGGTGAAGACGGTGAGCCCGGCGAGGAAGAGCCGGCGGCGGCCGAACCTGTCGCCGAGGGCCGCTCCGAGCATCAGCAGGACGGCGAAGGTGAGGGTGTAGGCGTTCACCGTCCACTCCAGCTCGGCCAGCTCGCCGCCGAGGCTCTCGCGGATGGAGGGCAGGGCGGTGGTGACGACGAGGTTGTCGAGGGCCGCCATGAATCCGGCGACGCTGGTGATGACAAGGGCCCAGACCGCTCTCGAACGGCCTGCTGTGTGCTGGTTCACTGCTCCCCCTGGGGGTTAGTTATCAATGACTAACTTCTCTGGGCAGAAAACCGGGCGGAACCCGGGTCGCGCCGTTCAGGCGGTCGGCCTGGCCTCGTCGTAGACCCCCGACCAGACCCGGTGCCCGGCCGGGAAGCCGAGCGAGGCCAACGTGTTGATGAGCATGCCGAACGCCCAGAACGTCGCCGTTGCCTTGTCGTCGGCACCCAGGGCGAGATGGGTCTCGTCCCACATCTCCAGCCAGGCGGCACGCACCGCGTCACCCACCTCACGGTCCCCCGAGGCATCGGCACTCGCGACGGCCGCGTAGGCATGCATCTGCAACTGGAGCTTGTCGGGGTCCTCGACGATGAGCCGCTGATACGCGGCGGCCATCGCCCTCACCGCCGCTTCGCCCTCAAGCCCCTCGGCAGCCTCGGCGAAGACCTTGCGGGTCTCCGTGAGACATCGTTCGACGGCCGCGAGGAAGATGGCCTGCTTACCGGGGAAGAGCCGGAACAGGTACGGCTGCGAGACACCCACGCGCTTGGCGATCGCCTCGGTGGAGGTGGCGCTGTACCCGCCGCGAGCGAACTCGGTGATCGCCGCACGGATGACACTCTCTCGCCGCTCTTCCGCACTCATCCTTGCCATGCCGACAAGTTAGTACTCAATCACTAACTTGGTCAAGCGGCCTGCGTCCACCCGGCATGCGTAAGGGGCACCGCCCATTGGACGGTGCCCCTTACGCCATGCTCGACGGCCTCAGCCGAGCCGCACCACGGCACGGGACATGCCCAGCACCTTCTTGCCCTCGTTCATGGCTGTCAGGTCCACCCGCACCTGCTTGTCGTCCAGCAGGGCGGCCACCTTGGCGCTGACCTCGATCAGCGCGCCGTCCTCGTCGTTCGGCACGACGACCGGCTTGGTGAACCGCACCCCGTACTCGACGACCGCACCCGGGTCACCGGCCCAGTCCGTGACCACGCGGATCGCCTCGGCCATGGTGAACATGCCGTGCGCGATCACGTCCGGCAGGCCGACCTCGCGGGCGAACTTCTCGTTCCAGTGGATCGGATTGAAGTCGCCGGAAGCGCCCGCGTACTGCACCAGCGTCGCCCGGGTCACCTTGAAGGACTGCGCCGGCAGCTCCGTACCGACCTCGACCGACTCGTATGCGACCTTCGCCGTCATCACGCCTCCTCGGCGGCGCGCGCCACCAGCTTCGTCCACGCGGTCACGACGTGCTCACCGGACTCGTCGTGGACCTCGCCACGAACGTCCAGGATGTCGTTGCCCGCCAGGGACTTGATGGCCTCGATCGTCGAGGTGACCGTCAGCCGGTCCCCCGCCCGCACGGGACGCACATAGGCGAACTTCTGGTCGCCGTGCACCACCCGGCTGTAGTCCAGACCCAGCTGCGGGTCGTGGATCACCTGCCCGGCCGCCTTGAACGTGATGGAGAAGACGAACGTCGGCGGCGCGATCACATCGCTGTGGCCGAGCGCCTTGGCGGCCTCGGGGTCGACGTACGCCGGATTCGGGTCGCCCACCGCCTCGGCGAACTCGCGGATCTTCTCCCGGCCGACCTCGTACGGCGGGGTGGGCGGATAGGTCCGCCCCACGAAGGACTGGTCGAGCGCCATGGGCTCGCTACCTCCTGATGAAAGATGAACAGGCCGAAGAAATGATGAACAGGCCGAAGGACAGCCTTCATACAACGACACGAGGCCGCCCCCAATGGGGACGGCCTCGTGTACGAGCCTGTTTCAGCGCGTTTCGCGGTGCGCAGTGTGCGAGTTGCAGCGCGGGCAGTGCTTCTTCATCTCAAGACGGTCCGGGTTGTTACGCCGGTTCTTCTTGGTGATGTAGTTCCGCTCCTTGCACTCCACGCAGGCCAGCGTGATCTTCGGGCGGACGTCGGTGGCAGCCACGTGAGTGCTCCTTGGACGGACGGATGGACGGATGAACGCAAAAAAGAGTAGCCGATCGAAGGACCGACCCCACAATCGGCTACCGTAAGTAGCGGTGACCGGACTTGAACCGGTGACACAGCGATTATGAGCCGCTTGCTCTACCGACTGAGCTACACCGCTTTGATGAATGAGTCCCCCCGCCGAAGCGGGGTTTCCCGATCACCAGAGCCCCAATGCGGAATCGAACCGCAGACCTTCTCCTTACCATGGAGACGCTCTACCGACTGAGCTATTGGGGCGAGCGATGACGACATTACACGGTCCCTCGCCGATCGCCCAAATCCGTTTCGGGCCCCCATCCGGAGCCCTTGATCGACGCCCCGCCGATCCCTTGATCGAGAGCCCCCAGGACCGCCCACCGGCCGCCTGAGCAGCGCCTCGGTCGCCCCGTGGAGCACCACCGGCACGGTCGTGCACACCCGCCCCACGCGTCCCCGGGGCCACGCCGGTACGACTATTCCGCTCCTCCTCGAACCGGGCCGAACACGCCCCTAGGCTCGACTCACTCTGCGTGATCTTGTCCCCATTCCCAGGAGCGCGATGCCCGACAGCCAGCCGTGGCAGCCGGACGACCAGGCCGCCGACGCGGCCGGTGCGACCGGCAGCCCGGACACCGCCGCCCCGGCCGGCCTGGTGCTCTGCGGCGCCCGTCTCACCGACGGCCGCGTCGTGGACGTACGGCTCGGCGGCGGCCGCATCGAGGCCGTCGGCACGGCGGGCAGTCTGGCCGCACCCGGTCCGCGGCTGGACCTGCGCGGCTATCTGCTGCTCCCCGCCCCCGCCGAACCCCACGCCCACAGCGACACCGCGCTCACCGCCGACGGCGCGGGCCCCGGCGCCCCGGGCCCGGCGTCGCACCGCCCGGAGGACATCCGGCGCCGCGCCACCGAGGCCGCCCTGCTCCAGCTCGGCCACGGCGCCACCGCGCTGCGCTCGCACGTGCGGATCGGGGACGTCCAGGGCCTCGCCCCGCTCGAAGCCGTGCTGCAGGCGCGCCGTTCGCTGCGCGGACTGGCCGACCTGACCGCGGTCGCGGTCCCCCGGCTGCTCACCGGCGTCGCGGGCGCGGGCAACCTGGCCATGCTGCGCGACGCGGTGAAGATGGGGGCCGACGCGGTCGGCGGCTGCCCGGACCTCGATCCGGACCCGGCGGGGTACGCGGAGGCCGTGCTGGAGGTCGCCGCCGAGCAGGGCTGCCCCGTCGACCTGCACACGGACAGCGACGACCCGGCCCAGCTCGGCCGGCTGGCCGCCATGGCCGGAGGGCTGCGGCCCGGCGTCTGTCTCGGCCCGTGCGCGGGCCTCTCCCGGCTCCCCCCGCGGGCCGCGGCCCGCGCCGCCGACCAGCTGGCCGCGGCCGGGGTGACGGTGATCTGCCTCCCTCAGGGCGGCTGCTGCGGCGTGGAGGGCTGGGGCACCGCTCCCGTACGGCTGCTGCGGGCGGCCGGGGTGCGGGTCGCGGCGGGCAGCGGGGCGCTGCGGGACCTCGCGAACCCCGTGGGCCGCGGTGATCCGCTGGAGGCCGCCTACCTGCTGGCCGCGCAGCACGGGCTGCCGGCCGCGGAGGCGTACGAGGCGGTGTCCTCGGCCGCCAGGACGGCGATGGGGCTGCCCGGGGTCAGGGTCGAGGCGGGCTACCCCGCCGAACTGCTCGCGGTGCGCGGGGAGCAGCTGTCCGGGGTGCTCTCGCTCGCCTACAGCCGGGTCGTGGTGCATCGCGGCCGGGTGGTGGCGCGGACGAGCTCGGTACGCGAGTACTGCGACTCCGAGACCGTCGTCGCCCTCGATCTGCCGCGCCAGGGGAGAACGGATTCCGGTTCCTGCGGCGGGCCCTGAGCGCGGCGGCCCGCCGCGGCGTACGGTCGTGACCATGCGCATTGTCATCGCAGGTGGACATGGTCAGATCGCGCTGCGGTTGGAGCGGCTGCTCACCGCGCGCGGGCACGAGGCCGTAGGCGTCATCCGCAATCCGGACCAGGGCAAGGACCTCCGGGACGCGGGTGCCGAGCCGGTGGTCCTGGATCTCGAATCCTCCTCCGCGCAGGAGGTGGCCGAGGCGCTGCGCGGCGCCGACGCGGTGGTCTTCGCGGCCGGCGCCGGCCCGGACAGCGGCGCGGAACGCAAGGAGACGGTGGATCGCGGGGCGGCGGTGCTGTTCGCCGACGCCGCCGAACTGGCGGGCGTGCGGCGCTATGTCGTGGTCTCGTCGATGGGCGCCGACCCCGACCACCCGGGCGACGAGGTCTTCGACGCGTATCTGCGGGCCAAGGGGGCGGCGGACGCGTACGTGCGCTCCAGGACCGGGCTCGACTGGACGATCCTGCGCCCCGGCATGCTGACGAACGACGCGGGCACGGGGACGGTCCTGCTGACCGCGTCGACCGGCCGCGGTCCGGTGCCGCGCGACGACGTGGCGGCGGCGCTGCTGGAACTGCTGGAGACGCCGGCGACGGCGGGGCTGACGCTGGAACTCATCTCCGGGAACGTGCCGGTGTCGGTGGCGGTGAAGGACATCGCGGGCAACTGACGACCGGGCGGGCCGCCGTACGCGGATGCCGCGTACGGCCCCGAGCGGGCACGGCGGGCGGGTCTGCGCGGGTGCCTCAGACGGGCCCTGCGCGGTTGCCGAGGGCGGCCGTACGCGGGTGCTCCGGGTCAGTCGCGCGGTGCCGGGCGGACGGTGATGCCGTTGCGCTCCAGCAGCGCGGCGGTCACACCGTCGCCCTCGCGGAGCTCGCCGGTGAACGTACCGTCATAGACCGTTCCGCGCCCGCAGGAAGGGCTGCGCGCCATCAGCAGCGCCTCGGTGCATCCGGTCCGGCGCGCGGCCGCCAGCGCCCGCTCCGCGCCGTCCAGGAACTCGTCCGTCACGTCGTGCCCGGTGTCGTCGACGACCCGGGCCCGGCCGTCCAGCACGTCGTGGCCGTCGCCGCCGACGATCTCGGCGGGGCGGCGCGGGGTGGGCAGTCCGGCGGAGACCTCGGGGCAGAAGGCCACGGGGCGGCGGTCGCCGATGGCCGCGGTCACCGAGCCGGAGGCCTTGCCACGGCCGTCGAAACGGCAGGGCACGCCCTGCAGGCAGGCGCTGACCAGTACGGATTCCATGTCCACGGCCCCTCGCAGCAGAGAACAAAGAAGGCCCCTGTCCTGAGACAGGGGCCTTGCCATGTGGCGGCGCCAGGGTTCGAACCTGGGTAGGCTGAGCCGGCAGATTTACAGTCTGCTCCCTTTGGCCACTCGGGCACACCGCCAGGGATTGCTGCCTTCGAGAACCGCTTTTCGGCGGCGCTCCGTGGCAACGACGTAAACGATACCCGATGCCCAGGGGTGGTTCGCCACCGGATTGATCAGCGGCCCGATCGGGTGCGGGTGGCTAGGCTTTGATCGGCGTCGCGGGGCCGTCAGGCCCGTTGCCGCCCTTATGCACCGCGTTCCCGAACCCCCGATACAAGGAGCCACACGTCATGGCCGACTCCAGTTTCGACATCGTCTCGAAGGTCGAGCGGCAGGAGGTCGACAACGCCCTCAACCAGGCCGCCAAGGAAATCTCGCAGCGTTACGACTTCAAGGGCACCGGCGCCTCGATCTCCTGGTCCGGCGAGAAGATCCTCATGGAGGCGAACGGCGAGGAGCGGGTCAAGGCGATCCTCGACATCTTCCAGTCCAAGCTGATCAAGCGGGGCATCTCGCTGAAGTCGCTGGACGCGGGCGAGCCGCAGCTGTCCGGCAAGGAGTACAAGATCTTCGCCACGATCGAGGAGGGCATCTCCCAGGAGAACGCCAAGAAGGTGGCGAAGATCATTCGCGACGAGGGCCCGAAGGGCGTCAAGGCGCAGGTCCAGGGCGACGAGCTGCGGGTCAGCTCGAAGAGCCGGGACGATCTGCAGGCCGTACAGGCGCTGCTGAAGGGCCAGGACTTCGACTTCGCCGTGCAGTTCGTGAACTACCGGTAGGTCCAGCCCTTCGCCGGAGTGCGGAGCGGGACACACCGCTCCGCACCCGGGGTGCGGTGTCCGAAAACCGCCGGTCATGGCGGAGCGGGGCACGCAGACTTGTCCATGTCGGGCGACGATCCGGTCGAATCCCGGCATGAAGTGCAGGAAAGGGACGAGTCATGACCATGTACGCAACGGTCGACAGCCCGCTGGGTGAGCTGCTGCTGGTCGGCGAGGAGACCACCGGCGGGGTGGCGCTCGCCTCGCTCTCGCTGCCCGGCCAGAAGGGCGCCGCGGTCGTCCAGGACGGGTGGGTCCGCGCACCGGAGGCGTTCGCGGGGATCGCCGCTCAGCTGCGGGAGTACTTCGCGGGCCGGCTGACCCGCTTCGACATCGAGTACGCGGACGGCGTGGGCACCGACTTCCAGCGCCGGGTGTGGTCCGCCCTGGACACCGTCCCCTACGGGGAGACCGTGTCGTACGGGCAGATCGCCGAACGCGTCGGCAGCGCCGGGGCGGGCGTACGGGCCGTGGGTACGGCGATCGGGCGCAATCCGCTGCTGGTCGTGCGGCCGTGCCATCGGGTGATCGGCTCGGACGGGGCGCTGCGGGGTTACGCGGGCGGCCTGGAGCGCAAGGAGCGGCTGCTGCGGCTGGAAGGCGCCCCGGCGGTGAGCTGAGATGTCCGGACTCTTCCCGAGGCCCCGTGCCGTCGTCGCGCCGGGGGCCGTGCATGTGCCCGAGTGGCTGTCACCGGAGCGGCAGCGGGAGTTGGTGGCGACCTGCCGGGAGTGGGCGCGCGGGCCGGTGCCGCTGCGGCACACGGTCCTGCCGGGCGGCGGGGTGATGTCCGTACAGACGGTCTGTGTGGGGTGGCACTGGCAGCCGTACCGGTATTCACGCACGGCCGACGACGTGAACGGGGCGCGGGTGGCCGAATTCCCCGACTGGCTGGCCGAATTGGGCCGCGAGGCGCTGGTGGCGGCGTACGGGGACGAGAGTCCGGTACGGACGTACGCGCCGGACACCGCGCTCGTCAACTTCTACGACGGGGCGGCGCGCATGGGCATGCACCAGGACAAGGAGGAGCAGTCCGGTGCTCCGGTGGTGTCGCTCAGCATCGGCGACACCTGTGTCTTCCGCTTCGGGAACACGGAGAACCGTGGAAGGCCCTACACGGATGTGGAGTTGGCCTCCGGCGATCTGTTCGTCTTCGGCGGGCCGTCGCGTTTCGCGTTCCACGGCGTGCCGAAGGTCTGCCCCGGTACCGCCGATCCCGCGACGGGGATGAGCCGTGGCCGGCTCAATCTGACCCTGCGCGAGACCGGGTTGGGCACCTTCGGTACGGACGGGCGTCAGTGGCGTTCGCGGGAGTTCCCGAACAGCAGTCGGTAGGCGATCAGCAGGACCAGTGAACCGCCGATGGCGGCGACCCAAGTGGCCATGTCGAAGAAGTCGTTGGATATGGGGCGGTCGAGGAAGCGCGACGATATCCAGCCACCGAGAAAGGCGCCGACAATCCCGATGAGGGTGGTGCCGACCAGGCCGCCCGGGTCGCGGCCCGGCAGCAGGACCTTGGCGATGACTCCGGCCACCAGCCCGAGAATGATCCATCCGATAATGCTCATGCGTGCGAACCTACCCGTCACTCGTTCTTGGAATCCAAGACGCCCGCGCCGGTCGGGCGGTTGCTCGCGGGGCCTGTGAACGGGCTGTGCGTCCGGACGCGCGGGCCGGCTTGCGGGGCGGACTCGTGCAGGGCTTCGAGCAACTGCCCGGGGCCGTTCCTGCGTTCATGGTTGATGACGGCACTGGCGGTGGGGCGGAGTCGAAGGGGGGCGTTACTCCTGTCCGTGACCAGGGCTGATACTGACCAAGCAGGGCGATGACGGGCAACACCCGGAAGGCGAGTGACCATGAAGCTCATACAGCTGATCCTGAACATCCTGTGGGTGGTGTTCTGCGGATTCTGGATGGCCCTCGGCTACCTCCTCGCCGCGATCATCTGCTTCGTGCTGATCGTGACGATTCCGTTCGGCATCGCTTCCCTCAGAATCGCCGGTTACGTGCTGTGGCCGTTCGGGCGCACGACCGTGGAGCGGCCCGACGCGGGGGCGCCGTCCTGCGTCGGCAATGTGATCTGGCTCGTCTTCGCCGGGTGGTGGCTGGCGCTGGGGCACCTGATCACCAGCATCCCGCTGTTCGTGTCGATCATCGGGATCCCCTTCGGCTGGGCGAACCTGAAGATGATCCCGATCTCGCTCATGCCGCTGGGCCGCGAGATCGTCCCGAGCGACGAGGCCTTCGGAGCCCGCTGAGGGACACCGGCCCCCGCACCTGAGGCCCCAGGAGCGGGGGCCTCAGGTGCGGGGGCCGGCCATCTGCTCCAGCCGGGCGATGCGCTCCGCCATCGGCGGATGCGTGGAGAACAGCTTGGACATGCCCTGGCCGGGGCGGAACGGATTCGCGATCATCATGTGGCTCGCGGTCTCGATCCTCGGCTCCGGGGGCAGCGGCAGCTGTTTCGTTCCTGCGTCGAGCTTGCGCAGGGCACTGGCCAGGGCCAGTGGGTCGCCGGTCAGCTGGGCGCCGGAGGCGTCCGCCTCGTACTCGCGGGAGCGGCTGACGGCCAGCTGGATGACGGAGGCCGCGATCGGGCCGAGGATCATGATCATCAGCATCCCGAAAATCCCGGGCCCGTCGTCGTCGTTGGACCGGCCCACCGGGATCAGCCAGGCGAAGTTGACCAGGAACATGACGACGGAGGCGAGCGCCCCGGCGACGGACGAGATCAGGATGTCCCGGTTGTAGACATGGCTCAGCTCGTGTCCCAGGACGCCGCGCAGCTCCCGCTCGTCCAGGATCTGCAGGATGCCCTCCGTGCAGCAGACCGCGGCGTTGCGCGGATTGCGTCCGGTGGCGAAGGCGTTGGGGGCCTGTGTCGGGGAGATGTAGAGCCGTGGCATGGGCTGGCGGGCGGCGGTGGAGAGCTCGCGGACCATGCGGTAGAGCTGTGGCGCCTCGAATTCGCTGACGGGGCGGGCCCGCATGGCCCGGAGCGCCAGCTTGTCGCTGTTCCAGTACGCGTAGGCGTTGGTGCCGATGGCCACGAGGAGCGCGACGATCAGGCCTGTACGTCCGAAGAAGCTTCCGATGACGATGATGAGTGCGGACAGGCCCCCGAGGAGTACGGCGGTTCTCAGCCCGTTGTGCCGGCGGTGCACGGTACGCCCTCCAAGTGGTGCGGCAGGGGAACCCTTTGCTTGGTGGTCTCCACTCCCCCAGTGGAGCCTCCCGTACCGGTCAACGCCAGGCGGGAGGAGCTAGTTCCCTTGTGCGCACCACCGCAGGGCCGGACCTGTCCGGCGCTTGTGGCCGGATCAGGCTCTGGGCCGTACGGGTCAGTGGCCGTACGTGTGCCGGTCGGCCCCGGCTCTGCTCAGCGCTGGGCGGGGAGCCCGGCGACTTCGAGGGCCGTGGGGTCCGGCTTGATCTCGCTGGTGCAGTGGGCGCAGCGGGAGGCGATGGCCGGGATCTCGGTGTAGCAGCGGGGGCAGTCGCGCGTGGCGGCCTTGATGTCGAGCTTCTCCGCCTTGACGAAGCGGGCCTGGACCTTCGCCATGGGCACGACGACGCAGAAGTAGAGAACGGCGGCGGTGATCAGGAAGGCGATGGCGGCGGCGAGGAACTTCCCGTACGGGAAGATGGTGCCCTCGACCGAGAACTCCGCCGAGCTGAAGTCACCGACGGAACCGGTGGCGAGGCCGATCAGCGGGGTGATGAAGGCCGTGCTGAATCCGGTGACGACCGCGGTGAACGCCGCTCCGACGGCCAGACCGATGGCCATGGAGATGACGTTTCCGCGCAGGATGAAGTCCTTGAACCCGTTCAGCACCGCTCTTGCTCCTCTGTAATGCGTAGGTGTGGGGGGTGTGCGGGCAAGACCTTGCCCTGTACGGGCCGTTCCGGGCAAACCGATCTTCGGTATGTCAGAAGAGATTGACGGCGGCGAACCGGAGGACCGTCTGCGGAGCGCCCGAGAGCACCACGCCCGCCACGGTGGTGAGCGCGATCGCGGCGGTGAGGGATGCCGGGACTCGGTGCCTGGTGGGAGCGGGTGCGACCGCCTCCGGCCGGGTCTCGTCGTGCGGCTGTGCCGGGGCTTCTCCCGGGGCCGCTGCCGTGGACTTCTCCGGGGCGCGGAAGAGTGTCGCGGTCCACTGGAGGTAGTAGTAGAGCGCGATCACCACGTTGACGGCCATGACGACGCCGAGCCAGCCGAGTCCGGCGTCGACGGCCGCGGAGAAGACCGTGACCTTGGCGAAGAGGCCGATGATGCCGGGCGGCAGACCGGCCAGGCAGAGCAGGAAGAAGGCCATCGCCAGGGCGGCGAGGGGGCGGGTGGCGTACAGGCCGCGGTAGTCGGTGAGCCGGTTGCCGGGGCTGGTACGGGCGACCAGGGCGGCGACCGCGAAGGCCCCGAGGTTCACGACGGCGTACATGAGGGCGTACGCGACGGTGGAGCCGATGTGCTCGTCGCTGGAGTACGCGGCGGCGGCGATCGGCACCAGGAGGTAGCCGGCCTGGCCGACGGACGACCAGGCGAGGAGCCGCACGGCGCTGCGGGCCCGGCCGGCGTTCTGGCGCAGGGCAGCGACGTTGCCGATCGTCATGGTGAGCGCGGCGAGGACGGCGAGGGCCGGTCCCCAGACGTCGGCGTACGCCGGGAACGCGATCACGGTGACGAGGATGAGGCCGGAGAAGCCGACCGCCTTGCCGACGACCGAGAGGTAGGCGGCGATCGGCAGGGGGGCGCCGATGTAGGTGTCGGGGACCCAGAAGTGGAAGGGCGCGGCGGCGGTCTTGAACGCGAAGCCGACCAGGGTGAGGGCGACGCCCGCCTTGGCGAGGGTGTCCAGCTGACCGGGTACGTCGTCGAGCCGGGAGGCGATCTCGGTGAGGTGCAGGGTGCCGGTGGTCGCGTACACGAAGCTGACGCCGAGCAGCATGACGGCGGTCGAGACGACGGAGGAGAGGAAGAACTTGAGCGCCGCCTCGGAGGACCGCCGGTCGCCGCGCTTGATGCCGACGAGGGCGAACGCGGGCAGTGAGGCGACTTCGAGGGCGACGACGAGGGTGGCGAGGTCGCGGGCGGCGGGCAGGAGTGCGGCGCCGGAGGCGGAGGACAGCAGCAGGAACCAGAACTCCCCGGCGGGGAGTTTGCGGGTGTCGCCGACCGAGAGCAGGGCGGTGAGCAGGGCGCCGCCGAGCACGAGGGCCTGGATGACCAGGGCGAAGTGGTCGGCGGTGTAGCTGCAGGCACCGGCGCCGCCGGATCCGGTGGCAGCCTCGTTGAGGCAGAAGGTGGAACGGTCGCCGGCGCGCAGCGGGACGAGGAGGGCCAGGGCGGCGACCAGCCCGCCGATGGTCAGCGCGCCGAGGAGCGGCTTGCGGTGCTCGGGCAGGAAGAGGTCGGTGACCAGGACGATCAGGGCCATGGCCGCGACGACGACCGGGGGTGCGATCGCGAGCCAGTCGACGGTCTGGATGAGGCTGGTGGTGTTCTCGGCCGCGCTGGTGAGGAGGTGCGGGGTGGCGAGGTCCGTGGTGACGACACCCGGGGTGACGACGGCTGGGGTCACGACTTGCCTCCTGCGAGGAGCTTCTGCACGGCCGGATCGGTGAGGCCGAGGAGGACGGCGGGCCACAGACCGGCGAGGACGGTGAGCGCGACGAGCGGGGTCCAGGCGGCGAACTCGTATGTCTGGACGTCGGCGAGCTGCGGCTCTTCGCGCTTCTCACCCATGCAGACCCGGCGTACCACCAGGAGCATGTACGCGGCGGTGAGCAGGGTGCCGAACGCGGCGATCGACATGAAGGTGAGGAAGGCCGGGCGGCTGAGGCCGTCGGCGGGGTCGAAGGAGCCGAACAGAGCGAGCATCTCGCCCCAGAATCCGGCGAGCCCCGGCAGTCCGAGGGAGGCGACGGCGGCGAAGGCGAGGAGGCCGCCGAGGCGGGGGGCCCGGCCGTAGAGCGCGGCTCCGGTGGCTCCGGAGAGGGTGTCGAGGTCGGCGGTGCCGTACCGGTCCTTGACCGCGCCGACCAGGAAGAACAGCAGGCCGGTGATGAGGCCGTGGGCGATGTTGGCGAAGAGCGCGCCGTTGACTCCGGTGGGTGTCATGCTCGCGATGCCGAGGAGTACGAAGCCCATGTGGCCGACGGATGAGTACGCGATCAGGCGCTTGAGGTCGCCCTTGGAGCCGGGGCGGACCAGCGCCAGGCAGGCCAGCGATCCGTAGATGATGCCGACGACCGCGAAGGCGGCGAGGTACGGCGCGAAGGTGTGCATCCCGTCGGGGGTGATGGGAAGCAGGATGCGGACGAATCCGTACGTTCCCATCTTCAGCAGGACGCCCGCGAGCAAGACCGAGCCGACGGTCGGTGCCGCGGTGTGGGCGTCCGGCAGCCAGCTGTGCAGCGGCCACATCGGGGTCTTCACGGCGAGCCCGACGCCGATCGCGAGAACGGCGATGACCTGCACGGACGAGGTGAGCCCACGGCCGTTGTCAGTGGCGAGTGCCACCATGTCGAAGGTGCCGCTCTTCAGTCCGACGAGGAGCAGGCCCAGCAGCATGACGACCGAGCCGAGCAGTGTGTAGAGGATGAACTTCCAGGCGGCGGCCTGCTTCTTCGCACCGCCCCAGCGGGCGATGAGGAAGTACATCGGGATGAGGACCATCTCGAACGCCAGGAAGAACAGCAGCAGATCGAGGACGGCGAAGGTCGCGAGGGTGCCGGACTCCAGAACGAGCAGAAGTGCGACGAAGGCCTTCGGGGAGGGGCCGGCGGGCATCTTGAAGTAGCTGTACAGCGCGCAGAGGAAGGTCAGCAGCGCGGTCAGTACGAGAAGGGGGAGCGAAATGCCGTCGATGCCGAGGTGGATGCGGACGTCGAGCGCCGGGATCCAGCTGATGTCGGTGGTGGCCTGCATCTTCGACGGGTGGTCGTGGTCGAAGCCCGCGGCGAGCACGATCGCGGCGACGAGGATCGCGCCGGTGACGGTCACGCCGTGGCGGAGCACGGCCTGGTCGGGGTCCTTTCCCTTCAGTCCGGGCGGGGCCGGCAGAAGGGCGGCGACTGCGCCGATGAGCGGGATGACGACGATGAACGCGAGAAGGAACTGCATCACGGATTCACTGATATCGATCACGGCTCACGACCCGGCGTTGACGTTGGCAAAGACGACGGCGGCGATCGCCAGGACCAGCGAACCGGCGAGCAGTGCGCTGAGGTAGGTCTGCACGTTGCCGGTCTGCGCACGGCGGACGGCGGCGCCGAGCCCGCGTGCGACGGCTCCGGAGCCGCGTACGTAGGTGTCGACGACCTCGCGGTCCAGGAAGCGGACGAGCCTCGCCGCGGCCTGGACGGGGCGGACGAACAGCGCCGTGTACAGGGCGTCGAGGTGGAAGCCCGCGGCGGCCGGGCGGTGCAGCGGGCCGAGCAGCAGGCGGCCGGGGTCGGCCGGGTCGGGGGCGTCGCCGACGGCTCCGTAGGCGGCGGTGTGTGCCGTCATGGCCTGGGCCTCGACGAGGGCGGGTTCGGCGTCGGGGTGGGCGACGACGGTGCCGACGGAGGTGCGGGCGGCGAGCGCCGAGGTGTGGCGCCAGGCGCCATAGGTGACGAGGCCGCCGACGAGTCCGACACCCGTGGAGAGGACGGCGGTGGTCACGGACGGGGTGAGGGCGTGTCCGTCGAACCAGTCGGTGATCGCGCCGACGGTCAGTCCGAAGGCGATGGTGGGGACGGCCAGGACCCAGAGGACGGCGGTCATCGCGACGGGCTGCCTGCCATGGTCGGGGGCCTCGGCGCCGCGGCCCCGGAAGGCGAGGAGCCAGAGGCGGGTGGCGTAGGCGGCGGTGAGGACGGCGGCGAGCAGTCCGGCGACGAGCACGGTCCAGCCGGCGGCGGCCGGGGCGACGTGCCGGTCCCCGAACGCGGTGTGCTCGGCGGCGACGAGGACGGCTTCCTTGGAGAAGAAGCCGGCGAACGGGGGGATGGCGGCGAGCGCGAGCAGGGCGACGGTCATCGTCCAGTAGGCGTCCGGGACGCGCTTCGTCAGGCCGCCCATGCGGGACATGGCGGCCAGTGAGTTGGTCCCGGCAGCGTGGATGACGACGCCGGCCGCGAGGAAGAGGACGGCCTTGAACGCGCCGTGGGACAGGAGGTGGAAGACGGCGGCCCCGCGGTCGCCGACGGCCAGGGCACCGGCCATGTAGCCGAGCTGACCGATCGTCGAGTAGGCGAGGACCCGCTTGATGTCGTCCTGGGCGAGGGCGGCGAGCCCCGAGCCGATCATCGTGATCGCGGCCATCACGGCGAGTACGACGAGGGCGGCGCCGGACTGGGCGAAGACGGGGAGGAGCCGGGCCACGAAGTAGATGCCGGCGGCGACCATCGTCGCGGCGTGGATGAGCGCGGAGACGGGGGTGGGGCCGGCCATCGCGTCGGGCAGCCAGGTGTGCAGGGGGAACTGCGCCGACTTGCCGGCGACGCCCGCGAGGAGCAGCAGCGCGATGAGGGTGGGGTGGTCAAGGCCGCCGTGGGCGACGGCGCCCAGGATGCCGGTGATGCGGAAGGTTCCGGTGTCGGCGGCGAGCGCGAACAGGCCGATCAGGAAGGGGACGTCGCCGAGCTTGGTGACCAGGAAGGCCTTGAGGGAGGCGGCGCGGGCTTCGGGCGTCTCCCAGTAGTGGCCGACGAGGAAGTACGAGCAGATGCCCATGATCTCCCAGCCGACCAGCAGCACCATCAGGTCGCCGGAGTAGACGACGAGCAGCATCGCGGAGGTGAAGAGGGAGACGAGGGCGGCGTACGAGGGGTAGCGGGGGTCGTCGCGCAGATAGGCGGTCGAGTAGATCTGCACGCAGGTCGCGACGAGTCCGACCAGCACGGCGACGAGGACGGCGAAGCCGTCGAGGTGCAGGGCGAGGTCGATCGGGACCGAGCCGGTGGGGGTGAGCTGGGTCGCGGCGTCGATGGCCCGGCCGCCGCCCTGGCGGGCCGCGACGACGGCCGCGATGACGGCGGCGGCGAGGGTGGGCAGTACGGCGAGGGGCCGTACGAAGCCGGGGGCGGTGCGTCCGAGGAGGAGGCCGGCCGCGGCGCCCAGGAACGGGAGGAGGGGGACGAGGACGGCGAGGGTCGTGGTGGTCACGCGGTGGCCTCTGCCTTCTTTGCCTTCCCTGCCGCAGCAGTGGCCTGGTCTTCGGTGCCGGTGTCGGACTCGTCGTCCGGGAGGGCTTCGGCGGCGTCGGTCTCGGCGGTGTCGCGGAGCCGGTCGATGTCCGAGCTGCCGCGGTTGCGGTACACGGCTAGGACGATCGCCAGACCGATGCCGATCTCGGCCGCCGCGATGGCGATGGTGAAGAGGGCGAGGGCCTGGCCGGAGTGCAGGGCGTCGCGGAGCCAGACGTCGAAGGCGACCAGGTTGAGGTTGACGGCGTTGAGCATCAGCTCGACGGACATCAGCACCAGGATCGCGTTGCGGCGGGCGAGTACTCCGTACAGCCCGGTGCAGAAGAGGAGGGCGGCGAGCACGGCGGGATAGGCGAGGTGCATCAGCTCTGCTCCTTACCGCGCTTGCGGGACAGGACGATCGCGCCGACGAGGGCGGCGAGCAGCAGGACGGAGAGTGCTTCGAAGGGCAGCACCCAGTGCCGGAAGAGGAAGGAGCCGGTCGCCTCGGTCGAGCCCTGGGCCGGTCCGTCCAGGTCGATCCAGGTGGTGCGGAAGGCGTCGACGACGACCCAGACGAGCGCGCCGGCGGCGGCGACGGCCACGGCGAGGGCCGCCCAGCGGTTGCCGGAGTCGGCGTCCGGGGAGCGGCCGATGGGGGCTCTGGTGAGCATCAGCCCGAAGAGAAGGAGGACGACGACGGAACCGACGTAGATCAGTACCTGCACCCAGGCGATGAACTCCGCGGTGAGCAGGAGGTACTCGACGGCGAGACCGCCGAGCGCCACGACCAGCCATAGGGCGGCGTGCACCAGCTGCTTGGTCGTGACGGTGACGAGGGCCGCGCCGAGGGTGGCGATGCCGACGAGGAGGAAGGCGATCTCGACGCCGGTCGGGGAGAGGAAGCCGGAGGGGGCCGGGGCGTCCGGGCGGGCGGCGAGGAGGAGGGAGTGGGCGGAGTGTGCGGAGTGCGCCGCGGTGGCTGCGAGTGTCACTCCTCCCCCTCTGCTTTCTGCTGGGCCTGGTCGGGCTGGTCGGGCTGGTGGGTTTGCTGCTGGGGCTGTTGGGCCTGCGGGGCCTGCTGGGCTTCCTGGGCGCGCTGGGCTTCGAGTTTCTCCGCTGCCTTGCGGGCGGCGGCGATCTCCTTCGGCTCCTCGGCGCCCGGGTCGAGCGCGGGCGGTTCCGGCACCGTCCACATCCATTCGCGGAGTTTGTCGCGCTCATGGGTGAGTTCGAGGATGTCCGTCTCCGCGTACTCGAACTCCGGCGACCAGAAGAGCGCGTCGAAGGGGCACACCTCGATGCAGATACCGCAGTACATGCAGAGCGAGAAGTCGATCGCGAAGCGGTCGAGGACGTTGCGGCTGCGTTCGCGCCCGCCCGGGGCCGCGGCGGGCACCGTCTCCTTGTGGGAGTCGATGTAGATGCACCAGTCCGGGCACTCGCGGGCGCAGAGCATGCAGACCGTGCAGTTCTCCTCGAACAGCGCGATGACGCCTCGGGAGCGGGGCGGGAGCTCGGGCTGGACGTCCGGGTACTGCGCGGTGACCGTCTTCCTCGTCATCGTCCGCAGGGTGACGGCCAGGCCCTTGGCCAGGCCGGATCCGGGGATGCGGGGACGGGAGTGCGGGGGCGGCACGGCCATCAGCTGATCGCCACCTTCACGATGCCGGTGAGCGCGATCTGCGCGAGAGCGAGCGGGATGAGTGTGGTCCAGGCGAGCTTCTGCAACTGGTCCTCGCGGAGCCGGGGGTAGGACACCCGCAGCCAGATGACGACGAAGGCGAGTACGGCGGTCTTGAGCAGCGTCCAGACCCAGCCGAGTCCGTCGGCGCCGAACGGGCCGTGCCAGCCGCCGAGGAAGAGGACGGTGGTCAGTCCGCACAGCACGACGATGCCCGCGTACTCGGCGAGCAGGAAGAGCGCGAAGCGCAGGCCGGTGTACTCGGTGTACGCGCCGAAGATGATCTCGGAGTCGGCGACCGGCATGTCGAACGGCGGGCGTTGCAGCTCGGCCAGGCCGGCCACGAAGAAGACCAGTGCGCCGACGATCTGCCAGGGCAGCCACCACCACTCGAAGGCGTCGAGGATGCCCGGGAGGGAGACGGTGCCGGCCGCCATCGCGACCGAGGCGGCGGCGAGCAGCATCGGCAGCTCGTACGCGAGCAGCTGGGCGGCGGTGCGCAGGCCCCCGAGGAGGGAGAACTTGTTGGCCGAGGCCCACCCGGCCATGAGCGAGCCGAGCACGCCGACGCCCATCACGGCGAGCACGAAGAAGATGCCCGCGTCGACGACCTGTCCGACCGCGCCCTCGCCGGGGCCGATCGGGATGGCGACGAGTACGAGGAGGTACGGGAGGAGTGCGACGGCCGGCGCGAGCTGGAAGATACGGCGGTCGGCCCCGGCCGGGACGATGTCTTCCTTCTGCGCGAACTTCACGCCGTCCGCGACGAGCTGGGCCCAGCCGTGGAAGCCGCCCGCGTACATGGGGCCGAGGCGGCCCTGCATGTGGGCCATCACCTTGTGCTCGGTCTGTCCCACGACGAGGGGGAGGACCATGAACACGGCGAAGACGATGACCAGGCGGAGGGCGACGTCGAGTACGTCGTTCACGCGGTATCGCCTCCGGCGGGGTGGTTGGGGGGTGCTGGGGTTTCCGGAGCCTCTGAGGTTTCTGCGGTTTCCGGGGTCTCCGAGGGGGCGGGCTCGGGCTCAGGGGTGACGTCGGTTTCGGGAGTGGCGTCGGTTTCGGTGTCGGGGGTGGGGGTGGAAGTGCCGCTGCGCGGGGCTTCTCCCCTGCCCGCCCCTTCCCGAACCGGGGGCTCCGCCCCCGGGCCCCCGCTCCTCAAACGCCGGAGGGGCTGGGAGGTACCTGTGGAGGGCTCGGCGGAATCCGCGTCGAAGGCCGGGCGAGCGTGGTGCCACGGGGCGTCGCCGGCCCCGGCACTCGCCTCCGCCGTAGCCCCGGCGCCCGGCTCGGCCCTCGTCCCGGACTCCGGCCCGGTCTCCGTAACCGCCTCCGCCCTACGCCCCGCCCCGGTCTCCGTAACCGGCTCCCCCTCATCCCGCGCCCGCTGCTGGCTCGCCGAGCCCTCGCTCGCGCTGCGGGTGCGACGCGGGGTCGAGGAGCGGGGAGTCGTGGGGCCGGGCGTCGCAGGGCCAGGGGTCTCAGGGCCAGGAGTCGTGGGACCGGGCTCCGCAGGGCCGGGAGTCGATTCCGGGCCTGCGCCCGTACCGGCTCCCGCGCCGATGCCCGTACCAACGCCCGTGCCCGTGCCAGTGCCCGCGTCCGAGCCGACGCCTGCGCCGACGCTCGTACCCGCGCCCGCTTCCGCAGCCGTCGCCGCCGTTCGCTGGGCGGCCGAGCCCTCGCTCGCGCTGCGGGTGCGGCGTGCCGGGCGGTCGCCTGCTGCGCGTGGGGTGCGGGTCGGGCGGGAGGGGGCGGGTGGGAGCTGGCCCTTGAGGGGGCCCCATTCGTTCGGGTCGGGGACGCCGGGTGGCAGCATCGTGCGTCGCTTCGGGCCGCCGTGTTCCGACTCGCCCGGCTCCTTCGCGCCGGGCCATGCCTTCGCGACGCGTGCCGCCAGTACGAAATCCTTGCGCAGCGGGTGGCCCTCGAAGCCCTCGGGGAGCAGCAGCGGCACCAGGTGCGGGTGGCCCTCGAAGCCGATGCCGAACATCTCGTGCGTCTCGCGCTCGTGCCAGGCGGCGCCCGCGTAGACGTCGATGGCGGTCGGCAGGACCGCCGCCTCGTGCGGAACCGTCGTACGGACCAGGAGCCGGCGGATCCGGCCCTCGGCCAGGGCCGCTACATGGGCGCAGACCCGGAAGCCGGTGCCGGGTTCGTCGACCGCGCTCAGCCAGTCGAAATACGTGCAGCCCAGCCGGTCGCGGGCCGTTTCGAGGGCTGCGATCCAGGAGGCGGCCGGTACGTCGACGGTCAGCAGGTCGTACGCGTACTCCGCCGTCGCGTCCTCGCCGAAGAGCTCGGCGGCGGCGTCCGGCAGGCGGTCGTAGGCATCAAGGGTCTCAGGGGCCTCGGGGGCCTCGGGGGCCTCGTCGGCCTCGTCGGGGGTCGGAGTGGTGGTCATGCGTCACCCCTCCCCGGGGCCGGCGGGGCGGCCACCAGGCCGCTACGGAGTTCGGTGGTGGAGGGGCGGCCGCCACCCGTCGCGTACCGCTCGCCCAGTGACTCGCGGGCGATCTTCTCCTGGAGCTTGAGGATGCCCTGGAGGAGCGCTTCCGGCCGGGGCGGGCAGCCGGGTACGTAGACGTCGACCGGGATGATCTGGTCGACGCCCTTGGTCACGGAGTACGAGTCCCAGTACGGGCCGCCGCAGTTGGAGCAGGCCCCGAAGGAGATGACGTACTTGGGCTCGGGCATCTGCTCGTAGAGCCGCTTCACGGCCGGGGCCATCTTGTCGGTCACCGTGCCGGAAACGATCATGAGGTCGGCCTGGCGCGGGCCTGGCGCGAACGGGATCACGCCGAGCCGGATGAAGTCGTGCCGGGCCATGGAGGCGGCGATGAATTCGATGGCGCAGCAGGCGAGCCCGAAGTTGAAGACCCAGAGGCTGTAGCGGCGGCCCCAGTTCAGGACCACCTTCATCGGCTCCGGCGCCAGGCGCGACAGGACGCCGAGCCGCTTGGGCTCCGGCAGGAAGGTCGGCACGGGCTGGGATTCGGATCCCTCGCCGGCCTGTGGGCTGGTCACGTCCATTCGAGGACGCCCTTCTTCCATGCGTAGAGCAGTCCTACGGCCAGGAAACCGAGGAAGATGAACATTTCGACGAGCGTGGTCGCCCCGTATCCGGGTGCGGCGAATACCGTCGCCCACGGAAACAGGAAGATCGAGTCGACGGCGAAGATCACGTACAGGAAGGCATAGACGTAATAGCGGACCTGGGTATGTGCCCATCCTTCACCCACCGGGTCCACACCGCACTCGTACGTCAGGAGTTTCTCCGGCGTCGGGACCACGGGGCGCAGCAGCCGGCCGGCCCCGAAGGCGACGGCGACGAACAGCACGCCGATCACGGCGAGCAGTCCGACCGCTGAATAGGCGTGGAAGTAGTCCGACGCGAGAACGGTCGATTCCGGCAGCTCCGTCACGTCCGCCCCTCGCTCCCTCGAATCCGTCCGGTGATCCGTACGCACGGGAGTCTAGGCCCTGTTAAAGAGAGGGTAAGCAGCCGCGTCGGACCAGGGGTGGGGTTATCCCCACTTCACCGCACCCACGGGCCCCATGGCGTGCGCCGGTCCGGCCCGGCAGGCTGGGCATATGACCATGAGCCCCACGGTGCCGGACAACGACCGGCCACCACCCGCCAGACTCATCCCCGACCCGTGGACCTGGAAGGAGATCGGCCATCTTCTGGCCAATCTCCCGCTGACCATTGTCTGGTTTGTTTACACGGTGTTCATGATCGGTGTCGGTGTGGCACTCGCGGTCACGGTGATCGGTCTGCCCCTGCTCGCCGTCGGGCTGCACGGGGCGCGGCTGATCGGCAAGGCCGAGCGGGGCCGGGCGCGGGCGATGCTCGGGGTGTCGGTCGACGAGCCGAGCCCGATGGAGCTGTCCCGCCGGGACAGGGGGTTCTTCGCCTGGCTGTGGTCGAGCCTCAAGGATCCGGTGGGCTGGCGGACGGTGCTGTACTCCTTCGTCCGGCTGCCCTGGGGCGTACTCACCTTCGGGGTGACGCTCGTGAGCTTCCTCGTGCTGTGGCCGCTGCTCCCCCACATCACACGGCTCCTCAGCAACGGGGACCGGGCGATGGTGCGCGCGCTGCTCTCGCCCTCCGACGAGCTGGAGCACCGGATCGCCGAGCTGGAGGCGGACCGCGGAGTGGTCGTCGACACCGCCGCGGCCGACCTCCGACGCATCGAACGCGACCTCCACGACGGCGCCCAGGCCCGCCTCGTCGCCCTCGCCATGGGCCTCGGCCTGGCCAAGGAAAAGCTCACCGACGACCCCGAAGCCGCCGCCCGCATGGTCGACGAGGCCCACGGCGAGGTCAAGGTCGCCCTCCAGGAACTCCGCGACCTCGCACGCGGCATCCACCCCGCCGTCCTCACCGACCGCGGACTCGACGCCGCCCTCTCCGCCATCGCCTCCCGCTGCACCGTCCCCGTCACGGTCGGCGTGGACCTTCCGGGGCGCCCCGCGGAGGCCATCGAGGGGATCGCGTACTTCACGGTCTCCGAGCTGCTGCAGAACGTGAGCAAGCACAGCGCGGCGCGTTCGGCGGCCGTCGAGGTGTGGCGCTCCGGGGACCGGCTGCTGCTCCAGGTCACCGACGACGGCCGGGGCGGGGCCCGGATGGACGGCGGTACGGGAATGGCGGGGCTGGCCGAGCGGCTGGGCGCCGTCGACGGGCTGTTCGTCCTCGATTCACCGGTCGGCGGACCCACGACGGTCACGGCGGAGCTGCCCTGGCGGGACCGTGAGCGGACGCCCGCACAGCAGCCCGCACAGACACCCGAGCAGAAGCACGAGCAGAAGCGTGAAAAGAAGCGTGAGCAGAAACGCGAACAGGGACGTGAGCGGACGCGCGCGCGGAAGTGAAGACGTAGGGCTCCGAGCCCGGACGCGCGGAGGTGGGGAAAACCCCCGGTCGAAGAGGGATACCCCCCTCATGGTGCGCCGGTCCGCGAAACAGCACTCTTGTCATGACGGCCGGAACGGGCACCGAGCAGCCGACCGGGCATCGAGCACCTGGCTACCCAGCACTCTCACAAACCACCGAAACGGACAGCACCCATGGTCACGGCATACGGACCGGACACTCGGGACCACCAGCGGTCCGGAGCCGGTTTCGGGAACCATCCCCCGGTGAAGCACTTCTTCCCCGCCGCGCTGCGCGCGCCCGTCGAGGGCCGGACCTGGCGCGAGTTCACCTATCTGCTGCTGGGCCTGCCGATCTGCCTGGTCCTGTTCAGTCTCTCGATCACCCTGGCGACGCTGGGTGTCGGATTGCTGATCACCTTCCTCGGGGTGCCGATCCTGGCGGGCACGCTGGCCATGTGCCGGGGCTTCGGCGCGATGGAGCGGGCCCGGGCGCGCGGACTGCTGAGGCTGGACGTGGCGGCCCCGGCGCCGGTGCGCGGCAAGACCGGCGGCCTGATGTCCTGGATGGGCGCGGCCCTCAAGAGCGGGGCGTCCTGGCGCCATCTCCTCTACACCCTGTTGTACCTCCCGTGGGCGACCTTCGCCTTCGTCGTCTCGGTGACGTTCTGGACGTGTGGGTGGACCGCGTTCACCTACCCGCTGTGGCAGTGGATCTTCCCGGCGTACGTGAACAGCAACGGCATTCAGCTGTACGCGGACCGGGGCCACGAGGTCCACCTCGACTCCTCCGTCGAGATGGCTCTGACCAGTGCGGTCGGCCTGGCGTTCGTTCTCGTCACGCCGTGGATCATCCGTGGTCTGGTGAGCGTGGACCGGGCGTTGGTGGCCGGGCTGCTCGGGCCGTCCCGGCTGGCGACCCGTGTCTCGGAGCTGGAGTCGGACCGTGGGGTGGTCGTCGACACCGCCGCGGCCGACCTCCGACGCATCGAACGCGACCTCCACGACGGCGCCCAGGCCCGCCTCGTCGCCCTCGCCATGGATCTGGGCCTGGCCAAGGAAAAGCTCACCGACGACCCCGAAGCCGCCGCCCGCATGGTCGACGAGGCCCACGGCGAGGTCAAGGTCGCCCTCCAGGAACTCCGCGACCTCGCACGCGGCATCCACCCCGCCGTCCTCACCGACCGCGGACTCGACGCCGCCCTCTCCGCCATCGCCTCCCGCTGCACCGTCCCCGTCACGGTCGAGGTGGATCTGGCCTCCCGGCCGGCCCAGGCGATCGAGGGGATCGCCTACTTCACGGTCTCCGAGCTGTTGCAGAACGTGAGCAAGCACGCACGCGCGACCCGCGCCTCGGTCGACGTGTGGCGGGCGGCGGACCGGCTGATGCTCCAGGTGACCGACGACGGACGCGGCGGCGCCGACGTGGCGGCGGGCAGCGGTCTCGCCGGGCTGACCGAGCGGCTGGACGCGGTGGACGGCGTGCTGGTCGTGGATTCCCCGCAGGGCGGTCCGACGCGGATCACGGCCGAGCTGCCGTGGCGTGGCTGAGACCGGACGGAATCCACGCGGCCGAGGCCGGAAGGAATCGACGTGATGGGACGGACGGAATCCGCGTCGCGAGAACGGACGGAATCCGCATGGCCAGGGCGGACGGAATCCGCGTCGCGAGGACGGACGGGATACGCGAGGTGAGACGGATGGGATACGCGCAGTGAGGACGGGTGCCGCCCGCCCGTGAAATCCACCCGGGGGCGGGCAAGGTCCACCCATGAAGTCCACCCGGCGGCCGAGGACACCACACCGCCGATGCTGGGATGCTGGAGATGTACGGGCGTGACCAGCAAACAGTGGGGGCAACGGCTTCATGGTGGAGGACAGGGTGCGAGTAGTCATCGCCGAGGATTCGGTGCTGCTCCGGGAAGGACTCACCCGGCTGCTGACCGATCTCGGGCATGACGTCGTCGCCGGAGTCGGTGACGCCGAGGCGCTGATCAAGACGGTGAGCGACCTGGCGGGGCAGGACGCGCCGCCCGATGTGGTGGTCGCCGATGTGCGGATGCCCCCGACCCACACCGACGAGGGTGTCCGGGCGGCCGTGCGGCTGCGGAAGGACTACCCCGGAATAGGGGTCCTGGTCCTTTCGCAGTACGTCGAGGAGCAGTACGCGACCGAGTTGCTGGCCGGGTCCAGCCGGGGCGTGGGATACCTGCTGAAGGACCGGGTCGCCGAGGTCAGGGAGTTCGTGGACGCGGTGGTCCGGGTGGCTCAGGGCGGTACGGCGCTGGACCCTGAGGTGGTGGCTCAGCTGCTGGGCCGGAGCCGTAAGCAGGACGTCCTGGCCGGGCTGACCCCGCGCGAGCGCGAGGTGCTCGGCCTGATGGCGGAGGGGCGGACGAACTCTGCGGTGGCCAGGCAGCTGGTGGTGAGCGACGGTGCCGTGGAGAAGCACGTCAGCAACATCTTCCTGAAGCTGGGGCTGTCACCCAGTGACGGGGATCACCGCCGGGTACTGGCCGTATTGACCTACCTGAACTCCTGACGAACTGACACCCTGTCAGATATCTGGTCGAGGTCACCACGGGAGCCGGTCGCGGCTGTCGTGGCGGCCAGGTCCGGGGGTGGACTCACCCCCGGACCGGAGAGCGCGGCCTAGCACCAAAGGATGACTGCACAGCGTCTTCATCGAACGGCTGGGGGGCTTGCAAAACATGACAAACCAGCATCAAGTCGCGTCCCAAAATGGCGTCCACCATGTGATCGGTCCAGGGAAGGCGACCCTTACCGACGTAGGGTGGGCAGTGGGACCGTCGGCGGGCCGGCGGGACCAGAGCCGCCGCCCCGAGGGAGGTCCAGTTCAGTGACCAGCCAGGTCAGTAGCCCAGCCGAACAGGCCGATGAGGCCAGCGAGGCGCTCGTCGGGGGGCAGCGTGCCCCCCGCTCCGATCATGCGGATGCCGGCGACAAGGAGATCCGCCGCCTCGACCGGGTGATCATCCGTTTCGCGGGTGACTCCGGAGACGGTATGCAGCTCACCGGTGACCGCTTCACCTCGGAGACCGCGTCGTTCGGGAACGACCTTTCGACCCTGCCGAACTTTCCCGCCGAGATCCGCGCCCCCGCAGGCACCCTGCCGGGGGTTTCTTCGTTCCAGCTGCATTTCGCGGACCACGACATCCTCACGCCGGGCGACGCGCCGAACGTGCTGGTGGCGATGAACCCGGCCGCGCTGAAGGCGAACATCGGCGACGTGCCGCGCGGCGCGGAAATCATCGTGAACACCGATGAGTTCACCAAGCGCCCGATGGCGAAGGTCGGCTACGAGACCTCCCCGCTGGAGGACGGTTCCCTGGACGGCTACAGCGTCCATCCGGTGCCGCTGACGACGCTCACGATCGAGGCACTGAAGGAGTTCGGGCTCTCCCGCAAGGAGGCCGAGCGGTCGAAGAACATGTTCGCGCTGGGCCTGCTGTCGTGGATGTACCACCGCCCGACCGAGGGGACCGAGGCGTTCCTTC
Source organism: Streptomyces sp. NPDC007164 (assembly GCF_040634135.1). Taxonomy (NCBI): domain Bacteria; kingdom Bacillati; phylum Actinomycetota; class Actinomycetes; order Kitasatosporales; family Streptomycetaceae; genus Streptomyces; species Streptomyces sp. NPDC007164. Next base: position 460,960 of record NZ_JBEYFB010000001.1, read on the forward strand.
GGGCGAAGTTCGCGAAGAAGCCGCAGATCGCCGAGGCGAACGTGGCCGCGTTCAGGGCGGGGTGGAATTTCGGGGAGACGACGGAGGACTTCGCCGTCTCCTACGAGGTGGCACCCGCCTCGCAGGCCTTCCCGCCGGGCACGTACCGCAACATCTCGGGGAACCTGGCGCTGTCGTACGGACTGATCGCCGCGTCGCGCCAGGCGGACCTGCCGCTGTATCTGGGCTCGTACCCGATCACCCCGGCCTCCGACATCCTGCACGAGCTGAGCCGGCACAAGAACTTCGGCGTGCGCACGTTCCAGGCCGAGGACGAGATCGCGGGGATCGGGGCGGCGCTGGGCGCGGCCTTCGGCGGTTCCCTCGCGGTGACGACCACGTCCGGTCCGGGAGTGGCGCTGAAGTCGGAGACGATCGGGCTCGCCGTCTCCCTGGAGCTGCCGCTGCTCGTGATCGACATCCAGCGCGGCGGCCCGTCCACGGGTCTGCCGACCAAGACCGAGCAGGCCGACCTGCTCCAGGCGATGTACGGGCGCAACGGCGAAGCCCCCGTCCCGATCGTGGCCCCCAGGACCCCGGCCGACTGCTTCGACGCCGCGCTCGACGCCGCCCGGATCGCCCTGACCTACCGCACCCCCGTCTTCCTGCTCTCCGACGGGTATCTCGCCAACGGCTCCGAGCCGTGGAAGATCCCCCAGACCGGGGAGCTGCCCGATCTGCGGGTCCGGTTCGCGACCGGCCCCAACCACGAACTGGCCGACGGCACCGAGGTGTTCTGGCCCTACAAACGCGACCCGCAGACCCTGGCCCGCCCCTGGGCGGTGCCCGGCACGCCCGGTCTCGAACACCGCATCGGCGGCATCGAGAAGCAGGACGGCAGCGGCAACATCTCCTACGACCCCGCCAACCACGACCTCATGGTCCGCACCCGCCAGGCCAAGATCGACGGTATCGAGGTCCCCGACGTCGAAGTCGACGACCCGGACGGAGCCCGGACCCTCGTCCTGGGCTGGGGCTCCACCTACGGCCCCATCACCGCCGCCGTCCGCCGGCTCCGCGCCGCCGGACAGCCCATCGCCCAGGCCCACCTGCGCAACCTCAACCCCTTCCCGAAGAACCTCGGCGAAGTCCTCGGCCACTACGACAAGGTCATCGTCCCCGAGATGAACCTCGGCCAGCTCGCCACCCTCATCCGGGCCAAATACCTCGTCGACGCACACAGCTACAACCAGGTCAACGGCATGCCGTTCAAGGCCGAACAGCTCGCAACGGCCCTCAAGGAGGCCATCGATGCCTGACACCAACGAGCTCCTGCACCTGGTGCCCAGGGCCGAGGCCAAGCAGTCCATGAAGGACTTCAAGTCCGACCAGGAAGTCCGCTGGTGCCCGGGCTGCGGGGACTACGCCGTCCTCGCCGCCGTGCAGGGCTTCATGCCCGAACTCGGACTGGCGAAGGAGAACATCGTCTTCGTCTCCGGGATCGGCTGCTCCTCCCGCTTCCCGTACTACATGAACACCTACGGGATGCACTCCATCCACGGCCGCGCCCCCGCCATCGCCACCGGACTCGCCTCCTCCCGCCGCGACCTGTCCGTCTGGGTCGTCACCGGCGACGGCGACGCCCTCTCCATCGGCGGAAACCACCTCATCCACGCCCTGCGCCGCAACGTGAACCTCAAGATCCTCCTGTTCAACAACCGGATCTACGGCCTCACCAAGGGCCAGTACTCCCCCACCTCCGAAGTCGGCAAGATCACCAAGTCCACCCCCATGGGCTCCCTCGACGCCCCCTTCAACCCGGTCTCCCTCGCCATCGGCGCCGAAGCCTCCTTCGTCGCCCGCACCATCGACTCCGACCGCAAACACCTCACCAGCGTGCTGCGCGCCGCGGCCGACCACCCCGGCACGGCGCTGGTGGAGATCTACCAGAACTGCAACATCTTCAACGACGGCGCCTTCGAAGCCCTCAAGGACAAGGAACGCGCCCAGGACGCGGTCATCCGCCTCGAACACGGACAGCCCATCCTCTTCGGCACGGACAACGGCAAGGGCGTCGTCCGCGACCCCGCCACCGGCGACCTCCAGGTCGTGACCGTCACCGAGGACAACCGCTCCCGCATCCTCGTCCACGACGCCCACAACCCCTCACCCACCACCGCCTTCGCGCTCTCCCGCCTCGCCGACCCCGACACCCTCCACCAGACCCCCATCGGCGTCCTGCGCGACATCGACCGCCCCGTCTACGACACCCTCATGGCCGAACAGCTCGACACCGCCGTCGAGCAGAACGGCAAGGGCGACCTCGCCGCGCTCCTCGCCGGCAACGACACCTGGACCGTCGCCGGCTAGGGCGTACCCGGCAGGTCGAAGCCGGACCACGCAATCGCCGGACGGGCTGAATTTCGGCCCGTCCGGCGATTGCGTCCCGGGCGGGCGGCCGACCGCCGCGCACGATGTGCCCATGACCCTGGACCGTCCCGCGTACCGCATCAAGCGGCGTCTGCTCGGCAAGCCGCTCACCACCGAGCGCATCAGCGAGGAGAAGCTGAACAACCGGACGGCGCTCGGGGTGCTCGCCTCCGACTGCATCAGTTCGTCCGCGTACGGCTCCGAGGAGATGCTCCGGGTCCTCGTGCCCGTCGTCGGGGCCGCCGCCTTCACCCTGCTGATGCCGGTGACCGGCGCCATCCTGCTGGTGCTGCTGCTTCTGACGCTCTGTTACAGCGATGTCGTCATGATCTACACCCGGGCGGGCGGCTCCTACGTGGTCGCGCGGGAGAACTTCGGTCCGGACATCGCGCAGATCGCCGCCGTGGCGCTGCTCGTCGACTACATCGTGACCGTCGCCGTCCAGGTCTCGGCGGGCACCAACGCCCTGATCTCGCTGGCCCACCTGGTCGGCACCGACTTCACCGGCCTCGACCACCTCCAGATCCCGGTGTCCGTCGGGGTCATCGTGCTGCTCGCGTACGGGAATCTGCGCGGGATCCGTGAGGCGGGCCGGGCCTTCGCGCTGCCCGCCTATCTCTTCATGGCCGCCGTCGGTCTCGTCCTCCTCGTCGCCGCGGTGCGCGGGCTCACCGGCGAACTGCCGCACGCCGACCTGCACGCCGCCGGGGTCGTTCCGCTCGGCACCCCGGGCGACGGCTGGCTCTACGGCGCCTCGCTCTTCATCGTGCTCCGCTCGTTCGCCAACGGCGGCTCGTCCCTCACCGGGCTCGAAGCAATCTCCAACGGCATCTCCGCGTTCCGCGAGCCGCAGGGCCGCAACGCCCGCCGCACCCTGATCACGATGAGCTGTGTGCTCGGCGTACTGGTGCTGGGCGTCTCCACGCTGGCGCACTTCACCCATGCCGTGCCCTACGCCGACGGCACCCCGACGGTCATCGCGCAGGAGGCCCATCTGGCCTTCGGCGGCGGACCGATCGGGACGGTCGGGCTGATCTTCGTACAGCTGGCGACCGCGCTGGTCCTGTACACCGGGGCCAACACACCGTTCACCGGCTTCCCGTTCCTCGCCAGCTTCGTCGCCGAGGACCGGTTCCTGCCGCGGCTGCTGACCCGGCGCGGGCACCGGCTGGCGTTCTCCAACGGCATCATCGCGCTGACCGTCGTCTCGCTGGCGCTGCTGCTGGTCACCGGGGCCAGCGTGGACAGGCTGGTGGCGCTGTACGCGATCGGCGTGTTCACCGCCTTCACCATGGCCGGGGCCGGTCTCACCGCGTACCACCTGCGGCGCCGCGAGCCGTACCGCCGGGTGAAGATCGCGGTCAACGGGCTCGCCGCGGTGATCTCGGCCGCCGTCGTGCTGATCTTCGCGGTCACCAAGTTCACCGAGGGGGCCTGGCTGGTCGTGGTGGTCTTCCCCCTCGGGGTGTGGGCGCTGACACGGATCAACCGCGAGTACCGGCGCGAGGCGACGGCGCTGCAGAGCATGCAGCCGCCGGGGGCCGACCGGCCCCGGGACCTGCGCCATCTGGTCTTCGTGCTCGTCGAGACGCTGGACCTGGCGACGATCAAGGCGCTGCGGTACGCGCACGAACTGCGCCCGGACGAGATCCGGGCCGTGCACTTCGCGATCGACGAGGCGCACGGCCGGCGGCTGGCCGCCCGGTGGGAGGCGACGGCCGCCACGTCGGTCCCGCTGGAGCTGGTGGAGTGCCCGGACCGGCGGCTGCGCCATGCGATGAAGGAGCTCGCCACCCGCACCACGCAGGACGGCAGGACCTCGCTGACGGTGCTGGTGCCGCGGCGGACGTACTCCCATGTGCTCGGCAAGCTGCTGCACCGGGGCACGGGCGAGCAGATGGCGAAGACACTGGCGACGCTGCCGCACGTGGCGGTGACGATCCTGCCGTTCGACGTGTCGCGTGCGCTGCGTGAGCTGGAGGAGGGGCGCGCCCCTCAGCCGGACTGACCACTCGGGGCGTACGCGGCGTGCGGAGCGTGCGCCGTACGTTCGTCGTGCGCCTTCTGCTCGTCGTACGCCTCGCGCGCCACCTGTACCGCGCTCAGGCGGCGCTCGGTCCAGCGGCCCAGTGCACACACCAGCTCGGCGGCCTCACGGCCCAGCTCGGTGAGCGAGTAGTCGACCCGGGGCGGGATCACCGGCCTCGCCTCCCGGTGCACGATGCCGTCGCGCTCCAGCGTCCGGAGTGTCTGGGTCAGCATCTTCTCGCTGACGCCGCCCACCTCGCGGCGCAGTTCGCTGAAGCGGTACGGGCGCTCCAGCAGTGCGATCAGGATCAGGACACCCCAGCGGCTGGTGATGTGTTCGAGCACCAGCCGCTGGGGGCACATCTGACCGTTCGCATCGGGCCACGCCCCCAGGTCACTTACCTTCATCCCAGTACCTTACTTCAAAGTGGGTACTTTCGATTGGTAAGTGCACCCCTTATGGTGAGTGGTACGAGCCCGAACCGCGAGCCCGAACAAGGACAAGCGCCACCGAAGAGGAGAAACCCCATGAGCATCGTCGTCACCGGAGCCACCGGAGAGCTCGGCCGCCTCGTCATCGAGGAACTGCTGGCCACCGTGCCCGCGAGCGAGATCGCCGCCGTCGTGCGCGACGCGGAGAAGGCGGCCCCGCTCGCCGCCCGCGGCATCGAGCTCCGCGTCGCGGACTACGACCGGCCGGAGTCCCTCAAGGACGTCTTCCGGGCCGGCGACCGGGTCCTGCTCATCTCCGGCAGCGAGGTCGGCCGGCGCGTGCCGCAGCACACCGCGGTCATCGACGCGGCGAAGGCGGCCGGCGTCGCCCGGCTCGCGTACACCGGCGTACTGGGCGGCCCCGACGCCGACTTCCGGCTGGCCGCCGAGCACAAGGTCACCGAGCAGCTGATCCTCGACTCCGGGCTGCCCCACACCTTCCTGCGCAACGGCTGGTACACCGAGAACTACACGGCGAACCTCGCCCCGGTCCTGGCGCACGGCGCCGTCGTCGCCAACGCGGGCGACGGCCGGGTCGCCTCCGCCACCCGGGCCGACTACGCCGCCGCGGCCGCCGCCGTACTGACCGGCGAGGGCCACATCGGCGCGGTCTACGAGCTGAGCGGCGACGTCGCCTGGTCGCTGGCGGAGTACGCGGCGGAGATCTCGAAGGCCACCGGCAGGGAGATCGCGTACCGGAACGTGCCCGCCGCCGCGCACCAGGAGATCCTTGTCGGCGCCGGCGTACCCGAGTTCTTCGCGGAGATCCTCGCCGACGTGGACGAGGCGATCGCGCGCGGTCTGCTCGCCACCACGAGCGGCGACCTGGCCCGGCTGATCGGCCGTCCGACGACGCCGCTCGCCGCGACGGTGGCCGCCGCGGTGGCCACGGCGTAACACCGCTCCCTCGCGGCACCGTTCCCTCGTACCCCAGGGGCCTCGTGTCATGACCGTATTGCGATACGGGCATGACACGGGGCCCTTCCCGGAGCTACCTTCATGCAGTTGACACAGACATGCCTGGAGGGCCCGTGAAGGGGATCGACGAACAGCGGGCGGGACTTCTGTCCGGCATCGGCGCGTACGGACTGTGGGGACTCGTCCCGCTCTTCTGGCCGCTGCTGAAGCCCGCCGGCGCGATCGAGATCCTCGCGCACCGCATGGCCTGGTCCCTCGTGGTCGTCGCCGTCGCACTGCTGGCGCTGCGCCGCTGGTCCTGGATCGGCGAGCTGATCCGGCAGCCGCGGAAGCTCGGTCTGATATCGGTGGCCGCGGCCACGATCACGGTCAACTGGGGTCTGTACATCTGGTCCGTGAACAACGGCCATGTCGTCGAGGCGTCGCTCGGCTACTTCATCAACCCGCTGGTCACCATCGCCATGGGCGTCCTGCTCCTGGGCGAACGGCTGCGCCCCGCGCAGTGGGTGGCGGTCGGCACCGGAGTCGCGGCGGTACTGGTGCTGGCGATCGGTTACGGACGGCCGCCGTGGATCTCGCTGATCCTGGCGTTCTCCTTCGCGACGTACGGACTGATGAAGAAGAAGGTCAACATGAGCGGCCTGGAGTCGCTCACCGCCGAGACCGCGGTGCAGTTCCTGCCCGCGCTCGGCTTCCTGCTGTGGCTGGGCGCCCGGGGCGAGTCGACGTTCACCTCCGACGGCGCCGGCCACGCGGCGCTGCTCGCCTCGACGGGCCTCGTCACGGCCGTCCCGCTCGTGCTGTTCGGCGCGGCGGCGATCCGGGTGCCGCTCTCCACCCTGGGCCTGTTGCAGTACCTGGCGCCGGTCTTCCAGTTCGCCCTCGGCATCGTCTACTTCCACGAGGCGATGCCGCCGGAGCGGTGGGCCGGTTTCGCACTGGTGTGGCTGGCGCTCACGCTCCTGACGTGGGACGCGTTCCGGACGGCTCGGCGGTCGAGCATCCAGGTGCGTCAAGCCCGTCAGGCGGCGCGGCGGCAGGTACCGCACCCGAAGCCGTCGAACGACGAACCCGCCCCGCAAGCACAGAATTAGTTACCTGGTTGCTTTTTTAACTTGGTTACGTTTTCCTGGGAGTCCACGGAACCGCGACCGAGGAGCCCGCATGCCCGCAACCCCGCACGAAACCCCGCCTGCCACCACGCCCGTCACCACCCCTGCCACCACGCCCGTACTGATCGTCGGCTCGGGCCCGACCGGTCTGACGCTCGCCTGCGATCTGGCGCGCCGTTCCATCGGTGTACGGATCATCGACAAGTCCGTCGATTTCCCGCGCAGCTCGCGGGCGAAGGGCCCCAACCCCCGCTCCCTGGAGGTGCTGGAGGACCTGGGCGTCGTCGACCGGGTGCTGGCCGCGGGATCGGGACCGCTGCCGATGCGCAAGTACCGGAACGGGCAGGCGATCGCCGACACCGATCCGTTCGAGTCCTCGCACCCGACGCCGGACGCCCCGTACGCCCACGGCCGGCTCATCGCCCAGTGGCAGCTGGAGGAGATCCTGCGGGACCGCCTCGCGGAGTACGGCGTGCGGGTGGAACTCGGATCCGAGGCGGTCGCGCTGTCGGAGGGCCCCGGCTCCGTGACCGTCGCGCTCGCCGACGGCCGGAGCATCGGGGCGCGGTACGTGGTGGGCTGCGACGGCGGCCACAGCCCGGTACGCAAAGTGCTCGGCGTCCCGTTCGAGGGGAAGACCACCGAGGAGCAGGCGATGGTCTGCGGGGACGTGGAGGCGGACGGCCTCGACCGCGGCCTCTGGCACCAGTGGTTCGACGAGGACGGCGCCGTGATGATGTGCCCGATCCCGGGTACGGCCTCGGGCTGGTGGTTCCAGGCGGGGCCGGAGCGCGACGCGGCGGGGGCGCTCGTACCGCCCTCCCTGGAGAGCTTCCGGCGGCTGTTCGCCAAGCACGCCCGGCTGCCGGCCGAGCTGCTGACGCGGGCCACGCTGCTGTCGACGTACCGGGTCAACGAGCGTATGGCCGACCGCTACCGGGTGGGGCGCGTGTTGCTGGCCGGGGACGCCGCGCATGTGCATTCCGTCGCGGGCGGGCTGGGCATGAACACCGGCATCCAGGACGCGTACAACCTGGGCTGGAAGCTCGCCCGGGTCGTCGACGGCCGCTCGGGCCCCGGCCTGCTGGACACCTACGAGGAGGAGCGGCTGCCCGTGGCCTCCTGGACCCTGGACATCACCGCCGAGCGGCTGCGGGAGACCCTGGACGCGATCCGGCGGCCGGGCGGCGGCCTGGACTCGGCGGTCTCCGCCGACACGACGGGCCTGGGCCTCGGCCACCCCTGGAGCTCCCTTTCCGCCCCCGGCTCCACCCCTCGCCTGCGGGCCGGCGACCGGGCCCCCGACGCCCCCTGCCGCGACACCGCGACGGGCGGGCCGACCCGCCTGTTCGAGGCGTTCGCGGGCCCGCACTTCACCCTGCTGGGCTTCGGCCCGGACACGGCCGAGGTGCTACGGGCGACGGAGGCGGCGTACGGCGACACGGTGCGGGCGTACGGCGTGGACGCGGGAGCCCCGGCCGACCTGACCGACGACGCGGGCCACGCGCACACGGCGTACGGGGTCGGGCCGGGCACCGCTCTCCTCGTCCTGGTCCGCCCCGACAACCACGTGGCCCTGATCGCCCCGGCCACGGAGAGCGGCGCGATCGGCGACTACCTCGACCGCCTGGCCGGTCCGGCCTGACGGCGGGGCGCCCCTACGGCTGCGGGCGCTGCGCGGGCTCCGGATCGGTGGCCGGCCGGGCGTGCAGCTCGACGTCGTACCGCAGCGAGCTTCTGCCGCTGGAGCCCCTCCACCGCGAACCCCGCCGCGCGGGCGACCCGGCACGACGCCGGGTTGTCCGTACGGTGGCCCAGCTCCAGCCGGTCCGCCGCACGCCCCGCAGGCATCACGCCTCCTTCGGGGCGTGCCGGGCGCGGTGCGCCCGGACCTTGTGGAGGTTTCCGCAGCGCTCCATCGCGCACCAGCGCCGTCTGCCCGGCCGCGAGGTGTCGACGAAGAGCAGCTTGCAGTTGTCGGAGCCGCATTCGCGGATGCGGTCGGCGTAGGGACCGGTGAAGAGCTCCACCGCGTCACGGGCGACCGTCGAGAGCAGAGCCGTTCCGGTGGCGTCCGGGGCCACGGCGAGGGACCCGCTGCCGGGGTCGATACGGGGGACGAGCGGCGGCTCGGCCGCCACGGCGTTCACCACGGCAAGATCGGGCCGGGCGAGGGCGCGGCCGTGCGCCCGGTCGACGGTCAGATTCCACAGCGCGGCGCGCAACTCGTGTGCCCGCGCCAGCTCTTGTGCACTCACCGACAGCGACAGACCGCCCGGCAGCCGGCTCTCCCCCGCCCAGCGCACCAGGTCCTCGGGGGCGTGCAGCACCTCGTACGCCGCGTAAAGCGCGTACCCGCCGGTGGGCAACAGCTCCAGGCACAGGGCCCCGGGATCGAAGCGGTAGGGGCGACCCTCCGGCGTGCGAAGTACCAGCCCCGGCACGTCCGTTGACGACTCGCTCATGTAACCACTATAAACGGTTTCCATGACTCTGGACTGGAAAGTCGTCATCGACTCGACCGACCCGCACGCCCAGGCCGCTTTCTGGGGCGAGGCCCTCGGCTACACCGTCGAGGACCACAGCGTCCTGATCGAGCGGCTGCTCGGCTTCGGCGCGGTGCCCGAGGACCTCACTCTCGTGGCCCATGACCGCCGCGCCTGGCGCGACCTCGCGGGGGTCCGGCACCCGGACGACCCGTACGACAAGGACAGCGGGGCGGGCCTGGGGCGGCGGCTCCTCTTCCAGCGCGTCCCGGAGCCCAAAACGGCGAAGAACCGCCTCCACCTGGATGTGCACGCAGGCCCGGAGCGCCGCAAGGCCGAGGTGGAGCGGCTGTTGGGGCTGGGCGCGACGGTGCTCCGCGAGGTGGCGGAACAGAGCGGCACCTGGACGGTGCTCACCGATCCCGAGGGGAACGAGTTCTGCGTGCAGTGACACCGACAGGCGCGGGACGTACGGACAGCGTGTACGTGCAGTCCGCGTCGGGGACGACGACGAGGAGCGGGGCGCCGCTCTTGATGTGCGCGTGGGCGGCGCGTTGGCTCTCGCGGTCCTCGTACCAGGCACGGAGTTCCGCGAGGTGGTCGTCGAGGCCGAGCCGGTCCACGATCCACAATGCCTGCCCGCCGAGCCAGCGCAGTGCGAGGACGGGGGAGATGGTCCGGAAGGTGCCGAGGACGTACCGCGCCGTTCCTCCGGTGCCGTACACGAGCCCTTCGGCGACCGCCGCGCACTGGTAACTCACCTGCTCGGGCAGCCCGTTCGAGTCATCAGTCACAGGATCCGCCCCTCACTCCGGGCATTGCACCGCACGACCTCGGCCCGCAGCCGCTCCATCGGACTCGGCGCTCGCAGGCTCGCGGGTTCCGCCTCCCACTCCGCACCGCCGCAGACCGGTCGTAACGACCAGCGCGGGCCGGCCACACCCCGGAACTCACCCACCCGGTCGCTACGACCGGCATCCACCAACAGGGTTCCGGTGGGCGGGACTTGCGGGGGCTCCTGGTCGCTCGGGGGGTTATTTTCCGCACACACGAGCCACTCCTCTCCGTAACCATTTCGCTACCAAGTGAGATCAGCGTGGCCTAGGGTCGAGGGAGTCATCAACGTTCGAGATGCGGAGGACACGTTGGTAAACCGCAAGGAGTTAAACCCCGACGCAGGCCCTGAAGCGGCCTACGGGGCCCGTCTTCGCAGTTCGCGCGAGGCTCGCGGCTGGAAGCAGGACGATCTCGGTGAGCTGATCGGCTACTCGGGCAGGCACATCTCGGCGGTAGAAACTTGCTGCAAACCGCCAACCCGCAAGTTTTCGGTCGCCGCCGACGCCGTATTCGGGACCGAGGGGACGGCAGACTCGTTCGAACGCGCGTGGAACGAGATCCGGCACGGTGTGCTGCTGCAGGGGTTCCCCGAGTACGTGGGCTACGAGGGTCGCGCGGTGGAGATCCGGCTGTACGAGGTCGGGATCGTTCCTGGCCTGCTCCAGACACCGGAGTACGCACAGGTGTTGGCAGACAGCGCCGTGCGGCGGGGCGCGATCACCTCCCAGCAGGCCGACGAGCGCGTCGCGTTCCTGGCGGAACGACAAGCGGCACTGGAACGACCCAAGCCCCCCATGCTGTTCGTGACCATGGACGAGAGCTGCATCCGTCGGCCCGTCGGCGGGGCCGACGTCATGGACGCCCAGCTGGCACGGCTGCAGGAGTTCGCCGAGCTGCCGAACACGCTGCTGCAGGTGGCACCGTACGAAATAGGAGAGCGACGGACGTTTGATCTGCCGGTCAATCTCCTGACGCTCTCGGACCGGTCCGTGATCTGCTACGCCGAGTCCCAGTCCAAGGGGCATCTCGACCGTGAAAGCGCGTCCGTACTGCCCATGTTGACGGCCTACCATCAACTGCAGGGCGAAGCGCTGTCACCGACAGCGTCCATGGCCATGATCAGCCAGTTGCGAAAGGGCACCCCGTGACGACCGAATCCCCCCGCTGGTACAAGTCCTCGTACAGCAACAATGGCGGCAACTGCATCGAGGTCGCCGCCAACCTCGTCGCCCCGCTCGGCGTGGTCCCCGTCCGCGACTCCAAGAACCCGGGCGGCCCGGTGCTGAACACCTCGGCCGCCTCGTTCGCCTCCTTCGTGGCGGGCGTCAGGACAGGAGCGTTCGGCAACGTCTGAACCAGCCGTCGCAACGACGAAAGCCCCGCCGCGCCCCCGATTGGGAGCACGGCGAGGCTTCGTCGCTCACGCTGTCGCCGCGATGTCCTGGCGCCACGGGCGGGAAGGCTCTCTAGCCGAGCAGGATCGAGTCCCACAGCTGGGCGTCCGAGCCGTTCCTCGGGTCCAGGACGACCGGCGGGAACTCGCCGTCCTCGTTCAGGGTGATGACCCTGTCCCTGTTGGGGACTCCGATGGTCCACTTGCCGCCACCGGCCGGCTCGATCGTCCACTGGCCGGGCTGCTGCGTCGCCGAGACGAAGACGTCGTCGCCCCGCTCGACGAGGGCGTAGTCACCGGGGCGTCCCGGTTCGGCGGGCCGTCCCTGTCCGGAGATGATCGTGCACAGGCCGTTCCCGGCCGGCTTCACCACCCACCGCTCGACGGAGGGGCCGGAGAGGTTCCGCACGGGGACATCGATCGGCGGGTAGATCAGCGGGACGGGTCCGATCCCCAGGCCCGTCCCTGCGGGGGAACCCACGTTGTGGAGTACGTACCTGTTGGCCTCGGGGATCTCCGCCCCCCGTCGCCGGAGCGATGGCGGAGTTCGCGTGCGCGGGCTTCGCCGCCGAGGGTGTGGCGGCGTGGGTGGGGGCGGCGACGGTGATGCTCAGGACGGCGAGCGCAGCGGCAGCCAAGATCTTTTTCATGGTCTGGGGAACGATCGCCACGGGGCCCGGTCACGACCGGAACAGGATCCGCAAGCCGCCTCCATCCGGGCGGTCGTACCGCTCACCCGGGCGGGCGGTACGAGCGGCCCCACCGGCCGGTCAGTCCCCCACCGCGTCCTGCGGGTACCAGCGCAGTTCGACGGTGTTGCCGTCCGGGTCACGGACGTACACCGACTGCGCTTCGCCCCGGGCGCCGGAGCGGGAGACCGGGCCCTCCAGCACGGTGAAGGTGCCCGCGTCGATGACCTCCTGCCAGTCCAGCGGCTCGACGACCAGGCAGATGTGGTCGACGTTCGACTCCTGGCGCGGCCGGCCCAGCAGGTCGATGATCACGCTCGGGCTGACCCGCACCGACGGGAACGGGAACTTCCCCGCCCGCCACTCGTCCACCTTGATCGGCTCCAGTCCGAGCGGACCGCAGTAGAACTCCAGGGATCGTTCGACGTCCTGCACATTGAGCACCAGGTGGTCGAAGTCCTTGACTCTGACTTTCGCTTTCGCCTGCACGGAACGGCCTTTCAGTCGGTCTGGGAGGTCGGTTCGGTCTGGGAGGTCGGTTCGGTCGCCGGTGGCCACGGGACACCGGCGAGCAGGGGCAGGATCTGTTCCTCCTCGTAGTCGAGATGCGCGTTCAGCTCCGTGGACATCCTGTCCAGTTCGGCGCGGAAGCGCTCGGGTTCGGCGATGCCGATGTCCGCCAGCAGGGTCACCAGCTCGCCCTGGATGCGGGCGACCGTGCGGTGTTCGTCGGCGAGCCGGGCGAAGGTGTCCGTCAGGTGCGGGTGGTAGCGGGCGATGCCGGGGAACAGGTGGTCGTCCTCGCTGGTGTGGTGGAACTCCAGGGCCTGGCAGAACGCCAGGCAGCGCTGCCTGATCTGGAGCCCGAGGCCCGGAGGAGGCGGTGCGCCGGGGCCCCGGTGGGCGGCCCGTGCGGCGAAGTGTGCGTCCGCCTCCGCCTTCACCTGGCGCAACTGGCCCCGCAGCCAGGTGTGGACCTCCATCACCTTGTCCGCGAGGGTGCTGACGTCGCGGAGCGGCTCCCAGCCCTCGGGCTCGGCGCGCTCCAGCACCACGACCGGGAGGAGCCGGGTGGTACGGGCCTGGTAGTCGGCGTAACCGGGCGCCGCCTGCACGGCGTGCGCGAACAGTTCCTCGCGCCGCGCCCCCTGTGCGGGGACCGCGAGGGCCTGGAACGTACGGGTGCCGAGCTCCACCCGGACCACGGGGTGGGCGAGCAGATTGTGGTACCAGTCGGGGTGGTGCGGGGCACCGAGGCTGGAGCCGATGACCAGCAGCGTCTCGCCGTGGCGTACGTAGCCGAGCGGTGTCGTGGTCTCCTTCCCCGACCTCGCGCCGGTGGTGGTCAGCAGGAGGAGGTCGCCGCCCTCGAAGGGGCCGCCGACCTTCCCGCCGTTGGCGCGGAACTCCTCGATGACGGATTCATTGAAAGGTGTGGGCATGCGTTCTGTGTCTCCGTGGGAACGGGTGAGCGCGATGCGCGGGCCCATGACGGTGCACGGTGCCGGGGCATGCGGAATGGAGGAGTGCGACCGGCGGTCGCGGCTGCGTCAGATGCAGGGCGCGGAGTGTGAACTCATGACGGGCCCCTCGGTGAAGGGTGTTCGCCCGAGCACCGGCCGGCCCACTGCTCTTTGGCCGGCGTCACGCGACACCGGGTCCATTACACGCACCCCGGCGGGGGCCTGTCAACGCGCGGCCGTCCGGGCTCCGGACGCTCTTAGTCTGGTGCCATGCCCATCCCACCCGCATATGCCCTCGTCGCCACCGACCTGGACGGCACCCTGCTGCGCCGCGACGACACCGTGAGCCCCCGCACCCGCGCCGCGCTCACCCTGGCCGCCCGCGCCGGGGCCCGGCATCTCGTGGTCACCGGGCGGCCCGTCCCCGGGATACGCGGGCTGCTCGCCGGACTGGGGTACCGGGGGCCTGCGGTGTGCGGGCAGGGGACCCAGCTGTACGACGCCGGGTCCGGGCGGCTGGTGCGGGCGCTCACCCTGGACCGGGAGGCGGCCGACACCGCGCTCGGCAAGATCGAGGCCCAGGTGGGGCCGGTCTTCGCGGCCGTGGACCAGGACGGGGCCGAGGGCCGGACCCTGATCGAGCCGGGCTATGCGATGCCCCATCCGACGCTGCCCGCCCAACGGACCCGGCACCGGCACGAGTTGTGGGCCGCGCCCGTCGTCAAGGTGCTCATCCGGCACCCGGAGCTGACCGACGACGCGCTGGCCGAGGCGGCCCGAGGGGCCGTCGGCGATCTCGCCACCGTCACGCACTCCGGACCCGGCACGGTCGAACTCCAGCCGTACGGCGTGGACAAGGGAACCGGTCTCGCACTGGCCGCCGAGTATCTCGGGGTGGCCGCGGACACCGCGATCGCCTTCGGGGACATGCCCAACGACCTGCCGATGTTCCGCGCCGCCGGGTACGGCGTGGCCATGGCCGGCGCCCACCCGGAGCTACGGGCCGCGGCGGACGAGGTGACGTCGTCGAACGAGGAGGACGGGGTCGCGGCGGTGCTGGAGCGGGTGTTCGGGGCCGGGCCGGGCCGCGCCATGCGGCGGCAGACCGATCAGAGCGACATCAGGCAGTAGAGCCGGTGCGGCTCGGGGCGGGCCCGCGCCTCCTCGGCCAGGTCCGCCAGCCGCGCGAGGAAGCCGGCCAGTTCGCCGGGCGGGCAGTCGCCGCCGAACTCCTCGATGCGCGACCAGGTTTCGGCCACCTCGGCGAACCCGCCGGGTCTCGCGGCCGCGAGCGCGTCGCGCAGCTCGTCGGTGAGCGTGACCAGCCAGCGGGAGTCGTCATCGGGTGAGCTGAGCAGCCGGTTGAACCGCGGGAGCGAGGTGACGTCGTCGTACGGCGTGCCCGTGAGCATGCTCTCGGCCCGGCCCAACTGCACGTACGGTTCGATTCCCTTGACCGGGAGCAGCGGGAGACCGGTTTCCTCGATCCCCCGGCCGAAGGCCGCCAGGGCAGCGGGGTCGTCCGGTGCGCTGAAGTAGTCGTACAGATTTCCCATGTGCCGCATGTTCGCACTCCCCTCTGACAGCCGCCCGGCCTCACGGCTCCGGCGGCACCCCGATCGCCCGCAGCACATGCGTGACCAGGGCCGCGATCTCCTCCTCGTCCTGGATCGGTTTGCGCAGGACGTGCCGGTAGTACATCGGGCCGTACAGCATCTCCACGGCCAGCGGAAGATTCGCGTCCGGCGGGATCTGCCCCTGCTCCTGGGCCCGGCGCAGGCGGGCGACCGCCTCGTCGCAGCGGGGGTCGACCAGCTTGGCCCGGACGGTCCGTGCGAGTGCGTCGTCGTGGTGCATCTCGGAGAGGATCCCGGCGTACGCGGGGCCGAACGGCGGCGTGGTGATGAGTTTCACCGCGCCGCTCAGATTGGCCCGCAGATCGGCGGCGATGTCACCGGTGTCGACGAACGGCGTCGTGTCGACCAGCGCGTCGGTGAACGCCTCCAGGATCACCGCGCTCTTCGACGGCCACCAGCGGTAGATCGTCTTCTTGCTGACACCCGCTCTGGCCGCGATGGCCTCGATGGTGACGCGGCCGTACCCCTTCTCCGTGCACAGTGCGAGAGCGGCCTCCAGGGTCGCTCTCCGTGATCTCTCGCTGCGGCGCAGTGAACTCGGCGATGTGATCATTCGGTGAGCATAAGCGTGTCCGAACCGGCCCTTGTTGACAGCCTGTCGCCAGAGGTCGAACAATACCCAAGCGGAAACGGAACGTGCCGTGTCGTGTCGTTCCGTCAATTCGCACCGTTCGTGCCGTTCGTGCCGCGACGAGCCGATCGGGGGACGGCTCGCCCGGCCGACGGCGCGGGCGGGCGTTGCACCCCGTGCACCGGGGCGTCCCCGTGTCAGGCGGTGATGTCCTTCGTGGTGAACCGGGCCCAGGCCGCTGAGCCGAACACTGCCGCGTACAAGCCCTGAAGCCCCAGGTTCTTGACCACTTCGTCCCAGTAGACGGGGGCGCGCAGCAGATCCGCGTACGACATCCAGTAGTGCGGGAAGAGATACGGGTGCATCGCGCTCAACTGCGGGATGCCGTCCACGATCTGCACGGTGATCAGCAGCCCGACGGTCGCCGCCATGGCCGCGATGCCGCTGCCGGTGAGGGTCGAGACGAACAGGCCGATCGCCGCGAACCCGATCAGTGACGCCGCGACCACCACCGCGATCAGCCCGGCCCGCAGCAGCCCCTCGCCGAAGCCGATCCGGGTCCCCGAGATGGTGGTGACCTCTCCGGCCGGGAAGAGCAGCAGGCCCACGACCAGCGCGGACAGGGCCACGACCAGGGTCGCCACCAGGCAGAACACCAGTACCGAGGCGTACTTCGTCAGCAGCAGCCTGGTGCGTCCCGCCGGGGCGACCAGCAGATAGCGCAGGGTGCCCGCGTTCGCCTCGCCCGCGACGGAATCGCCCGCGACGACCCCGACGGCCATCGGCAGGAAGACCGGGAGCGTCACCGCGAGGGCGGCGAAGACCAGGAAGAGCCCGTTGTTGGTGACCTGGGAGAGGAACGCCGGGCCTCCCCCGCCGCCGCCCGGTCCGGGCGAGGAGCCGTCGCCCGTCTCGATCCGCACCGCGATGCCGATCAGTACGGGCACGGCGGCCAGCACGCCGAGCAGTGCGAGGGTGCGCCAGCGGCGCAGCGTGGTGGTCAGTTCTGAGCGGAGGATCCCGAAGGTCCACAGCGGGCTCGGCGTCCTTCCCGCCGCGGCGACCGCGGCATCGGCCTCCGACATCGAAACCCTCTCGGCTTCAGCCCGCGACATCGAAACCCTCTCCGGTGAGTGCGACAAAGGCGTCCTCCAGCGAGGCACGTTCGACGCCGAAGGACCTCAGGCGTACGCCGGCGTGGACCAGCGCCGCGCTGAGGTCGGCGAGTTCGACGTCGCCCGGCGGGGCCTCGGCGCTCACCCGGTCGCCGTCGGCTGTGATTCCGGTGACGCCCAGTTCCTTGAGGACCCGGGCGGCGTCGCCGGGGTCGGGGGTGGTGACGGCCAGTCGGCCGCGGGCGCCCGCCGCCAGTTCCGCGACCGGGCCCTGGGTGAGCAGCCGTCCCCTGGCCATCACCGCGGCGTGCGTACAGACCTGTTCGATCTCGTCGAGGAGGTGCGAGGAGAGGAAGACGGTGGTGCCGTCCGCCGCCAGTTCCCTGACCAGGGTGCGGATCTCCCGCATGCCCTGCGGGTCCAGGCCGTTGGTCGGCTCGTCGAGTACGAGCAGCCGGCGCGGCTGGAGCAGCGCGGCGGCGAGTCCCAGGCGCTGTTTCATGCCCAGCGAGTACGCCCTGGCCTTCTTGCCGGCCGCCGCGGCCAGCCCGACCCGGTCCAGCGCCTGCTCCACCCGGGAGCGGCGGGTGCGCGGATCGGCGGTCGGGTCGGCGGAGTCGTACCGCAGCAGATTGTCCCGGCCGCTCAGGAAGCCGTACAGCGCGGGCCCCTCGATCAGCGCGCCGACTTGCGGGAGCACGGTGCGGGCGGCGGCCGGCACGGGCCGGCCCAGGAGCCGGGCGGTGCCGGACGTCGGGTCGATCAGGCCCATCAGCATCCGGATGGTGGTGGTCTTGCCCGAGCCGTTGGGGCCGAGGAAGCCGAAGATGCTGCCGCCGGGGACGCTGAGGTCGAGGCCGTCGACGGCGAGCTGGCCGCCGCGGTACCGCTTGGTGAGGCCCCGTGTCTCGATCACGGCCCCGGGCTCGGTGACCGCCCGCGGCTCGGTCACGGTCCCGGACTCTGTCATGCGTACTCCCCATGGGTCGGGCGGGGCCCGTCCGCCGGACGGGTGATGGCGGACCGCCCCACCGTACGGAGCGTACGGCGGGGCGGGTGAGCGGTGCGGGAAAGCGCGGGCGCGCCCCGGCTTCAGGAGGCGCTGTTCGCCGCCTTGACCAGCGCGTCCTTCGTGACCGCGCCGACGTACACCTTGCCGTCGTCCGTCATCAGGGCATTGACCAGGCGGGTCTTGAAGACGGTGCCCGAGCCGAACTTTCCGCTGACCTTGTCGCCCAGCGCGTCCAGGAACTGCTGGGCCCCGGCCGGGGCGTCGCCCGACGCCTTCGACGGGATTCCGGTGCCGCCCGGGGTGGTGATCTCAGCGATCGTGCTCCAGCCCTCGCCGATGATCTTCGTGTTCCCGGCGTCCTTCCCACCGGCGCCCAGCTGTGCGGCGTCGGCGCCCGGGATCAGGTCGCCGAGGCCCTTGCCGGCCTTGTGCTCCGCCTTCGCGTCGTCGGCCTCGGTCACCTCGGTGCCCTTGGGCGGGGTGAACGTGAACGAGGAGGCGTCCGGCTTCGAGAAGTCGACCTTGGTGAACCCGGCGTCGACGATGGCCTTGCCGCCGCTGCTCGGGAGCATCGTGAACTTCAGCGGCACACCGTTCGCCGCGTCGACCGCGACCGTGACCGAACCGATCGTGGAGCCGCTCTGCTTCGGCTTGACGACCAGCTTGTACGCGTCGCGTCCGGCGACCTGCGCGGTGCCGCCGACCGTCACCGACGTGGTGGGGCCGGCGGCCTTCAGCACCTGCTCGGCGAGTGCCTTCGGGGTGGTGGGCACGCCCTCGGGAACGGGGTGCCCGGACTTCTTCCCGGCGTCCCGGCCGGCGTCCTTGCCCGCCCGGTCCTCGGTGGCGTGGTACGCCTGGTCGGACTTGCTGTCGTACGCCCAGACCTGGTCGCCGTTGTGGATCAGGCTGTACTCGGACGCGTCGTCCAGGATCGAGACGCGCTGCTTGTCGGGGCCGTCGGCGGCCACCCGGAGGGTGTGGGTGCCGGACGCCAGTTCCGTCATCCGCTCCTGCGGGTCGGCGCCGGCGCCGCCCTTGCCGCCCGCGCCGCCCGGGGCGAAGGATTCGGCCAGCCCGCCGAGCGACGGGATGCCGAGGTCCGTGCTGATCTTCACCGTGCCGGAGAACTGCTCGGTGTCCGAGGCGGCGATCTTCTCGATGAGTTCCTGTGCGCCGATCTTCGGCAGATCGGGGTCGCCGCTGCTCGCGAGCGCCGGGACGAGCCCGATCGTCGCGGCCGCTACACCCGCCACCGCGACCGGGACGATGTAGCGCGCCGCCTTGCGGCGGCCGGCGGCGGTGCCCCTGGTCCCGCCGTTGCTCCCGCCGTTGGTCTCTGCGCTGTCGTTCGGTGCCATCTGTGCCCTACCTCCGTGGTCGGCGGCTTCCGTCCGGTTGCACTCGTCCACTCCGTGCCGCCATTCTCACCCGGTTTGGTCAGGAGTGGTTGTTCTCCATCTGACCAAACCGGTGGCTCGGAAGCGTCAGCCCCCGGGAGCAACTCCGCGTACCTCTTCGGTATGACACCGCGGGACGGGCCCTACCCCGTTCGTCAGGGGTGGCCACTACGGGGCTCAGCCCGCGCGGTGCACCACCGCGTCGCACAGCTCGCGCAGCGCGGACTTGGCGTAGCCCTCGGGCAGCGGGGTCAGCGTGGCGCGCGCCTCCTCCGCGTAGCGGACGGTGTCCCGCTTGGCCTGCTCCAGCGCCGGGTGGGCGCGCAGCCTGCGCAGCGCCTCGGCGTGCCGGGCGTCGTCGCTGAGGTCGCCGTCGAGCAGTTCGACGAGCTCCAGGTCGTCCGGCTTCCCCTCGGCCAGCGCCTGCGCCCGCAGGTGGAGCACGGGGAGCGTCGGGATGCCCTCGCGCAGGTCGGTGCCCGGGGTCTTGCCGGACTCGTGGGAGTCGGAGGCGATGTCGAGCACGTCGTCGGCGAGCTGGAAGGCGACGCCGAGCCGCTCCCCGTACTGGGTGAGGATGTCGACCGCGGTCTCGTCGGCCCCGGCCATCATCGCGCCGAACCGGCAGGCCACCGCGACCAGCGAGCCGGTCTTGCCACGCAGCACCTCCAGGTAGTGCTCGACCGGGGCGACGCCCTCGGCCGGCCCCGCGGTCTCCAGGATCTGACCGGTGACCAGCCGCTCGAACGCCTCCGCCTGGATGCGTACGGCCTCCGGGCCGAGGTCGGCCAGTATGTGCGAGGCGCGGGCGAAGACGAAGTCGCCGGTCAGCACGGCCACCGAGTTGCCCCAGCGGCTGTTGGCGCTGTCCACGCCGCGGCGCACGTCCGCCTCGTCCATCACGTCGTCGTGGTAGAGCGTCGCGAGATGCGTCAGCTCGACGACGACGGCCGCGGGCACGACGCCCGGCGCGTCCGGGTCGCCGAACTGGGCGGCCAGCATCGCCAGCAGCGGCCGGAATCGCTTGCCCCCGGCGCGTACGAGATGCTGCGCGGCCTCCGTGATGAAGGGCACGCCGCTCTTGGTCGCATCGAGCAGCCCGGACTCGACAGCAGCCAACCCGGCCTGGACATCGGCCTCAAGTGCCTGGTCCCGCGCGCTCAGCCCGAACGGCTCGACGACGGTCACGAGGGGATCTCCTGTCTGCTGACGATCACACGGAATGTCGATGTGTCGCTGTCATCACTCAACTCAGCGTATCCGGTCCCCTTTGGATCACCGTGGGCGCCTTCCCGCCACCGCCGGTATGTTCGGGATCAGCTCATACGATCAGGAGTTCTCCCTTTGTCCCACACGGCCACCGACACCGAACCGAGTCAGCCGCCACCCGAAGACGACCATGCCTTTTTCGGCCAGCCGCGGGGGCTGATGACCCTGTCCGGCCTGGAGGTCTGGGAACGGTTCTCGTTCCTCGGCATGCAGGCGATCCTGGTTCTCTACTTCGCAGACACCGTCGCCCGCGGCGGCATGGGCATGGAGCCGGGCACCGCGGCCTCCGTCTCGGCCGCCTACGGCACCCTGGTCTACCTGGTCTCCGTCGCCGGCGGCTGGCTGGCCGACCGGATCCTCGGCTCCTACCGCGCCGTCCTGTACGGCGGAATCCTCATCGCCTGCGGGCATTACGCCATGGCGGTGCCCACCGACACCATGACGTGGGTCGGCCTCGGTCTGATCAGCGCCGGAACCGGTCTGCTCAAGCCCAATGTGGCCACCATGGTCGGCAAGCTCTACCGCACCGACGACGAGCGCCGCGACGCCGGCTTCGCCCTCTACTACATGGGCATCAACATCGGCGCGTTCCTCGGCCCGCTGGTCACCGGCTGGCTCGGGGACCACGCGAGCTGGCACTGGGGCTTCTCGGCCGCCGCCTTCGGCATGACGCTCGGTCTGATCCAGTACGTACTGGGCCGGCGTCACCTGGCCGGGCGAAAGCACAGCGCCGAATTCGCCCTCGCACCGGCACCCATGCGCCGCGCCATTCGGCTGATCGCCCTCGGCGCCGTCGTGGTCGCCGCCGTCGCCACCGCGCTCGCCCTGGCGGGCTGGCTGACCATGGACCGCTTCGTCGACCTGCTCACCCTGATCTCGGTGATCGCACCGGTCGTCTACTTCGCGGTGATGTTCCGCAGCCCGCAGGTCACCTCGGAGGAGCGCGGCAGGCTGCGCCCGTACGTGGTGCTGTTCCTGGCCTCCGTCGTCTTCAACTTCATCCTCTTCCAGGCGTACTCGACGATGATGCTGCTCGCGTCGACCAACGCCCGTACCGAGATCTTCGGTTTCCATTTCCCGGCGAGCTGGTACGCCTCCGCGCTCGGTGCCTTCGAGGTGGCGCTCGCCCCGGTGGTCGCCACCGTCTGGGCCCGGATGGGCCCGCGCCAGCCGCACGCCTCCAACAAGATCGCGATCGGGGTGATCCTCGGTGGGCTGTCCTTCCTGCTGATGGTGCTGCCGACCTCCGGGCACTCCGGAGACACCTACAAGATGGCCGCCTGGTGGATCGTCGGCTCGTACCTGCTGCTCGGTCTCGGCGACATCCTGCTGGAGACCTCCGGCATGTCCGCGACCACCAAGCTCGCCCCGAAGGCGTTCGCCAGCCAGACGATGGCGCTCTGGTTCCTCTCGCTGGCCCTCGCCAACGGCATCCAGGCCCAGGTCGTGAAGCTGTACGGCGAGGTCTCCAACCCCGCCTACTTCGGTGTCAATGGCGCGATCGCGGTGGTGGCCGGTGTGGCCGTCATCGCCGCCGCACCCTGGCTCAAACGCACCATGCACCCCGTCCACTGAGGTACCCCCATGCACATCCGCACCGCATTCCCGTACGAAACCACCCATGAGGACGTACGCATCCCGCTGCCGGACGGCACCCGGCTGTACGCCCGGATCTGGCGGCCCGTCACCGACGAGCCGGTGCCCGCGCTCCTCGAATACCTGCCCTACCGGCTGAGCGACTGGACGGCGCCGCGGGACTGGCAGCGCCACCCCTGGTACGCGGGCCACGGCTACGCCTCCGTCCGGGTGGACGTGCGCGGACACGGCAACAGCGAGGGCCTTCCGGGTGACGAGTACGACGCGACGGAGCTGGCGGACGGCGTCGCCGTCGTCCACTGGCTGGCCCAGCAGCCCTGGTGCTCCGGCCGGGTCGGCATGTTCGGCATCTCGTGGGGCGGCTTCAACTCGCTCCAGATCGCCGCGCTGGCCCCGGAGCCGCTGAAGGCCGTCGTCACCGTCTGCTCGACCGACGACCGCTACGACAACGACGTCCACTACATGGGCGGCTCGGTGCTCGGCGTCGACATGCACGCCTGGGCGGCCACCATGCTCGCCTTCGTCTCCCGGCCGCCGGACCCGGCGCAGGTCGGCGACAGCTGGAAGGACATGTGGCTGGAGCGGCTGGAGACCGTGGACCCCTTCATCCACACCTGGCTGGCGCACCAGACCCGCGACGACTACTGGAAGCACGGCAGTGTCTGCGAGGACTACTCCGCGATCCGGGCGAACGTCCTCGCGGTGGGCGGCTGGCACGACCCGTACCGCGACACCGTCCTTCGGCTGGTCGAGCACCTGGACCCCGGAAAGGTACGCGGGCTGATCGGGCCGTGGTCGCATCAGTACCCGGACCGCGGGCTGCCGCCGGGGCCGTCGATCGGCTTCCTCCAGGAGACGCTGCGCTGGTGGGACCAGCACCTGAAGGACAAGGACACCGGGGTCATGGCCGAGCCGCTGCTGCGGGCCTGGATCAGCGAGTCGCACCGTCCCGCGACGGTGTACGAGACGCTGCCGGGCCGCTGGGCCGGCGAGAACAGCTGGCCCTCCCCGGACATCGCGCCGGTCGCGTACGCCCTCGGCGGCGGCCCGCAGATCGTCGACTCGCCGCAGCAGACCGGGCTGGACGCCGGCCGGTTCTTCCCGTTCGGCAACGACGCCGACCTGCCGCCCGACCAGCGCGACGAGGACGCCAAGTCGGTCTGCTTCGAGTTCCCGGTCGAGGGCGCGCCCATCGAGATCCTGGGCCGCCCCCGGGTGAAGCTGCGGATCCGGATGGACGTACCGCGCGGCCAGGCGATCGCCCGGCTCTGCGACGTGGCACCGGACGGCTCCTCCACCCTGGTCACCCGGGGCGCGCTCAACCTGTCCGCCCGCCATGGCCGCGACCGCGCGGAGGACTGGCCGGTGGGCGCCACCGAGGACGTGGCCTTCGAGCTGAACGGCATCGGGCACACCTTCCCGCCCGGCCACCGGATCAGGCTCGCGATCTCCTCCTCGTACTGGCCGTGGATCTGGCCGCAGGCCGGTTCGGTGGGCTTCACCCTGGACGCCGACGGCAGCCTCGTCGAACTGCCGGTGCGCCGGCCCGTCCAGGATCCGGCGATCCGGTTCGAGGAGCCGGAGCAGTCGGAGCCGCTCGGCGTCGTGTACCCGGTGACGCTCGACGAACAGCGCCCGGAACGGCTGGTGGTCCGCGATGTCGCCAAGGGCGAATGGCGGCTGGAGGTCGACCCGCGCTATGGCGGCACCCGCGTCTACCCGGACGGCCTGGAGTTCACCGAGGACGCCCTGGAGACGTACACGATCCAGGAGAACGACCCGCTCTCCGCACGCACCCGCTCCGACTGGGCGATCCGGCTGCACCGGCCGGAGATGGCGTGGGACGTACGGGTGGAGACCCGCTCGGAGATCGGTGCGGACGACACCGACTTCATCACCTCCAACGAGGTGGTCTGCAAGGAGGGCGGCGAGGTCGTCTTCCACCGCACCTGGGAGAAGCGGATCCCGCGCACGGCGGGCTGACGACACCCCGCCTCCGCCCACCGCCGTGCCCCGACACCGGGGCACGGCGGAACTTTCCGGGCATCACGGGCAGTTGGGGCTCTCCCGCGAGCAGGCGGCGCCGACGTAACGTGTCCCCCAAGCGACCTGGAAAGCGAGGCAGCAACACATGCCCGAGCAGAGCAGCCCGCTCGATCTGGCCGAGGGCGACCCCTTCGGTCCGCACAACCTTCCCTACGGAGTGTTCTCCACCCCCGATCACCCCGAGGACCGCCGGGTCGGCGTCCGCATCGGCAACCACGTACTGGACGCCGGAGCGGCGGCGTACGCACTCGGCTCGCCCTACGCGCAGCTCCTCGCGCAGCCGGACCTCACCGCGCTGCTGTCGGCCGGCCGCACCGCCTGGCGGGACGTCCGGCGGGCGCTGACCGCGTGGGTGACGGTCCCCGCCCACCGCGCGGACGTCGAACCCCTGCTGCACCCCATCGACGCCGTGACGCTCCACCTGCCGTACGCGGTCGCGGACTACGTCGACTTCTACGCGAGCGAGAACCACGCCACCAACGTCGGACAGATCTTCCGGCCGAACGCCGAGGCGCTGACGCCCAACTGGAAGCACCTCCCGATCGGTTACCACGGCCGGTCCGGCACCGTCGTGGTCTCCGGCACCGACGTGGTGCGCCCGTCCGGCCAGCGCAAGGCACCGGCCGACCCGGCCCCGGTCTTCGGTCCCTCCGTGAAGCTGGACATCGAGGCCGAGGTCGGCTTCGTCGTCGGCGTGGGCTCCGAGCAGGGCCGCCCGGTCCCGCTCGGCGACTTCCGCGACCACGTCTTCGGGCTCTGCCTGCTCAACGACTGGTCGGCGCGGGACATCCAGGCCTGGGAGTACGTGCCGCTCGGCCCGTTCCTCGGCAAGTCCTTCGCCACCTCCGTATCGGCCTGGGTGACACCGCTGGAGGCCCTGGAGTCGGCCCGCATCGCGCCCCCGGCCCGCGACTTCCCGCTGCTCCCCTATCTGGAGGACGCCGACGAGGACGAGGCCGGCGGCCTCGACCTGCGGATCTCCGTCGCGATCAACGGACAGGTGGTCGCCGAGCCGCCGTTCGCCACGATGTACTGGACGGCGGCCCAGATGCTGGCCCAGATGACGGTGAACGGGGCTTCGCTGCGCACCGGCGATCTGTACGGCTCCGGCACGGTCAGCGGCGCCGAGCCCGGACAGCGCGGCTCTCTCCTGGAACTGACCTGGAACGGCCGCGACCCGCTGGACCTCCCGGACGGCAAGCGCACCTTCCTGGAGGACGGCGACACGGTGACGATGACCGCCTGGGCGCCGGGGCCGGACGGCACCCGGGTGGGCCTCGGCGAGGTCACGGGGCGGATCGTGCCCGCGTCATGACCCAGCCCGCCCCGGAACTCACGCTCCCCGAGGAACTGCTGCTGCTCGCCCTGGACCCGCTGCGCGGCAAGCCGCGGTGCTCCGGTCGTTTCCTGGAGTACGGGACGGCCGGCGCGGTCCTGAAGGAACTGGAGTTGCAGGGCCGGGTCACCGGGCAGGGTGGCCGGATACGGGTGCTGAACCCGCTCGCTCCCGCGGACCCGCTGCTCGCCCAGGTCCTGGGGAGCCTGTCGGCCCCGGGCACGGGCTGGCCCGCGGGCGACACCGACACCCGGCGGTGGGTCCGGCAGACCGGCCGGTACGTCCAGGAACTGTGCCTGGAACACCTGGTGCACCGCTCGGTCCTGCGCAGGGAGACCCACCGCTTCCTCGGCCTGCTGCCGTACCACCGGCACCCGGCGGCGGACCCGGCCCTGCCGCTCACCGTCCGCGACCGCTTCACGTCCGCCGAGGCCGCCGGCTTCCCGGACCCGCGCAGCCGCACCCTGGCCGCCCTGGTCTCGGCGATCGGCCTGTCGGGCGAGGTGGCCCGGGGCGGCCTGCGGCAGCGTTGGGCGATGTACAACCTGGTGACCGAGGAGTGGACCGCGGAAGCGGTGCACCGGAACGTCCGCCAGGACCGGGCGAACCGGAGACGCAGAAGCCACCTCAGCAGCGGGGGCGGGTCCTCCGGGGGCGACTGAGGGGGACCGGCGGGCCTGGGATCGCCCCCGGAAACCCGCTGGTCAGCGGCGTGAGGGTCGTTCACACGTTCGGGTGAGCCCGGTCCCGTTCCGGCGGTGGCGCCGGAGAGTCCCGCGAGGCTCGGCGGTGTGAAAGAACCGATGAGCGTCGAGCCCGAGGCCCCCGAGCCCCGGTGGGCGGTCCCGCCCGTGGGCGGCTGGACCGCCGATGACCTGGACACACTCCCGAATCTGCCTCCGCACACGGAGCTGCTCGACGCGAGCCTGGTCTTCCAGTGTCCGCAGGCCGTGTTCCACTCACGGGCGATCAGCTTCTTCAGCGGGTGGCTGCAGTCGCTGGTGCCGCACGGCCTTGAGGTGGCGGCCCGGTTCACCATCGACATCGACCGCTACAACCGGCCCGAGCCCGATGTGGTCGTCGTGGACGGTGAGGTCGTCCAGGACCTGGATCAGACCCGCTTCCCCGCCGAGTCCGTGCAACTGGCCATCGAGGTCGTTTCCCCGGAATCCCTGACCCGGGACCGGGAGACCAAGCCCGTGAAGTACGCGCGGGCGAAGATCCCCCACTTCTGGCGGGTGGAGAACCACGACGACCGGGTGGTGGTCTACGTCTTCGAGCTGGAGCCGTCGACCGGGGCCTACACCTCCACCGGCATCTTCCACGACCGGATGAAGGTCTCCGTCCCCTTCCCGGTCGATCTCGACCTCACCGCGATCACCACTCGCCGCCGGGCGGCGGACCCGCGCAGTAGGTCCGGCCGCCCCAACCCGTACTCACTCGTACTCGGGCGGCTCCTCGTCCCAGCCGAATTCGGGGTCGGCTTCGGGGGCCGCCGGAGCCGGTACGACTTTCAGGGCCGGGGCCGCCGGGGTCTTCTGGGCCGGTGCGGGGCCGGCTTCGGGGGCCGGGGTCTCCGCCACCGGGCCCGCCTCCCCGAGCGAAGCCAGCACCTCCAGCACCCCCTCCCCGTACGTCGCCAGCTTCTTCTCGCCCAGGCCGCTGATCCCGCCCAGCCCGGACACCGAGTCCGGCCGGACCGTGGCGATCTCGCGCAGGGTCGCGTCGTGGAAGATGACGTACGCCGGGACGCCCTGCTCCTTCGCCTGGGCGCCCCGCCAGGCCCGCAGCGCCTCGAAGACCGGGACGGCCTCGGGGGTCAGCTCGGCGACTGCCGCCTGCGACTTCGACTTGCGTTCGGCCTTCGTGGCACGCGACGCGGGCTTCGGCGCCTCCTTGCGCAGCAGCACCTCGCGCTGCCGGCCGAGCACGGAGCCGCTCTCCTCGGTGAGCACCAGCGTGCCGTACTCGCCCTCGACCGCGATCAGCCCCTGGGCGAGCAACTGTCGTACGACGCCCCGCCATTCAGCCTCGGCCAGCTCCTCGCCGATGCCGAAGACCGAGAGCTGGTCGTGGTCGAACTGGATGACCTTGGCCGTCTTGCGGCCGAGCAGGATGTCGATGATCTGGCCCGCGCCGAACTTCTGCCCGCGCTCCCGCTTCAGCCGCACCACGGTCGACAGCAGCTTCTGCGCGGCCACCGTGCCGTCCCAGCTCTCGGGCGGGGTGAGGCAGGTGTCGCAGTTGCCGCAGTCCGTCGTGGCGGGCTCCTGGCCGAAGTACGTCAGGAGCTGGGCGCGGCGGCAGCGCACCGTCTCGCACAGGGCAAGCATCGAGTCCAGGTGGGAGGCGGCGCGGCGGCGGAACGCCTCGTCGCCCTCGCCGCCCTGGATGAGCTTGCGCTGCTGGACGACGTCCTGGAGTCCGTAAGCCATCCAGGCCGTGGACGGCTGCCCGTCACGGCCGGCGCGGCCGGTCTCCTGGTAGTAGCCCTCGACGGACTTCGGCAGGTCGAGGTGGGCGACAAAGCGTACGTCGGGCTTGTCGAT
This sequence comes from Streptomyces sp. NPDC007164, assembly GCF_040634135.1. Classification (NCBI taxonomy): domain Bacteria; kingdom Bacillati; phylum Actinomycetota; class Actinomycetes; order Kitasatosporales; family Streptomycetaceae; genus Streptomyces; species Streptomyces sp. NPDC007164. Next base: position 489,318 of record NZ_JBEYFB010000001.1, read on the forward strand.
GCCCATGCCGAAGGCGATGGTCGCGACGACGACCAGGCCCTCCTCGCGCAGGAACCGGGACTGGTGGACGGCGCGGGTGCCCGCGTCGAGCCCCGCATGGTACGGGACGGCCTCGATGCCGTTGCGGCAGAGGTACTCGGCGGTCTTCTCCGTCGAGTTGCGCGAGAGGCAGTAGACGATGCCCGCGTCCCCGGCGTGCTCGTCCTTGAGGAAGGAGAGCAGCTGCTTCTTCGGGTCGGCCTTCGGCACGATCCGGTACTGGATGTTGGGCCGGTCGAAACTGGCGACGAAGTGCTTGGCGTCGGGCATGCCCAGACGCTGGGTGATCTCCTGGTGCGTCGCGTCGGTCGCGGTCGCCGTCAGGGCGATGCGCGGCACGTCGGGCCAGCGCTCGCCGAGGACGGAGAGGGTCAGATAGTCCGGGCGGAAGTCGTGGCCCCACTGGGCGACACAGTGCGCCTCGTCGATCGCGAAGACGGAGATCTCGGCGCGCGAGAGCAGTGCGAGCGTGGAGTCCAGGCGGAGCCGCTCCGGGGCCAGGTAGAGCAGGTCGAGCTCACCGGCGACGAACTGGGCCTCCATCGAGCGGCGCTCGTCGAAGTCCTGCGTGGAGTTGATGAAGCCGGCCCGGACGCCGAGCGCCCGCAGCGCGTCCACCTGGTCCTGCATCAGGGCGATCAGGGGCGAGACGACGATGCCCGTACCCGCTCTGACCAGGGCGGGGATCTGGTAGCAGAGGGACTTGCCGCCGCCGGTCGGCATGAGCACGACGGCGTCGCCGCCGGCCACCACATGGTCGACGATCGCTTCCTGCTCGCCGCGGAACGCGTCGTACCCGAATACCTTGTGCAGCGTCCGCCGTGCGTCGCTCTCGGTCACATCCATGGTCCCGCCCGTCGTGCCCATCTGCTCTGTCCCCCGGGTCCGTCCCGCTCTGGTCCGTGTTGCCGCCGTCCCCTGCCACGATAGGCGCCGCGTACGACAACGCCGGACGGGCTTGACTTCTCAAGCCCGTCCGGCGGCGGTCGCTGCTGTGCGTCAGTGCGCTACCTCACAAAGACTCCCGCCTGGCTCGCCAGGTCCAGGAAGTACTGCGGGGCCAGCCCCAGCACCAGCGTGACCGCGACACCCACCGCGATCGTCGTCATCGTCAGCGGCGACGGGACGGCGACCGTGGGGCCGTCCGCCTTCGGCTCGCTGAAGAACATCAGCACGATGACCCGGATGTAGAAGAACGCGGCGATCGCCGAGGAGATCACACCGACCACGACCAGTCCGCCCGCGCCGCCGTCCGCCGCCGCCTTGAACACGGCGAACTTTCCGGAGAACCCGGAGGTGAGCGGGATACCGGCGAAGGCCAGCAGGAACACCGCGAAGACCGCGGCGACCAGCGGCGAGCGCCGGCCGAGTCCGGCCCACTTCGACAGATGCGTCGCCTCGCCGCCCGCGTCGCGCACCAGGGTGACGACGGCGAACGCGCCGACCGTCACGAAGGAGTACGCGCCCAGGTAGAAGAGGACCGACGAGATGCCGTCCGGGGTCGTGGCGATCACACCGGCGAGGATGAATCCGGCGTGGGCGATCGAGGAGTAGGCCAGCAGCCGCTTGATGTCGGTCTGGGTGATGGCGACGATCGCACCGCCCAGCATCGTGACGATCGCGACGGCCCACATGACCGGACGCCAGTCCCAGGCGAGGCCCGGCAGCACCACGTACAGCAGACGCAGCAGCGCGCCGAACGCGGCGACCTTGGTGGCCGCGGCCATGAAGCCGGTGACCGGGGTCGGGGCGCCCTGGTAGACGTCCGGGGTCCACATGTGGAACGGGACGGCGCCGACCTTGAAGAGCAGCCCGGTCAGGATCATCGCGCCGCCGATCAGGAGCAGCGCGTCGTTGCCCATGGTGTCGGCGAGCGCGGGATCGATCTTCGTGACGGCGCCGTCGACCACGTCGGCGATGGCCGCGTACGAGACGGAGCCCGCGTACCCGTAGAGCAGGGCGATCCCGAAGAGCAGGAACGCCGAGGAGAAGGCACCGAGCAGGAAGTACTTCACCGCGGCCTCCTGCGACATCAGCCGCTTGCGGCGGGCGACGGCGCACAGGAGGTAGAGCGGGAGGGAGAAGACCTCCAGGGCCACGAAGAGCGTCAGCAGATCGTTGGCCGCGGGGAAGACCAGCATGCCGGCCACCGAGAAGAGGACCAGCGGAAAGACCTCGGTGGTGGTGAAGCCGGCCTTGACCGCGGCCTTCTCGCTGTCGCTGCCGGGGACCGAGGCGGCCTGGGCGGCGAAGGAGTCGACATGCTTGCCGTGCGCGGCGGGGTCGAGCCGACGTTCGGCGAAAGTGAAGACAGCGACCAGTGAGGTCAGCAGGATGGTGCCCTGCAGGAAGAGCGTCGGCCCGTCGATCGCGATGGCGCCCATCGCGGCGATGTGCGCCTTCGTCGTGCCGTATCCGCCGGCCGCCAGTCCGACGACTGCGGCGAACGCGGCGGCCAGGGCGACGACCGTGAGGAAGACCTGCGTGTAATAACGGGCCCGGCGCGGCACGAAGGCCTCGACGAGTACGCCCACGACGGCGACACCGATCACAATGAGGACCGGGGCCAGCTGGGTGTACTCGATGACCGGTGCCTTGAACTTCTCGACCGGGGCGGCCGATGTCACCCCGCCCGCCATTGTCCACAGGCTGTGGACAGCTGTTGCGCTCACTTGGCGGCCTCCACCTCAGGCTGGGGGTCCTTCTTCTGGACGTCCGACATGGTGTGCTGCACCGCCGGGTTGACGATCTCCGTCAGCGGCTTCGGATAGACCCCCAGGAAGAGCAGCAGCGCGATCAGCGGGAGGACCACCACCAGCTCCCGGACCTTGAGGTCCGCCATGCCCTGGACCTCGGCCTTCACCGGGCCGGTCATCGTCCGCTGGTAGAGGACGAGGACGTAGAGCGCGGCGAGCACGATGCCGGTCGTGGCGACGATGCCCGCCGCCGGGTACGCGCTGAACGCGCCGACCAGGACCAGGAACTCACTGACGAACGGGGCGAGTCCGGGCAGCGACAGGGTGGCCAGACCGCCGATCAGGAAGGTGCCGGCCAGGATCGGCGCCACCTTCTGCACCCCGCCGTAGTCGGCGATGAGCCGCGAACCGCGCCGGGTGATCAGGAAGCCCGCCACCAGCATCAGCGCGGCGGTCGAGATCCCGTGGTTGACCATGTAGAGCGTGGCGCCGGACTGGCCCTGGCTGGTCATCGCGAAGATGCCCAGGATGATGAAGCCGAAGTGCGAGATCGACGCGTAGGCGATCAGGCGCTTGATGTCGCGCTGGCCGACGGCGAGCAGCGCCCCGTACACGATGCTGATCAGCGCCAGGACGATGATCACCGGCGTCGCCCACTTGCTGGCCTCCGGGAAGAGCTGGAGGCAGAAGCGGAGCATCGCGAACGTGCCGACCTTGTCGACGACCGCGGTGATCAGGACGGCGACCGGGGAGGTCGCCTCGCCCATCGCGTTGGGCAGCCAGGTGTGCAGCGGCCACAGCGGGGCCTTCACCGCGAAGGCGAAGAAGAACCCGAGGAATAGCCAGCGCTCGGTGCCGGTCGCCATGGAGAGCGAGCCGTTGGCGCGGGCCTCGGCGATCTCGGAGAGCGAGAACGTCCCCGCGACCACATAGAGCCCGATCACTGCGGCCAGCATGATGAGCCCGCCGACCAGGTTGTAGAGCAGGAACTTCACCGCGGCGTAGGAGCGTTGCGCCGCCGCGTTCTCGTCGCTGCCGGCGTGCGCCCGGTCCCCGAAGCCGCCGATGAGGAAGTACATCGGGATGAGCATGGCTTCGAAGAGGATGTAGAAGAGGAAGACGTCGGTGGCCTCGAAGGAGAGGATCACCATCGCCTCGACCATCAGGATCAGGGCGAAGAAGCCCTGGGTCGGGCGCCAGCGCGAGGACTTCGTCTCCAGGGGGTCGGCGTCGTGCCAGCCGGCCAGGATGACGAAGGGGATCAGCAGGGCGGTGAGCGCCATGAGCGCCACCCCGATGCCGTCCACGCCCAGTTCGTACCGGACGCCGAAGTCCTTGATCCAGGCGTGCGATTCGGTGAGCTGGTAGCGGTCGCCGCCGGGCTCGAAGCGGGCGAGCGCGATGCCCGCCAGGACGAGGGTGGCGAGCGAGAAGACCAGCGCCAGCCATTTGGCGGTGGTGCGCCGGGCGGCCGGGACGGCGGCGGTGGCGACCGCGCCGATCGCCGGGAGCGCCGCCGTCGCTGTCAGGAGGGGAAAGGACATGGTGATCAGACCGCCCTCATCAGCAGGGTCGCGGCGATGACAATCGCTGTACCGCCGAACATCGAGACCGCGTAGGAGCGGGCGTAGCCGTTCTGCAGCTTGCGCAGCCGGCCGGAGAGTCCGCCCATCGAGGCCGCCGTGCCGTTGACGACGCCGTCGACCAGGGTGTGGTCGACGTACACCAGGGAGCGGGTGAGGTGCTCGCCGCCGCGGACCAGGACCACGTGGTTGAAGTCGTCCTGGAGGAGATCGCGGCGGGCGGCCCGGGTGAGCAGCGAGCCGCGCGGGGCGACGACGGGCACGGGCTTGCGTCCGTACATCGCCCAGGCGATGGCGACGCCGATGACGAGCACCACCATGGTGGCGGCGGTGACGGTCGTGGCGCTGACCGGGGCGTGTCCGTGGCTGTGGCCGGTGACCGGCTCCAGCCAGTTGAGGAAGCGGTCACCGATGGAGAAGAAGCCTCCGGCGAAGACCGAACCGAACGCCAGGATGATCATGGGGATGGTCATCGACTTCGGGGACTCGTGCGGATGCGGCTCGTGGCCCGACCCCGCGGCGGAGCCGCTATCAGACGCTGTGGGCTGCCAGCGCTTCTCGCCGAAGAACGTCAGCAGCATCACCCGCGTCATGTAGAACGCGGTGATCGCGGCGCCCAGCAGGGCCACCGAGCCGAGGATCCAGCCCTCGGTGCCGCCCTTGGCGAAGGCCGCCTCGATGATCTTGTCCTTGGAGAAGAAGCCGGACAGACCGGGGAAGCCGATGATCGCCAGGTAGCCGAGGCCGAAGGTGATGAAGGTGACCGGCATGTACTTCCGCAGGCCGCCGAACTTCCGCATGTCGACCTCGTCGTTCATGCCGTGCATGACCGAACCGGCGCCGAGGAAGAGCCCGGCCTTGAAGAAGCCGTGCGTCACCAGGTGCATGATCGCGAAGACATAGCCGATCGGGCCGAGCCCGGCGGCCAGGATCATGTAGCCGATCTGCGACATCGTCGACCCGGCGAGGGCCTTCTTGATGTCGTCCTTCGCGCAACCGACGATCGCACCGAAGAGCAGTGTGACCGCTCCGACGATCACGACGACCAGTTGCGCGTCCGGCGCGGCGTTGAAGATCGCGCCGGACCTGACGATGAGGTAGACGCCCGCGGTCACCATGGTCGCGGCGTGGATGAGGGCCGAGACCGGGGTCGGGCCCTCCATCGCGTCACCGAGCCAGGACTGCAGCGGCACCTGGGCCGACTTGCCGCAGGCCGCGAGCAGCAGCATCAGGCCGATCGCCGTCAGCTTGCCCTCGCTCGTCTCCCCCGTCGCTTCGAGGACCGGGCCGAAGGCGAAGGTGCCGAAGGTGGTGAACATCAGCATGATCGCGATCGACAGGCCCATGTCGCCGACGCGGTTGACCAGGAACGCCTTCTTGGCGGCGGTGGCCGCGCTGGGCTTGTGCTGCCAGAAGCCGATGAGCAGGTACGACGCCAGACCGACGCCCTCCCACCCGACGTACAGCAGCAGGTAGTTGTCGGCGATGACCAGGATCAGCATCGCCGCGAGGAACAGGTTCAGATAGCCGAAGAAACGGCGCCGGCGCTCGTCGTGCTCCATGTAGCCGATCGAGTAGATGTGGATCAGGGTGCCCACACCGGTGATCAGCAGCACGAACGTCATCGACAACTGGTCCAGTTGGAAGGCCACATCGGCCTGGAAGCCCTCGACCGGGATCCAGCTGAACAGCTTCTGGTGCAGCGCCCGGTCCTCCGCGCCCTTCCCCAGCATGTCGAGGAAGAGCACGACACCGATGACGAACGACGCGGCGGCGAGCAGGGTGCCGACCCAGTGTCCGGCGCGGTCCAGCCGTCGGCCGCCGCAGAGCAGGACCGCCGCTCCGAGCAGGGGCGCCGCGACGAGCAGCGCGATCAGGTTCTCCACGATTCAACGTCCCCTTACAGCTTCATCAGGCTGGCGTCGTCGACCGAGGCCGAGTGGCGGGAACGGAACACCGACACGATGATCGCGAGCCCGACCACGACCTCCGCCGCGGCGACGACCATCGTGAAGAAGGCGATGATCTGGCCGTCGAGATTGCCGTGCATCCGGGAGAAGGTCACGAACGCGAGGTTGCAGGCGTTGAGCATCAGCTCCACGCACATGAACACCACGATCGCGTTCCGCCGGATCAGCACCCCGGCCGCGCCGATGGTGAACAGCAGGGCTGCGAGATAGAGGTAGTTGACCGGATTCACTTGGCGACCTCCTCTTCTTCGTTGTCACGGCCGAGCCGTTCCCCGGAGCGCTGCTCCAGCGCCTTGAGCTGGTCCAGCGACTCGTTCGAGACATCGCGGATCTGACCGCGGTTGCGCAGCGTCTGCATGACGGTGAGCTCGGAAGGCGTGCCGTCCGGGAGCAGACCCGGGATGTCCACGGCGTTGTGCCGGGCGTAGACACCGGGCGCGGGCAGCGGCGGGAGCTGCTTGCCGCGTACGCGCTCCTCGGACATCTCCCGCTGGTTCTTGGCCCGTTCGGTGCGCTCCCGGTGGGTGAGCACCATCGCGCCGACCGTCGCCGTGATCAGCAGGGCGCCGGTGATCTCGAAGGCGAAGACGTACTTGGTGAAGATGAGGCTGGCCAGCCCCTCCACGTTTCCGCCGTGCTCGGTGTTGGCGGTGCCGAGCCCGTTGAAGCTGGTGAGCGAGGCGTTGCCGATGCCGGCGATCAACAGGACGCCGAAGCCGAGCCCGCAGCCCGCGGCCAGCCAGCGCTGGCCCTTCAGGGTCTCCTTCAGCGAGTCGGCCGCGGTGACACCGACGAGCATGACCACGAAGAGGAACAGCATCATGATCGCGCCGGTGTAGACGACGATCTGGACGATGCCCAGGAAATAGGCGCCGTTGGCGAGGTAGAACACCGCCAGGACGATCATGGTCCCGGCGAGGCTCAGCGCGCTGTGCACGGCCTTCTTCATCAGTACGGTGGACAGCGCGCCGATCACGGCGACGATGCCGAGCACCCAGAACTGGACGGCCTCGCCGGTCGAGGTCTGGAAGGCCGCGGCGGCCAGGCCGGTCATGCGCCCACCTCCTGCGCCGAGCCGTTGTTCTCGCTGTGCCCGTCGGCCGGCTTCTCACCCTTGGAGACGGCGATCTGGGGCTCCGTACCGGGCGCCGCCTCGGTGACGAGGCCCCGGTAGTAGTCCTGTTCGTCCATCCCGGGGAAGATCGCGTGCGGGGTGTCGACCATGCCCTCCTCCAGGCCCGCGAGCAGCTCGTCCTTGGTGTAGATGAGGCTCTCGCGAGTGGTGTTGGCGAGCTCGAACTCATTGGTCATCGTCAGCGCCCGGGTCGGGCAGGCCTCGATGCACAGTCCGCAGAGAATGCAGCGCGCGTAGTTGATCTGGTAGACGCGGCCGTAGCGCTCACCCGGGGAGTAGCGCTCCTCCTCGGTGTTGTCCGCGCCCTCGACGTAGATCGCGTCCGCCGGGCAGGCCCAGGCGCACAGCTCGCAGCCGACGCACTTCTCCAGACCGTCCGGGTGACGGTTGAGCTGGTGCCGGCCGTGGAAGCGCGGCGCCGTCACCTTCGGCGTTTCCGGATACTGCTCGGTCAGCCGCTTCTTGAACATGGCCTTGAAGGTCACGCCGAAGCCGGCGACGGGGTTCTGGAACTTCTCCTCCGAGGACCCCGAGGACCCCGAGGCTCCCGAAGTCCCCGAGGACTCTGGTGACTCAGACACCGTCGGCCTCCTTTCCGTCACTCGAATTTCCGTCACTCTGAGTATCCGACCCGCCACTGACAACGAGCTCCCGCTCGCCCCGCGGCCTGCGGCGCGGCACCGGCGGCAGGGTCTGTCCGGGCAGCGGCGGCACCGGGAATCCGCCCGCCATCGGGTCGAACGCCGGCTCCGGTCCGGCCTCCGCCTCGACGGCCCGGCCCTTCTTGTCGCGGAAGATGTCGACGACGAAGGAGATCAGCAGGATCGCGATCACGGCCCCGGCCACGTACAGCACGATCTTCGAGAAGTCGTAGCCCTCGTTGCGCAGCGCCCGCACCGTCGCGACCAGCATCAGCCAGACCACGGAGACCGGGATCAGGACCTTCCAGCCGAGCTTCATCAGCTGGTCGTAACGGACCCGGGGCAGCGTGCCGCGCAGCCAGATGAAGAAGAACAGCAGCAGCTGGACCTTGACGACGAACCAGAGCATCGGCCACCAGCCGTGGTTCGCGCCCTCCCAGAAGGTGCTGATCGGCCACGGGGCCCGCCAGCCGCCCAGGAACAGGGTCGTGGCGACCGCGGAGACGGTGACCATGTTGACGTACTCGGCGAGCATGAACATCGCGAACTTGATCGAGGAGTACTCGGTGTTGAAGCCGCCGACCAGGTCGCCCTCGGACTCCGGCATGTCGAACGGGGCGCGGTTGGTCTCGCCGACCATCGTGACGATGTAGATGATGAACGAGACCGGCAGCAGCAGGATGAACCAGCGGTCCTGCTGCGCCTCCACGATCTTCGATGTCGACATCGACCCGGAGTAGAGGAAGACCGAGGCGAACGCGGCGCCCATGGCGATCTCGTAGCTGATCATCTGCGCGCAGGAGCGCAGACCGCCCAGGAGCGGGTACGTCGATCCGGACGACCAGCCGGCCAGCACGATGCCGTAGATCCCGACCGAGGCGACCGCGAGGATGTAGAGCATCGCGATCGGCAGGTCGGTGAGCTGCATCGTGGTGCGGTGGCCGAAGATCGAGACCTCGTTGCCGGACGGGCCGAACGGGATCACGGCGATCGCCATGAAGGCCGGGATGGCCGCGACGATCGGCGCGAGCACGTACACGACCTTGTCGGCCCGCTTGACGACCAGGTCCTCCTTCAGCATCAGCTTGATGCCGTCGGCGAGCGACTGGAGCATGCCCCAGGGACCGTGCCGGTTGGGTCCGATGCGCAGCTGCATCCAGGCGACGACCTTGCGCTCCCACACGATGGAGAAGAGCACGGTCACCATCAGGAACGCGAAACAGAACACCGCCTTGATGACGACGAGCCACCACGGGTCGGTGCCGAACATCGACAGATCCTCGGCGGCGAGTACGGCACTGTGCGGTGCCGCGGCCAGTTGAGCGAAGGCAGTCACGCCCCCACCTCCGGTGTGACGTCGGGAGTACCCGGTGCGGCGGGGCCGATCCGGACCAGACCGCCGGGCCGGGCACCGGTGTCGGCCGGCACTCCCCGCCCGGCGGAGTTCAGCGGCACCCAGACCACCCGGTCCGGCATGTCCGTGACCTTCAGCGGGAATGCGGCGCTGCCCGCCGGGCCGGTGACGGCCAGCAGATCGCCGTCCTTCACACCCGTCTCGGCGGCGGTCGCGGCGGACAGCCGGGCGACCGCGGCGTGCCGGGTGCCGGCCAGCGCCTCGTCGCCCTCCTGGAGCCGGCCCAGGTCGAGCAGCATCCGGTGGCCCGCGAGGACCGCCTCGCCGTCGCCGGGCCTGGGCAGCGGCCGGGCCGGCTCGTTCGGGTCGGTGGCGTGCGTACCGCTCCAGCCGCCGAGCCGGTCCAGCTCACGCCGTACGGACTTCAGGTCCGGCAGCGCGAAGTGGACGTCCATGGTGTCGGCCAGCATGTGCAGCACCCGGGCGTCGCCCGGCGCGAGCGCGCGCGTCATCTGCTCGGGCTTCAGCGCGGCCTCGAACATCCGCGCCCGGCCCTCCCAGTTGAGGAAGGTGCCGGACTTCTCGGCCACCGCGGCGACCGGGAACACCACGTCGGCGCGCTCGGTGACCTCGTTGGGCCGCTGCTCCAGGGAGACCAGGAAGCCGACCTGGTCCAGGGCCTCCAGGGCCCGTGCCGGGTCCGGCAGGTCCACGGTCTGGACCCCGGCGACGACCAGCGCGGCCAGTTCGCCGGTGGCCGCGGCCTCGACCATCTGGTCGGTGTCGCGGCCGAAGCGGGACGGGAGTTCGGCGACGCCCCAGACAGCCGCCACCTCGTCCCTGGCCCGCGGGTCGGTCGCCGGACGGCCGCCGGGCAGCAGCGACGGGAGCGCGCCCGCCTCCACCGCGCCGCGCTCGCCGGCCCGGCGCGGGATCCACACCAGCGCGGCCCCGGTCGCGGTGGCCGTGCGTACCGCGGCGGTGAGCCCGCCCGGCACCGCGGCCAGCCGCTCACCGACCACGATCACGGCGCCCTCGCTCCGCAGCGCCTCGGCCGCCGCGGCGCCGTCGCCGTCGAGGCCGACACCGCCCGCGATCGCGTCCAGCCACTCGGTCTCGGTGCCGGGGGCAGCGGGCAGCAGCGTGCCGCCCGCCTTGTCGAGACCGCGGGTGGCGTGCGAGGCGACGGCGAACGTGCGCTGCCCGTGCTTGCGGTTGGCCTTGCGCAGCCGCAGGAAGACGCCGGGCGCCTCCTCCTCCGACTCGAACCCGACCAGCAGCACCGTCGGGGCCTTCTCCAGCGAGGTGTACGTGACTCCCGTGCCGTCCAGGTCCCGGCCGCGCCCGGCCACGCGGGCGGCCAGGAAGTCGGCCTCCTCGCTGCTGTGGACCCGGGCCCGGAAGTCGATGTCGTTGGTGTCCAGGGCGATCCGGGCGAACTTGCTGTACGCGTAGGCGTCCTCGACGGTCAGCCGGCCGCCGGTGAGCACCCCGGTCCGGCCGCGCGCGGCGGACAGACCCGCGGCCGCGGCGGCCAGCGCCTCGGGCCAGCCCGCGGGCTCCAGGACGCCGTCCGCGTTGCGTACCAGAGGAGTGGTGAGCCGGTCCCGCTGCTGCGCGTAACGGAAGCCGAAGCGGCCCTTGTCGCAGACCCACTCCTCGTTGACCTCGGGGTCGTCGGCGGCGAGCCGCCGCATGACCTTGCCGCGCCGGTGGTCGGTGCGGGTCGCGCAGCCGCCCGCGCAGTGCTCGCACACCGACGGCGACGAGACCAGGTCGAAGGGGCGGGAGCGGAATCGGTACGCCGCCGAGGTCAGCGCCCCGACCGGGCAGATCTGGATGGTGTTCCCGGAGAAGTACGACTCGAACGGGTCGCCCTCGCCGGTACCGACCTGCTGGAGCGCGCCGCGCTCGATCAGCTCGATCATCGGGTCGCCCGCCACCTGGTTGGAGAACCGGGTGCAGCGCGCGCAGAGCACGCAGCGCTCACGGTCCAGCAGCACCTGGGTGGAGATCGCGACGGGCTTCTCGTAGGTCCGCTTCTTGCCGTCGAAACGGGAGTCCGCGTCGCCGTGCGACATCGCCTGGTTCTGCAGCGGGCACTCGCCGCCCTTGTCGCAGACCGGGCAGTCCAGCGGGTGGTTGATGAGCAGCAGCTCCATCACACCCTTCTGGGCCTTCTCGGCGACCGGCGAGGTGAGCTGCGACCTGACGACCATGCCGTCGGTGCAGGTGATGGTGCAGGACGCCATCGGCTTGCGCTGGCCCTCGACCTCGACGATGCACTGGCGGCAGGCGCCGGCCGGGTCGAGGAGCGGGTGGTCGCAGAAGCGCGGGATCTCGATGCCGAGGAGTTCGGCGGCCCGGATGACCAGGGTGCCCTTGGGCACGCTGATCTCGATGCCGTCGATGGTCAGCGTGACCAGGTCCTCGGGCGGGATGGCCGCCTCGCCGCCCCCGGAGGGCGCACTCGTGGTGACTGTCATGCGTTCACCCCCTGGTGAGCGTTCTTGTCGTCGGCCCAGACGGTCGACCTGGCGGGATCGAAGGGGCAGCCCTTGCCCGTGATGTGCTGCTCGTACTCCTCGCGGAAGTACTTCAGCGAGGAGAAGATCGGCGAGGCGGCGCCGTCGCCGAGGGCGCAGAAGGACTTGCCGTTGATGTTGTCGGCGATGTCGTTCAGCTTGTCGAGGTCGGACATCTGTCCCTTGCCCGCCTCGATGTCGCGGAGCAACTGGACGAGCCAGTAGGTGCCTTCACGGCAGGGCGTGCACTTGCCGCAGGACTCGTGGGCGTAGAACTCGGTCCAGCGGGTGACGGCCCGCACCACGCAGGTGGTCTCGTCGAAGCACTGGAGCGCCTTGGTGCCGAGCATGGATCCGGCGGCGCCGACGCCCTCGTAGTCGAGCGGTACGTCGAGGTGCTCGTCGGTGAACATCGGGGTCGACGAGCCGCCCGGGGTCCAGAACTTCAGCCGGTGGCCGGGGCGCATGCCGCCGCTCATGTCGAGCAGCTGGCGCAGGGTGATGCCGAGCGGCGCCTCGTACTGGCCGGGGCCGGCGACGTGCCCGCTGAGCGAATACAGCGTGAAGCCCGGGGACTTCTCGCTGCCCATCGACTTGAACCAGTCCTTGCCCCGGTTCAGGATCGCGGGAACCGAGGCGATGGACTCGACGTTGTTCACCACAGTGGGGCAGGCGTACAGACCGGCGACCGCGGGGAAGGGAGGTCGCAGCCGGGGCTGGCCACGCCGTCCTTCGAGAGAGTCGAGCAGCGCGGTTTCCTCACCACAGATGTACGCGCCGGCACCGGCGTGCACCGTGAGTTCCAGATCGAGCCCCGAGCCCAGGATGTTCGTCCCCAGATAGCCCGCCTCGTACGCCTCTCGTACGGCCTCGTGCAGACGTCGCAGCACGGGGACGACCTCACCGCGCAAGTAGATGAACGCGTGCGACGAACGGATCGCGTAACAGGCGATCACGATGCCCTCGATGAGGCTGTGCGGGTTGGCGAACAGGAGCGGGATGTCCTTGCAGGTGCCCGGTTCCGATTCGTCGGCGTTGACAACCAGATAGTGCGGTTTGCCGTCGCCCTGCGGGATGAACTGCCACTTCATCCCGGTGGGGAAGCCCGCGCCGCCGCGGCCGCGCAGGCCGGAGTCCTTGACGTAGGCGATGAGGTCGTCCGGAGCCATGGCGAGGGCCTTGCGCAGGCCCTCGTATCCGTCGTGGCGGCGGTAGGTGTCCAGGGTCCAGGATTCCGGCTCGTCCCAGAAGGCGGAGAGGACGGGGGCGAGCAGCTTCTCGGGGCTGCCCCCGTTCCCGTTGCCGCTTCCGTTGTCGTTGATCTCGGTCGCCAACGTCATCACTCCCCCTCCTCGGCTGTCGGGCCGGCCGGGTGGTCCGGGTCGGAGGCCGAGGTCTGCTGCGGTGCGTCGTGCGAGCTGAGGTGCTCGGACGGCGACGGGTCGTGGGGCTGGGAGCCGCCAGGGCGCTCGCCGCGCGGGGCGACGACGCGCGGGTGCGGCTCCTCGCCCTTGGCGAGGCGGAGGCCGATCAGCGAGGCGGGGCCCGCGCCGCCGGACGCCTCGACGGCGCCGGGGCGCTCGTCGGGGAAGCCGGCCAGGATCCGGGCGGTCTCCTTGTACGAGCAGATCGGGGCGCCGCGGGTGGGTTCGACGGTGCGCCCGGCGATCAGGTCGTCGACCATGCGGGTCGCGCTCTCGGGCGTCTGGTTGTCGAAGAACTCCCAGTTGACCATCACCACGGGGGCGAAGTCGCAGGCCGCGTTGCACTCGATGTGTTCGAGGGTGATCTTGCCGTCCTCGGTCGTCTCGTCGTTGCCGACGCCGAGGTGCTCCTTGAGCCGGTCGAAGATCGCGTCGCCGCCCATCACCGCGCACAGCGTGTTGGTGCAGACGCCGACCTGGTATTCACCGCTCGGCCTGCGCCGGTACATCGTGTAGAAGGTGGCGACCGCGGTGACCTCGGCGGTGGTGAGGCCGAGCAGCTCGGCGCAGAACGCCATGCCGGTACGGGATACGTAGCCCTCCTCGGACTGCACCAGGTGCAGCAGGGGAAGCAGGGCGGAGCGGCTGCCGGGGTAGCGGGCGATCACCTCCTTCGCGTCCGCTTCGAGCCTGGCGCGCACCTCGGCCGGGTAGGCGGGGGCGGGGAGCTGCGGCATCCCCAGACTGACTTCCTGACGTGCTTCGGTCACCGGTCGACGCCTCCCATCACGGGGTCGATGGACGCGACGGCGACGATGACGTCGGCGACCTGGCCGCCCTCGCACATCGCCGCCATGGCCTGGAGGTTGGTGAAGGACGGGTCGCGGAAGTGGACCCGGTAGGGGCGGGTGCCGCCGTCCGAGACGACGTGCACGCCGAGTTCGCCCTTGGGCGACTCGACCGCGGTGTACACCTGCCCGGCCGGGACCCGGAAGCCCTCGGTCACCAGCTTGAAGTGGTGGATCAGGGCCTCCATGGAGGTGCCCATGATCTTCTTGATGTGGTCGAGCGAGTTGCCGAGTCCGTCCGGGCCGAGCGCGAGCTGGGCCGGCCAGGCGATCTTCTTGTCGGCGACCATCACGGGACCGGGGGCGAGCCGGTCGATGCACTGCTCGACGATCCGCAGCGACTGGCGCATCTCTTCCAGGCGGACGAGGAAGCGGCCGTAGGCGTCGCAGCTGTCGGCGGTGGGGACGTCGAACTCGTAGTTCTCGTACCCGCAGTAGGGATCGGTCTTGCGCAGGTCGTGCGGGAGTCCGGCGGAGCGCAGCATCGGGCCGGTGACACCGAGTGCCATGCAGCCGGTCAGGTCGAGATAGCCGACGTCCTGCATGCGGGCCTTGAAGATGGGGTTGCCGGTGGCGAGCTTGTCGTACTCCGGCAGGTTCTTCTTCATGGTCTTCACGAACTCGCGGAGCTGGTCGATCGCGCCGGGCGGCAGGTCCTGGGCGAGTCCGCCGGGGCGGATGAACGCGTGGTTCATGCGCAGGCCGGTGATCAGCTCGAAGAGGTCGAGAACGAGTTCACGATCGCGGAAGCCGTAGATCATGATCGTGGTGGCGCCGAGCTCCATGCCGCCGGTGGCGATGCACACCAGGTGCGAGGAGATCCGGTTGAGCTCCATCAGGAGCACGCGCAGGACGCTGGCCCGGTCGGGGATCTGGTCCTCGATGCCGAGGAGCTTCTCGACGCCCAGGCAGTACGCCGCCTCGTTGAAGAAGGGCGTCAGGTAGTCCATGCGCGTGACGAAGGTGGTGCCCTGCGTCCAGTTCCGGAATTCGAGGTTCTTCTCGATGCCGGTGTGGAGGTAGCCGATGCCGCAGCGGGCCTCGGTGACGGTCTCGCCGTCGATCTCCAGGATCAGCCGCAGAACACCGTGCGTGGACGGGTGCTGGGGGCCCATATTGACAATGATGCGCTCGTCGTCGGACTTGACGGCGGACTCGACGACCTCGTCCCAGTCGCCGCCGGTGACTGTATATACAGTCCCCTCGGTCGTGGCCCGGGGCGTTGCGTGGGGAGTAGACATCAGGAGTACGACCTCCGCTGGTCCGGAGCCGGGATCTGGGCGCCCTTGTACTCGACGGCGATGCCGCCGAGCGGGTAGTCCTTGCGCTGCGGGAAGCCCTGCCAGTCGTCCGGCATCATGATCCGGGTGAGAGCGGGGTGCCCGTCGAAGACGAGCCCGAAGAAGTCGTAGGCCTCGCGCTCGTGCCAGTCGTTGGTCGGGTAGACCTCGACGAGGGACGGGATGTGCGGATCGCTGTCCGGGGCCGACACCTCCAGCCGGATGAGCCGGCCGTGCGTGATCGAGCGCAGGTGGTAGACGGCGTGCAGCTCGCGGCCCTTGTCGCCGAGGAAGTGGACGCCGCTCACCCCCGTGCAGAGCTCGAAGCGCAGCGCCGGGTCGTCGCGCAGGGTGCGGGCGACCCGGACGAGGTGTTCGCGGGCGATGTGGAAGGTGAGCTCGCCGCGGTCGACGACGGTCTTCTCGATGGCGTTCCCGGGAAGCAGGTCCTGCTCCTCCAGGGCCCCTTCGAGCTCGTCGGCGACTTCGTCGAACCAGCCGCCGTACGGGCGGGAGGTGGCGCCCGGCAGGGTCACGGTGCGGACGAGGCCGCCGTAGCCGGAGGTGTCACCGCCGTTGTCGGCGCCGAACATGCCCTTGCGTACGCCGATGGCCTCGCCGGTGTCCGCGCGCGGCGCGGGCACACCGTTGTTGTCGCTCTGTTCGTCGTGGTTGTCGTTCCCGCTCATCGCAGCAGCCCCTTCATCTCGATCAGGGGCAGTGCCTTGAGTGCCGCGTCCTCCGCCTCGCGGGCGGCCTCCTCCGCGTTGACCCCGAGCTTGGAGCCCTGGATCTTCTGGTGGAGCTTGAGGATCGCGTCCATCAGCATCTCGGGCCGCGGCGGGCAGCCCGGCAAATAGATATCAACCGGGACAATGTGATCAACACCCTGAACAATGGCGTAATTGTTGAACATCCCGCCCGATGATGCGCAAACCCCCATGGAGATCACCCACTTGGGGTTGGGCATCTGGTCGTAGACCTGACGCAGGACGGGAGCCATCTTCTGGCTGACCCGTCCTGCGACGATCATCAGATCCGCCTGTCGCGGCGATCCGCGGAAGACCTCCATGCCGAAACGGGCCAGGTCGTAGCGCCCGGCCCCGGTCGTCATCATCTCGATGGCGCAACAGGCGAGGCCGAAGGTGGCGGGGAAGACGGAGGACTTCCGCACCCAGCCGGCGGCCTGCTCGACAGTGGTCAGCACGAAGCCGCTGGGCAGCTTCTCTTCGAGTCCCATGGTGTGCCCCTCAGCCCCTCAGTCCCATTCCAGGCCGCCGCGACGCCACACATACGCGTAGGCGACGAAGACGGTGAGCACGAAGAGCAGCATCTCCACGAGCCCGAAGATCCCCAGGGCGTCGAAGGTGACCGCCCAGGGATAGAGGAAGACGATCTCGATGTCGAAGACGATGAAGAGCATCGCCGTCAGGTAGTACTTGATGGGGAAGCGGCCGCCTCCGGCCGGCGTGGGTGTGGGTTCGATACCGCACTCGTACGCTTCGAGCTTTGCCCGGTTGTAGCGCTTGGGGCCGATAAGCGTGGCCATGACCACGGAGAAGATCGCAAACCCTGCCCCGAGGGCGCCGAGCACGAGGATGGGCGCGTAGGCATTCACGCTCCTCGCTCCTTCCAGTCGTCCTTGACCGTTGGACCGCATCGGGCGACCGGCTCACCGCCTCACCAAGATCGTGCACATGTGAGGCAGTTCACAAGCCCGACTGCCCCGCATCCTATGCCCGCCATCCTGTGATCTGCGACACGGGGTACGACAACGCCTTTGTGATCTCCACCACCTGACGAAGGATCATGAAGTCGGATGAGCGGTGATCTTCACACGCGAAGCGGCCGAGTGATCACGAGACGTGACATCTGATGCTGTTACCGCTGGTCAAACGGCTGCCGCCCTATCAAGAGATGGCCGTGCCAAGCAAATTGGCGATGGACAATCCGGGGTGATAGAGGAATCCACTCGATCTTGATCCCTCCGGGCCGGCCCCCTGCGGATTCCACCCCTCCCCCGACGGACCCGCGCCCTCCCGGCCGCTCGAACCTCACCCGGGAGAGGGAGCCGAGGGGCGCAAAGTGGACGCACATGACCATTTCTGGTCTTCGTTACGAACGAGACATCTCCCTTCACCCGGCGCCACTTTGAGCGCGTGGCGCATATCCGCCCCTCACCCCGCAGCCACGCTGTGACCTGCGTCACTCCGTCAAGGTCCCGACAAAAGCGGGCTTGGCCATCGGTGTGAACGGATGGTAAGTGGCGGGCAATTCGGGCGTATTGCCGAAAGCCCGTGATCACAGCCATGATCAGGTGTGCCCGCTTTGCCCGTTACGGCGTCAATAAGGGCCCACGGAAAGCGGATTCACAGATTCCGTACGTAACTGTGTCGCAACACACGTTTCTTGATGGGAGCCCCAAGGCCCTGATAGCGCTAGTACTCATGTCCCACACCGCTCACATACCCAGCCACCGGAAGCCCCGCCGAAACGCCTCGAAGACGGCGCTGCGGGCCGGAGTTGCCGGTGGCGTCCTCAGCACCATCGCGGTCGCAGGCGCTGCCGGTCCGGCCCAGGCCGAGCCGGTGACCCAGACCATCGAGATGCCCACCATCACCTCCGGGCTCTCCACCGCCGTCGCCGCGTCCGCCCAGGCCACGCAGCAGGTCGCCCAGGACCTGCAGACGCAGGCCCAGGAGGACGCCGCAGCCGCCACCGCGGCCAAGACCGCCAAGAAGGCCAAGGCCGAGGCGGTCCGCAAGGCAGAGGCCAAGAAGAAGGCCGAGGCGGCCGCCAAGGCCAAGGCGGAGGCCGCCGAGCGCGCCTCCCGCTCCACCGCCCGCACGACGCTCAGCGCGACCTCCGGCTCCAACACCGGTACCGCCGCGTCCACGTCGTCCTCTTCCTCCTCGTCCTCCTCGTCGAACGCGACCGGCTCCGCCGCCGCTGTCATCGCCTTCGCGCAGGCCCAGGTCGGCGACGCGTACGTGCCGGGCGGCACCGGCCCCAACTCGTGGGACTGCTCCGGCCTCGTCCAGGCCGCGTTCCGCTCGGTCAACATCGACCTGCCGCGCGTCTCGCAGTCCCAGTCCACCGCCGGCACCCAGGTCTCGCTGAGCAACCTCCAGCCGGGCGACATCCTGTACTGGGGCGGCGCGGGCAGCGCGTACCACGTCGGGATCTACGTGGGCAACGGCCAGTTCGTCGGCGCGCAGAACTCCAGCACCGGTGTGGTGCAGCGTCCGCTGTCCTACGACCCGCCGTCGGGCGCGGTCCGCGTTCTCTGATTCGGCGCGACCTTCTGGGTTCACGGATTCACAAGCGCCTGCGCGGTGCGCGGTGAAGGGCCGTCACTCCCCCGCTCGGGAGCGACGGCCCTCACCGTTTCCGCCCTCCGGCGAGAAGTGCCCGGCCACCAGCGCCCAGCTTCCAACACCCGGCCACCAGCGCCCGGCCTCCAGCGCCTGGCCTCCAGCGAAAAACCGACGTCGACCCCGGCCGACGCCGTTGACGTCGCGAACCTGCCGGACACCGTCCACCGCCGCTTGTGAACTGGGGCGAACAGCCCCCGCGTCACCGAGCACAGGACGGCACCCGCCATGCCCCCCACCGCGGCCACCACCCCCTCCGAAAACACCGCCCCCTCCGAACAGACCGCCACCCCGGCCCGCACCCCTTTACGCGGCCGGCTCGCCGTCCTCTCCGTCATGCTGGGCATCTTCGCGATCGTCACCACCGAGATCCTGCCCATCGGCCTGCTCACGTCGATCGGGTCCGACTTCGCCGTCTCGGACGGCACGGCGGGCCTGATGATGACCGTGCCCGGACTCCTCGCCGCCGTCTCCGCGCCCTTGGTCACGGTGGCGACGGCGCGCGTCGACCGGCGCCTGATGCTCGGTGCCTTCATGCTCCTGCTGGCCCTGGCCGACTTCCTCGTCGCCGCCGCGACCGACTACCGCCTCGTCCTGGTCTCCCGGGTGCTGGTCGGGATCACCATCGGCGGCTTCTGGTCCATCGGGGCCGGACTGGCGGGCCGGCTGGTCCGCCCGGCGTCGGCCGGCCGCGCGACAGCGGTGATCTTCTCGGCCGTCCCGCTGGGCTCCGTACTCGGTGTCCCCGCCGGTACGTTCGTCGGCGGCCTGGCCGGCTGGCGGACGGCCTTCGTGGTCCTGGGGGCGCTCGGCGTGGGCGTACTGGCCCTGATGCTCCTGGTAGTTCCGCCCTTGCCGCCGGTACGGGTCACCCGTGCGAGCCTGCTGCGCGCCGTGCTCGCCCGCCCCGGCACCCGGTTCGCCCTGCTCCTCACCTTTCTCATGGTTCTGTCCCACTTCGCGACGTACACCTATGTCACCCCCTTCCTGGAACGGGTCACGCACGCCGGTCCGGCGCTGATCACGGTGTTCCTGTTGATCTACGGCGCCGCCGGGATCGTCGGCAACTTCGTCGGCGGCGCACTCGTGACGCGCCGCCCGCGCCTCGCGGTCTCCCTCGCCGCGGGCCTGATCGCCACCGCGACCGCGCTGCTCCCGGTCCTGGGCAGGTGGGAGGCCGGAGCCGTCGCGCTGCTGATCGTCTGGGGTGTCGCCTACGGTGCGGTGCCGGTCTGCTCGCAGGCCTGGTACGCCGGGGCCGCCCCCGACGCCCCCGAAGCGGCGTCCGTCCTGTTCACCGCGTCCTTCCAGGCGACCTTCGCCCTCGGCGCCCTGGCGGGCGGAGCCGTCCTCGACCGCGTGTCCGTGTCGGCGGTCATGGTGCTCGGCGGCGCGGTCGCGGCTCTCGCGGTTGTCACGGTGGCCGTAGCGGGACCACGCTCCGAGAGCCTCGGTGTCCGGGAGTGGCGATGAACGCACCGTCCTCAAGCGGAGGCCGTGCGCCGTACGTGGTAGGGAGAACCCCACCACCGCGTGCAGTGCTGGCACCCCGATGGATTCGGGGGGCCGCTTTACTGTGCGTATCACCCGCTGACGCCACGATGTTTACATGCAGCAAACCCACGCTCATTCGCCCGGTCGCGGTCGCGATTCATTCATAGACGTCATCAGAGCGCTATGCGTGCTGGCCGTGATTTCCCAGCACTGGCTCATGCCCGTACTGGCCTATGAGAATGGGCATTTGAGCACCGGGAATGCGCTGGCGAGCCCCGGCTGGTGGATTGTCACCTGGCTGACGCAGGTCATGCCGATGGTGTTCTTCGCCGGCGGCGCCGCCAATTTCTTCTCGTTCCGATCTGTGAAATCGGTGAACACCTGGCTCCGGAGCAGAATTGCGCGGCTCCTGGTGCCGGTCGTCCCCCTGGCAGCCGTGTGGCTGTTGCTGCCCCACGTGTTGATCGGAGCGGGGTTGCCGGAGCAGCCGGTGCTGATGGCGGGCAAGATAGCCGGCCAACTGCTCTGGTTCCTCGCCGTCTATGTGCTCGTGGTCGCGCTCACCCCGGTGATGTTCAAGTTGTACGGCCGGTACGGCTGGCGCGTGATCGCAGTCCTCGGCGCCTGCGCCCTGCTCGTCGATGTGCTGCGCTTCGAGTTCAGCCCCGCGATCGGTTTCCTGAACGCCCTGTTCGTCTGGCTGGCGGCCCACCAGTTCGGGTTCCACTACGCCGACGGCGGCCTGCGCATGCGGAACGCGTGGGTGTCGTCGGGTCTGGCCGCGGTCGGCTTCGGACTCACCGCGGCCGCCGTGTTCTTCGGCCCGTACCCGGCGTCCATGATCGGGATGCCCGGGGCCCCGGTCTCCAACATGAGCCCGCCGACCGCGTTGATGATGTCGCTGACCATCGGCCAGCTCGGACTCTGGCTGACGCTCAAGCCGGCGATAACCCGATTCGCGGAACGCCCCATGGCCACCGCCGTACTTCAGTGGTGCGGAGCCCGTTTCATGACGCTGTATCTCTGGCACATGCCCGCGCTCGTGATGACGGCGGGAATCGCAATTGTCGGACTCGGATTCGCGACGCCGACGCCCGGCAGCCCGATGTGGTTCGCGGTGGCACCGCTGTGGGTCGGCGTTTCGGGATTCTTCCTGGTCAGCTTCACTCGAATTTTCGGCCGGTTCGAATTCCGTCGCCCCTCCGGTGTGGCATCGGAAATGAACCTCGGCAAGGTCATTCTCGCGGCCGTGCTTTCCGCCGGCGGTCTCCTCGGACTTGCCGCGCAGGGGTTCATTTCCCCCGGAAACCCGCTCGGCCCGGTGCTCTGCGTGGCGCTGGTGCTGACCGGACTGCTCGTCGTACGGGAGAAGAGCGCCCCGAAGGCCGTTGTCGCGCAGGGCTCCCGCACCGTCCCCGTTCAGTTGGCGGTGCGCCATGAAGGTGCCCGGGTTCTCTCCCGGCAGGGCAGCTGATGAGGGCCGCCTCGCGTACGGCGCCCGCCCGCCCCGTACGCGAGGCGGCCCTCGCGCTTCCGCGTCTCATGAGCCGTCGGCTGCGAGCTGCTGCCGGACCAGGCCGACCAGTCCCTCGATGAGGGGACCGGGCTCGACGGACGGGTCGAGCGACCGCTGGAGCAGATAACCGTCGATCGCCGCCGTGAGGGTGACGGCGACAGTGAGCGGGCGCGCGACCCCCCGCTCCGCGAACCAGTCGCACAACCGCTGCCGCAACTCGGCCAGCAAGCCGGCGATTTCGGCGCGCAGCTCGTCATCCCGGCTCGCGGCGACGAGGGACTCGTACAGCAGCAGCAGTTCCGGATCACGGGGATCATTGGCGGACAGCGCACGGAGCATGGTTTCCACGGCCACGGCCGGATCCGTCTGCGACAGGGCTTCCTCGATCCGGTCGAGGAAGAAGGTGCGGATCTTCCGTACCGCGGCGATGCGCCGGAGTTCACCGATGCTCCCCACGTGGTAGTGGATCACTCCGGTGTTCACCCCCGCGCGCTCCGCCACCCGCCGACTGCTCACATCGCCCCAGCCCAGCTCGGGAATGAGGGAAGCGGCGGCTTCGATGATCTTCTCGCGCGTATCCGTCCGTCGCGAAGCGCCCGTGGCCTCGTCGCTCACAGCCCTACCCCCTGGATCGCGACCACGGCGATCACACCGGCCGAGGCCAGCGCGATCGCTTCGAGGACGAGCAGCTGCACCGGCAGGGGGTCGGGCACGACAGGGAAGACCGCGCCGAGGTCGGCCGCGAATACCGCGATGTAGCCGAGGCTCAGCACCAGCGCCGCCACGAAGGCCCAGTGCTGCCCGGCCATGGCGAACCCGGCCACCACGAAGCTGGCGAGCCCGAGGGAAGTCAGATACACGTTGAAGCTGTTGTACTGCCACCGCGGAAGCGGGAAGAAGTCCCTCGTGTCGATCAGCTTCCCCGGAACCATGGGAATCAGCAGAAGCGCCTCCCAGACCAGCAGTGCCGCGATCACGGTCCCCAACAAGGATTGGTTCATCACGCTCTCCGATACGTGTACGTGCGGAAATCGACCGCCTATTTGGACGATAGTCCTGGACGGTCGTCCAAATCAGTGGAGAGGTGAGCCACGCTCGCGGGTCACCCCGCTCCGGCCCCACCCCCGGGCACCTCAGCGTCCGGCGGCGGAGAGGGTGAACCACACGGTCTTCGAGTGCGGTGACCGTGCCCCGTACGCGGTGGTCCCCCACCGGGCGGCGAGAGTGTCGACAAGGAGCAGCCCCCGCCCGCCCTCGTCCGCGCCGGCGTCCGCGCCGGGGGTGCTCGGGGGCGGCACAGGCAGGCGGCCGGGTTCGTCGTCCGTCACGTACACCGTCACCTGCCGGTGGTTGACGGTGACCTCCACCCGGACCTGCGGCGAGTCCGTATGGCAGTACGTGTTGGAGACGACCTCGCTCACACAGAGCCGGGCGTCGTCGACGAGGGGGGCGTGCCCGACGGCCCACAGCACCGTCCCTACGAAGTCCCGCACGATCCTGGGGGCGGTGGGGGCGTTCGGTGCGACGAGCCGGTAGCGCTCGCCGCGCTGGGGGAGGTAGGAGGCGGGTGACGGAGGAGCGGTTACGGGGGTCATGGCGCGGTCTCCCTGTGTGAGGCGGTCTCCGGGGCGTCGTGCGGTGGGCGTGGTCCGTGGCATTGGCCGATCCCGGGGGCGTTCAACTCGCTTGCCGGTGGCTGCACTTCGGACGATGACGCCTTTGAGCGTCGCCCACTGGGACCATAGGGCGCCAGAATGCCCCGTAGCAAGGTTGCCCCTGTCACTTCACGCGATCGGGTGGACCGGAACAGTCGCACCGCGCGAGACTGCGCGGAAGCGAAGGATGGTGACATGCCACAGAGGGACAACCCGACCGCACGCCAAGCACGCTTGGGCTGCGAACTGAGGAAGCTCCGCGAGCAGGCCGGCCGAACCGCTCGCGAGGCCGCCGGACTCATCTCGACCGACCAGGCGAAGATCAGCCACATGGAAGCGGGCCGCATCGGCGTCAGCGAGGCACGAATCCGCCGCCTGGCCAGCTTCTACGCATGCGACGACGCCGCGTTGATCGATGCGCTGTGCGCCATATCGCGGGAGCACCGGGGCCAGTTTTGGTGGGACGAGTACCGAGGCGTCCTCGCGCCGGGCTTCCTGAACATCGCGGAGCTCGAACACCACGCGGGTTACATGCGCTGCCTCCAGTCCGTGACGCTGCCCGGGCTGATCCAGACGCCGGAGTACGCGCGGGCGCTGTTCGAGGGAGTACTGCCCAAACTGCCCGAGGACGAGGTGGAGGCGAGGGTCGAGCACCGCATGCGCAGGCAGGCCGTGCTCGACCGCGAGGAGCCGCCGAAGTTCGACGTCATCATCCACGAGGCCGGTCTCCGCATGCGGGTCGGCGGCCGTGAGGTCGCGCGGGGTCAGTTGCTGCGCCTCCTGGAGGCGACCGACAGGCCGGACGTGTCCGTACGCGTGATCCCGTTCGCCAGCGAGAGGTTCGTCGAGGTGACACAGACCGTGCTGTACGCGGGCGGGGTCGTGCCACAGCTGGACACCGTCCACATCGACGCTCCATTCGGAGGCGTTCAGCTGGATTCGGTGGCCGACCTGAACCGGTACCGCATGCAACTCGACTTCGCCCAGCGAGTCAGCCTCGCCCCTGAGGAGTCACGGAGCTTCATTCACCACCTCGCACGAGACCTGTGATAATCCGCAGCATGAGCGCAGACATCGAGTGGCAGAAGTCGTCGTTCTCCGGCGGTGGCGGAGAGCAGTGTGTCGAGGTGGCGCGGCAGGCCGAGGACATCCTGGTGCGCGAGAGCGACGACCCGAGCACGGTGACCAGGACGAGCCGCAGCAAGTTCGCGGCGTTCATCCAGGGCGTCAAGGCCGGCGAGTTCGACCACTTCGTCCAGTAGCGCCTTCCAGTCCTCCGCAGGAGAGCCTCCGCCCGGCCCGGGCGGAGGCTCTCCTGTTTCAGCGACAACCCTGCCCCGGGGCATGGTTGCGCCACACCCTTTCGTAACGCTACCGTCGCTCTACGTTGCCATGACAGGCGGGGCCACCCACCCCCGCCTCCCGTGCCGCGCAACAACTACCCCCTGCCCGCACGCCATTTGGCGCGCCCGCTTGCGATCGGACGGTCGACGATGCGTACGCCCCTCACCCCCTTACAGCCGGTCGTCGAGCACGGTTACCGGTTCGAGGTCCTCCGCCACGGCCCCGCCACCGGCTTCGTCCCCGAGCCGGTCGACCTGCGCATCATGGCCACGCCCCAGGAGGCCGTCCGCGCCGTCCGCGTACAGCTCCGGGCGAACCACCTCTTCGGCCTCCCCCCGCGCGAACTGATCCGCGCCCACCACTGGGCGGACCAGGGCGGCTGGGTGCAGGCGCTGGGGGCGCTCCATCGCGGCGAACCCTGCGGGTTCACGCTCCTGCTGCGGGGTGGTCGGCACATCGAGTGGCACATCCGCCCACTGACGTACGTATCGCTCGACGCCCGCACCCACCACCGCCCCGCCCCACGCCCCGTCGCACAGAAATCCGCATGAGTTAGGCTCGCCGGGGCGCAGCGAGGGCATCGATCGGGCTCAGGTATCGGCCCGCTGGGCCGGATTGTGAGGCCGCCCGTGCGGGACTACTTGCTGATGCTGTTCGTCACGGCGGCCGTGACCCATATCCTGACCGGCCCCGTAAGAAAGTTCGCGATCTCCATCGGGGTGGTCCCCGAGGTCCGGGCGCGCGACGTCCACCGCGAGCCCACTCCGCGTCTGGGCGGCATGGCCATGTTCGGCGGTCTGCTGGCCGGACTGCTGGTCGCCTCGCACCTGCCGCATCTGGAAGAGATCTTCACCGAGAGCTCGACGCCACGGGCGCTGCTGTCCGGCGCGGCACTGATCTGCCTGCTCGGCGTGCTCGACGACAAATGGGGTGTCGACGCGCTGGTCAAGCTCGGCGGCCAGGTGCTCGCCGCCGGAGTGATGGTCTTCCAGGGGCTGACGATCCTCTGGCTCCCGGTGCCGGGCACCGACGGGATCTACCTCTCCGACTGGCAGGGCACGCTGCTGACCGTGGGACTGATCGTCGTCTCCATCAACGCGGTCAACTTCGTCGACGGCCTCGACGGACTGGCCGCCGGCACGGTGGGCATCGCGGCGACGGCGTTCTTCCTGTACGCGTACCGGCTCTGGTATGGCTACGGCATCGAGGCCGCCGCGTCCACCACGCTGATCTCCGCGATCCTGGCGGGCATGTGCCTGGGGTTCCTGGTCCACAACTCCCACCCGGCCCGGATCTTCATGGGCGACTCGGGCTCGATGCTGCTCGGTCTGCTCATAGCCGGATGCGCGGTCTCGGTGACGGGTGAGGTCGACCCGAGCCTCCTCAACCAGTCGGTGGACGGCAGGTCCGGTTCGGCCGCGATGGTTCCGGTCTACATTCCGTTGCTGCTGCCGCTGTCCGTCATCGCGCTGCCGCTCGCGGACCTGGTGCTGGCCGTCATCAGGCGCACCTGGAACGGGATGTCCCCCTTCGCCGCCGACAAGGGGCACCTCCACCACCGCCTGCTCCAGCTCGGCCACTCGCACCGTCGGGCCGTGCTGCTCATGTACTTCTGGTCGGCGCTGTTCTCGTTCGGGATCGTGGCCTACTCGGCGCGGGGCGCCAAGTCCTGGATGCTCTTCGGCGTCGCGTTCGTCTGCGCGGTGGGCCTGGTCCTGCTGCTCCAGCCCCGCTACGAGTCCCGCCTCATCCGCCGGCTGCTGCCGCGCGGGTCCAGGGGGCGCGTGGTCGCCTCCGGCGGAAGGCGCGCCGAGGCCGACGAGGAACGCCGGGTGCCGACCAGGTGACCGGGTGACCGGGTGCTCCGCTTTCCGCCCGGGCGAAACCCCCTGGCAAGACAGGGCACTTAGCGGCGAGCATGGGGCACATGAGTGATCAACCCGCACGATGGACCCAGGCCACCGTCCACCCCGACATGTGGGCCGACCCGGACGACGACCCCCGCAACAGCGAGGGAACCGGTCCGGACGGTGAGCTCGCGACGCTCCAGGGCTTTCTGACGGACTACCGCCTGACCCTGCGGATGAAGTGCGAGGGCCTGGACGCGGAGCAACTGGCCCGTCGTTCGGTTCCGCCGTCGACGATGTCGCTGCTCGGCCTGGTCCGGCACCTCGCCATGGCGGAACGGGACTGGCGCAACTGGATCAGCGACGACGAGCCGCTGCCGAGGCTGTACGGCAGGCGCGACGCGGACTTCGACGAAGCCGTCGCCGATCCGGCCCTGGTCGACGCCGCGTACGCCGACCTGGAGCGCGAGCAGGCCGCGACCGACGCCGCGCTGGCCGAGCACCCGGACCTGGGCGAGCGGCTCGGGACGGACCGGACCTCAGTCCGGGAGCTGATGGTGCACCGGGTCGAGGAGTACGCCCGCCACTGCGGGCACGCCGACCTGCTGCGCGAGTGCGTCGACGGAAGAGTGGGCCAGTGACGAGCCCCGGACTCCCGCGGCGGGCGGTGCGCGAGACCGGTCCGTCGACCTGAGAGATTCCGCGGGTAGAGGACAAGGCGTCGTGGTCGGCGGGCTGGCCGTGTGTCCCAGCGTTGGTTGGTCCAGGCTTCGCGGATGAGGCGTCGGATCACGATGATCGCGGTCATCATCAACACGAGCAGTGCGTTGATGACGACCGCTCGACGTTCCGTGCAGGACAGGGTGAAGTTGAAGCCGCGGCTGTACCAGGAGTTGGTGCGCTCGACGACCCAGCGGCGAGTGTGGTTGATCGGGATCACGGTGCCCTTGGGCTGGATCCGCCACTCACAGCCGAGATCGGTCAGCAGTCTGCGGGTGACCGTGGAGTCGTAGCCCGCGTCAAGGTGCACCGTGATCTGCTCAGGCAACGCGAGCTCGAAACGCCCGAGCTTCTCCAGCGTCGGGCACAGCAACGGGGAGTCGTGCCGGTTCGCGCCCGTCACGACACAGCCCAGCGGGACCCCGCGTCCGTCGGTCATCCGCGACCACTTGATCCCGAGTTTTCCTCGGTCAATCGGTGATTTCCCGGCGACCTCGCCACCGCAGGGCGATTTGGTGATCTGCCCGTCGACGGTGATGTCGGCCAGGTCCAGGCCCACGACACGGTCGTAGGTCTCCAGCACGATCTGCTCCAGCCCTGCGAAGACACCGGCCGCGATCCACTCGTTGCGTCGGGTTCTCATCGTGGTTGCCGAGCACGATTGATCGGCGTGCTTCTCGTACGAGCCGCCGAAGACGAGTTTCGCGACGAGCTTGTCGAACACGATCCGGTCCGGGATCCGTGGGTTGTGGCAGCCCCACGGATGTGTCTCGAGATGCGGTGGCAGGAGGGCCTCGAACTGGACCCACAAGGGCTCGATCGCCCATGCTTCGACGGCGGGCACCGGTGCTCCGTTTTCAGATGTGGAAATGTAGGAGTACGTCAAAACGGATCCCGGTGCCTGCGTCACATCACCTGACGCCTCTACCCGCGAAATCTCTTACCGATTGACCAACTCAGGAGCAGTTGGGGGACGTCAGCTACTTCGGTGACCACGGCCACGTTCCGCTGCGCGTGGCCCTGCTGCTGGCCGCGGTGGCGGGCATCCTGCTCACCGCGCCGGCGGGCAGCGCGCAGATCATGCAGTTGCGCGCGACCGCCCGCAAGTACCGCCGGGCCCACCACAGGGCTGTGAAGGCCGAGGCCAAGGACTCGTCGAAGGCCGGCGGTAGCCCGGACTACCGGGAGCCCGCCACAGGGCGCGACTTGTAGAAGGACTCCTCCAGGTAGGCGACCTCGTGCGGCTGGTAGGGCTCCTCCAAGTAGGCGGCCTCGTCCTCGTCGAGTGCGACGTCCACCGCAGCGAGCGCGTCGGCCAACTGGGCCGGCTTGGTGACTCCGACGACGGGCGAGGTCACCGCCGGGTTGCGCACGACCCAGGCCAGGGCGACCTGGGCCGGGGACAGACCCCGCTTGCCCGCGATCTCGTGGACGCGCTCGGCCACCGCCTGGTCCCCGTCGCGGTAGAGGATCTTGCCGCCCTCGTCGGTATCGGCACGCGCCGTGGCGGTGTCCCGGACCCGCGTCAGCCTGCCCCGCGCCAGCGGGCTCCACGGGATCACGCCGATGCCCTGGTCGGCGCAGAGCGGGAGCATCTCCCGCTCTGCTTCTCGGTGGATGAGGTTGTAGTGGTCCTGCATCGACACGAACCGGGTCCAGCCGTTCAGATCGGCCAGGTACAGGGCCTTGGCGAACTGCCAGGCGTACATGGAAGAGGCTCCGATGTAGCGGACCTTCCCGGACTTGACCGCGTCGTGCAGCGCCTCGAGGGTTTCCTCGATCGGGGTGTCGTAGTCCCAGCGGTGGATCTGGTACAGGTCGATGTAGTCGGTCCCCAGCCGCTTCAGGGAGGCGTCGAGCTCGGCGAAGATCGCCTTGCGGGACAGCCCGGCGCCGTTCGGGCCGGGACGCATCCGCATCCAGACCTTGGTGGAGAGAACGACCTCCTCGCGCCGGGTGAAGTCCTTGACCGCCTGGCCGACGATCTCCTCGCTGCTTCCGGCGCTGTACCCATTGGCCGTGTCGAGGAAGTTGACGCCGCCCTCGAGGGCCTGCTTGATGATGTCCCGGCCGGCGTCCGCGTCCAGCGACCAGGGCTCGCCGCCCCGGTCCGGCTCGCCGAAGCTCATGCAGCCGAGGGCGATGGCGGAGACTTCCAGTCCCGTCGTTCCGAGTTTGATGTATCGCATGCGCCGAAACTAGGAGTTGGAGTGCGCTCCAACGCAAACTCGGAGGCGTAGGGCATGCTCCGCTGGTCCGGGCGGCGGAATCGCAGCACTCGCGACCGCGCCCCTACTCGCGAAATCCCTAAGTCGCTGTTTCGGGCGCGCGGTTCATCCCTTGGTCGCGCGCCCGGAGACTTTCGGCGGACGCCCGCCCCCGTACCCGCTCGGCAGACTGGCGGCGACACGTGAACCGCCGAACATCCGGGGAGTCAGGGTGCATCGCGACGTACGCAGTGAGGGAATCAGCCGGGCAAGGTTTCTGGCCGGGGCGGGGGCGATCGGGGCCACGGCAGGCCGACGGAGCGAGCGCGGGAAGGGGCGCGGGAACGGAAGCGGCAAGGGGCTGACGCATCGAGGGGTCTGCTACACGGTCGGTGCGGGCGAGACCCCCGGCGCCGCGTGGAGCACCGCCCGTATGCGCCGGGACCTCCGCGCCATCCGCCACAACATGCACGCCACGTCGATCGAGGTGACGGGCGACGGCGTCGACCGTCTCAACGCCACTGCGTCGGAAGCCGCCGAGCTGGGCCTGCACATCTGGCTCCAGCCGACCCTGGGCGACCGCCCCGCGTCGGAGATCCTCGATCACCTCGCGGAGACCGGCAGGCACTTGGAGCGGCTGCGCCGCCAGGGGGCGCGGGCCGATCTGAGTGTGGGGTGCGAGTTCTGGCTGTTCGTACCGGGCATCGTGCCCGGCGACAACGCGCAGGAGCGGATCCGCAACCTGATGGAGGGCAACTTCGACGCGGAGCAGATGATGCGCCGCCTGTCCGAGTTCACGGCGCGGGCCGCCGCGGTCGGACGGTCGGTCTTCGGCGGCAAGCTCTCGTACGCGGCCGCGCAGGACGACGAGGTCGACTGGAACCTCTTCGACATCGTGGGCATCGACTACTACTCGTACTTCCCCGACCGCGCGGACTACGTGCGCGAGCTGCGCCGCTATCTGCGCTGGGGCAAGCCGCTCGCGATCACGGAGTTCGGCACGTGCACGTACGCGGGGGCACCCGAGCAGGGCGGCATGGGATGGGACACCATCGACTACAGCAAGCAACCGCCCGAGATCAAGGGCGATCTGGTACGCAGCGAACGCACCCAGGCCGCCTATCTCACCGAACTCCTGGGCGTCTTCGAGGAGATGGGCCTGTACGCCGCGATGGCCTTCGAGTTCGTCACCGCCGACGCCCCGCACTCCCCCGTCCCGCGCTACGACCTGGACATGGCGAGCTACTCGGTCGTGAAGCCGGTCAAGGACCGGTTCGAGGACCCGGAGTCCGACTGGCACTGGGAGCCGAAGCAGGCATTCCACGCCCTGGCGCGGTGCTACGGGCGGGCGGGGCGCCGCTGAGGGGCGTCGGCGGGCGGGACGCCCTGGCGACGGGTCACGTCCGGGAAGAGGGAGCGCTCTTCGCAGACCAGAAATCCGACTTGACGTCAGGGAAAGGGATCCTCTTTTCCGCATAGTTCGGGCCAACCGTCTCCGCCTTCGGCGGAGACACCTTGGAAGGGTTCACACAAGGCGTCGCGACTTCGAAAAAGGCTTGCCCGTTGCTGCCGAAAAGAACACGCACATTGAATTCGTCAGGTGTCCTGTAATACATGGCCGGGCTCTTCGAGTTGTTCACCGAGAGCTGCTTGTACCCCTGACTCTCCCAGTATCGCGCGATCAACCCCAGGAAGCTCCCCCGACGTTCCTCCGAGATGATCGTCATGACCGCCCGGCGCCTCTGCACGTCACAATTACCCTCAGTCGACTGCCCGTGGGTCCAGTGCACTGGCGGCTTGATGGTGGCGAATGTCCCGTCGAGGATTTCGTCCGCACGCACCGCCGCCTCCTGCATGTTCATCTTTACCTCCTGTTCAGCCGGATTACCCGATACCCCACATCCAGCCAGCAACAGCGCTCCAGCCATCAGCACCACGGTCCTCAAAACCCTCATCGAGGCGCCTCCAACTTGATCTCTTCGGACTTCCCAACCACAATCCTGGCAATATTGTCGGCCGAGTCCTGATCTTTCGTCGGGTTGAAATAATTCGAATGTGCCGACAGCTCTCCGCGGTCTTCCAGGACGGTTGCCCCGTCGGCCACCAAGAACCGTGTGGCTCCAAAATCCTTACTTGCAGGGTCGGTGCCGAACCAACGCTCATCGGGGTCGGTTTGTGCGTCTTGGGCTCTGTAACCGACAATGCCTCCGACCAGGGCCCCGGCACCGCCACCGACAAGCGCTCCCGGCGGGCCGGCCATACCTGCTCCCAGAACAAATCCGGTCGACCCTCCGCCGACGGCACCCGAAGCCATGCCAGATGCTTCCTGATGGTTGGGGAGTTTGGTGACGATGTCATTGTCAGCTGCGCCCACGTACACATGGCCTTTGCCCACGTTGAGGTCCTGAGCGTTGTCCGCGCCGGTGCCGGGGCTTCCGACCAGGATGATGTCATCGGCGCCGGGGATGCCACCTTTCTCCTGAGCAGCGAGCCCGACCGTGAGGGATCCGTAGGAGTGTCCAATGGCGGTGACATGCGGGTTGCCACCCTCGTGCGTTGCGGAGATCCCCGCCATGAAGGCGTTGTAGTCAGGGGCTCCCGCCTCGGCATCGTTCGTGAACATCACGCTCTTGCCGCTGGCCAGATCGCCAGGTGTCGTCTGCGGCGCATCGTATCCGAGCCACACGATCGACGAGGTTCTGCTCGACGGGTCGGCTTCACTCGCGCCGAGGGCGGTTTGCATCGCCCGGTTGACTGTTCCACCGGCGAAGTCCGCGTCCAGCTTGGTGTCGAGCCCAGGGACGTACGCCGAGACGTTGTCGGCGGTATCGGGGTTGCCGTAGGCGATGATCGCGCGACCGTTTCCCTCATCGCCGATGCCCAGCAAGTACATCGGCGGCTCACTGCCCTTCCCCAGCTTCTCCTGGATCCCCTTCAGACCACCCAGCATCTCTCGGGAAGCGTCATCGTGCTTCACACCGAGTTGCCCGATGAGCAGCTGAAGATTCTCGCGGTTCGCCTCATCGCGCGCCGGCGCCGGAATCCCGTCCAAGTTCCCGATCACCCCTGGAAACGCAGACAAATACTCCTCACGCTGCTCCTGGCTCAGGTGGTCCCACCACTCCTTGCGTTCCGCAGGAGACTTGTCGAGCGGAAGCTGTTTCTCCAGGTAGTTCTGGGCGGCCTGGCTCACCGCGTCGGTATCCGAGCCCACGTCCGCCCACGTCCTGGTGTCGACCGTGAGGCCCGGAGCCGCCTTGAGCTTGTGGAGTGCCGAGCTGTACCGGGCGTCGATCTCGTGTGCTTCCCGCATGGCATGGGCGAGGCGGTCTGCGACGTCCTGGGCCTTGGCGCGGTGCGGATTGGGACTCTTCAGCGCGGGTGTGCCCGGAGCCAGTGCGGGGTCCAACATGCCGTTGGCGTCGCGGTACAGCCCCGGATTCCCAGCACCGATGAGGCCGTTGTTGCCCACCACGGAGCCGCCGGGGTGCGGGTCGCCGGTCAGGTCGTTCTTACCGCCGGCTGGGTAGTCGATGCTGCCGCTGTCGTTGACGGTGTATCCGAGCGAGGCAGCGTCATCGAGGGCGTCGCGCAACCGGCGCTGTGGGGAGCCGAGTTCGGTGGCGAGCCCGTCGAGGGCGCCTCGGACAAGGCCCGTCTCGGTGCGGATGTAGTGGTAGTTCGCGCTCAGCCGCTTCAGTCTCTTGACCGCTGCTCGGGCGGACTCGCTGTCCTGGGTCTTGGTGAGCCTGCCGCTCATGTCGCCGTCGACGCGTTCGCGAGCGGCATCGGCGAACGCGGATGCGGCACGCCAGCCGTCGGCGGCGTCGGTCAGTTCCGACAGCTTGAGGTCGCGGAACCGCTGCCATGTCAGCCCGGGTTCTGTGGCCATGGTCTACTCCCCCCTCCTCGTGCCCGGCACCACGACCGCCTTCGTTCTCTCCCCCACCTCGGCGTCCACTCCGGCGAAGTCCACAGCCACCTGTCGCAGTTTCGGCTCCAGAGAACTGCACTCCTCACGGACACGACCGAGGCGTTCGTCCCACGAGGTGAGCACGGACTTGAGTGCCCCGAGGCTGGACAACCCGGCCAAACCGCCGGAAATGCCGTCATGAGCCTTGCGCAGGTCGACCTTCGCAGTGATCGTGCTGGTCTGGAGGCCATCCGCCGTGCCGGCCGCCTTCGTCCACGGGCCGCCCTTGTGCCTGAGCGTTCCGGCACCGCCACCGCCACCGCCGCCGGACGGATCGGCGTGGCCGCCCTCCCCCGGAAGGCTGTTGAGCTGTAACCGAGCGGTGTGCCGCTCGGCCACCTGCGCCTTTACCTGTTCCCACTCGTCCCACGCCATGCACACGCCTTCCCCCGCGACCCGGGCCACCGCCCGGGTGAATTCTCCGGCCGTGTCTGCTGTACTCGCCGGAGGTGGTCGCCATAGAAGTTACCGACGCGGCGCTCAGCGTCACGTCCGTACGGTCACCCAAATGGGCCCTGAGTATCCGTACCTACCAGCCACAGCTACAGGGAGCCATTGGCGCGACACCGCACTCATCCACCCTCACACCAGGGGTTGTTGAGGCTTCCGCAGAATATTGAACAATGATTCAATCCTTGATGAGCCGGTTGGAGCGCCACCCAGGAGTCGCGGCAGGACCGCGCTTCGTCGCGCCACGGCCGCGACGGGATGTGGAGAATCCTGCAGTGAACCTGACGTGGATGCTGGAGAAGTCGGCTCGTACCTCTGGCGCGAAGCCCGCCGTGGTCTCCGACCTGGGCTCGATGACCTACGCCGAGTTGCTCTCGGCCTCGAAGCGCGCGGCTGCCGTACTGCGTGACCGCGGTGTGCGGCCGGGCGACCGCGTGGGCGTGATGATGTACAACACTCCCGCCTTCGCCGTGGCGGCGTTCGGCATCTGGCGGGCCGGTGCGGCCCTGGTGCCCATCAACCACAAGCTCACCGCGCACGAGGTGGCGTACGTCGTCGGGCACGCGAAGGTGCGCGTGGCGGTCGTGGCGGAGGAACTGGCCGGGCGCATGGGCGAAGGGGCCCCCGACGTCGTCGCTCTCACCACGAGCGACACCGGCGGTGGTGAGTTCGACCTGGGGGTCGCGCAGGCCCAGGAGTGGCACGGCGTGGACGTCGGACCCGACGACGTCGCACAGGTGCTGTACACCTCCGGGACGACCAGTGCGCCCAAGGGATGTCTCCACTCGCACCGCGGCCTGTCCAGTGTGCCCGCGTACACCACCGCGGCCACGGGTCTGCGCCGCGACGACCGGTTCCTCATCGCGATGCCGATCTGGCACGCGGCGCCCTTGAACAACTGGTTCCTGTCCATGATCTACCTGGGCGGCACCGCGGTCCTGCTCAAGGAGTACCAGCCCGTCGCCTTCCTCGAAGCCGTCCAGAAGCACCGGGCCACGGCGTTCTTCGGCGCCCCCATCGCCTACCTCGCCCCGCTGAAGACACTGGAGGCGGCGGGACGTGACCTGTCCGGCTTCGATCTGTCGAGCATGCGGCTGTGGGCCTACGGCGGTGCGCCGCTGGGAGCGCGGACCGTACGCATGCTCCAGGACGCCTACGGATCCGACCGCTTCTACCAGGTGTACGGGATGACCGAGATGGGCCCCGTCGGTTCCGCTCTCTACCCCGAGGATCAGGTCACCAAGGCCGGGTCCATCGGCGCGGGGGGAATGCCCGGCGTGGACATCCGTGTGGTCGGGGCCGACGGCTCCGATGCCCGCGCCGGCCAGACCGGGGAGCTGTGGCTGCGTTCGGGCACGCGGATGATCGGCTACCTCGACGACCCGGTGGCGACGGAGCGCGCGTTCGACGGCGACTGGTACAGGTCCGGGGATCTGGCACGCGTCGACGAGGACGGTTACCTGTTCATCGTCGACCGGCTCAAGGATGTCGTCATCACCGGCGGCGAGAACGTCTTCTCCCCCGAGGTGGAGGAGGCGCTGCGCCAGCATCCGGCGGTCCAGGACTGCGCCGTCATCGGCCGGCCCCACGAGGAGTGGGGAGAGACCGTCGTGGCCGTCGTGGAGGCGAACGCGGCCGTGACACTCGATGAGTTGCGCGGGTTCCTCGCCACGACACTGGCCAAGTACAAGATCCCGCGGGAACTGGTGGTGCTGCCGTCCCTCCCCCGCACACCCTCCGGCAAGGTGATGAAACACGTCCTGCGCGAGCAGGCGCTACCGGGTGCGCACTGACCGCACTGCTCAGCACCGCACAGCAACGCGCAGCACCGCACGCAGGTGCGCAGGGCGGCCCCTGACGCGAGGACGGAGATCCTCTCGCCAGGGGCCTCTCAAGTGGGCCTTGCAAGTGGCCTCGCCAGGGGCCGGGGAGACGGCGGTGGCCAGCCGTCCGCCGTCAGCCCTGCTGCGCCGGGCGCTCGCCCGCCGTCACGATCGTCCCTTGCGCCACAGCGACCAGGCGCTCGGCCCCCTCCGAGGACGTGACATAGATGGAGCACTGGCACACGGCCTGCCGCCGGGTGGTGGCCGTTGCCTGCGCACGGGCGATGACGATGTCACCGACCGCCGGCTTGATGTAGTTGATCTTGTATTCGGCGGTGAGCGCATCGCCCCCGAGGGCGAGTCCTCCCGCGAAGGTCAGCGCGTTGTCCGCGAGGTAGCTGAGGACGCCTCCGTGCACGAAGCCGTGCTGCTGCTGGATCTCGGGCCGGTTGGAGATGCGGATCTCGGCCGAGCCGGGCCCCACCGAGGTGAGTTCGGCGCCCAGGAACATGCTGAAGGGCTGGGCCTTGAAGATGCCGTGCGCGAAATCGCTGATGTCCGTGGTCATGAGTGCTGTCCTGTCGTCGCGCGGGTGGCGGCCGGGGCACCGGTGGCCTCGCCCGGGCCGGTGAGCCGCTCATCTATGTTGCTCTGGAATATCGCGAGCAGCCCCTCCGCGAGTCCCAGGACGTGGTGATCGCTGCCGCCGTGGCGGAGGTGGCGCTGCACGTCCTCGGCAATGGCGAAGTCCTCCTGGTCGAACACGGTGTCATTGGTGAACCGGAACCGCTTCTCCAGGGAGCTCTGCCCGGCGGAACCGGCGAAGTCCTCGGCCCGGTAGAGCATCTCGTGGGTCCAGATCGTCCGGTCGGGGCTCAGCGGCCAGAACGTGTTGATGGACACGTAGTCGGGATGCAGGATGAAGAAGGTGTTGGGGAAGAGCGTGTAGTACACGGAGGCGTAGTCGAGGATGCGCCACTCCTCCTCCGGCTTGAGGGCGGCCTCGGCGACGTTGGTCCGCGCCGCGGACAGCCGGATGTGCGGCCCGTCGCTGTCGTGGGCGATCACGCCCCTCTTGAAGGCGGCCGCGAGCGTCTCCCGGTGGAGGTAGGGGACGTGGTAGCCCTCCAGGTACGTCTTGATCAGCAGCTTCCAGTTGGCTTCCTTGACGACCTTCGTCTTCTTGTACTGGACCAGCGAGGCCACGTCGAAGTTCACAAGGTCCTCGAAGAACGTCCCCAGGAAGCCAGGGATGTCGAGCTCCGCCCCGGGCGTCCGGCCCACCCAGACCAGGCCTCCCGCCTCCGTGGCCGGCAGCTCCACCAGCCCGTAGTCGCACGGGTTCACGCCCGGAAAGTCGTGTGCCCGGGTGATGCCCTTCAGCGCGCCGTCGAGCCCGTAGACCCAGCCGTGGAAGGGGCAGACGAAGTTCTTCACCGTGCCGGCGGGCGCCTCTGCGATCCGGGCGCCGCGATGGCGGCACTGGTTGTAGAAGGCGCGCACCCGGCCGTCCTCACCCTTGACGACGAAGTACGGGAACTGGTCCCAGTCACTGGTCAGATAGGCCCCGGGCTCGGCCAGCGCCGACGCGTGACCCGCGATCAGCGGGTACTGGGAGAAGGCCGAGGCGATCTCCTGCTCCAGGAGCCCCTCGTCCGTGTACTTGGTGACCGGAAGCCTGACGACCTCATCGAGCATCTTCTCGTCGCGGCGCGTCTCGCGCAGCGCGAGAAGGCGCTTGAGCATGTCTACCTGTTCCCCGTGTTGCATCTGTCCCCCACGTCCAGATCAAGCCATGAATCAACGTTCAAATCATGGTACGGACGATACAGAAGCGGGGCAACGATCCTCCGAGGCAGGTCCGGACGGTCCGCCCGGCGCATAACCCAGCGCCCGGAAGCAGAAGTTGCGGATCTCGGCCAACAGCTGCCCGTCCGGAAGATCCGTGCCCGCCCCGCCGGAGACGACCGGCGAGAGCCGCCCGACCAGTGCTTCGGCGATGGCACCGATCGCGGCAGAGGCCGCGACATAGGCGTTCTGCTGTGCGAACAGCTTCGCCGCGACACCCTCGCCGATGACGCTCTCCCCCAGCGCGACATACTCCCGCCGGTAGCGAAGCCGCTCCGCCTCGACCAACGGGGAGACCGGCTCGAAGAGCAATGACCACGCCAGCCGGCGCCCCAGCAGCGCCCGCCGCGTGAAGGTGCTGACGAGCGCGTCCAGACGCGCCGGCGCAGTGGCAGGAGCTTCGGACACCGCGGCCCGTACAGCGGCCAGTTCACGGTCGGCAGCGCGCCGGAAGACCTGGGCGAGCAGTTCGTCCCGGCTGCCGAAGTACGAGTAGAGGGAGCCGACACTCGCTCCGCAGGCACCGGCCACCGCGGTCACTTTCGCCCCGGCGAAGCCGTGGCGGGCCACCAGGTCGTGCGCCGCGCGCAGGAATGCCTCCTCCTTCTCCTGGGCATTGCGCCTCGTACGTTCCGTATGCCGATACACCATCGCTGCAGCCCCGGGCCTTCCCATGTCCTGGTCGAACACCACTCAGTGAACCAGGACCACAGGCAGGCACCGCGCCGGCGACGTCGATCGGGAACGGGACGGAGCGACCGCGGGCCCGGGGTAGCCGCCCGTCGCGGAGGGTCAGGCCTTCGGGGCCACCTTGGACAGCCCGGCCAGACCGACGGCAGTCCCGTCATGAGCCCTGCGCAGGCCAACCCTTTGCGGTGCCCGTGCCGGCCCGGAAACCATCCGCCGTGCCGGCTGCCTTCGTTCTTCCGGGTCAGCGCACCTCACCTACCGGGTAGGCGATCACACACCCAGGAAGGCCACGCGAGAACCTCAGCCTCCCAAGGCGTCAGTGCGCGGTGGAGAGGTCGGTTCCGTCGGGTGCTCTGTAGCAGCGAGAACCGACATCGATACTGATCAACTGCTTCAGGTCGCCGGACCTGTTCTTGGCCCACTCGATCGTCACGGTGTGATGGCTCTTGGTGTCGACAGCCACGATCTCAGGGTTCTTGGCGATCGACTTCGTCTCACCATCCTTCGTGATCTTCCACCCCATCTTGGGGAGTTGATCCCGCAGGTTCTGCATGGCCTCTTCGAACGTCCCCTCCTTGAGGTCGTAGATCGACCAGGGGTGAGCCACCGTGTAGTACTTCTCCATGTCGGGGTCGACGGCTTCGCACTGGGCGATCATGGCTCCCGACCCCTTTGTCTTTCCCTTTACGTTCATCGCGTCAAGCAGCCTGCTGGAAATGTCGTTCACCTCCTGCTCCGCCGCCTCGACGTCTCGCACCTGGGGCTTGTAACCGAGCTTCTCGTCGTCAGTCTTCATGGATGAACAACCTGCCAAGGGAAGAGCGAGGGCAACTGCGCACAGGAGCAAAGGAACCCGTCGAAGGTTCGACAGTGACGTCGATTGAGCACTAGTCAAGGGTCACACTTTCATAGTCGCCGACGATTACACGGGCCTGATTCTTCAGGCTGACCGACGGCTTCGAGCCGTCGTCGCTGCCATTCCAGTACGCGCCGTGGTCAGCAGCATCCGATTGCATGATATTTGCACCGAAATCAGGGTCCGTCGGGATAGTCCAATTGTCCCCGAGTCCGACAACTCTTCCTCCACCCGTCACGAAGTTGTCACTGCCGCCGCCCTGCTCCGCCCACATGTGGCCGTGTTTGATGCCAAGGTCTGCGGCGCGGTCGGCTTGCATACCCGGACTGCCAACGACGACCACGTCATCAGCGGCCAAGGGACCATCGTGGAAGGTTCCGGACTTGGCAGCGTCACCAATGACGGTGCTGCCGTAGCTGTGTCCGATCAGCGTCGTGTGACCGAGGTTGCCTGCTCCGGATTCGCCCTGGTGGGCGACGCGGTTCCCGTCCATGAACTCTCGCAGGGTCGGACCGGCTTTCTCGGCGTACCGATCGTGCATCGCTTCGGGGATGGCGTCGCCCTTGTCACCTGGGTAAGCAGAACGTGGGGCGTCGTAGTCGAACCAAGTGATCGTCGAGATGTTCTGTCCGGGAGCGAGCTTGTCACTCGTCGCCCACAGGATGTCGCCGCGGTGGAGGTCCTTGCCGATGCCTTCCAGATTCGAGCCTGTTCCGGGGACGTAGACGCCTGTGTGGTCAGCTGTGTCAGGATTCCCGTTTGCCAGGATGACCTTGCCGTCTCCCTCGCCGACAGGGTCGAAGCCGAGCAGGTAGGCCTCGGGCAGCCCGTTCTCGCCGGTTCTGTCGAAGCGCCCCTGGATGGCAGCCATACCCCTCATAGCGCCCTGTAGTTGAGACCTCTGGTCGCCGTACTTCTCGTTCCACGCCTTCCACTCGTCGGAATGCACTTGAAAGGGACCGTTGATGGTGTTGATCGTCTTGAACTTGTTGGCCGGCTCGGCAGGGATGGAGTCGAGATCCATCTGATACTTGGCCTTGGTCTCGGAGAAGAGCGTGCGGTTTGCCTCGTCGCGCACCTCTGCCGGAAGGCCATCGAGAGCACCGA
Source organism: Streptomyces sp. NPDC007164 (assembly GCF_040634135.1). Classification (NCBI taxonomy): domain Bacteria; kingdom Bacillati; phylum Actinomycetota; class Actinomycetes; order Kitasatosporales; family Streptomycetaceae; genus Streptomyces; species Streptomyces sp. NPDC007164. The sequence goes on from NZ_JBEYFB010000001.1 coordinate 529,717, forward strand.
CTACGCCGGGGTGAAGCGAGAGGTATGCTTCACGCTCCTGCGGGCTGAGGTCCTTCCACCATTGAGCGTTGTCCTCTGAATCTCCCTCCTCGGGCGGATGCTTGATGCTGTCGAGGTAGTACTCAGCGGCCTTGCTCACACCGGCCATGTCCGACTTTGCGTCGGCCCAATCGTGGTCCGAAACCGTCAGGTCATCGTCAGCTTTCAGCGCACGCAGCTTTGGGGCCCACTTCTCGTCCGCCTCGGTGGCTTCCTTGACTGCCTCGGCAATGCGGTCCGCACACTCCTGCGCGGCTCGGTGATGAGGATTGGGGTCGAGGTTCGCGGCCTGACGTCCCACTCCCCGGGCGCTGGAATCCGTCAGCCCACTCGCAGTACCGCCTTCCGGGACCTTGCCGTCGACTTCGTCTCCGCCGGCCGGGTAGCTGACCGATCCGTCCGAGTTGACCGTGCACTTCGCACCCCCCGCATCGGCGACTGCGGCGTCCAGTTTCTTCTTGGCCGACTCGACGTCGTAGGCGAATCCGTTGAGCGCGGTACTGATCAGACCGCACTCCGTCCGGACGTAGTGGAAGTTGTCGGACAACGCCTTGAGTGCGCCCTGCGCAGAGTCGGCTGCTTCTCCTTCGAGGATCTTGCGCATGCCGACGGCCACACGGTTGTCGATGTCGTCCTTGGATGTGCTGGCACTGTCGCTCAACGACCGGTAGCCGTCGGCGGCCTCCGTGAACTCGGACAACTTGAGTGCCCTGAGGGTCGCGTAGTCCATGGCGCCCGATCACCGTCCCTCTGCCTGGCCACCCGCGGCGGGGGTGTCCTGGTACTTGGTCTTGAGCTTGATCAACTCGTCCTTGACCGCCTCGTCGGCGGTATGGAGCTCGTGGCCGGTCTTCTCCAAGATCTGTTGCAGTCCCTGGCACTTCTCGTCCAGCGTCTTGACGTAGGTGTGCCAGGAGGTGTGCACAGTGCCCTGGGCCGCAGCGGTCTTGCAGCCTTCGTTCCCACCGATCCCCTTCTGCCCGGTGGCCAGCGCGGTGAGTGCTTTGCCCAAGCGCTTGCGCTGATCGGCGACGCCTTCACCGGCGGCAACCCAGGCCGCCTTCTCGGACTTGAGATCGCCGGTGGCAGTGGCGCCGCCCGCTGCTTCGGAATAGCCGCCATCGGGCGACGCACTGTTGATCTGCATGTGCGTGGTGTGACGCTGGACCGCGTCGGCTTTCAGCTGTTCCCACTCGTCCCACGCCATGTGCGTTCGACCTCTCCGTGTCCCGAGCCCGGCTCGGGAGAGCCCTGTACAGTTTCTGGTTGCGCTATGTAAGGCTGCCGCGACAGACGTTACGAGAACAGTGCGATAGCGGCGTCCGCGAGGCTGCTCAGACCGGCCTGAATTTGCGTGTCTGGGCCCCCTGTGTCCGAGCCCACCACAAGGCACGACCTGAAGCGATCGCCGGGTACCCTGCGGATTCTGGACCGGTGCGCTGGGTGTTGCCGAAGAATTGGGCGAGCCGAAGGCCGGGGCTGACAAGGAAATTGGCTTGAAGAGCCGGTTGGCGCGGGCGGCGTTGCTGCAACTCGGCGTCGCCTTGGCGATCACCTCATCGCTTCGGCACCGGCAAGCTCGTCGACTCGCGGCAGCCGTGCGGAATGGCTCTTCGCCTCAGGGGCCGGTACCGATGTCAGCGAACGAATCGTTGCCCGCCTCCGGTCCCTCCTGCGGTCTCGCCACCCGACGCCTCCACCCACGATGTGCTGCTCTGCCCATCTTGCCGACGACCGCCTGCTGCTTGGGCAGGTGAAGTGCGTACTGCCCACCCAAGCTCTTCGTAGTCTCGGCGCTGATGGCGTGCAGCCCGGTCGCGGACATCGGCGTCAACGCTCTCGTAGCCCTTGTTCGAGGCGAGCACCGCCAACCCCATGCCCTCGATCGAGTCGGACAGCAGCTTGGACAGCTTCTCCATATCGCCGATCACCTTCTTGTGCGCGGAACTGAGAGCATCGGCCAAACCCCACGCACCCTCACCACCACCGAAATGCCCACAGGCGGCTGGTCCGTCCCGACCTGGTGCATGTCGGGAGGCGACTGTTTCGAGGTCATGGACGAGTGCGTCGATACGCTGCTGGAACTTCGTGAACGAGGCAGGCTCCGTCATCACGTCCGCGGCAGCGTTCATGTACGACGACTCGACAGGCCGTAGCAACGCTGTGGGGTAACCCCCGAACGCAGCATGCCTACGGAACAACGCTTGTTGTTCCGTAGGCACAAAGTCCATCGGTGCTGGGCAGCTCAGCGAAGCACGGCCAGGACCGGGAGCAGGGAGACTTGAATCATCAGGCCTTCGGGGCCACCTTGGACAGCCCGTTGATGATGCGGTCCATCGCGTCGCCGCCCGTGGGGTCGGTCAGGTTGGCGAGCATCTTCAGGGTGAACTTCATCAGCAGCGGGTGGGTCAGGCCGCGCTGGGTGGCGACCTTCATGACCTTCGGGTTGCCGATCAGCTTCACGAAGGCGCGGCCCATCGTGTAGTAGCCGCCGTAGGTCTCCTTGAGCACCTTCGGGTAGTTGTTCAGGGCCAGTTCGCGCTGGGCGGGGGTCGAGCGGGCGTGGGCCTGGACGATGACGTCCGCGGCGATCTGGCCCGACTCCATGGCGTACGCGATGCCTTCGCCGTTGAACGGGTTGACCATGCCGCCCGCGTCACCGACGAGCAGCAGGCCCTTGGTGTAGTGCGGCTGGCGGTTGAAAGCCATCGGGAGGGCGGCACCGCGGATCGGCGTCGTCATGTTCTCGGGGGTGTAGCCCCAGTCCTCCGGCATTGAGGCGCACCATGCCTTGAGGACCTCGCGCCAGTCCAGCTCCTTGAACGCGGAGGAGGAGTTGAGGATGCCGAGGCCGACGTTGGACGTGCCGTCGCCCATGCCGAAGATCCAGCCGTAGCCGGGCAGCAGCCGGTCCTGGGGGCCGCGGCGGTCCCACAGCTCCAGCCAGGACTCCAGGTAGTCGTCGTCGTGGCGGGGCGAGGTGAAGTACGTACGGACGGCGACGCCCATCGGGCGGTCCTCGCGGCGGTGCAGGCCCATGGCGAGCGACAGCCGGGTGGAGTTGCCGTCGGCGGCGACGACAAGGGGGGCGTGGAAGGTGACTTCGCGCTTCTCCTCGCCGAGCTTCGCGTTGACGCCGGTGATGCGGCCGGTGCGGTCGTCGACGATCGGGGCGCCGACGTTGCAGCGCTCGTACAGCCGCGCGCCCGCCTTCTGCGCCTGGCGGGCCAGTTGCTCGTCGAAGTCGTCGCGCTTGCGGACCAGTCCGTAGTCCGGGTACGAGGCGAGGTCGGGCCAGTCCAGCTGGAGGCGGACGCCGCCGCCGATGATGCGCAGGCCCTTGTTGCGCAGCCAGCCGGCCTCTTCGGAGATGTCGATGCCCATGGAGACGAGCTGCTTGGTGGCGCGCGGGGTGAGGCCGTCGCCGCAGACCTTCTCGCGGGGGAAGGCCGTCTTCTCCAGGAGCAGGACGTCCAGTCCGGCCTTGGCCAGGTAGTACGCGGTGGTGGAGCCGGCCGGGCCTGCCCCGACGACGATCACATCCGCGCTGTGCTCGGAGAGGGGCTGCTCGGTCACGGTCGGATCTCCCGAGGACTCGAAATCACGTGCCGCGCGGCACCTGTCCCATGCAGTCTATTGGGGTCCGCCGATCAACGTTCCGAAGGGCTCCCAGATGTCGACCGTGCTTCCCGGTGCTCCCTCCGTACAACTGCGCGTTCCGATCGACGAGGACGCGCTGTCCTGGCATCGCGCGTTCGACGATCCCGAAGTGATGGAGTTCTTCGGCGGTACGTCGGAGGAGCTCTCGATGTACGAGGAGTGGACCGCCCGGCAGCGCAGGTTCGACGCCGAACTCGGCTACTGCCTGTGGACGGTGCTGGACGAAGGCGGCGAGGTGGCCGGCTTCACGGGCGCGCAGCCCTGGCCGCGCCCCGATTGCGGGCCGGTCGGCGAGATCGAGATCGGCTGGCGGCTGGCCCGGAGCGCCTGGGGCCGGGGTTACGCCACCGCCGCCGCGCGCCTCGCGCTGGAGCGGCTGCGCGCGGCCGGGGTGGCGCGGGTGGTGGCGACGATCGACGCGGGGAACGAGCGGTCCATGGCCGTGGCCCGGCGGCTGGGGATGGAGCGGGCGGAGAGCTTCACGGCGCCGGGGACCGGCCGGGAGGCGGTGTGCTTCCGGCTGGCCCTGGCGCCGTGAACGCGGACGTCAGTCGATGTCGTTGAGCGTCCATGTGGACAGGGCGGTGTCGAAGATCCGCCGGGCGTCCGGCCACTGGGTGTCGCGCTCGGTGGTGTAGACGGCGTACTCGGTGCCGTCGTCCGCGATGTAGCTCTGGTCGATCGCGTGGATCGTCTCGCCGCTCTCCCGGTCCTCGTACGTGTACTCCCAGATCGCGCCGGGCCGCCCCTGGAAGGAATTGGCCGACAGTCCGATGCGTCGGTAGTTCTTCTGGTTGGCGTCGGCGGTCCGCTCCAGCGTCACGAAGTTCTCGTACGAGCTGTACGGGGCGTCGCGGATCACGCCGACCTTGAGCGCGGCCCGGCCGGTGGAACCCGCGTAGGTGATCTGGTGGTTCTTCTCGCTCCGCCGGTCCCAGACCGTGGGGACGGCGAAGGAGAAGCCGGCGGTGTCGGAGACGAGCCGGAAGCCCTCGGGGACGGTGGGAGCGGCGGGGACCGACGGGGTGGCGGAGACCGTGGAGGCGGGCGGGCTGGTGGTGGGGGTGGTGGGGGTCTGTTGCTGCGTCGGCTCGGCCGAGGGTGCCTGGCTGTTCCTGGCCTCGGCGGTGGGCCTGTCGTCCTCGACCGCTCCGGCCCCGGCCCCGCCTCCGCCCCCGCTGTCCGTCAGGGCCAGCACCCCGACCGTCGCGCCACCACCGACGAGCAGCGCCGCGACGAGAGTGCCGGTCCAGACGAGGGCGGAGCGCTTCCGGGAGCCGGGCGGGGCGGTGGTCGCGGGCGAGGCGGCGGTCACGGACAGGGTTGTAGTGGTCGCGGGCGAGGCGGCGGTCACGGACAGGGCTGTGGTCGCGGACGGGGTAGTGGTCGCGGGCGGGGTAGTGGTCGCGGGCGAGGCGGCGGTCGCGGGTGCGGGCGCGGGATCGGTGGGCGGTGCGACGGTCTGCATGTCGTACGAGGTCGGAGTCGGGGGCGGGGGCGGCTCCGCCGCAGAAACGGCGTACGGGACCACCGCCGTCCGGGCCTCCGGCGCCGCACCCGGCAGCGGCGGCACAGGCGTCGGCGCGGGCATGGGTGCGGGCGCGGGCACCGGCACCCGCGGCGCGACCGTAGTCGCCCGTCCCGTCAGCCGCAGCAGATGCGGTGCCACGAGCACCGCGCCGCCCACCCACAACAGGCCGAACAGCAGCGCGTCCGACACACTCGTCGCCAGCTCCGCCGTGCCCTGGCCGCCCATGTCCCCGAAGCCGCCGCCCGACAGCTCGACGGACACTCCGCCGATGCCGCTCAGCACCAGGAACATCGCGAGGAACAGCGCGCCCGCGGTGGCCTGTTCGCGGCGGTCCGCCGAGCGTCGGGCGGCCCAGATCCCCACGGTCAGCGCACAGACGACGCCGATGGCCAGCGCGCCGGTCACCGCCCAGCCGTTCACTTCCCGGCCCAGTTCGGACAGCCCGACGGAGCCGTGCTCCATGCCCGAGCCGAAGAGGTTCACCTGTCCGCGCATGTCGTACTCGACCGGGGCGCCCCAGCTCAGCCCGAGCACCGCCAGGCCGATGTTCGGCAGCAGCGGCAGTGCGATCAGCATGGCCTCGCCGTCCACGCCGTCGGCGTTGGCGTACGTGATGTACCCGACCAGGCCGCAGAGCAGGAGCACCGCGCCCAGGGCCCGTACGGCCGTTCCCAGCGCCCGCGCCGTGGTGAGCGCCGCCGGGCGCGCGGCCAGCCACTGTGCCGCGGCGTCGCGCTGGAGTACGCCGCCGGTGACGAGCAGCGAGATGACCAGCGCCCCGAGCGTGGCGAGGAGTGGCGCGGACGAGACCGACACGCCCGCGACATCGGGCTGGGCGAACAGTCCGAGGACCAGCACGGCGGCGGAGGCCACCAGGCCGATCCTCACCGCCGCCTCCAGTCCGTCGCCCTGCGCACGGGCCCGGCGGGCGCCTAGGATCAGCGCGCCCACCCACAGCACGGTGACCGTCAGCGGGACCACGGACAGCGAGGCGCCGCCCTGCGACATGCCGTCGCCGTCGCCGTCGCCGTAGTAACCGCCGCCCTCGAAACCGCCGCCGACCGGGCCGGCGGACCGCAGGTCGAAGCCGCCGCCGAACGCCTGGAGCAGCATCGCCAGCGCGATCCGCAGCCGGTCGCCCCAGCCGACGACGATGTCGTCGCCCTGCCCGTACGAGGGGATGGCGAGCGCCACCGCGAGGGCCAGGATCAGTCCGGTGGGCCAGGCGGCCGCCTTCGCCGAACCCGCCCAGTCGCCCCGGAAGGTCCGGCCGAAGAACGCGCCGAGGGGCGACGGAACCACCTGGCCCGGCGGGACCGGCGGCGGTGGAGCGGCAGGCATCGGCACATGACCGGGCGGCGGGGGCTGGTGAGGCGGCGGCCCGAGCGGCTCGGGCCTGGGCTGCGATCCGAGCGGCTCGGGCCGGGGCGGTACGTCCGGCATCGCCGACGGTACGTCCGGCATCGCCGGTGGGGCGGCGGCCGGTGCCGTATCGGCGGCCGTCGGGCGTTCGCGCCCGCACTTCATACAGAAGCGCGCCCCGTCCGGGGCCGGTGTTCCACAGAAGGGGCAGTACAGCGGCATGCGGGCTCCGGCGGCAGGAACGGGGAGGGGGACGACGTCGGGGAAGACATGTGCGTTTCAACGGACACGTCTACCCCGCCGCCCGGTTCCCTGCGCCGGAATTCGCCGAAGTGTTGCCTACGGAACCAGCCTCAGGGGCGTACGCCCCGGTGCAGCGCCACCACACCGCCGGTCAGGTTGCGCCAGGCGACCTTCGACCAGCCGGCCCGCTGGAGCGCGGCCGCGAGTCCGGGCTGGTCGGGCCAGGCACGGATGGATTCGGCGAGGTAGACGTACGCGTCGGGGTTGGAGGACACCGCGCGGGCGACCGGCGGCAGCGCCCGCATCAGGTACTCGGTGTAGACCGTGCGGAACGGCGCCCAGGTCGGCTGCGAGAACTCGCAGATCACCACCCGGCCGCCCGGCTTGGTCACCCGGTGCAGCTCGCGCAGCGCCGCGTCCGTGTCCTGGACGTTGCGCAGCCCGAAGGAGATCGTCACCGCGTCGAAGGTCTCGTCGCGGAACGGCAGCCTGGTGGCGTCGCCCGCGGTGAAGGGCAGCCAGGAGTTGCGCTTCTTGCCCTCCTGGAGCATCCCGAGGGAGAAGTCGCACGGCACGACGTACGCGCCCGTCGCGGCGAACGGCAGCGACGACGTCGCCGTACCCGCGGCGAGGTCGAGGATCTTCTCGGCCGGCCGGGCGTGCACCGCCTTCGCGACCTCCTTGCGCCACAGCCGGGCCTGGCCGAGCGACAGCACGTCGTTGGTGAGGTCGTAGTTCGCCGCCACGCCGTCGAACATCGTGGCGACTTCGTGCGGCTGCTTGTCCAGGGATGCTCGGGTCACCCACCCATTCAAGCAGCCCGGTCCCGGCCGCTCCGCGCCGGTCGCAAGTCGTTACCCGAGTGGACTGAACCAATCCGCTCTGCCGACGGTCAGTACTGGAGGGGGCACCGAGCCACCGGGATCCAGGGGGAGCCCAGATGTCCGTACGAGACGCACGCCTCCGGTCACGGCCGGAACGCCGCCGAGGGCGCCTGCTCGTCGCCGCCGCCGTCCCGGTGGCGCTGCTCTGTGCCGCCGCCGTGCTGGGGCCGCGGGAGAGCACCGGCGCCGAGGGGAAGGCGTCCGCGCCGTCCGCGTCCGGGAGTTCGCCGGGCACCGGCACGTTCACCGTCGCCGCTGCTCCCGACGCCGGCGGGCACAAGGGGAAGGGCGCGGGGGCGGGCGGGAGCAAGGACTTGGCGTACCGGGTCGAGGTGGAGGACGGATCGGGCGTCGACCCGGACCGGGCCGCCGCCGAGATCGCCCGGATCCTGGCCGCGCCACGCGGCTGGTCGCACCACGGCGAGCACACCTTCCGCCGGGTCTCCGAAGGACCGGCCGGGCTCGTCGTCCGGATCGCCACGCCGGAGACCACCGACGCCATCTGCGGCAAGAGCGGCCTCGACACCCACGGCGAGGTCAACTGCCGGGTCGGCGCCGACGTCATGGTCAACCTCAAGCGCTGGCAGCGGGGATCGCCCGAGTTCCACGGCCCGCTCGCCGAGTACCGGGCCCTGATCATCAATCACGAGGTCGGCCACTGGCTGGGCCACGGCCACGAGACCTGCCCGGGCAAGGGCCGCCCCGCCCCCGCGATGATGCAGCAGATATACGGGCTGAAGGGGTGCGTCTCCAACGCCTGGCCGTACGACGCCGAGGGCCGATATCTGAGCGGCCCGCAGGTGCCGTGAGCCTGCCAGGTGCCGTGGGTCAGCCAGGTGCCGTGGGTCAGCCAGGTGCCGTGAGCCTGCCAGGTGCCGTGAGCCTGCCAGGTGCCGTGACGCGACCCGCCGTGCGTACGTATCAGCCGTACGCCCCGGCCCTGCGCGCCAGCCGTACGTAACAGCCGTACGTAACAGCCGTACGTAACAGCCGTACGTATCAGCTGCGGCGGAAGACCAGGCGCCCGCCGAGCACCGTCGCCGTGCAGCGCCCGGCGCCCTCGGTCCGCAGCGCCGCCAGGTCCGGTACGTCGAACACCGCCAGGTCCGCGGGCCCGCCGACGGTCAGCGCCGCCGCGAACGCGTCGGCCGGCTCAGGTACGGACGCCAGCGGGTCGAGCGACGCCGCTTCCGGCGCCGGGCCGGGGGCGTGGACGCGCAGCCCCGAGCGGGCGACCGCGGTACGGACGGCGGGGCGGGTGAACGGGCCCCGCACGGCGGTCGTGCCGTGCCGCAGCATCCGTTGCAGTCCGCGCCGGGCGCTCGCGCCCCAGCGGGCGTCGTCCATGCCGAGTGCGGTGAGCGCGTCGCCGGTGAGCGGTTCGGTGCCGTGCTCGTCGGCCTCGCGCGGGTCCGGGTGGTAGGCGGCCTCCAGCAGCGCCGGGGCCGCCGCGTTCAGCAGCCCGGGAGTGATCAGCCCGGACCAGCGCCTGACCCTGGCCCGCGGGCGGGCGGCGGTCAGCTCCGCGTACCGGCCGACGGCGACGACCGCGCCGCCGTCCACGGCCACGGAGTCCGCCCCGTCCGGGGCACCGATGACCGCGTCGGCGGCATGAACCGTCAGCAAGGCGGCCTCAGTTGGTGCTGAGGAGCTTCAGCTCCGGGTGGGCCGTGCCGCCGTCGATCGCCGTGGACGAGATGTGCGAGACCACGCGCTCGTCGACCGGGTCGTTCGCCGGGTCGTCGTGGACGATGAGGTGCTCGTACGTGGTGGCGCGCTGGGCCGGCACCCGGTCCGCCTTGCGGATCAGGTCGATGATCTCCAGGCGGTTGGAGCGGTGCTTGGCACCGGCCGAGGAGACGACGTTCTCCTCCAGCATGATCGAGCCGAGGTCGTCGGCGCCGTAGTGCAGCGACAGCTGGCCGACCTCCTTGCCGGTGGTCAGCCAGGAGCCCTGGATGTGGGCGACGTTGTCCAGGAAGATCCGGGCGATGGCGATCATCCGCAGGTACTCGAAGAGCGTGGCCTGCGTCTGGCCCTTCAGCTTGTTGTTCTCCGGCTGGTACGTGTACGGGATGAACGCGCGGAAGCCGCCCGTCCGGTCCTGTACGTCGCGGATCATCCGCAGGTGCTCGATGCGCTCGGCGTTGGTCTCGCCGGTGCCCATCAGCATGGTGGAGGTGGACTCGACACCGAGGCGGTGCGCCGCCTCCATGATCTCCAGCCAGCGCTCGCCGGACTCCTTGAGCGGGGCGATCGCCTTGCGCGGCCGGGCCGGCAGCAGCTCGGCGCCGGCCCCCGCGAAGGAGTCGAGACCGGCGGTGTGGATGCGCTGGATGGCCTCCTCTGCGGAGACCTTGGAGATCCGGGCCATGTGCTCGATCTCGGAGGCGCCCAGCGAGTGGATGACCAGCTGCGGGAACGCCTTCTTGATCGCGGAGAAGTGCTCCTCGTAGTACTCGACGCCGTAGTCCGGGTGGTGCCCGCCCTGGAACATGATCTGCGTGCCGCCGAGCTCGACGGTCTCCGCGCAGCGGCGCAGGATGTCGTCGAGGTCGCGCGTCCAGCCCTTGGCGGTGTCCTTCGGCGCGGCGTAGAAGGCGCAGAACTTGCAGGCCGTGACACAGACGTTCGTGTAGTTGATGTTGCGCTCGATGATGTACGTCGCGATGTGCTCCGTACCGGCGTAACGGCGTCGGCGTACGGCGTCGGCGGCCGCGCCCAGTGCGTGCAGCGGCGCCGAACGGTAGAGGTCGAGCGCCTCCTCCGGAGAGATCCGACCGCCCTCGGCGGCTCGGTCGAGGATGGGCTGAAGGTCGGCCTTCTCGGTCACCGGGCTGTCACCTTTCGGCGGTTTTTCAACGGATCTACGGACCGGTTCAGCGTACGCCAGCCCCTTCCGGGGTCAGCCGCCGGACCTGGTGAGCGTGGCGTACGGCAGGCCCGCGCCCCGCTCCTCGGACCGGAAACTCAGGGTGCCGTCGGAGGTCAGGGTGAAGTGGACGTCGGTGGTGGTGGAGGTGCACAGGGCCGGGGTGCTGGGCCGGTCCGGGTCGACGCGTTCGTGGAGGGTGAGTTCCTCGGCGGTGCCGGAGGTGAGGCTGGCGACGCTGTTGCAGCTGACGGTGGTTCCGAGGCCGCTGATCTCGGTGTTCATCCGGACCACGTCCGTGCCCTTCTTCCCTGCGGTGAAGACGGCGGTGAGGGTGCCGTGCGGCGCCCCGGTGGTCTTCTCGGTGGCCGGGCCCTTCCAGGTGCCGATGAACTCCTTCGGCAGCTCGGCGATCTGCTCCGGGGCCGCGGTCCCGGAGTCCGCGGGCTGCGACGGCCGGCCGGACCCGGTGGCGGCGGGCGGGGTGCTGCCGACGTTGCCGTGGTCGGCGTTGTTCTGACTGCCGCCGCCCGGCATCAGGTCGAAGATGAACGCACTGCCCACGGTCACCGCGGCGAGCGCGCCCGCCACCGCGAGGGCGACGGTGCAGCTGAGCCGCCGGCCGCGGTTCGCGTCCGGCCGGGCCGGGCCGGAGTCCGCGCTGACGGTGACGGAGAAATGCGGGTCGGACGCGCGTTGCCCCGGCAGCCCGAAGGGCCCGGTCCGCGGCGGCGGTCCGAACGCCCCCGATGTCCTGGCCGACTGGGCCGCGCCGGCGGTCGCGGGCCACGAGGGCAGTACGCCCGGGTGGGACAGCCGGGTCGGGTCGTGCGTGGGGAAGGGCTCGGCCGGTGATCCGAACCCACCGCCCAGGCCCCCGGATCCGCTCGGACCGTTGCCCCCGCCGGCCCCGTCCCCACTCCATTCCGCGCCGCTGAACGGCACCGGCCCCGACTGCACCGGTGCGTCCTGCGGCTCCAGGTCCAGGAGCGCGACCGCGGCCCGGCTGACCTCGCGCACCAGCGGCCCGGGCAGCCAGCCGGCCGCCACCAGCGCGGCGGCCCCGCCCGGCGCCAGCCGCCGGGCCAGCTCCATGGGCGTGGGCCGGTCCTCGGGCTCCTTCGCCAGGCACCCGGCGACCAGCTCCCGCAGGTCCCCCTCCAACTCCCCCAGCTCGGGCTCCTCGTGCACCACCTTGTAGAGGAGTACGGCGGAGGAGTCGCCGAGGAAGGGGGCGGTACCGGTCGCCGCGTACGCGAGCACCGCGCCGAGCGAGAAGACGTCGGCCGCGCCCGAGATGTCGACGCCCCGGATCTGCTCCGGCGCCATGTAGCCGGGCGAACCGACCGAGACCCCGGTGGAGGTGAGCGAGGCGGTGGCGCCGATGGCGTGGGCGATGCCGAAGTCGATCAGCCGGGGGCCGTCCAGGGCCAGCAGCACGTTGGACGGCTTCACATCACGGTGGATGAGGCCCTGTCCGTGCACCGCGGCCAGCGCCTCCCCGAGTCCGGCGCCCAGCGTCCGTACCGCGTTCTCGGGCAGCGGGCCGTGCTCGGCGACGGCGGCGGAGAGCGCGGGGCCGGCCACGTAACCGGTGGCGACCCACGGAATGGGCGCGTCCGGGTCGGCGTCCAGCACCGGGGCCGTCCACTGCGCGCCGATCCGCCGGGCCGCGTCCACCTCCCGCCGGAAACGCGCGCGGAACTGCTCGTCCAGCGCGAAATGGGGGTGCACGACCTTGACCGCGACGGTGCGTCCGCCCGCGCTGCGCCCCAGATAGACCCGGCCCATGCCGCCCGCACCGAGCCTGCCGAGCAATCGGTAGGCACCGATGGTCAGCGGTTCGCCGGCTTCCAGCGGCTGCATATGGACACTCCCCCTGTGGACCGGCCTGACCTCCGACCGAAGCCTAGGGGGCGAAGGTCATCGGGTCACAGAGGAAACCATCCGCCTATTTCGCCCCTATGGGAACGAACAACGGCTTTCGACACAACAAAAGGCGTGAATGCGTCGTTCACCCGAGCGATTCCCGGGCCGGCCGGGATGCCCGGGGGCCCCGTCCAGGAATCGGCTATTCGACGCGTATTAACCCGAATCGAGACCTCCCGGCAGAAGCGCATAGCGAGAAGCCGCGGGAGATACGGCGGGGGGATACGGCGGGGGATACGACGGAAGATACGGCGGGAGAAGGCGCGGGAAGGGATAAGCGATCCCGAAAGGTACGGGATTCACCTATCCCGGTCCATTCCCGCGCCGGGCGCACGCCCGGCGCCAGGCGCCCCCGCGACCCGGGACCGGCGACCCGAGCCCGCGCTCCGCACCCCGCGCTCCGCACCCGACGGGCCTCAGCCGCCGAGCAGTTCGACCTTCACGTCGGCCGGGAAGCCGGTCGTCGGACCGATCCGGCGCGCGAACTCCCGCACGCCCGCCAGCTGGTCCGGTCCGAAGCGGAAGTCCAGGGTCGTGAAGTACCGCTCCAGCACCTCCGAGTCGAAGGCCTCCCAGCGCGCCGCCTGCTCCGCGACCTTGGTGACCTCCTCCAGGGAGAGGTCCCGCGAGGCCAGGAACGCCTCGTGCACCTTGCCCACCCGCTCGGGCTCGGCCGCCAGGTAGTCCTTGCGGGCCGCCCAGACCGCGAAGACGAACGGCAGCCCGGTCCATTCCTTCCACATCTGCCCCAGGTCGTGGACCTGGAGGCCGAGCCGGGGCGCGTCGTGCAGGTTGGCGCGCAGCGCGGCGTCGCCGATCAGCACGGCGGCGTCCGCCTCCTGCATCATCAGGCCGAGGTCCGGCGGGCAGGTGTAGTAGTCCGGGCTGACCCCGTACCGCTCGGCGAGCAGCAGTTGGGCGAGCCGGACGGAGGTGCGCGAGGTCGAGCCGAGGGCCACCCGGGCCCGGTCGAGCTGGTCCAGCGGCACCTGCGACACGATCACGCACGACATGACGGGCCCGTCGCAGCCCACCGCGATGTCGGGGAAGGCGACCAGGTCGTCGGCGTTGCGCAGGTACTCGACCAGGGTGACGGGGCCGATGTCCAGATCGCCCCTGATCAGCTGCTCGCTGAGCTTCTCCGGGGAGTCCTTGGAGAGCTCCAGGTCGAGCAGGGTTCCGGTACGCGCCAGTCCCCAGTAGAGGGGAAGGCAGTTCAGGAACTGGATGTGGCCGACGCGCGGCCGGCTGCGACGGTCGTCGCCTGCGGCGGTTGAGACGATTGAATTGTCCACATCGCGAGGCTAGACCCGTGGCGCGATCCGGAGGGCACCGGGGGCGCGAGGCACATCCGATCTCACTCCCGGGGCGCCCCGGAGGAGCCCTCGGGCCCCCTTCGTACGCCCGGAAGTCACCCCCACGACACCGTCCCGTACGCCCACTTCGTCAGCTCATCAGCGCGGCAATCAAACATCCGAGTGAAGTGATCTTTCCCTCTACCCTTCGATACACGCTGCGTGCTAGGCTCGACGCAAGTTGCAGTTTGGTTTCCCTTGCAGTACAGAGCCTGCGGAGCATGTAACCCGCAGGCTTTTGTAGTTTTCAGACTTCTTTGCAGGTTCTGGAGCAGGGCAACCCTTTGGCCCAAGGAGGGCTTATGGCTACCGGAACCGTCAAGTGGTTCAACGCTGAAAAGGGCTTCGGCTTCATCGCCCAGGACGGCGGCGGCCCGGATGTCTTCGTCCACTACTCCGCGATCAACGCGTCCGGGTTCCGCTCCCTCGAGGAGAACCAGGTCGTGAACTTCGACGTCACTCAGGGACCCAAGGGTCCGCAGGCTGAGAACGTCACCCCGGCCTAGTTGCCCGGGTCGGCCGATCGCGGCCGGCTAGTAGTACCCAAGGAGCCCCGCTCCTCCGCTTCGGCGGGGAACGGGGCTCCTGCCATTTCCACCCCCCTTTCCACCCCCTTTTCCGTTCCTCCCCCTCTCCCCCGCTCCCCTTTTCCTTCCGGTGCCGGCCCGCGGGACGGCGGCGCTTGACCTTGACACCGTGTGAGGCGGTGGGCTGGGAGACATCATGTTCACCATCGGAGACTTCGCCCGGTACGGACGGGTATCGGCCCGGATGCTGCGTCACTACGACGCCATCGGGCTGCTGCGCCCGGACCGTACCGACCCCGCCACCGGCTACCGCTTCTACGGAGCCGCCCAACTCGCCCGCCTCAACCGCGTCATCGCCCTCAAGGATCTCGGCTTCACGCTCCAGCAGGTGCGGGCCATCCTCGACAAGCAGGTGGGGCCGGAGGAGCTGCGCGGGATGCTGCGGCTGCGCCGGGCGGAGTTGGAGGAGGCCATGAGGGCGGCGGCCGCGAGGCTGACGCAGGTCGAGGCGAGGCTCCGGTCGATCGAGAGCGAGGGAAGCATGTCCATGGACGATGTCGTCGTCAAGAATGTCGCCGCGGTACGGGTCGCCGAACTGACCGGCACCGCGGCCGGCTTCGAACCGGAGGACATCACTCCGGTGATCGGCCCACTGTACGACCGGCTGTTCCCGCTGCTGGGCGAGGCGGGTGTCGTTCCGAGCGGTCCCGGGATCGCGCACTACGAGGACGCCCCGGAGGGCGGCGGCTCGGTCGTCGTCCACGCGGGGGTCACGGTGTCCGCCCCGGTGGGCCCGCTGGGCGACACCGGAATCACGGTGGTCGAACTGCCCCCCTTCGAGGCGGCGACCGTCGTCCACCGGGGTTCGATGGACAGCGTGCTGCCGACGGCGCAGACCCTGGCCCGCTGGATCGACGCCAACGGCTACCGGTCCGCGGGGTATGCCCGGGAGATCAGCCTGGAGTGCCCCGAGGACCGGGAGCAGTGGGTGACGGAGCTCCAGGAGCCGGTCGCCCAGGTCTGACCCGCTCCGGACACCCGTGGCCGGCGGAGAACGTGACACCCGATACCTGGAGTGTCACGTTCTCCGCCACCCCTGGGCCGGCAGGCCAGCACACCTAGTGCCCTCCGCCGGGCCCCGCCCACAGCCCGTCGTCCGTCAGCCCCAGCAGGTCGATCGCGTTGCGGCGCACGATCCGGTCCACCACATCGGCGTCCAGATGCCCCATCTGCGCCTCGCCGACCTCGCGCGACTTGGGCCAGGTGGAGTCGGAGTGCGGGTAGTCCGTCTCGTAGAGGACGTTCCCGACACCGATGGAGTCCAGGTTCTTCAGCCCGAAGGCGTCGTCGAAGAAGCAGCCGAAGACATGCTCGGAGAACAGCTCCGACGGCGGGCGGTGGACCTTGTCGGCGACGCCGCCCCAGGCCCGGTTCTCCTCCCACACCACGTCGGCGCGCTCCAGGATGTACGGGATCCAGCCGATCTGTCCCTCCGCGTACATGATCCGGAGGTTCGGGAACCTTTCGAACTTGCCGCTCATCAGCCAGTCGACCATCGAGAAGCAGCAGTTGGCGAAGGTGATGGTGGATCCGACAGCGGGCGGGGCGTCCGCCGAGGTGGACGGCATCTTCGAGGACGAGCCGATGTGCATGGCGATCACCGTCCCGGTCTCGTCACAGGCCCGCAGGAACGGATCCCACTCGTCCGTGTGAATCGAGGGCAGTCCGAGGTGCGGGGGTATCTCGGAGAACGCCACCGCGCGCACCCCGCGCGCCGCGTTGCGCCGCACTTCGGCCGCGGCCAGCTCCGCGTCCCAGAGCGGGATCAGGGTGAGCGGGACGAGCCGGCCGTGCGCCTCGGGGCCGCACCACTCCTCGACCATCCAGTCGTTGTACGCGCGCACTCCGAGCAGCCCCAGCTCGCGGTCCTTCGCTTCGGTGAAGGTCTGGCCGCAGAAGCGCGGGAAGGTGGGGAAGCAGAGCGCGGACTGGACGTGGTTGACGTCCATGTCGGCGAGCCGCTCGGGAACCGAGAACGAACCTGGACGCATCCGCTCGTAGGTGATGATCTCCAGCTTGATCTCGTCCCGGTCGTAGCCGACCGCGGTGTCGAGCCGGGTGAGCGGGCGGTGCAGGTCCTCGTACACCCACCAGTCGCCGATCGGCCCGTCGTCACCCTTCGCACCCATCACGGGCGCGAACTTCCCGCCCATGAAGGTCATTTCCTTGAGCGGTGCGCGGACGATCCGGGGGCCGCGGTCGAGGTACCTGGACGGGAGCCGGTCCCGCCAGACATGAGGGGGCTCCACCGTGTGGTCGTCCACCGAGATGATCTTCGGGAAGGTCTCCATGCATACCACCGTAGCGCCGATCTGACGAACCGTCAGCTATCCGGACCGGACCCCGTTCGGTATTCGTTGTCGAGGGCTTGTGCAGAGAGTCACCCACTGCTGACGTGCCACCCAAGACAAGGCAGACTGTTGAGCGCGATACCAGCGGTACCGACCAATCCGGATCCCCCCGCCCCGGACGGCACATGGGCGGGCAATCCAGGCGGGCAGCATCAAGCACGATGGGCAGCACAGGCGGGGCGAGCAGGGCAGGGGGCGGCAATGGACCGTGACATCGGGCCACACGTGCGTGTTCCGGAGCAGCGCGCTCCACAACAGCGGTCGGCGGACGGCGTCGATCTGCGTTTCTCCGTACTCGGTCCGGTACGGGCATGGCGGGACGGCGAAGCGCTGTCGTCCGGCTCGCCGCAGCAGCGCGCCCTGCTGGCGGCACTCCTGCTGCGCGGTGGCCGCACGGCCACCGCCTCGGAGCTCATCGACGCGATCTGGGGCGACGAACCGCCCTCCCAGGCGCTCGCCACGATACGTACGTATGCCTCCCGGCTGCGCAAGGTGCTCGACCCGCAGACGCTGGTCAGCGACGCCGGCGGGTACGCGATCCGGGCCGGCCGGGACGCGCTGGACGTGACGGTGGCCCAGGAGCTGGCGGCCGACGCGGACAAGGCGCGGGCCTCCGGCGACCGCTGCCAGGCCCGGACCCTCCTCAACAAGGCGCTCGGGCTGTGGGACGGCGAGGCGCTGGCCTCGGTGCCCGGTCCGTACGCCGAGAACCAGCGCACCCGCCTGGAGGAATGGCGGCTCCAGCTCACCGAGACCCGTCTGGACCTGGACCTGGAGGTCGGCTGCCACGCCGAGGCGGTCTCCGAGCTGACCGCGCTCACGGCCGCGCACCCGCTGCGGGAGCGGCTGCGCGAGCTGCTGATGGTCGCCCTGTACCGCAGCGGCCGCCAGGCCGAGGCGCTGGCCGTGTACGCCGACACCCGCCGGCTGCTCGCCGACGAGCTGGGCGTGGACCCGCGCCCCGAGCTCGCCCAGCTCCAGCAGCGCATCCTGCGCGCCGACGAGGAGCTCGCCCGCCCCGCGGACGAACCGGCCCCCGCCCCGGCCCCGATGCGCCCCGCCCAGCTCCCGGCCACCGTGCCGGACTTCACCGGCCGCGCCTCCTTCGTACGCGAACTGGGCGACCGGCTGGCGACCGCCGAGGGGTCGGTGATGGCCGTCTCGGCGCTGGCCGGGATCGGCGGCGTCGGCAAGACGACCCTCGCCGTGCACGTCGCCCACCGGGCGCGCCGGCACTTCCCGGACGGTCAGCTGTACGTGGACCTCCAGGGCGCGGGAGCGCGGGCGGCGGAGCCGGAGACGGTCCTGGGCGCGTTCCTGCGCGCCCTGGGCACCGCGGACTCGGCGATCCCGGACTCCCTGGACGAGCGCGCCGCGCTGTACCGGTCCACGCTGGACGGCCGCCGCATCCTGGTGCTCCTCGACAACGCCCACGACGCGGCCCAGATCCGCCCGCTCCTGCCCGGCACCGCGGGCTGCGCGGCCCTGGTCACCAGCCGCGTCCGCATGGTCGACCTGGCCGGCGCCCATCTCGTCGACCTGGACGTGATGTCCCCCGAGGAGGCGCTCCAGCTCTTCACCCGCATCGTGGGCGAAGAACGGATCAACTCCGAGCGGGAGGCCGCCCTCGACGTGGTCGCCGCCTGCGGTTTCCTCCCGCTGGCCATCCGCATCGCCGCCTCCCGACTGGCCGCCCGCCGCACCTGGACGGTCTCCGTCCTGGCCGCCAAGCTCGCCGACGAACGCCGCCGTCTCGACGAGCTCCAGGCCGGCGACCTCGCGGTGAAGGCCACCTTCGAACTCGGCTACGGCCAGCTGGAGCCCGCCCAGGCCCGCGCCTTCCGCCTCCTGGGCCTGGCGGACGGCCCGGACATCTCCCTGGCCGCCGCGGCCGCCCTGCTGAACCTGGACGTGCACGACGCGGAGGACCTCCTGGAGGCGCTGGTCGACACCAGCCTCGTGGAGTCCGCGGCGCCCGGCCGGTACCGCTACCACGACCTGGTGCGCCTCTACGCGCGTTCCTGCGCGGAGCGGGGCGAGGAGCCCCTGGAGGAACGGGAGTCGGCGCTGTCGCGGCTGCTGGACTTCTATCTGGCGACGGCGGCGGGGGTGTACGCGCTGGAGCGGCCGGGTGACCGGCTGGTGGACCACCTGAAGCCGACGGGACACGCGGGACTGTCGTTCACCGACCGGCACGACGCCCAGGACTGGCTCTATTCGGAAGCCGGTCCGTTGCTGGCATGCGTGCGCCAGTCCTCCGGTCCTGAAGTGCTCCGCCGGGCGATCGACCTGCTGTGGGCCGCCCTGGATCTCGCCGAGTCCGGCGCGAACTCCAAGCAGTACGAGGCCGCCGCCTCGTTCATGCTGAGTGCCGCCCGCACATGCGACGACCGCCATGCCGAACGGCGCGCCCTGGTCACATTGAGCAACGCCCACCTGGGTGCCGGCCGGTTCGCCCAGGCCGATCAAGAGGCTCTCCAAGTGGTGGAGTTGTCGCACGACGGGCGCGATCCGCTTCCCAACTGCTGGGCGCTCAACCACCTCGGGGTCATCGCCATCTACCAGAGCCGCCACGAGGACGGCGAGAAGTACCTGACTCAGGCGATCGAGGATTTCCGTACCGGCGAGAACCTCCCGGGAGAGGCTTCGGCGCTGTGCAACCTGTCCCGGGTCCACCTGGCCATGGGCCGGACGGCGAGCGCCGTCGCTCTGGCGCGTGAGGGAATCGAGATCTACGAAGGTCTGGGGCACACGCTGCGCGGGGCCAATGCCCGCTACGCACTCGGAATCGCGTTGACCCGGTGCGGAGAGCTCTCCGAGGCGACCGACAGCTTCCTGGAAGCCCTGAAGGTCTTCCGCGACAGCCGTCAGCGGCTCTGGGAAGGAATGACCTTGTTCCGCCTCGCGGAAGCGGATCTGGTGGGTGACAACGCGGCCCAGGCCGCCTCCAAGGCGGAGATGGCGCTGACCGTCCTGCGCGGCATCGGCGGGGAGTGGCGCCGGGGAAACGTACTCACCGTGCTCGGGCACGCCCTCGACGGGATAGGCCAGTCCGGACGGGCCCTGGTCTGCTGGCGCGAAGCCCTCGCGATCTACGACGACCTCGGTTCCGACGAGGCGGCGGGGATCCGCGACCTGCTTGTCCAGGTCTCCCCCGAGCGGGCATGACGCCGGCCGGGCCCGGTCGTTCATCGTTCGTTTATCGCCGGACGGCAAGCTCGTGTCTGTCGATCCGTCGTGTCGGGGGGCAGACGGGGCGATGAGCGGCCAAACCATTAGGGTGAGCGGCCCTGACAGGGGCCCGTCCGGCAGTCCACGGGGGAACAGCTGGGCGGGCCTCTCCAACGCAGCATGCCAGCTACAACGGAGATGACCATCATGGGCGAAAAGAAGAAGACCGACCCGATCATCAAGCCGCAGGACACCCACGCCACCGGCGCTGAGACCGGGTCGGCGACGACCCAGGACACGCACGCCACCGGCGGCGACATCAAGCTCACGGACACCCACGCCACCGGCGGCGACATCAAGCTCATGGACACCCACGCCACGAGCGAGCCGGCCAACTAGGACTTCCGTCGACGGGGGCACGGGGGGCACGGGGGAACGGCCGCGGCGGCGCGGAGGGGGAGCCGTCGCGGCCGTCGTACGTCTGCGGGCGCACAACAGAGGGGCACGAGCCGCCGGCTCGTGCCCCTCTCCGCGTCCACCGCTACAGCCCCCGGACCAGCACCCGGGCCTCGCACAGCTTGCCCATGTCGTCCTCGTCCGAGGTGAAGACCACCGCCCGGCCCGGCTGCCGCCCCGCGATCACCGCGAGGGCGGCGTCGATGGCGTACTTGTGGCCGTGCAGGCCGGTGTCACCCAGCAGCTGAATCGCCTGGTCCGCGACCTCCCTGGTCACGGGTTCGACGACGATCCGGGACATGGCCCAGCTCCACTCCGAACGCCGGACCCGGCTGTGATACGCCTCGATGAGGGTCATCGAACTGGTTACGACCCGGATTCCCGACTGGTGCGCCTTGGCGAGGATGCCAGTCATCGCCCGGTCCCGCAGTACGGCCATGGACAGGGCTTCGCTGTCCAGCACAAACGTCATGTCCACCATCAGGCCGCTTCCGCTCCACCCTGGATGCCGTTTTCCCGCTCCTCGAACCAGACTTCGATCTCGCGCAGCTTCGCGGCAGCCGCCGCCTGCTCCTCCTCGGTGAGCGGCCCGTCCTTCTCCTGCATCCACCCCACCAGCTCCCCCAGCCGGTCGCGCTCGCGCTGGCGCTCTATGGCCCGCGTGACATACGCACTGAACGCACCGGGACCGACCTCGCTGCGGATCTCCTCCGCGAGCTCCTCCGGGAGCGTGACGGTGTACTTCTTGGTTGCCATACCAATCACCATACCTCCGGGCGGGCCCGCCCGACGACCCTCTTCACTCCATGGGGTGATCACGCCACCCCATGGAGTGACCACGCCGGCACGCCCCGCCCCGTCAGTCCCCCGCCCGCCCGCGCAGCTCCCCCTTCGCCACCTTGCCGCTCGCGTTGCGGGGCAGTTCTTCCATGAACTCCACCGCGCGCGGAACCTTGTAGTTGGCCATCTCCCGGCGGGACCAGGCGATCAGGTCGTCGGCGGTCGTCGTCGCGCCTCGCCGCCGCACCACGTACGCCCTGCCGACCTCGCCGAGGCGGGGGTCGGGGACGCCGATGACCGCCACGTCGGCCACGTCCGGGTGCAGGCCGAGGAGTTGCTCTATCTCGGCCGGGTACGCGTTGAAGCCGCCGACTATGAACATGTCCTTGATCCGGTCGGTGATCCGGAGGTTGCCCGCCCCGTCGAGGACGCCCACGTCGCCGGTGTGGAGCCAGCCGTCGGGGGTGATCGCGGCGGCCGTGGTCTCCGGGTCCTCGAAGTAGCCCTGCATCACGTTGAAGCCGCGGACCAGGACCTCGCCGGGGGTGCCGGGGTCGGCCAGGACGCGGATCTCGGTGCCCGGGATCGCCCGGCCGGACGTCGAGGCGATCGTCTCGGCCGGGTCGCCGCGGCGGCACATCGTGACGATGCCGCTCGCCTCGGAGAGGCCGTACGCGGTGAGTACCGTGGCGATGCCCAGCTCCGTGCGCAGGCGTTCCACCAGTTTCAGCGGGACCACCGCCGCGCCCGTCACCACCAGGCGGAGGGCGGAGAGATCGTGGGCGGAGCGTGCGGGG
Source organism: Streptomyces sp. NPDC007164 (assembly GCF_040634135.1). Classification (NCBI taxonomy): domain Bacteria; kingdom Bacillati; phylum Actinomycetota; class Actinomycetes; order Kitasatosporales; family Streptomycetaceae; genus Streptomyces; species Streptomyces sp. NPDC007164. The sequence continues at coordinate 551,734 of NZ_JBEYFB010000001.1, forward strand.
TGGTCCAGGAGGGACTGGTGGAGGGTGGGCGGGCCGGGCAGCACCGAGATGCGTTCGGCGGCGATGTTGGCCAGGGCCGTGTCCACGTTGAAGACCGGCTGCGGGACCATCGTCGCACCCCGCATCAGGCACGCGACGATGCCGGCCTTGTAGCCGAAGGTGTGGAAGAAGGGGTTCACGATCAGATAGCGGTCGCCCTCGCGCAGATCCGCGAGCTCGCTCCAGATCGCGTAGCCGCGCAGGGTCTGGGCATGGGTGATGACCGCGCCCTTGGGCCGGCCCGTGGTGCCCGAGGTGTAGATGATGTCGGAGGGGGCCGAGGAGGCGATCGCGTCGGCCCGGGTACGCACCTCCGCCCCGGACACCTCCTCCCCCGCCGCCAGGAAGTCCTTCCAGGTGACGTAGTCGTCAGGGGCGGCGTCGGCCAGTACCACCACCCGTTCCAGGTGCGGGAGCCGCACCTGGGCCCGGCGCAGCGACGCCACGTACGACGTGCCGAGGAAGGTGCCGGTGACGAAGAGGAGTTTCGCCCGGCTGCGTTGCAGGATGTACGCCGCTTCGATGCCCTTGAAGCGGGTGTTGAGGGGGACGAGGACCGCGCCGGCCGTCACCGCCCCCAGCGCGGAGACGATCCAGTCCAGGGTGTTCGGCGCCCAGACCGCGACCCGGTCCCCCGGTTCCACGCCCGCGGCCATGCAGGCGGCGGCGGCCCGCTCCACACGGTCGCCGAGTTCGGCGTACGAGACCCGGGTGCGGCCCTCGACGACCGCCTCCCGGTCCCCGTACCGTCGCGCCGCCGCCCGGACCAGCCCCGGGATGGTGCCCCACTCCTCGTCGCCGCGCATCGTTCGCCCTCCTGACGCAGTAGCTGACTATCCGTCAGATTAGCTGTAGCCTCAGCCGCTGTCAGCAGTCATGACGGCCTGGGAGGTGGCGGTGACGGCACTCAAGGACGCGACGGCGATAGCCGGCATAGGACAGACGGCCTTCGCGAAACAACTGCCGGAATCCGAGAAGACCTTGGCCTGCCGGGCCATCGTCGCGGCGCTCGACGACGCGGGCATCGCCGCGTCGGAGGTGGACGGATTCGCCTCGTACACGATGGAGGAGACCGACGAGGTGGAGGTCGCCAAGGCCATCGGAGCCGGCGACGTCACCTTCTTCAGCAAGGTGGGGTACGGCGGCGGCGGCTCCTGTGCGACGGTCGCGCACCTCGCCGCCGCCGTGGCGACCGGTCAGGCGAGCGTCGGTGTCGCCTGGCGGTCGCGGAAGCGCGGCTCGGGGCCCCGGCCCTGGAAGAACACCGCTGTGCAACTGCCCACCCCCGCCCAGTGGACCCGCCCGTACGGACTGCTGCGGCCGGCCGACGAGATCGGGATGCTGGCGCGGCGGTACATGCACGAGTACGGGGCGACCCGCGACCATCTCTTCAACGTCGCCCTCGCCTGCCGCAACCGCGCCAACCAGAACCCGGACGCGGTGATGTACGAACGGCCGCTGACCCGCGACATGTATATGACCTCGCGCTGGATCAGCGAGCCGCTCTGCCTCTTCGACAACTGCCTGGAGACGGACGGGGCGCTGGCCTGCGTCATCGTCTCCGCCGAGCGGGCCCGCGACTGCCGGCAGAAGCCCGTCTACCTCCACTCCGTCGCCCAGGGACTGCCCGCCCAGCACCACGGGATGGTCAACTACTGGAACGAGGACCCGCTCACCGGCCCCGCCTGGACGGCCGCGCGGCAGCTGTGGAAGCAGGCCGACTTCGGCCCGGACGACGTGGACGTCGCGCAGATCTACGACGCGTTCACCCCGCTCATCCCGCTCTCGCTGGAGGGGTACGGCTTCTGCGGGCGCGGCGAGGGCGCCGCGTTCACCGAGGGCGGGGCGCTGGAGAGCGGCGGGCGGCTGCCCATCAACACCGGGGGCGGCGGCCTCAGCGAGGGGTACGTGCACGGCTTCAACCTGATCAACGAGGGCGTCAAGCAGCTGCGCGGCGTCTCCACCGCCCAGGTCCCGGACGCCCGGACGTGCCTGGTCACCGCCGGGGAGGGCGTACCCACGTCCGCCCTGCTGCTGAGGAGTTGAGGAGTTGACCGCAATGGATGCCCTGCTGCTGCCCGTCGTGGACGAGGACGGCGCCCCTTTCTGGGAGTACGCGGCGCGCGGTGAACTCCGCGTCCAGGCGTGCGCCGCGCCGGAGTGCGGGCGGCTCCGCTTTCCGCCGCGGCCGTGCTGCCCGCACTGCCAGTCGTTCGAGAGCGAGTGGCGGCCCATGAGCGGACGCGGCCGCATCTGGTCCTACGTACGGCCGCATCCGCCGCTGCTGCCCGCGTACGCCGCGCAGGCCCCGTACAACGCCGTCGTGGTCGAGCTGGCGGACGCCCCGCAGGTCCGGCTGGTCGGGAACGTGGTGAGCGGTCCGGACGCCCCGCTGGACTCGGTCGATCCGGAGCGGCTGCGGATCGGTGCGCCGGTCCGGGCGGTGTTCTGCCCGGCCGGCCCCGGGGTCACGCTGGTGCGCTGGCTGCTGGAGAGGTGAGCCGACGATGGCGCTGCGCACGGAGACGGACAAGGAGACCGGGGTCGCGCTCGTCACCCTCGACCGGCCCGCGAAGCACAACGCGATCGACCTGGCCACGGCCGCGGAACTGGCCGCCGTCTGGCGGGCGTTCCGCTTCGACGACGGGGTGCGGACCGTGGTCCTCACCGGTGCCGGCGGGCGGGCCTTCTGCACCGGGATCGACCGGGGCGTGGAGGTGCCGCAGCCCTCGTCCCCGTACACGATCGACGATCCGCTGCTCACGATCGGGCCGAAGGCGAACGACCTGTGGAAGCCGGTGATCGCGGCCGTGGAGGGGATGGCCTGCGGCGGGGCGTTCTATCTGCTGGGCGAGGCGGAGTTCGTGATCGCGTCCGAGGAGGCGACGTTCTTCGACCCGCACACGACGTACGGCATGGTCAGCGCGTTCGAGGCGATCTCGATGGCGCAGCGGATGCCGTTCGGCGAGGTGGCCCGGATGGCGCTGATGGGGACGGCGGAGCGGGTCTCGGCCCGTCGTGCGTACGAGACCGGGCTGGTCAGCGAGTTGACGGCGCCGGGCGGCGCGGTGGACGCGGCGCTGCGGGCGGCGGGGGTGATCGCCTCGTATCCGACGGGGGCGGTGCAGGGGACGGTGCGGGCGGTGTGGTCCGCGCGGGAGGCCGCCAGGGCGCAGGCCATGGCCCACGCCCCGCACCTCGTCGCACTCGGCAATCTGCCGCCGGAGCAGCAGGCCGAGCTGTTCCGGGGGCGGGGCGCGGGCGGGTTCCGGACGCGCTGACGGGCCGGACGGTGGCTCAGTAGCTCAGCTCGGCATCCACGCGGCAGTTCTTCACCTTGGAGACCTTGCGCGGGTTGTCCATCCGCACGGAGACGGTCTTGGTCTCGCCGCCCTCGGCGTCCACGGTCGCGTCACCGGTGTCGACGGTGCGGCCGGACGCGTCGAGGAAGGTCACGTCGACCTCGTAGGTGTGGGAACCGGTGGCACCGGCGTCGGCGGTGAGCCTGACGGTGGAGGCGGTGACGGCCTTGCGCTTGCCCTTGCGGGGCTGGGCGCAGCGGGAGACATACGCCTCGGGCTCGTCGGACGCCGTGGCGGTCGGGGTCGGCGTGCCGTAGTCGGTGGAGCCGGACGAGCTGCTCGACGAGTCGTAGTCATCGTCGTCGTAGTCACTGCTGTGGTAACCGTTGTTGCTCTTCTTGGAGTTGGAGCAGCCACCGCCGCTGCCGCTCGACCCGTGGCTCTTGCTCTTGCCGCTGCGGCCGCCGTGGCTGGAGGTCGAGAAACCGGTGAGTGCGAGTACCACCACGACCAGTACCGCGGAAAGCTTTATGTGCTGCCGCATCATCGATGCAGCCCCCCTTGTGTTGTTGTCCGTTTCTGCAGTTGTCGAACGACCGTGCGTCACGGTAGCGCAAGGTGGCGAGGGCCAGAGGCCCGGCGTAGCGTCGAGCCGAGAGCGGTGCAGAGCTGTGACGCCGGTCCGCGCACGCGCAGGAGGCCGATGATGATCCGCAACGTCCTCGGCTCGGTCCTCGCTCTCGCCGGAGCGGCGGCCGCCGTGCTGAGCCCCTTCCGTGACTGGTACGACGGTCGTCTCGGGCGTCACTACCGGGTGGACGAGCTGTTCACCGGCATCACGGCCGGCCGGCCCGGGCCGCTGGGTTCGATCCTGGTCGCGTTCCTCTTCGCCGCCCTGCTGGCGGTGGTCGGTGTGGTGCTGCGGTCGCGACTGCTGGTGGCGGCCGCGGGTGTGGTGGTGCTCGGGTTCACCGTGCTGTGGATGGTGCGCCAGGGGGAGTCGGTGGGCAGTCTGACGGTCGCGGGCGACGGTGCCGGGCTGGGGTGGGGAGTGGCCGGGGCGGCGGCGGGCGGGGTGCTGCTGCTGTTGGGCGCGGTGGTGATGTCAGGGCGGCGCGGTGCCGGGCGCCGGTCCGTACGCAAGGGGCACGACCGGCCGTACACGGCACCCGGCTCGGAGAACCCGGACACCTGGCCGCCGACGCAGGAGCCCGGGCCGTCCGTGCAGACGAGCACCCTGCCGGAGCCCGAGCCCGAGCTGTACACGGGGCCGGATCCGGTGCGCCGCCGCCCGGACGCCGCCCCGGACGACCGGGACACGGCTCCGTACCCGGTCGTGCCGGACGAGGGGCCCGGCGAGGGGCCCGGTGAGAGCCCCGGCGAGGGGCCTGACGCGGACCGGCGCCCGCGCGGCTGAGGCACCGCGCGCCGGGTCCGACGGGTCCGACAGGTTCGACGGGTCCAACGGGTCCGATGCGGTCTACGTCCTGGCCCGGCTGCCCGTGCCCGTTCCCTTCAGCGCGTCCAGCGCGTACACGCAGCGGTCCTTGCTGCACGCGTACACGACACCGCCCTGTGCCACCGGCGAACCCGTGATCTCTCCGCCGGTCGCCAGCTTCCAGCGGAGCTGGCCGCCCGCCGCGTCCAGGGTGTACAGGACGTGGTCGGCGGAGCCGAAGTGGACCCGGCCGTCGGCGACCACCGGGGCGCCCACCACCTCGCCGCCCGCCGCGAACCGCCATTTCGGGGTGCCGGTGACCGCGTCGAGCGTGTACAGCGCGCTGCCGCTGCCGACATGGACGTTCCCGGCCGTCACCAGCACCGGTTCGATCGACTGGCGGGACTCCGTGGCGATGCGCCAGCGGTCCTTGCCGGTCGAGGCGTCGAGCGCGTACACCGTGCCCAGGTAGTCGGCGAGGTACACCCCGCCGCCGGTGACGGCGGGGCCGGGCGCGAACGCGGGCGGGGAGAGGAAGACCGCGGGCGACTCGAAGTGCCAGCGCACATGCCCGGACACGTTGTCCACGGCCAGGACCCGGGCCCCCGCGCTGACGTACACGAAGCCGTCCGGCGCCGCGGTCACCCGGACCGGCACCCCGCCGCAGGAGGCCGCGTCGCCGATGGGGTACGACCAGCGCTCGGTGCCGGTACGGGCGTCGACGGCGCGCAGCCGGGCGTCCTGCCAGAGATAGACCGTGCCGTCGTGGATCGCGGGCCCGGCCTCCGCCGTCTCGAAGTCGGTCTGTACGCCGCCGCTCTCCCAGAGCTTCTCGCCCGTGGACGCCTCCCACGCCTGGACGCCGCCGCCCCGGGTGCCGGTGACGACGGTGCCGCGGTCCGCCTTGAGGGAGTACACCCAGGCGTCCGTCTGGAGCCGCCACCGCTCGGCGCCGGTGGTCGCGTCCAGGGCGTACAGGGACGGCCCGTCGGAGGCGTGGATCCGGCCGCCCTCGACGGCCATCACCCAGGCCACGTCGCGGGTCTTGAACTGGCGCCGTCCGTTGCCGACGTCCAGGGCGTGCACCTCGAACGACGTGACATAGAGGAGGTCCCCGGCGACGACGGGCGTGCCCCAGACGTCGTTGGACATCCGGAACCGCCAGGGCCGCCAGCGGTCCGGGCCGGGCGGCTGCTCGGGCGGCTGCGCGGGGCCGGGTACGGGCGCGGTCGGGGCGGAACCGTTCACTCCGGCGGGCGGGCGCACCCAGCCGGTCGCGGGGCCCGCGTCCGCGGTGGCCGTGGAGGTGGCCCGGACGTCCTGGGCCCGCGGGCCGGGGCCGATCGGCACCTTCGCGCCGGGCAGCCGCACCGGACCGCCCGCGTCGGGGGCGGGCACCGGATCGGGGGACTGGGGGCGCGGGTCGGGGGCCTGGGGGCGCGGGTCGGTGGTGCGGCGCCAGCCGGGGTCGATGCCCGGCGGCGGGCCGGGGGGCGGACCGGCGGGCGGACCCGCGGGTGTGGGCCTCCGGCCGCCGCGGCGCTGCTCGATCATCGCGGTGGCGGAGCCCGGCAGCCAGGCGGAGGCCGTACCGCTGTCGTCGCCGCCGGAGGCGAAGAGGTGCGGGGCGAGCTGGGCCTGGAGGTCGGCGGGGGTGGGCCGCAGTGCGGCGTCCATCTGCATGCAGGACTCGATCAGCGGCCGCAGCTCGTCGGGCAGTCCCTCCAGGTCGGGGCCCTCGCGCAGCAGCATGAAGACCGTCTCGACCGGGTTGCCGCCGTGGAACGGCGCGTGGCCGGTGGCGGCGAAGACCAGCGTGGAGCCGAGCGAGAAGACATCGCTGGCGCCGGTGACGCTGCGGGAGTCCCTGGCCTGTTCGGGCGACATGTAGGCGGGCGTGCCCACGGCGACGTTCGTCATGGTCAGCCGGGTGTTGGAGACGCCGGACGCGATCCCGAAGTCGATCACCCGGGGGCCGTCCTCGACGACGAGCACGTTCGACGGCTTCATGTCGCGGTGGACCAGCCCCGCGCCGTGGATCGACTGGAGCGCCTCGGCGATGCCGGCGGCCAGCCAGCGCACCGCCTGGACGGGCATGGGCCCGCACTCGCTCACTATCTCCTCCAGCGAGGGGGCCGGCACATAGGCGGTGGCCAGCCACGGCACGGCGGCACGCGGATCGGCGTCCACCACCGCCGCGGTGTAGAAGCCGCTGACCGCGCGGGCGGCCTCCACCTCGCGTGTGAACCGGACCCGGAACAGCTGGTCCTCGGCGAGCTCCGTACGGACCGTCTTGATCGCCACGCGCCGGCCCGAAGCCGAGCGGGCGAGATAGACCAGCCCCATGCCGCCGGCACCGAGCCGTCCCAGCACCTCGAACGGGCCGATCCGCCTCGGGTCGTGCTGCGTCAGCTGCTCCACCACTTGCCCTGCCACCTCCCCGTACGAGCCTCAGGAACAGAAGCCCGCGAAAACCCGCCCTGTACGGCGTCTCACCACTGGGCACCACCCGGCGGTGCGCACCCCCGATTCTTCCTGGCTGAGGCCCTGGTTGCGAACCCGGGGGCGGATCGGGGTGTCACAGCTCACTCTGCCCCGTTCTTGGACACAGGGGGCTGAAGTACGGCGAACACGGCGCCCTGATCGTCCTGGAGGACGGCCATCCGCCCGTACGGGATGTCGAAGGGCGGTGCGGAGATCCGGCCGCCGAGGCGTACGGCGTTCCCGGCGGTGCGGTTGCAGTCCTCGACGGCGAAGTAGTTCAGGAAGTAGCTGGGCATCTCCGCCGGGAACGCGTCGGTGATGACGCTGCGGCCGCCGACCGCGGTGTCCGGACCGGGCTCGGTGCCCGCCGGGGACCACATGCGGAAGCCGGCGGGAGGGGAGTCGTCGGGGCCCGTGCGGGCGGCATCGGGACCGGAGGCTTCGAGGTCGGTGGCCTGGAAGCCGAAGACCTTCTCGTAGAAGGGGTCCACCCGGTCCTTCTGCCGGGTGTAGACCTCGGTCCAGCAGAAGGAGCCGGGTTCGTTCTGCTTCTGGAAGCCCTCGCGGTCACCGGCCTGCCAGAGCCCGAAGACCGCTCCGCCGGGGTCGGCCGCCTGGGCGAGCGCTCCGGCCCGGCCGGCCCGGACCGGCTCGGTGATCACCTGGCCGCCCGCCTCCCTGATCCGGGCCACGGACGCGGCGATGTCGTCGGTGGCGAAGTAGATCCCCCAGGTGGTGGGCATCCGGCCGTCCTGCTTGGCGGCGAGCGCGGCGACGAGTCTCCCGTCGCTGAAGGCGTCCGCGTACGGCCCCTCACCGGCCCGGAAGGTCCAGCCGAACAGCTCGCCGTAGAAGCGCTTGCCCGCTTCCAGGTCGGGCAGCTGCACATCCACCCAGCACGGCGCGGATCGCGCGAATGCGGCCATGGGCCCGGGTCCTTCCGTTTGCGGCGGTCGTACGGTGCACGCGGCGTTCGAAGTTCGTGGCAGTGACACTCGTCACAGCAAACGTAACCGCGGGTCGCGCGCATCGCGCCCCGACCCGTCTGCATCGAACTCATTTTCGAAAGAAGAGTTCCATGCTCACGGCATCACGGAAAGTTATCCACGGAAGTTATCCACAGGCTGTTGATAACACTTATCGCTTCGTGGTGCGCATACGTCGAAATCCGGCCACTCCCCCCACCGCGTCTGCGCTGATCCCCATTTGCAGTCGGCCGAATCGCGCTCCGATCACCCCTCGGTAAGCTGACGGCATGACAGGACAAGTGCGCACCGTCGACGGCCGCGTGGCCGGTCGACGAGGGCAGGCGACGCGACAGAAGCTGCTCGACTGCCTCAGTGAGATGCTCAGCTCCTCGCCGTACCGGGACGTCAAAGTCATCGACGTCGCCCGGAAGGCGGGGACTTCACCCGCGACCTTCTACCAATACTTCCCCGACGTCGAGGGCGCCGTCCTCGAAATCGCCGAGGAGATGGCCAAGGAGGGCGCCGAGTTGACCGAACTGGTCGCCGGCCGCTCCTGGGTCGGCAAGGCCGGCCGGCAGACGGCCGAGGAACTCGTCGAAGGGTTCCTCGACTTCTGGCGCCATCACGACGCGATCCTGCGCGTGGTCGACCTCGGTGCGGCCGAGGGCGACAAGCGGTTCTACAAGATCCGCATGAAGATCCTGAACTCGGTCACCAACTCCCTCACCGATTCGGTGAAGGAGCTCCAGGCCAAGGGCAAGGTCGACAAGGAGGTCAGCGCCGCCGCGATGGCGGGCTCGCTGGTCGCGATGCTGGCCGCCGTCGCATCGCACCAGAAGGGCTTCACGACCTGGGGCGTGAAGCAGGCCGAACTCAAGCCGAACCTCGCCCTGTTGGTGCATCTGGGCATCACCGGAAAGAAGCCCACGAGGTAGCACAGGCGCCGACGGCCCTTCCCCACCGGGTTTCGCACGGCCGTCCCGGGCGCCCCAGGTCCTGTCACACCGACGGCGGGCCACGCATTGTGGCCCGCCGTCGGTGCACCCGGACCATGTCCACGGCGCACGGTTCCTTCCCCGCGCTCCGCCTTCCCTCCGCCCCTCCGCTCTGCCGGCTCAGGACGCGGTGTCGTCCCGCCCGCGCAGCCTGAAGAGCCGGATCTCCCGCTCCACCCGCGCCTGGTAAGTCGCGTAGGGCGGCCAGAACTTCAGCGCGGCCCGCCACACCTCTTCCCGCTCCTCGCCCTCCAGCAGCGTGGCGTGCACCGGGATGTCCCGGCCCTGCCAGTTCACGACCGCCTTGTCGGGACCGGCCAGCAGATTCGCGGTCCAGGCCGGGTGCCCGGACCGGCCGAAGTTGCTGCCGACCAGGATCCAGCTCTGCTCCACCCCCTTCTCCGGCATGCCCGCCCCCTTCTTCGCCATGCCCGCCCCCTTTTCCTGCATGTCCGTCCCGCTCTCCGGTGTGTCCGTCCCGCTCTCCGGCATGCAGGCCAGCGGGGTGGTTCTGAGCCGTCCGCTCCGCGCCCCCGGCACCGTCAGGATCAGCCCCGGCAGCATCCGGGCGCTGAGCAGCACCTTTCCGCGCGTGAGCCGGTGCACCGTGCGGTCCATGACGGGAACCACGTGCGGGGCGACCTTCGCGAACGCGCGGGTGGAGGAGATCTTCTGGACCAGCCGGACGCCGGGCGCCATCAGACCGCCACCCGCTCGGCCGCTGCGGTCGTGGCCGCTCCCGCGAACAGCCCGGCCAGCTGCGCCGCCCGGTCCCGGAGCCGGTGAACGGGGCCGAAGAGCAGTTCGTCGGCCGCGGCCCGCTTGAAGTACAGATGCGCCTCGTGTTCCCAGGTGAAGCCGAGCCCGCCGTGCAGCTGGACGGCCTCGGCGGTGGTGATCCGGAGGGCCTCCAGCGCCTGGGCCAGGGCGAGTCCCCCGGCGTCGGCCGGATCCCAGGCCGCGTAGTACGCGGCGGAGCGGGCCGCCTGCACCTGTACGTACAGGTCCGCCAGCCGGTGTTTCACGGCCTGGAAGGAGCCGATCGCCCGGCCGAACTGCTCGCGCGCCTTGACGTATTCGACCGTCCGCTCCAGCGCGCCGCTCGCCGCCCCCACCGCCTGGGCGGCGAGCAGCGCGGCCACCTGGTGCCCGGCCGTGGCGAGCGCGCCGGTGACGTCGGCGCTGTCGTCGGCGCCGAGAAGTTCGGCCTCGGTGTCGCGGAGTTCGATCCGGGCCAGCGGGCGGGTCTCGTCGAGCGAGGTCCGGCGGGTGCGGACGACCCCGGCCGCCGCGTCGGGACGGACCAGGAAGAGGAGCGTACGGCTGCGCGGGAAGCCCCCGGCGTGGGCCGCGACCAGCAGCAGCTCGGCGCTGTGCCCGTCGAGGACCTGAGCGGCCTCCCCGTACAGCCGCCAGCCCCCTTCGCCGGCGCCCGGCCCGGCCTGTACGCCGCCCGCCCGGCCGCCGCCCGCCCAGGCGCCGTCGGTGGGGTCGCCGGTCAGGCCGAGGGCGGTGGCGAGCGAGCCGCCGGGGACGGCCAGGGTCGCGGTCAGCTCACCGGCCGCGATGCGCGGCAGCAGAGCGGTGCGCTGGGCGTCGGTGCCGAGCGCGGCGATCAGGGGCGAGGCGAGCACGGCGGTGGCGATCAGCGGCGAGGGCAGCAGGGCGCGGCCCGTCTCCTCGCAGGCGACGGCGAGCTCGGTGCGGCCGCAGCCGACGCCCCCGTACTCCTGCGGGAGGGCGAGTCCGGGCAGCCCGAGGTCCTGGGCGAGCCGTCGCCACAGGTCCACGTCGTACCCGTCGGCGGTGCGCACGGCGCTCCTGATGTCGTCGGGTGCGCAGTGTTCGGCCAGCAGTTCGCGCAAGGTGCGGCGGATCTCGTCCTGTTCCGCGGTGAAGGCGGCATCCATCGTCGGACTCCTTCCCCTCAGGGGCCTCCGGCCCCTGATCTGACGGTGCGTCATGTTAGGGGCGAATCCACCAGATGCCCAGAGCCTCGCACCGGCGGGAGCGGAAGATCCACGCCCGGCCGGACGAGAGATCCGCACGCCGCCGGCCGAGGCATCCGCGCCGCACGGGACGGGAGATCCACGCCGCACCGGGCGGTCCACCCCACCCGATCTGATGTACCGTCAGATTCATGCCTTCTCCCCACCGCAAGGTCGCTGTCGTCGGCATATCCCTCGCCGACTGCGGACGCGTCGACACGGCCACGCCGTACGCCCTGCACGCCCAGGCCGCCCGCCGGGCGCTGGCCGACTCGGGGCTGGACCGGTCCGTCGTCGACGGTTTCGCCTCCGCCGGGCTCGGTACGCTCGCCCCGGTCGAGGTCGCCGAGTACCTGGGGCTGAAACCCACCTGGGTGGACTCCACCTCGGTCGGCGGCTCGACCTGGGAGGTGATGGCGGCGCACGCGGCGGACGCCATCGCGGCGGGGCGCGCCAATGCCGTACTGCTGGTCTACGGGTCGACGGCGCGCGCGGACATCAAGGCCGGCCGGCGGACCTCCAACCTCTCCTTCGGCGCGCGCGGCCCGCTCCAGTTCGAGGTGCCGTACGGGCACTCGCTGATCGCCAAGTACGCGATGGCCGCCCGCCGGCACATGCACGAGTACGGGACGACCCTGGAGCAGCTCGCCGAGGTCGCGGTCCAGGCACGGGCGAACGCGGCGGCCAACCCGGACGCGATGTTCCGTGACCCGGTCACGGTGGACGACGTCCTGTCGGGGCCGATGATCGCGGACCCGTTCACCAAACTGCACTGCTGCATCCGCAGCGACGGCGGCTGCGCGGTGCTGCTGGCCGCCGAGGAGCACGTACCGGAAACGGCGAAGGCGCCGGTATGGATCCTCGGCACGGGCGAGCACGTCTCGCACTCCACCATGTCCGAGTGGGGCGACTTCACGGTCTCCCCCGCGGCGGTCTCGGGACGCCTGGCGTTCGAGCGGGCCGGGGTGCGGCCCTCGGACATCGACCTCGCCGAGATCTACGACGCGTTCACCTACATGACCCTGGTGACGCTGGAGGACCTGGGTTTCTGCGCGAAGGGCGAGGGCGGCGCGTTCGTGGAGAAGGGCCGGACCGGGCTGACCGGCGAGCTCCCGGTGAACACCGACGGCGGCGGCCTGTCCGCCTGCCACCCCGGGATGCGCGGGCTGTTCCTGCTGGTGGAGGCGGTACGCCAACTCCGCGGCGAGGCGGGCGAACGCCAGGTGCACCGCCCGGGCGGCCGGCTCCCGGAACTGGCGGTGGCATCGGGCACCGGCGGCTGGTTCTGCTCGTCGGGGACGGTGGTGCTGGGGCGGGGGTGAGGAACGGGGCGAGGCGGGGCCGGGGAGCGGGGCGCGTCCGGGCCGGAGAGCGGGGCCGGGCCGGGCCGACGAGCGGGGCGCGTCCCGGTGCGGCGGGCCGGTCACACCGGGACGACGGTGAGCGCCCCTTCCAGTCCCTTGAAGTCGTCCGCGTTGCGCGTGTAGAGCGGCAGCCCCCTGACCGAGGCGATGGACGCGATCATCAGGTCCATGCGCCGGGGCCGGGGATCACGCCGGGCAGCGACCACCAGAGCCACCAGGCTCCCGTAGCGGGCGGCGGCGTCCCCGTCGAAGGGCAGCGGCTCGAAGTCGGCCACGGCGGCGCCGAGTTTCTCCATCCGGGCCACCCGCACGCCCGGGTCCTTCGCCATCGCCACACCCTGCTGGAGCTCGGCCATCGTCACGGCGGTGAGCGCCGGGAGAACGGGCAGATCCTCGGCCCGCAGCAGATCGAGGTCGATGTACGTGCAGGTGTCGAGCACTCCCACTGCATGTCGCTCAGCCACGCTCGCGCTCCCACGGATCGTCGTCGCCCACCCGGTCCTCGGCCCCGAAGAACTCATCGGCCTCGCGGCGCATCAGCGCACCGTCCACGCGGGGCAGCCGTCGGTGCCTGGCCACCAGCTCCTCCGAGCTCAACTGCCGTTTCCGGGTGAGCGGCCGCAGCTCGGCAACCTCTATTCCGTTGCGGGTGATGTGAAAGACCTCGCCCGCCTCCACGGCGTTCATGACTTCGGCGGAGTTGTTCCGGAACTCCCGCTGGGTGATGGTCTTCATGCCACCAGCGTAGCCCAGCGTGTCCCGCTGCGCTACAGCGATCACCCCGCCCGCCCCGCCCGGCCCGTGCCGCCCCATGCGCTGCAATGGGGGCATGACCGACGCACACCAGAGCTTCCTGGACCTGCTCCACGCCCAGCGCGTCTGGGACGTGGAGCTTCCCGGTTTCGACGCGGCCGCCGCGCCGCCGGCTCCGCTCCCCCTCTTCCGCAGCTGGTTCGCCGAGGCGGTGGCCGCCGGGCAGGTGGAGCCGCACACCATGTCGCTGGCCACCGTGGACGCCGAGGGGCGTCCCGACGTACGGACGGTGATGTTGCACGACGCGGACGAGCGGGGCTGGCACTTCGCCACCCACCGCACCAGCGCGAAGGGCCGCCAGCTCGCCGGCCGGCCGTACGCGGCGCTCGGTTTCTACTGGCCGGCGCAGGGCCGGCAGGTACGGGTGCGGGGTCCGGTCACCGAATGCGCGCCCGCCGAGAGCCGGGCCGATCTGCGCGCCCGCTCGACCGGGGCGCTCGCCTCCGCGCTGACCGGCTCGCAGAGCGAGGTGCTGGGCTCGCGGGAGGAGCTGGTCCGTACCGCCGACGCCGCCTGGGAGCGGGCCCGGACCGAGCCGGACGCGGAGGTGGCGAGCTGGACCCGGTACGTCGCCGAGCCGCGGGAGGTCGAGTTCTTCCAGGGCGACGCGGCGCGCAGGCACGTACGGCTGCGCTACCGCAGGACGGACGCGGCCGGGTGCGACGCGGCGTGGGTCCGGGAACTGCTCTGGCCGTAGCCGCAGGCCCCGGCCGGGTCGCCTCCGTGCGTACGCGGACACGGACACGGACAACGTGCGCGTACGCGGATGACATGCGGGTACGCGGACGACGTCCATGTACCCGCATGCGGACGGACACGACCCGGCGGGGCCGGCCGGTCACTCGATGGTGATCGCCTGTACCGGGCAGACGCGGACGGCCACCTTCACCGTTTCCGTCACCGCCGCGCCGTCGAGGGCGTCCTCGTGGCCGGGCAGCAGTTCGCTGAAACCGTCGTCGTCCTGGGTGAACACCTTCGGGGCCGTGAGCGCGCACTGACCCGCACCGATGCACCGGTCCTTGTCGATATTGATCTTCATCGTGGCGGGGCCTTCCGGTCGGATTCCGGTCACCAGGTCACGGGCATTTCGAGCAGGCCCTGAATGGTGTCACCGGGCTTGAACGGGACTTCTTCGGCGGGGACCGCCAGCCGCAATTCCGGAAGGCGGTCGAAGAGTGCGGGCAGTGCGATCTCCAGCTCGGCCCGAGCCAGATTCTGCCCCAGGCACTGGTGAATTCCGAAGCCGAACGCGACGTGATTGCGCGCGTTCCGGCCGAGGTCCAGCTCGTCCGGTGAGGGGTACACGGTCTCGTCCCGGTTGATCACCGACGTGGTCAGGAGGACGCCGTCCCCCGCCCGGATGGTCACCCCGCCCACTTCGATGTCGTCGACGGCGACCCGCGAGATCCCGTCGGCGATGGACAGGAAGCGCAGCAGTTCCTCGACCGCGGAAGGCATCAGGCCGTCGGACTCGCGCATCCGGGCCAGCTGGTCGGGGTGCTGGAGCAGGGTGAACGTGCCGAGCGAGATCATGTTCGCGGTCGTCTCGTGCCCGGCGATGAGCAGGATCTGGGCCAGCCGTACCAGCTCCTGCCGGTCCACGGCCCCGGTCTCCAGCTGCTTGGCGATGAGCTCGTCGAGCAGCCCTTCGCCGGGGGTGGCCTGCTTCTGCTCGATGAGCACCCGGAAGTACTCGTCGAGCGCGTCCCGCGCGGACTCGACGTCCGCGGCCGCCGGGCCGCGGAGCAGCTTGCGCGACTGCGCCTCGAAGAACTCGTGGTCGTCGTACGGCACCCCGAGCAGCGCGCAGATGACCATGGAGGGCACCGGCAGGGCGAACGAGTCGACCAGGTCGGCCGGCGGCCCCTGCTTGACCATCGCGTCGAGCAGCCGGTCCACGGTCGCCCGGATCTGCGGCCGGAGCGAGGCCGTCCGCCTGACCGTGAAGCTCGGGATCAGCATCCGGCGCTGGACGTTGTGCTCCGGGTCGTCGACGCCGAGCAGCTCGACGCGCCGCAGGGTGCTGGCGGCCAGCCGCTCGGCGAAGATCGGGAAGGCGGGGTTCTCCCGGTCGGACGAAAGCCGCTGGTCCACCAGGAGCGAACGCGCCTCGGCGTGCCCGGTCACCAGCCACACCGTGCGGCCGTCGAAGAGCCGGGCCCGGGAAACCGGTTGCGGTCCCCGATGCTCATTGCGGTATCCCGTCGGCGGGTTGTAGGGGCAGGTGCGGTTCTGCGGGAAAGAGACGGTCTCGGCGTCTGCCATGGCGGACCTCGCAAGAGATGGGGGAGTCCTACCGATCTCCACCCACTAGATGCCTCAGGCACCTAATGGGTCCAGGTGTAGTTCGGCCAAATGTCTTCGGAATTGCCCTCGGGCAGATCCATTGAAAGATCAATCAGATCCATTGAGGAATCAATTTGCCGTCCACCCGCCCAGGCAGACGTTTCGAGCCAGGGTCGTTCTTCGAGCCCGGATCAATTGTCTCCGATTTCCAGGTGAAAGGGGCAGTATGGAAGGCACCGAGGGCTGTCCCTCAGGGCGACTGGAGGCAACGATGAGCCAGACCCGCTCCCGCTCGCGCTACGCCCCGGACAGCGGGTTGACCACGCGCATGGTCGGCACCATGTTCCTGATCGGCCTGCTGTACGTGGTCCTGGTCGGCGTGCTGCTCGCCGTGCTGCGCGGCGCCTGGCCGATCATCCTGATCCTCGTCGGCGGCATGTTCATCGCCCAGTTCTGGTTCAGCGACCGCATCGCGGCGTTCAGCATGGGGGCCCGTGAGGTCACCCCGGAGGAGGCGCCCGAGCTGCACGGCGCCGTCGACCGGATCTGCGCTCTTGCCGACATGCCGAAACCGCGCGTGGCCATCGCGCGGAGCGACGTACCGAACGCCTTCGCGACCGGCCGCAGCGAAAAGACCGCTCTCGTCTGCGCCACCACCGGGCTGCTGCGCAGACTGGACCCCCCGGAGCTGGAGGGCGTGCTCGCGCACGAGATGTCGCATGTCGCGCACCGCGACGTCGCCGTCATGACGATCGCCTCGTTCCTCGGCGTGCTCGCCGGCGTCATCACCCGGGTCGCCCTGTGGGGCGGGCTCTCCCGCAACAGCCGCAGCAATGACCCCGTCGGCATCGCGATCATGCTGATCCCGCTGGTCAGCGCGGTCGTCTACGCCCTGAGCTTCCTGCTGACCCGGCTGCTCTCCCGCTACCGCGAGCTCTCCGCCGACCGCACCGCCGCCCTGCTGACCGGCCGCCCCTCCGCACTCGCCTCCGCCCTCACCAAGGTGAGCGGCCAGATGGCCCGCATCCCGACCGAGGACCTGCGGAAGGCGGAGCCGTACAACGCCTTCTACTTCGTCCCCGCGTTCTCCTCCAAGGAGAGCCTGAGCCGGCTGCTCTCCTCCCACCCGACCCTCGAACAGCGCCTCGACCAGCTGGCCCGGATCTCCGCCGACCTCGCCCGTCCGTAAGGAACGCCCATGGGCCTTCTCGACACCATCCTCGGCCGCAGCAAGCCGGTCCGCCCCGACCTCGACCAGCTCTTCGCCGTACCCTCCGCCGCCCTCACCCTCCAGGCGGGCGCGGGCTTCACCCCGACCGGTCTCGGCTCGGTCTGCTTCGCGGGGGTCGAGGGCGGCACCTTCGCCCGCATCCAGCAGGACGTACGGGAACTGCTCGACGCCGACACCGGCCGCGACGGAATCCCGGTGGAGTTCAGCCAGGACGCGTACGGCTACACCTGGCTGCTCTCCCGCCGCCCGGCCGAGGACACCGCCGCCCTGGTCAACGACCTGCACGCGGTCAACACCCTGCTCCAGGACGGCGGGTTCGGGCCGCATCTGCTCTGCTCCCTGATCGGTTTCCGCGACGCGCGGGACCGTCCGCTGGCCCTGGTCTACCTCTACAAGCGCGGCACGTTCTACCCGTTCGCGCCCCTGCCCGGCGGCGCGGAGAAGCGGGACAACCAGCTGGAGTTGCAGGTCAGAGCGGTGCTCGGGGACGACCTGCGGGTGGAGAAGGACCTGTCCCGGTGGTTCCCCGTGTGGGGGGCGCCGGGGCTGTGACGGCAGCGGCGGCCCCGGGTCCGTCCGGCCCTGATCCGCCGGGCAGAACCTAGCCGAACAGGCCGTCCAGACCCTGCGCCCGCGACACCACGTCCGCGATCAGCCGCGCGTCGTCTCCCCCGCTTCCCTGCCACCGCACCCGTGCCCCCGGTGTGAGCGCCAGCAGGCTCTGCCGCCCCGGCAGCGCACCATGACACGCCTCGCGCAGATCCCCGCAGACCAGCATGATCCCGTACCCGTCCGTCATGCCCTGCCAGGCGTCCCGCGCCATGAACGTGACGAAGCAGGCCGCCTCCGCGCCCTGCGGACTCAGCAGGCTCAGCCTGACGCCGACGAACGAGGCACCGTACCGGTGCTTGAGCGCCGCGCGCTGCGGGCCAGACAGGCTCGTGGCCCTGACCTCCTGACCTCGCACGGGCCACGACTGCCAGGGCTGCTCGCGCAGTTGCCGCAGCTGTTCCTCCCAGAGCCGACGCCCCTGCCCACGTACGTACACGAAGAGGAACGCCCCGATCACCGGAATGGCGAGGATCAGCCAAGCCCAGCCCGGCGCGGAATCGGCGTCGACGACGAAACTGGCCACGAGCACGGCCATTGCGATCCCACCGAACCACGCCGTCTTGTGCGCACTGCGCTCACCCCGCTCCCGCTGAGCGAGGAACTGCCCCTCCGCCCACGGCGTGGCTCTCGCCGCCGCGGCCTCGGACACGCTGTACCCGTACTGTCTCGCGAGCATCGTCGACTCCCCCTGTCGGCAGGGTCCGCAACTCCCCGTGGCAGCGCATGACGACGGCGGCCACACAGCCGACAGGTACCTGGTTCCCCCACCGGGCCGCCTCAACCGCCCGGGGCTCCAGCGCTGGGAACCGGAACTCCCCCGCCCGTATCATCGCTCCCATGACTGCTGAGCCCGCCCGTTCCGCCGCCCGTATGCGCGCTTCGGATGCCGATCGCGAGGCGGTGGTCGAGCAGTTGCGCGAGGCGGCGGCCGAGGGCCGTATCGACATGGACGAGCTGGACACCCGGCTCGGGCAGGCACTGTCCGCCAAGACCTACGCCGAACTGGCGCCCCTCACCGAGGACCTGGTCCCGATCGAGGTGGCCAAGGGCCAACCGCTGGTCCTCAAGGGCGGCCTGCACGGCATGACCCGCGCGGGCGTCTGGAAGGTCCCCCCGGTGATCCGTGCCCAGGGCGGCATCGGCGGCGTCCGGATCGACTTCACCCGCGCCGAGTGCCGGCTGCGCGAGATCGATCTGGAGGTGCGCGGCGAGATGGCCGGGGTGAAGATCGTGGTCCCGGAGGGCTGGACCGTGGAGAGCGACAACCTGGACCGGGGCATCGGCGGCCTGAAGGACAAGACCACCGACGCACGGACCCCCGGCGCCCCGCTCCTCCGGCTGACGGGCTCCTGCGGCATGGGCGGCGTGGTCGTGCGCCACCCGAACTTCCGCGAACGCCGCAAGCTGCGCGGCATCGAGTCCTGAGCCGCACCGGCAGTCGCCGCCTGTCGGACACCTGAGCGCGGATCGAACGAGTACGGACCGCATGAGTACGGACCGCATGAGTACGCGTACGCACTCCCTGCCGGGTGACCGGGCCCGTCCACCGCACTCCACCGCACCCCACCGGCCGCATACCGTCCCCGTACGCCCGAGGTGACCGAGCCCAGCGACACCGCCCCGAGCCGACCGGCCCCAGATCCCCCTCATCCTTCTTCGGGGCTCTCGGAGAACGGGCCCGCCCGCCGAAGCGCGCTCAGCAGTCCCCGGGCCGGAAGACCGGAACCGCCTCCTCCCCGTCCTCCCGCCGGAAGGCCACCCGCAGCGCCATGCCGATGGCGAGAGCGGACTCCTCGCAGTCCACGATCTCCGTCATCATCCGTGGCCCCTCCGCCAGGTCGACCACGGCGGCGACGTACGGGACGCGGGCGCCGAACGGCGGCAGGTCGTTGCGGTGGACGACGGACCAGGTGTAGAGCGTGGCGTCCCCGCCCGCCCGCTCCCAGGCGACGTCCTCGCTCCAGCAGTGCGGGCAGAACTCGCGCGGATAGTGGTGCGCGCGCCCGCAGTCGCGGCAGCGGCGCAGCAGCAACCGCCCCCGGGCGGCGGCGTCCCAGTACGGGCGGGTGAAGGCGTCGGGTTCGGGACGGTCGAAACGTACGGCGGCCGAGGTCACAGGAAGAGTCCGATCGCTTCGTCGAGGGACCAGGTCTGCCAGGACATCGCGAACAGCGCGACGAGCGAGATGAGCGCCATCATCGCGTTCTGCCCCTGCTCGGCCCAGTCGTGGATCATCAGCACGAGGTAGAGCAGATTGAGCAGCAGCCCGGCGACGAGCGCGACGGGCGTGAGGAATCCGGTGATCAGGCCCAGCCCCAGGGCGAGTTCGGCGTACACGACGAGGTACGCCATGGCCTTGGGGCGCGGCGCGACGATCTTCCGGAAGCCGGTGCGTACGGCCGGCCAGCGGTGCTTGCCCGCGACGTCCGAGGCCCAGGCGATGCCGGTGCCCCGCTCGAACCAGCCCTTCTTGTCCTTGTGCCGCCAGCTCTCCAGCCACCACAGGCCGAGGCCTATCCGGAGAACGGCGAGCCACTCGGCTCCACCGAGCCAGATCGTCTGCATGGGGCCTCCCGTGGCCTCCCGTTCACTGAATCTGACGGTACGTCAGTTCACCTGATGGCGGGCAACTCGCGCAAGGGGCGCGCACGGAGTGCACCGGAGATGAGTGAGAAGCGAACAGAAAGCGCACACCCGTGATCAATTCGCAATCGATTCCGGTCTTGACCGAGACCCATCAACCGGGTGCGCGATTACGCTCCGAACCATGTCCGACAGCGCACTTACCGCCGGTATCCCCATATCGGCCCCCACCGACCTCACCGAGGACCGTCCCGTTTACGTCATCGGCGGCGGGCCGGGCGGTCTCGCCGCAGCGGCGGCCCTGCGCGAGCTGGGCGTACGGGCGGTGGTGCTGGAGAAGTCCGGGAACGTGGGCGCGTCCTGGCGCCGTCACTACGACCGGCTGCACCTCCACACGACCCGGAGCCGGTCCGCGCTGCCGGGGCTCGCGATGCCGCGCCGGTTCGGGCGCTGGGTGTCCAGGGACGATGTGGTGCGCTATCTGGACAAGTACGCCGAGCACCATGAGCTGGAGGTGGTGACGGGGGTCGAGGTGTCCCGGATCGACCGCGCCCCGGACGGCAAGGACTGGCAGCTGACCGCGACCGGCGGCCGGGTGCTGACCGGGCGGGCGGTCGTCGTCGCCACCGGCTTCAACCACACCCCGCGCGTCCCCGACTGGCCCGGCCTCGACACCTTCACCGGCGATCTGGTGCACGCCTCCGACTACCGCAACCCCGCCCCGTACGCGGGCAAGGACGTCCTGGTCGTCGGCATCGGCAACACGGGTGCGGAGCTCGCCGTGGACCTGGTCGAGGGCGGGGCGTCCCGGGTACGGATCGCCGTGCGCACCGTGCCGCACATCGTGCGCCGCTCCACGGCGGGCTGGCCCGCGCAGCTGACCGGCATCCTGGTCCGCAGACTGCCGGTCCGGCTGGTCGACCGGGCCGGGCGCCTGATGGCCAGGGCCGCCGTGCCCGACCTCGCCGCGCAGGGCCTCCCCCGCCCGGACACCGGTCTGTACTCACGGGTCAAGGACGGTGCGATCCCGGTGCAGGACGTGGGACTGATCGACGCGGTGAAGGGCGGCCGGGTGGTGCCGGTGGCGGCCGTCGAGTCGTTCGACGGGGACGCGGTGGTACTGGCCGGCGGCGACCGGATCACCCCGGACGCGGTGATCGCGGCGACCGGCTACCGGCGCGCCCTGGAGGGCCTGGTCGGCCATCTCGGCGTACTGGACGCCCGGGGCCGCCCGGTCGTCCACGGCGCCCGCGCCCCCAAGCAGGCCCCCGGCCTGTACTTCACCGGCTTCACCAACCCGATCAGCGGCATGCTGCGCGAACTGGCCCTGGACGCCCGCAAGATCGCCAAGAAGGCGGCACGCAGGCGCTGAGCCCGCGCGGGGCGGGGCTGCCGGTTCCGCCCGTGGGCTCAGGCGTACAGCGGCAGCCCGTCGGTCGAGATCGTCCACTCGCCGATGGTGACGTCCTCGCCGTACACGAAGTCCTTGCGGATCGCGTACCTCGGGCCTTCCGGCGTCGCGTGGATCTCGGAGAGGACGGCGCCCGTGCCCGTACGGGGGTCGAAGATCGCGTAGACGGGGACGCCGAGCAGTGGGTAGTCCCGCAGCTTGCTCACCCAGTCGTTGTCCGGATTGGACTGGGAGACCACTTCGACGGCGGCGATGAGAGTACGGGGGTCGAAGGACCCTTGTCCCTCCATGTCGGCCTCGGCGATCACCATGATGTCGGGGTGTCGCATGATGCCTTCCAGCGCCCCTTCGACATCAGGCGTCCCGGTATGCGCCACGATGTCGTCCGGCATCGACTTCTCCAAGCGGCGGCTCACCCGGGCGGCGGTCAGCTCATGGGGACGTCCCGGGGCCATCATGTCGTGCACGATCCCTTCTTTGGTGATCTCGAACTTTCCGGGAACGTCGTCCTGCATCTGCTCGACGATGTCGCGCATGGCCCGGTAGTGGAGCGAATCCCGCTGTGCGTGGTCCGGGGCGTCGGCCATGGCGTGCGCTCCTCGTCTGCGCCTGGGGGCAAGGGTCGTCACGTTCATGCTAGGCGGCCTCCTTCAGGTCGGTTCGGCACTCGCGGCAGTGGCCCGGCTCGGGGGCACGGAAGGCCCGGTCGCAGCCGTCGCAGTTCTGGAGGGGGTCACGGCGCGGCGCGGCCTCGTCGGCCGGGGCGGTGGGCAGGGGTGGAGGCAGGAGCGCGGTGAGGCGGTGGGCGAGGAGGCCCGCCGGGCGGGTCAGCGATTCGGGCAGGTCCGCGACGAGGGTGCGGCGTACGGCGTCGGGCCGCGCGTCCCGTTCGAGCCAGGCGGCCACGGCGGGGGCCAGCCGGCGGATGTCGGCCTCGCCCAGCAGCAGCCGGGATTCGTGGCGCCGAAGGTCCGCGAGGAGTTCGACGGCCACGCGATGCCGGTCTAGGTCGTGAGCCTGCGGGCGGGGAAGCGGAGGGCGCGGCGGCGCGGGGGCCGGGGCGGGTTCACCCGTTTCCGGAGCCTTGGGCGTCTCCGGCGCGGGAACGGGCGTGGGAGCCGAGGGCGCGGGGGCGGGCGTGACCGTTTCCGGGCGGGGCGCGGGGACCGGGCGGACGGGCCTTGGTCGCGGCCCGGACTCCGGCGTCGGCCGGGTCTGCGGCTGCGGCGCTGCGGCGGACCTCGTACCGGTGAGGGGCTGGTTGTACGAGACCGTGCGGGTGACGACCCGGCCGCTGGGCAGTCGCTCCCGGGTCCGCTTCAGGTAGCCGTGGGCCTCCAGTTCGCGCAGGGCGGCGGCGATCCGGGCCTCGCTCTCCGGGAAGCGGTCGGCGAGGGGCTTGATGCCGATCCTGGCGCCGTCGGGCAGCGACTGGATGTGGGCGGCGAGCCCGATCGCGACGAGGGACAGCTCGCGGTGCTGGGCGAGGTGGTTGCCCACGACCGTGAAGCGACCGGTGTGCCGGGTGTCGATGTGTACGACACCGGATGACGGGGCGCGCGAGGGCGCGCTAATCTGCGGGGTATCCATCAGGAAGGTGCTTCTTCCTCGTTGGTCAGGCCCTCGTTTCAGGATTGCCGTCCTGGCGAGGGCCGTCGCGCGTCTGGGGTTGTGTGGCGAGCATATGCCCGACAACCGGCCTCGCTTCCAGCCGAGTTGGGGAAGCTCACCCGTGTGAGTGACGGGCGTGGAGTGGGAGGCGGCGGGGCGGGGTGGGGTTGGGTTGGGAAGGGTTTTCTCCCCGGTTCTTAAATCTTTTGACGTCGCGCACGACCACGTCGCGGTCCCCCGCGTCGTCGTTCACCGGATCACGGTCCACCGGGTCGCGGCTGTCACGATCCGGTGCGGCCGCTCACCGTACGAGGTCGAGCTCGGCCCAGACCGTCTTGCGCGGGAACGGGCCGGGGACGATGCCCCAACGGTCCGCGAGCGCCTCGACGATGAGCAGACCGCGCCCGTGCTCGGCGTCGGCGGCGGGGACGGCGGTTGCGCCGGGACCGGGCGGCAGGCGCTCGCCCCGGGCGTCACTCACCTCGATCCGCAGCAACACGTCACCGTGCACAGCGAGGCCCAACCGGAAGTCCCGCCCGGCCACTCGTCCGTGGACCGTGGCGTTCACTGCCAGTTCGGCGACGATGTGCGCGGCCGATTCGCAGGCGATCCCCCAGTCCCCCAGATGCGCCGTGGCCAGCAGCCGGGCAAGGCGGGCGCCCCGGCGCGTGGGCGAGAGCAGCACGGTGAACGCACGGGTCGGGGCGGCCGGTTGAAGTTGAGCGATTTCTCGATTCACGTCACTCAGCGTGGCCGGACCCGCATACCGTGAACAGTGACAAAGCCCTTGCGTACGGTAACTGTCCGGGGCTTGTCCAGCGCTGTCCTGGCTGTCCGGGGTGACGGGCCGGGGACAGAAGGGGTTGAGGAAGAGAACGGCACGCACAGCGGAAATGGGGCACGGATGAGCGTGGATGGGGCCGGTACGGAACGCGCTGACGGCGGAGCGGACGAGTCCGGCTGGGACGTGGACCCCGATGACGAGTCGGGCCTCGCCGTGCTCGCCGCAGTGGGCCGCCAGCTCAAGGCATGGCGGGAGTCGGCGGGCCTGCGGGCCTGCGAGTTCGGCACGGCGATCGGGTACGGGGAGGACCTGGTCTACAAGGTCGAGAGCGGCCGTCGCATCCCCCGGCCGGAGCTCCTGGACAGAGCGGACAGGGTACTGGGGGCCAGCGGGAAGCTCTCCGCGATGAAGCAGGACGTGGCGGAGGTCCGGTACCCGAAGAAGATCCGGGCGCTGGCCAAGCTGGAATCCCGAGCTGTGGAGCTCGCGTCGTACGGAAGCCAGAACCTGCACGGTTTGTTGCAGACCGAGGAATACGCCCGAGCGTTGCTCGGCACTCGGCGCCCCGTGTTGTCCGGGGATGAGTTGGAGCGGGCAGTGGCCGCGCGCATGGCGCGGCAATCGATCTTCGAACGGGAGCCCTCTCCGGAGCTCAGCTTCGTACAGGAGGAGACATCGCTGCGACGCCCGACCGGAGGTCTGGCGGTGTGGCGCCAGCAGCTCGAAAACCTGCTCAAGGTCGGCAGGTTGCCCTCCGTGGAGATCCAGGTGACGCCGACATCTCAATGGGACCACCCAGGAACGGGCGGACGCATTCAGATCCTGAAGTTCGCTGACGGTTCGGCGATCGGACGGACCGACGACGAGTTCGCGGGCCGCCCGGTTTCCAACCCGCGACAGCTCCGTATTCTTGAGTTGCGGTATGGCATCATCCGGGCTCGGGCTCTCTCGCCAGAAGAGTCACTGGCCTTCATCGAGCGAGTGCTGGGAGAAACATGATCCACGAGCAATCCGCCGGGGATGGCCCCGAGCTGGAGTGGTTCAAGAGCACCTACAGCGACAGCAGCAACCCCAGTGATTGCGTCGAGGTCGCGGCCACCCCGGGCACGGTCCACGTCCGTGACTCGAAGAACGCTCCGGGCCCCCGATTCGCCGTCACGCCCACGGCATGGGCGGACTTCGTGAACTACGCGTCCACGAACTGACCGACATCATCCGCGCCCGCGACGCAAGCGCTGGGAGACACATGATCCGCAAGCCCTCCGCCCGGGACACTTCCGAGCTGAAGTGGTTCAAGAGCAGCTACAGCGACAGCAGCAGCGGAAACGACTGCGTCGAGGTCGCGGCCACCCCGGGCACGGTCCACGTCCGCGACTCGAAGAACGTGCCCGGCCCCCGATTCGCCGTCACGCCCACGGCATGGGCGGACTTCGTGAACTACGCGTCCACGAACTGACGGGCGTCGGTGGCTGACCCGCGCGGGGCGCGGCCGGGAGGACCGGTCGCGTCCCGCGCTCGTGTTGAGGGGGACGTGGGTCAGGCTGCGGGCGTGGCGTTCAGCACGAGCTGGGCCGTGTTGTTGGCCGACTGCGGGTCGAACGGGAAGGTCGCGGGGCTGGAGCCACCGGTGGTGAGCATGACGCGGCCGGTCGCGTCGGGGACCAGTCGGTCGATACGCAGCTGGAAGGGGAGCGAGCGCGTCGTGTCCTCCACGGCCCAGTAAGGCAATTCACAGCTGTAACGCGGGGCGCCGGTCCGCTGTGGGTAGTAGCCGCCGCTCAGGGTGCGCGGCTCGCAGTCGGCGGGGGCGGAGGTGACGGTGGCGCCGTCGGGGACGGTGAAGTCGACGGCCGCGACCGGGTCGCCGGAGCCGAGGTTGCCGATCCAGGCCGGGCCGTTGTTGCGGAAGCCGAGTTCGGCGGTGACGGTCTCGCCGACGCCGCCCGTGACCTGGGCGCCCCGGGCCGCGAAGTCCGCCGTGTTCACCGCGCCGAAGGCGGCGATGGTGTAGTTGTCCTCGTCCGAGAGGTCCGTGGCTCCGTTGCCGGGCTCGACGCTGATGTCGAGGCGTTCGGCGTACGCGTGCGCGGTGAGGGCGACCCGCAGCGGCGACGGCAGGGTGAAGGCGTCACCCGGCTCGATGACCTGGTCGAAGGAGCAGGTGGCGTGGGACATCGGGGCGTCGTCGCCGCCGGTCGTCCGGTAGGTGCACTCGGGGTACTCGGTGAGGAAGTCGAGCCCGTACGAGGCGGAGAAGGTGGCGGTGAGGCCCTCGGACCGTTCGCTGCCCTTGTTGGTCACCGCGAACGGCACGGTCCGGGCGGTGCCCGGCTGGAGGTTCTTGGCCGGGGCGATCTCGCCGAGGGACAGGTCGGGGCCCGAACCGACCGAGACCGTGGTGTCGAACGAATCGCGCGGGGCCTCCAGCGTGCCGTCGGGGCCGCCGGTGGCCACGGCGGTGTAGGTGATCCGCCCCCGGGCCCCGATCGCGGCGCCGTCGGCGGCACGGACCGTGAGGTGGACCTGCGGGCTGTAGGCGTCACCGATGACGGGCACTTCGGAGACGGTGCAGACGGCCGTGGTCCCGGTCGGGGCGCAGTTGTCGGGCCAGGTCACCTCGGCCACCCCGGCGATTCCGGAGATGTCGACCGAGAGCCGGCCGTCGGTGACGGCGAAGTTGTCGTTGTCGTGGTAGAGCCCGATGTCCAGCGGGCTGCCCTCCGACGTGCTGCCGCCGGGGATCAGCTTCTGCTCGCTCGGTGCCTGTATCCAGAGCTGGTCGGTCTGCTCCTCGGCGAACGCGGGGGCCGCGAGGCCGGCGGTCAGCAGTCCGGCGGCTGCGGCTGCGCAGACACCGAGACGCACGGTGCGCCGGGCGGAGACGGGTCTCATGTTTCTCCCAGGGGTGGGCCATGAATGGCGGGCGAGTGGCGGGCGGCGGCCGGTGAGTCCGGCCCGATCGTTGGACGTTCAAGATCACTCGGGGGTTGTACGGCTCCGGCTGCCGCCGCCCCCGCTCTCTCAGGCTTTGCCTGCACACCCATTCCTGACGCGCCGTCAGTTCAGTAACCTGACAGGGCGTCAGCTTTTGGGAGCTGGCCGGGCACGATCACCCGACGGACCCCGAGCAGGAGTGGGCGGAACGATGCTTGGATCGACTCATGGCACCCTCACCACCGACTTCCGCGCCAGGGTGGTGGCCTGCGGCGAGGAGCCGCACGCCGCCGTCCACAGCATGACGGTCGCCGCCGCCACGGAAGGCGTGCTGGACGTCAGCGGCCGGCCGTTGTACGCGGCCGTGCCGGATCTGGACCGGTTCTTCCGGCCCGGGTCCGTGGCCGTCATCGGCGCGTCCGACACCGAGGGACGGCCCAACACCGGCATCACCCGGCAGCTGATCCGCTGGGCCGAGCGGGTCGGGGCGCGGCTGTATCCCGTGCATCCCACCAGGAAGTCCGTGTTCGGGCTGGCCTGTTCTCCTTCCGTCGCTCAGCTGCCGGAGCAGGTCGATCTGGCCGTGCTGCTGGTCGGCGACCCGCTCCCGGTGATCGAGGAACTCGCGCAGGCCAAGGTGCGGTTCGCCGTCGCCTTCGCCTCCGGGTTCGCCGAGACCGGCGAGGAGGGGGCCGCCGCCCAGGCGCGGCTGGCCGCGGCGGTGGAGCGGTCCGGGCTGCGGCTGCTCGGGCCGAACACCAACCTCAACGCCTTCGAGGAGTTCCGGGACGATCTGGACGGGCCGGCCATCGCGCTGATCACCCAGTCCGGCCACCAAGGCCGCCCCGTCTACACCCTCCAGGAACTGGGCGTGCGGCTCTCGCACTGGGCGCCCACGGGCAACGAGGCGGATCTGGAGACCGCCGACTTCATCTCGTACTTCTCGCAGCGCCCCGAGGTCGGGGCCATCGCCTGCTACGTGGAGGGGCTCAAGGACGGGCGCTCCTTCCTGCTGGCCGCGGACCGGGCGGCGCGGGCCGGCGTTCCGGTGGTGGCGGTCAAGGTGGGACGTACCGAGACGGGGGCCAGGATGGCCGCGTCACACACCGGCAAGCTGACCGGCGCCGACCAGGTGGTGGACGCGGCGATGCGGCAGTTCGGTGTGATCCGGGTGGACGGGCTCGACGAGCTCCAGGACACCGCGGCGCTGCTCGCGCGGGCCCGGAAGCCGCAGGCCGAGGGGGTCGTGGTGTATTCGATCTCGGGCGGCACGGGCGCGCACTTCTCGGACCTGGCGACCGGCGCGGGGCTGAACCTGCCCACCCTGTCCGAGGCGAAACAGCGTGAGCTGCACGAATGGATCCCGGACTATCTGAACGTGGCGAACCCGGTCGACAACGGCGGCCATCCGGTCGGCGACTGGCGCGGCCGGAAGATCATCGACGCGATACTCGCCGACCCCGACGTCGGGGTGCTGATCTGTCCGATCACCGGCCCCTTCCCGCCGATGAGCGACAAGCTCGCGCAGGACCTGGTGGACGCGGCGGAGAGCACGGACAAGCTGGTGTGCGTGGTGTGGGGCTCGCCCGTCGGTACGGAGGAGGCGTACCGCACGACGCTGCTCGGCTCGTCCCGCGTCGCCACCTTCCGTACCTTCGGCAATTGCATCACCGCCGTGAAGGCCTATCTGGACCACCACCGGTTCGCCGCTTCCTACCGCTCCCCCTTCGACGAGGCGCCGCGCACGCCCTCGCCCTCGTTCCGCAAGGCGCAGGCGCTGATGCGTCCGGGCCAGCAGCTGAGCGAGCACGCGGCGAAGCAGCTGCTGCGGGCGTACGGGATCCGGGTGCCGCGCGAGCAGTTGGTGACCAGCGCCGCGGCGTCCGTCCGGGCCGCGGCCCTGGTCGGCTACCCGGTCGTCATGAAGGCCTCGGGCGCCCGGCTCGCCCACAAGACCGAGCTGGGCCTGGTCAAGGTCGGGCTCACCTCCGCGAGCCAGGTGCGGGACGCGTATCGCGAACTGACCGACATCGCGCGGTTCGAGGGCGTCGAGCTGGACGGGATCCTGGTCTGCCAGATGGTCGAGCGGGGCGTCGAGATGATGGTCGGCGTCACACAGGACGCGCTTTTCGGGCCGACGGTGACGGTCGGGCTCGGGGGCGTACTCGTCGAGGTGCTGCACGACGCGGCGGTGCGGGTGCCGCCGTTCGGCGAGGACCAGGCGCGCTCGATGCTGGGCGAACTGCGCGGCCGGGCCCTGCTGGAGGGCGTGCGCGGCGGTCCGCCGGTGGATGTGGACGCGCTCGTCGAGGTCGTGCTGCGGGTGCAGCGGATGGCGCTGGAACTGGGCGACGATCTCGCCGAGCTGGACATCAACCCGCTGATGGTGCTCGGGCGGGGGCAGGGCGCGGTGGCGCTGGACGCGCTCGCCGTCTGCCGCTGACCGCCGCTCCCCCGACCCGCCCCACCACCACCGCCCGCGCCAACGGGCGCACGACCGGCCGAGCCACCACCCGCGCCATCGCCCGAACCGCCCGCCACCACGACCGCCACCGCGCCCACCCAGGAGCTGCCCCATGCCGTCCTCCCCCGAAGACATCACCGAGTCCACCGGGCCCGCCGAATCCGCCGAATCCGCCGACCCGCTCCATTCATTGGTACTCCACACCACTGACAACGGCGTCTCCTGGATCACGCTCAACCGCCCCGAAGCGATGAACGCCGTCACCTGGGAGCAGCGGGAGCGCGTCATCGGCCTGCTCGCCAAGGCCTCCGCCGACCCGGCGGTCCGGGCCGTGGTGCTCACCGCCACCGGCCGCGGTTTCTGCGCGGGCGCCGACCTGCGCGGCGCCCCGGCGACCGGCGAGCGGGTGCCGGGCGATGTCGCCCGTACGATCCGGCTCGGCGCTCAGCGTCTGATCGCCGCGGTCCTGGACTGCGAGAAGCCCGTCATCGCGGCCGTCAACGGCACCGCGGCCGGCATCGGCGCCCATCTCGCGTTCGCCTGCGATCTGGTGCTGGCCGCCGAATCGGCGAAGTTCATCGAGGTGTTCGTACGCCGCGGCCTCGTACCCGACGGCGGCGGCGCGTATCTGCTGCCCCGGCTGATCGGCCCGCAGCGCGCCAAGGAGCTGATGTTCTTCGGCGACTCGCTCCCGGCGGCGGAGGCGGAACGTCTGGGGCTGGTCAACCGGGTCGTCCCGGACGAGGAGTTGGCGGCGACGGCACGGGCGTGGGCCCAGCGGCTGGCCGAGGGACCGACCCGGTCGATCGCCCTCACCAAGCAGCTCGTCAACGCGTCGATGGACGCCGACCGCTCGACCGCGTTCGCCGCCGAGGCCATGGCCCAGGAGATCAACATGACCACGCAGGACGCCAACGAGGGCGTGGCGAGCTTCATCGAACGGCGGGCGCCGAAGTACCGGGGGGTCTAGAGACCGTCAAGAAGTACCGGGGGTCCGGAACCGTCAGGTGGGTGACAGAGCACCGGTGTCCAGGTCCAGATCGAACGGATGCGGCAGCCTCAGAACCGCGCCGAACGGGTGCGGGCCGTCCACATGGGTGTAGCCCAGGTGTCCGGGCTCGGAGAACAGGGTCACGCTGCCCTCGATCCGGTCGACGAGGAGGTACAACGGGGCCCGGTACTCGGCGTAGCGACGCCGCTTCACAACACGGTCGGTCTCCGCGTTCGACTCCGACGTGACCTCCACGACGAGCAGTGTCTGATCGGGGAGAAGGGCCCCGCCCCCCTTCGCCAGCGTCTCGGGCACGACGGCGATGTCGGGGACGTACCAGTTCGACGAACCGGGCAGGTCCAGGTTGCCCGAGCCCTCGACGCAGCCGAGTTCGTCGACACGGTCCTCGATCTGCCTGCGGACGATCCGGGCCGCCCGTTCGCGGTCCCAGGTCGGCGTCACGGGCTCGATGATCCCTTCGAGGATCTGAGCACGGTCCCCGCGGATCCGCTGTACCGCGAATTTCAGAGCGCGTTCGGAATCGATGCCCTGGCTGTAGTCGGGCGCACTGGTCATTCAGTGTCTCCTCCCGCCCAGCCGGTCCGACGACTCAGAGTAGCGGCCCGCAACCGGGTGCGGTCGCCATCCGGTGCGGTCAGCCCGGTGCCATGCGGCTGAGGGATTCCCAGGCGCGGTACTGCTCCGCGCGTTCGCGGCCCATCTCCTGGACGATGTCGTACGACCGGCCGCCGAGGATCAGGCGGCGCGGCGGGTCGGGCAGGGCGGCCAGTTCCAGGAGTACGGGGGCCGCCTCGCTCGGGTCCGGGCCCGCGTCGTCGCCCCACATCTCCTCCAGCCGGGTGCGCAGTCCGGCGTAGGCGGGGTCGGGTGCGGTCGCCGTGGTGCCGGAGGTGAACAGGCCCGTCGCATAGCCGCCCATCTGGACGATGGTGACCTTGACGCCGAACTGCTCGACCTCCATCGCCAGCGCCTCACTGACCGAGTCGAGCGCCGCCTTGCCCGCCGCGTAGAAGCCGACGGAGGCCATGCCGCCGCCGCTGCCCATCGACGTGACCTGGAGCAGGCGCCCGGAGCCGCGCGCACGCAGGTGGGGAAGTACGGCCTGGGCGACCCAGACCGCGCCGAAGAAGTTGACGTCGAGGTGGTCCCGAATCTGTTTCTCGGTGGCCTCCTCCACCATGCCGTACAGCAGACCGCCGGCGTTGTTGACCACGATGTCGAGGCCGCCGAAGGCCGCCGCCGCGCGTTCCACGGTCTCGAACACGGCCTGCCGGTCGGAGACGTCGAGGGACAGCGCGAGGAGCCGGTCCGGGTACTTCTCCGTCAGGACGGCGAGCGGGCCGACGTCGCGGGCCGCCGCCACCACCCGGTCCCCGGCGGACAGCGCGGCCTCCGCGAAGGCGCGTCCCAGGCCACGGGAGGCGCCGGTGATGAACCAGGTTCTGGTGCTCGGCACGGGATGCCACTCCTTCGTGAGTACGGTTACGAGACGAGACGCCCCGTCTCGCTTTGGACTCTAGCCGTCCCCGCCCGCCCCGCGCCAGGCAATTGGCAACGGTGACTTTCGGCAGTGTCGGGGCGCTTCCCTGCTGCGTACGGTCGTACGGGTGGAGCGGCGGAGAGGTGGAGGGGCCGAGCGAGTGAGGTCGAGCGGTGCGGTGCGGCGGGCGCTCGTCGCCCCGGGGAATCTGCTGGCGGTCGGGGCGGCGGTCTGTGTCGGGCTGAGCGCGGTCAGCATGTGGTGGGCGCTGCCCGCCGCCGTGGCGGCGTTCTTCGCGGGGCGGGAGCCCGGGAGGACCGGGCCCACGGTGCTGGTGCTCGTGGCGGTGCTGGCCGGCGGCGTGGGGGCGGTGGCCCTGGTGCCGTCCTGGCTGTTGATGGCGGGGCGGTTCGTCGCGGTGGTGGCGGTGGCCGCGATGCTGCCGTGGTTCGCGGGGCGCTTCTGGCGCCAGTACCAGGAACTCGTCCGGGCCGGCTGGGAGCGGGCGGGCCGGCTGGAGCGCGAACAGCGGCTCGTCGCCGAGCAGGCGCGGTCCCGCGAACGGGCCAGGATCGCCCAGGACATGCACGACGTACTCGGGCACGACCTCAGCCTCATCGCCCTGTCGGCCGGTGCCCTCAAACTGGCCCCCGGTCTCGACGAGGCGCACCGCGCCGCGGCCGGGGAGATCCGGGCCAGGGCGGCCGCCTCGGTGGAGCGGCTCGGCGAGGTGATCGGCCTGCTGCGCGAGGAGGCGGACGAGGAGGCACCGCAGCCGTCGCAGCCGTCCGGCACCGGTATCGCCCGGCTCGTCGAGGAGGCCGCGGCCGCCGGGCTGCCGGTCGTCCTGCGGGTCGAGGGGGAGGCCGGCGCCATCTCCCCGGCGGCCGCGCGGGCCGCCCAGCGGGTGGTCCAGGAGGCCCTGACCAACGCGGCCAAGCACGCGCCGGGGGCGCGGGTGGACGTACGGGTGACGCATGCGGCCGGGGAGACGACGGTCCGGGTGGAGAACGGGCCCTCGCCCGCACCGGCCCGCGCCGAGGACGTCCCGGGCACCGGGCGGGGACTGATCGGGCTCGACGAACGGGTACGGCTGACGGGCGGCGAGTTCGCGTACGGACCGTGCGGGGGCGACGGACAGTACGGGGACGACGGACCATGCCGGGGCGACGGACCGTACGGGGGCGGCTTCGCGGTCACCGCACGGATACCGCACGCCCCGCACGCCCTGCCCGCCGCACTGGTCCACCGAGCGCCCGCCGCGCTCCCCCACCGAGCACCCGCGGCTCCCCGGGCAGCTCCTGCGGCCGCGCCCCCGGCGCTTCCGCCGGAACACCGGCACGCCCGCAGCCGGGCCCGCCGGGCGCTGGCCGTCGCGGTCGTGCTGCCCCTGGTGGCCTGGGCGGTACTGAGTGCGGCGCTGATGGCCTGGGACATCCGCTCGGCCCGGCTGTCCGTACTGGACCCGGGCGACTACGCCCGGCTGCGGGTGGGTCAGGATCGGGAGGGCGTCGGGCGGCTGCTGCCCGACCGCGAGACCACGCAGCGGCCGGTGGCCGGGGAACCGAAGGGAGAAGGCATCACATGCAGGTACTACGCGATGACCGCGGACCGCTTCGACGACCGGTCCGGGGACGCCTACCGGCTCTGTTTCCGGGACGGCCGGCTGATGTCCAAGGAGGCGTTGACGCCATGAGACCGGGCGGCCCCGCGGGTACTGCCCACCCCGGGGAGGTGAGCGGACTGTGATCCGGGTACTGATCGCGGACGACGAGCCGATGATCCGCGCGGGGGTGCGCTCCGTGCTGTCCACCGATCCGGACATCGACGTCGTCGCCGAGGCCGCCGACGGGCGCGACGCGGTGGAGCTGGTACGCCGCCACCGCCCGGCCGTCGCCGTGCTCGACATCCGGATGCCCGGGACGAACGGCATCGACGCGGCGGCCGAGATCCGGCGCACCGTGCCGGAGACGGGGGTCGTGATGCTCACGACCTTCGGGGAGGACGACTACATCCTCCAGGCGCTGGGAGGCGGCGCCGCCGGTTTCCTGATCAAGTCGGGCGAGCCCGAGGAGCTGATCGCGGGGGTCCGCGCGGTGGCCGACGGGGCCGCCTATCTGTCACCGAAGGTCGCGGCCCGGGTCGTCGCCCACCTCTCGGCGACGGGCGCGGGCGCCCTGGCCGGCCGCCGGACCGCCGCCCGGGAACGGGTCGGTGCGCTCACCGGCCGGGAACGCGACGTACTGGCCTACCTCGGCAGCGGGCTGTCCAACGGGCAGATCGCCCGCCGACTCCACGTGGTGGAAGGGACGGTCAAGGCGCATGTGAGCTCCATCCTGGCCCGGCTGGGCGTGGACAACCGGGCCGCCGCGGCCGTCGTCGCCCACGAGGCCGGAATCGTCGCGCCCGCGCAGCCGCCGCTCGATCGCTGACGCGGCACGCCGGGCGAGCGGCAGGAACGCCAGCAGCACGGCCGCCACCACCGAGGCCCCGAGGACCGCGCCGGCCAGCACGTCGTGCGGGTAGTGCGCGCCGACCACGACCCGCAGCAGCGCCGCCGCCGCACCCACCGGCAGGGTGACGGCGGCGAGGCGCGGGCGCAGCACGGCCAGGCCCACGGCGAGGCCGACGGCGAGGGTGGCGTGGTTGCTCGGGAAGGACCAGTCGCCGGGCGGCGGGCACTCGGCGGCCGTCTCCGCGATGGAGTGCAGGGCCCGGCAGGGGCGTTCCTCGTCCACCACCAGCTTCACGGCCTCGCTCACCGCGTACGCCAGCACCGTGCCGATGCCGGTGAGCACCGTGCCCGCGGAGACCCGGGTGTCCCCGCGTCGTACGGCGCTCCACCAGACCCACGCAAGCAGCAGGCCCAAGACGACCAGGGTGCCGTCGGTGGCCGCCTCCAGCAGCGGTCCCGCCCAGGAGGGCGCGTCGGCCACCGCCCCGGTCACCGAGCGGTACGCGGACGCCGACGCACCGCCCGTCACCTCCACGGCACCGGCCGCGCCCAGCCCGCCCGGGGCGAGCCCCACGACGGCCGCTGCTCCGGCCCCCAGTACGACGCAGGCCGACAGCGGCCGTGCGGTCCGGGTAAGGGTGCGGGTCCTGCTTCCGGTTTCTCGTCTCATGAACGTGACCCTAGGAGCGGCGAGGGGTCGCGGACCCGGGCCGAACGGCAGGGCCCACCCCCGACGATCGTCGGGGGTGGGCCCTGCCGGGGAACCACGCAGCTGTGACGTCCGCGCGCACCGGCAGGTTCAAGCTGCCGGTCCTGCGCCCTTCCCATCTGACGACACGTCAGTTCTAATCGAGGGGTGATGGGACACGCAGGCATGGCCGCCATCGCCGTCCGGTACCTCAGGTCCGTCGGCGCCGCCACGACCGCCGGACCGGCGCCGGTCGATCCACTGCCGCGCCCGCATCTGCGAGCGGTCTCCGACAGCGAGCGGGCACCCGTGGAGCCGGGCGAATTCCGCCGCGTACTGGGGCACTTCGCCAGCGGGGTCACCATCGTGACCGCGCACGACCCGGACGACGCGGCGGGCCCGGTGGGCTTCGCCTGCCAGTCGTTCGCCTCGCTCTCCCTCGATCCGCCGCTGGTCACGTTCATGGTCGCCCGTACGTCGACGACCTGGCCGCGCATCGCACGCGCCGGGGCCTTCTGCGTCAACATCCTCGGCGCGGACCAGGGCGCGCTGTGCCGGAGCTTCGCGGTGAGCGGCGCGGACAAGTTCGCGGGGGTGGCGTACGAGGCGGCCCCGGCGACCGGTTCGCCGCTGCTGGACTCCGTACCGGCCTGGATCGACTGCCGCGTCCAGACCGTCCACACCGGGGGCGACCATCTGATCGTCGTCGGCCGGGTGGCGGCGATGGGGGCGGTGGACGGGGCCGATCCGCTGCTGTTCCACCGGGGGACGTTCGGACGGTTCGGGCCGCTCGACGGGTGAGCGCGTCGGCCGCTCAGCCGACGATGCCGCCCGGGACCGCGTCGCGCAGCAGGTCCCGGAGCTCCAGTGCCGACGGGAGCGGCGCGGTGGCAGGCAGTGCGACATACACGGTCCGGTGCGGGGCGAGGTCGCCGAGCCGGCATACGGCGAGTTCGGCGGGGACCGCCCAGGCGGCCAGCGAGGGGACCAGCGCGACCCCCAGTCCGGCCGCCGCGTAGCCGAACTTGCCGGACCACTCGCCGATCCTGGTGATCCGCCTCGGCCGGAAGCCGGCCCGGCCGCAGACCTCGGCGAGCATCATGGGCCGGTCGGCGGAGACGTCCTGCAGCCAGGTCTCGTCGCGCAGTTCGCGCAGATCGATCGTCCCGGCCCCGGCCAGGCGGTGGTCGCGGGGAAGGACGACGAACAGCTCGTCCTCCAGCAGGACCTCGGTCGTGACGCCGTCCACCGGCGGCAGACCGGACGGGTAGTCGCTGACCACGGCCAGGTCGAGCGCCCCCTCCGCCAGGCGCCGCATCGACTCACCGGTCCGGCCCTCCACCGCGACGATCTCGGCCTCCGGCCTGGACCGGGCGAACGCCCGCAGCGCGGCGGGCACCAGCGAGACATTGGCCGTGGCGAACGCGCCCACCCTCAGCCGGCCGCCCCGCCCGGCCCGGATCGCGGCCAGCTCGTCCTGCGCACCCGCCAGCCGCGCGAGCACCTCCACCGCGTGCCGGTGCAGGGCGCGGCCGGCCGGATTCAGCCGTACGCCCCGGGCCAGCCGTTCGAAGAGCGGCCCGCCCGTCTCCTTCTCCAGCGAGGCGATCCGCCGGGACACCGCCGACTGCGTGTAGTCGAGCCGGACCGCGGCCTTCGTGAACGATCCGGTCTCGGCCACGGTCACCAGCAGACGCAGCGCGTCGATCTCGAACACATTCCCCCCATGCATGGCTCACATGCAATCTAGTCGCTGGTGGAATGCCTTGTCCGGCCCTAGTTTCAGAACGAGTTGGCGAGCTTCGAGACGAGGGACACGTCCATGGCAGCACCACCGAACATCCTGTCGCCCGAGGCCGCCGAGCTGGCCGCCGCCCATCAACTCGGTTCTCTGCACGGCACTTTCACTCCCAAACGTCTGAACAGGCTGCTCTTCGCCCTCTACATCTTCACGACGATCCATCTTCTGGCGATATTCGTGATCCCCGGCGTGCTGTTCTTCTGGTGGCTGCGCCGGACCCCGGACTTCAGCCGAAGACAGGCCGCCAAGCGTCTCCACCTGTTCGAGCACGGACTGATGGTGCACCCGCAGTCCGGCGACGGCGTGGTCGTCATCCGCTGGGACTCCGTACGGCTCTACCAGAACATCACCCGGAAGATCATCAACGGCATCCCGTCGACCACCGAGTACGTCTACTCCGCGGTGGGACCGGGCCGGGACCACGCGACGATCACTCACTTCTACGAGGGCCCCGAGACCTGGGGACCCCATATGCAGCAGGCCGTTCTCCAGGCCCAGGGGCAGACGGCCCTGGAGTCGGTCCTGGCGGGCGAGACGGTGAACTTCGGGGACCTCTCGCTCTCCGCCACCGGCCTGAGTGCCCGGATGAAGGGCCTGCTGCCCTGGTCCGAAGTCCGGGAGATCCAGGTCAGGGCGGGCCGGATCCTCGTCGCGGGGACCGGCGGCTCCGGCGCCTGGTGCAGCTCCGCGGTCAGCGACATCGCGAACCTGCACGTCTTCCTGGCCGTCGCCGAGCACCTCCACACCCACCGCCCGGCAGCCTGACCACAGCCCACAACCCACTGCCCGGCAGCCCGGCCACGCTCCGCCGCCCCCGCGCCCTCAGCCGAGTCCGGCGACCGCGTCCGAAGGTTCCCTGACCCGCCGGATCACCAGCGCCATCAGCGCCGCCATCGCGCACAGCGCCCCGGACGCGTACCAGACCACGTCGTACGAACCGAACACGTCGCGCGCCACCCCGCCCAGGAACGCCACCAGCGCCGCGCCCACCTGATGCGACGCCAGCACCCAGCCGAAGACGATGGCGCTGTCCTCCCCGTACTGCTCGCGGCACAGGGCCAGGGTCGGCGGGACGGTGGCGACCCAGTCCAGTCCGTAGAAGACGATGAAGAACACCATCGGCGGGTGCACCGTCGGCGCCATCAGCATCGGCAGGAACAACAGCGAGACGCCGCGCAGCGCGTAGTAGACGGCGAGCAGGCGGCGGGCGTCGAAGCGGTCGGTCAGCCAGCCGGAGAAGACGGTGCCGACGATGTCGAAGATCCCGATGACGGCGAGCAGCGAGGCCGCGGCGGTGATGGGCATGCCGTGGTCGTGGGCCGAAGGCACGAAGTGCGTGCGGATCAGGCCGTTGGTCGAGGCCCCGCAGATCGCGAACGTACCGGCCAGCAGCCAGAACGGTCCGGTGCGGGCCGCGTCGGTCAGGACGCGTACGGTCCGCCTCGCCGCCCCGCGCGCGGGTGCGGGCTTCTCCGCGTACTCCCCGCCGTACGGGGCGAGGCCCGCATCGGCCGGGTGGTCGCGGAGCAGCAGCCAGACGAACGGGACGACGGCCAGGGCGGCGAGGGCGACGGTCACCGACGCCGGGCGCCAGCCGTGCCGGTCGACGATCCAGGCGCACAGCGGCAGGAAGACGAGCTGCCCCGACGCGCCCGCCGCGGTGAGGATGCCGGTGACCAGGCCGCGACGGGCCACGAACCAGCGGTTGGTGACCGTCGCGGAGAAGGACATCGCCATCGCGCCGGTGCCGAGGCCGACGAGCAGCCCCCAGTAGATCATCAGCTGCCAGGCAGCGGTCATCCATACGCTGGCCAGCGCCCCGGCGGCCACAGTGCTGAGTGCCACGACGACGACCCGGCGGATGCCGAACCGGTCCATCAGCGCGGCGGCGAAGGGCGCGGTGAGCCCGTACAGCGCCATGTCGATGGAGACGGCGAGGCCGATCTCCCCGCGCGACCAGCCGAACTCCGTGTTGAGCGGGTCGATGAGGAGGCCGGGGAGGGAGTTGAAGGCGGCGCCGCCGATGATCGTCACGAACGTGACGGCGGCGACGATCCAGGCGCGGTGGATTCGTCGGCGGGAGGGACGCCCGGGGGCGGCGGGGGCCGCCGTCCGGTCGTCGTCCCGGGCGGCGGCGCTTTCGGTTGTCTGGGTCACGTCACTCAGCATCGGGGCGCGACGCACCTCCCCACGAGTGGCCGGAGGGACACTGTTCGCAGGAATCGGGCCATGAGGGATCGGCGGACTCCGGGCCGGACGGGCCCGGATGCGCGTACGATCGCCTGTCGGCCGACGGCCGGGCGCCCGCCCTTCGACTCCGTCGCGTACCGAACCGGGGATGCCATGCAGTGGGCAGCACGCCAGCACTTCCACCACCGTTCCGCGCTGATGCAGGGCTGGGGCGCCGTACTGCTGCTCGTCGCCAGTGCGCTGTGGGTCTGGCTGGGCTTCCTGCTGGCGGACCAGCAGGACATGTACTGCTACCGCGGCATGTCGTCGGCGTGCGAGGTGGACACCGGCCTGCCGAAGCAGTTGACCGTGCTGGGGATCTCCGCTCCCCTGTCCGTCGCCGGCGCGGGCCTGCTCGTCGCCGGGACGGTGCGCAGGCAGACCAGCGCCCATGTCTTCGAGGTCATCGAGATGCAGAAGTCCGAGGAGCGCAGCCGGGAGAAGGAGAAGTAGCCAGGGCCGCCACCGCCCAGGCGAAGCCCGCGCCGACCACGTACCAGAACAGGTCGGGGGCGTTGAAGGTCGAGCCGAGCACCAGCCGGGCCACCGCGCTGTGCCGGGAGAGGTCCGCGGGCACCCCGGTCAGTTGCAGCAGTTCCACCGCCCAGCTGAACGCCAGCCCCGCCCCGGCCCTGACCACCGGGCGTGCGCCGGGCGCGATCACGGCGGCCAGGGCGCAGATCAGCACGGTGTAGAGGGCGTCCCCGGCGTACTCGGCGAGGTCGCCGCCGGTGAACGCCCTGACCCCGAGCCCGGCGAGTACGGTCAGCGCCGCGGCCCCGGCCGCGACCGCTCGTACGCGCAGGGCCGCGACCGCGCGCGGGGCCCTGCGGGACGGCGCCGCCGCTCCCCCGTCCCCCGTCATCGGATCCGTTCCAGCCGGCTGATCGGCCGGGACACCAGCAGCACCGCCACCGCCAGCAGGTTGATCACCGCGCCGGCCAGCAGCACCTCGGGCGCCCCCACCCGGTCCGCGACCGGTCCGGCCAGCGCCCGGCCCGCCGCCAGCATCAGCAACGAGCCCGCCACGTCGTACGCATGCAGCCGGTTCAGCGCCTCCGGCGGCACATGGGTCTGGACCGTCGTCGACCACATCACCAGCCAGAACGCGAACGCCGCGCCCGCCACGAACTGCCCCGCCCCGAGCGCGAGCACCGGCATCCCGAGCCCCAGCGCCACCAGGTTCACACAGACCCCGGACAGCGCCACGGCCCCCGCCGCGAGCGGGCGCCGCGGCCTCAGCCGCAGGGCGAGCAGCCCGCCGACGACGCTGCCCGCGCCGTTCACCGCCATCATCACGCCGTACGTCCCCGAGCCGTGCGCCTCGGTGACCTCGACCGCGGTGAGCGGCAGCATCGGGCCGAGCACCGTGAAGCCGTACACCGTCCAGATCGCGATCACCCCCCACAGCCAGCTTCGCGCCCGGAACTCCCGCCACCCGTCGACCAGTTCGGCGACGAATCCGCCGCGCCCCGCCTCGTCCGAGGGGGCCGGGGCGAGCCGCAGCAGGAACAGGCAGACGCCGGAGACCAGGAACGTCGACGCGTTCGCCGCGTAGACCGCCCCGGCGCTGGCCAGCCCGACGAGCATGCCCGCGAAGGCCGGGCCCGCCATGGTCATCAGCGCCTCGGAGACCCGCAGCACCGCGTTGGCCCGCTGCACGTCCGAGGCCACCCGGGGCACGGTCGAGGCGACGCCCGGCTGGAAGAGCGCGGCACCCACCCCGGCCACCGAACTCAGCGTGTACACCACCCACAGCGGGGGGTTCCCGGTGGCGAAGGTGACCGCCAGCACGGAGGCGCCGACCAGTCGCAGCGCGTCCGCGATGATCATCATCCGGCGGGGGGTGAACCGGTCCGCCAGTACGCCGCCGAAGAGCACGAAGACCGCCAGCGGCCCCATCCAGGCCGCGAGCGCGAACCCCACGGAGGAGTGCGGGCGGCCGGCCCCCAGCAGCCCCGCGGTGAGCGCCACCGGGATCATGCCGTCGCCGAAGAGCGCGGCGGTACGGGCGACGAAGAAGAGCCGGAAGTTACGGTTCCAGAGCCCGTCCGGGCGGCCGTCGCCCATCAGCCGTGCAGGGGATGAACCAGGCAAAAGGGGCTGCACACCATCGCGCTCGGCGGCGGGAATGCGCGGGTGTTCCGCTGACTTTTCCTTCACAGGAGTGACATGTATCAGGGTTGAGGTCTATACCACTAGGGGGAAAGGGAGTCCGCCAATGCCGCACCGAATAGCCGTCCTGGCCCTCGACGGGCTGCTCCCCTTCGAACTGGGCATCCCCCAGCGGATATTCGGCCGCGCGTTCGGCCAGGAGCCGCACGACGAGGGCCGCAGTCTGTACGAAGTCGTGACCTGTTCCGTCCGTGCGCCGGGGCCGGTCCGCACCGACGCGGACTTCACGATCACCGTCGGGCACGGCCCCGAGGCCCTGGCCACCGCCGACACGGTGGTGATTCCCGCCAGCTACGAACTCGGCCCCGTGTTCGACGAGGGCAGGCTCACCGACGAACTGGCCGCCGCGTTCACCCACATCCGGCCGGGGACCAGGATGGTCTCCATCTGCACGGGCAGCTATGTGCTGGCCGCCGCCGGATATCTCGACGGCCGCCCCGCCACCACCCACTGGTCGCACGCCGACCACTTCCAGCAGCTCTTCCCCGAGATCCGGGTCGACCCGGACGTCCTGTTCATCGACGACGGGGAGGTGCTGACCTCCGCCGGGGTCGCCGCCGGGATCGACCTCTGCCTGCACATCGTGCGCCGCGACCACGGCACCGCCGTCGCCAATGACGTGGCCCGCCGCACGGTGGTGCCCCCGCACCGGGACGGCGGGCAGGCGCAGTACATCCGACGCCCCGTGCCCGACACGCAGTTCGCGACCACGACCACGGCGCGCACCTGGGCGCTCGGGCGGCTGGAACGGCCGATCCTGCTGCGCGACATGGCGCAGCAGGAGTCGATGAGCGTACGGACCTTCACCCGCCGGTTCCGGGAGGAGGTCGGCGTCAGCCCGGTCCAGTGGCTGACCAGGCAGCGGGTCGAACGGGCCCGGCAACTGCTGGAGTCGACGGACCTGTCGATCGACCAGGTGGCACGGGACGCGGGCTTCGGCACGCCCACGTCGCTGCGGCAGCACCTCCAGGCGGCGCTGGGGGTCTCCCCGACGGTGTACCGGCGCACGTTCCGGGCCGCCGGGAGCGGCTGACTCCCCGGGAGGCGTTCAGAACACCAGCACTCCTCGCGCCACCCGGCCCTGGTGCGCGTCGTCCGCCGCCCTGTCGAAGTCCTCCACCGGGTAGGTGGTGGTGACGAGTTCGTCCAGGAGCAGCCGGCCCTCCCGGTACAGCTCCGCGTAGAGCGCGATGTCCCGCTGCGGGCGCGAGGAGCCGTACCGGCAGCCCAGGATCGACTTGTCCAGGTACATCGACGAGACGAGGAACGACGCCTCCGCAGTGGCCGCCGGGACACCCAGCAGGATCGCCTGGCCGTGCCGGTCCAGCAGGTCGATCGCGGTACGGATCAGCTCCGTACGGCCGACGCACTCGAAGGCGTGGTCGGCGCCGTTCGGCAGGATGTCCCGCACCCCGTCCGCCGAGGTCAGGAAGTGTGTCGCGCCGAACTGCCGGGCCGCCGCCTCCTTCGCCGGGTTGGCGTCCACGGCGACGATCGTCAGCGCGCCCGCGATCCGGGCGCCCTGGATCACGTTGAGCCCGATGCCGCCGGTGCCGATCACCACGACCGTGTCGCCCCGGTCGACCTTCGCCCGGTTGAGCACGGCGCCGACCCCGGTCAGCACCCCGCAGCCGATCAGGGCCGCCGAGGTGAGCGGCAGCTCGTCCGGGATCTTCACCGCCTGCACGGCCTTGACCAGGGTCCGTTCGGCGAAGGCCGAGTTGGAGGCGAACTGGTACAGCGGCTTCCCGCGCCGCGAGAACGGCTGCCCCGGCATCCCGATCGCCTTGCGGCACATCGTCGGACGCCCCCGGTCGCACTGGGCGCACGCCCCGCAGTTGGCCAGCGTGGACAGCGACACGTGGTCGCCGGGCGCCACATGACGGACGCCCGCGCCGACCGCCTCGACCACCCCCGCGCCCTCGTGCCCGAGCACCACCGGCGGCGGGAACGGAATCGTGCCGTCGATCACCGAGAGGTCGCTGTGGCACAGCCCGGCCGCGGCCACCGCCACCAGCACCTCGCCGGGGCCCGGATCGCGTATCTCCAGGTCGTCGACGACCTCGGTCCGCTTGCCGTCGAAGACGACGCCTCTCATCTCGGCTCCCTCGGTAGGCCGAGCACCCGCTCGGCGATGATGTTCCGCTGGATCTCGTCCGAGCCGCCGTAGATGGTGTCGGACCGGGTGAACAGGAACAGGCGCTGCGCCTCGTCGAGTCCGTACGGTGCCTTCGCCGACCAGTCGTCCGGGCCGACGGCCGCCGCCGCGCCCCTGACCTGCACGGCCAGCTCCCCGAGGCGCTGGTGCCAGCCGCCCCAGAGCAGCTTCGCCACACTGGGCGCGCCCGGGTCGCCGGTGGAGCCGAGGGTGCGCAGGGCGTTCCAGCGCATGGTGCGCAGCTGCGCCCACTGGCGTACGAGGCGTTCGCGCAGGACCGGGTCGGTGACGGCGCCGCCGTCGACGGCCGCCCGCACCACCCGGCCCAGTTCGGCGGCGAAGCCGATCTGCTGGACGAGCGTGGAAACGCCGCGCTCCAGGGCCAGCAGCCCCATGGCGACCGTCCAGCCGTTGCCCTCGCCGCCGACGCACTCCTCGGCGTGCGCCCCGTCGAAGAAGACCTCGTTGAACTCGCTGGTCCCGGACATCTGCCGGATCGGCCGCACCTCGATCCTGCCGGGCTGGTC
Source organism: Streptomyces sp. NPDC007164 (assembly GCF_040634135.1). Lineage (NCBI taxonomy): Bacteria > Bacillati > Actinomycetota > Actinomycetes > Kitasatosporales > Streptomycetaceae > Streptomyces > Streptomyces sp. NPDC007164. The sequence goes on from NZ_JBEYFB010000001.1 coordinate 595,566, forward strand.
CATCGGTACGAGGAGGAACGAAAGGCCGTGGTGGCGGCTGGAGCCGGGCTCGGTACGGGCCAGCACGAAGCACCAGTCGGCCTCCTTCGCCAGTGACGTCCAGATCTTCTGCCCGGTCACCCGGTGGCCGCCGCCGCTCCGGTCGGGCACGGCGGCGGTGCGCACCGCGGCGAGGTCCGATCCGGCGTCCGGTTCGCTGTAGCCCTGGCACCAGAGCGCTTCGCCGCGGGCCACCGGGGGCAGGAAGCGCCGCTGCTGTTCCTCGCTGCCGTAGGCGATCAGGGTCGGGGCGAGGAGGTTCTCGCCGATGTGGCCGACCCGGGCGGGGGCGGCGGCGCGGGCGTACTCCTCGGCCCAGACGACCTGCTGGGTGAGGCTCGCGCGGCGGTTGCCGTGGCCGGCGGCGCCGTGGTCGTCCCAGCCGATGCCGATCCAGCCGTCCCGGCCCAGTTCGCGTTCCCAGGCGCGGCGGACCGCGACGCCCTCGTGCTCGCTGCCGGGACCGCCGGTGCCGGCGGCGGCCGCGTACTCGCCCACGAGATGCGCTTCCAGCCAGCCACGTGCCTCCGCGCGGAACGCGGTGTCGTCCGGACCGAAGGTGAAGTCCACGGTGCCTCCTGCCGTTGCCGCTCGCCGTCCAGGCCTCACGTGCCGTTGCCACTCGCCGTCCAGGGCCTCACGCGTTGGGGCGCGCCTTCGCCGCGGCCGCCGCGGCCATCTCCTCCAGCCGGGCCAGCATCGGCATCGGGTCGGTGCCCACCGTCCCCGGCAGGAAGTCCGCGATCCGTTCCGGGGTCCACGCCCCCTCGACGTACCCGGCCCGCAGCTCCCTCGGCTGGGCCCAGACCGCGATCTTCGGCCCCGCGACGGTGTACACCTGGCCGGTGATCTTCTCCTGGCGGGCCCGTTCGCTGAGCAGGTAGACGACGAGCGCCGCCACGTCCTCCGGCTCGCCGATCTCCTTGAGCTCCATGGGCACGTTGGCGGACATCCGGGTGCGGGCGACCGGGGCGACGGCGTTGGCCGTGACGCCGTACTTGTGCAGGCCGAGGGCCGCGCTCCGGACCAGCGAGATGATCCCGCCCTTCGCGGCGCTGTAGTTGGCCTGGGCGACGCTGCCCTGGTGGTTGCCGCTGGTGAAGCCGATCAGGGTGCCGCCGCCGTCCTGCTTGCGCATCACCGCCGACGCGGCCCGGAAGACGGTGAAGGTGCCCTTGAGGTGGGTGGCGACCACCGGGTCCCACTCCTGCTCGGACATGTTGAACAGCATCCGTTCACGCAGGATCCCGGCCACGCACACGACCCCGTCGATCCGGCCGAACCGGGCGAGCGCCGTGTCCACGATCCGCTGGCCGCCCGCCATCGTGGAGATGTCGTCGGCGACCGCCACCGCCTCGCCGCCCACCGCCTCGATCTCCTTGACGACCGACTCGGCCACCTCGCTGCTGGGCTCGCCGCCCTCGATGGAGACGCCGTAGTCGTTGACGATCACCCGCGCCCCCTCGGCCGCCGCCGCGAGCGCGACCGCCCGCCCGATGCCGCGCCCGGCACCCGTGACGGCCACCACCTTGCCTGCCAAGAAGTTCCCCATGCCCGGCCCCTTCCCGCGGTTTCTGACGGACCGTTAGATTTTATGGGCCATCAGGTCCACGAGCACAAGCCCCAGGAGGCGCCATGTCACTGCCGGCCGAGTTCCACGACATCGCGAAGCGGGTCAGCAACTGGGGCCGCTGGGGCGACGACGACGAGATCGGGACGCTCAACCTGATCACCGACGCCGTGGTGCGCGAGGCCGCCGCCACCGTCCGCAGCGGCCTGCGGATCCCGCTCGCGCTCCCGCTCCAGCAGGACGGCGTGCAGAGCGGACTGATCCCGGGACGGGTCAACCCGCTGCACACCATGATCCAGATAAACCAGGAGCTCTTCGGCCCCGGCACCGTCGCCACCAGCGACGACACGGCCGTACTGAGCCTGCAGACGGCCACCCACTGGGACGCCCTCACCCACGCCTCGCACTCGGGGAAGATCTACAACGGCCGCCCGGCGGCGACGATCACCGCCCACGGCGGCGCGCAGTTCAGCGGGATCGACAAGGCGCCGCACATCGTCTCGCGCGGGGTGCTGCTCGACGTGGCGCGCGCCCACGGCGTGGACCGGCTGCCCGGCGGCCACGCGGTCACCCCCGAGGACCTGGACGCGGCCGAGGAACTGGCGGGGGTACGGGTCCGCTCCGGCGACATCGTGCTCGTACGGACCGGGCAGGTGCAGGTGTATCTGGCGGGCGACAAGCACGCGTACGGCTATCCGTCGCCCGGACTGTCGATCCGGACACCCGAGTGGTTCCGCGCGCGCGATGCGGCGGCGGTCGCCAACGACACCCTGACCTTCGAGATCTTCCCGCCGGAGATCGAGGACCTGTGGCTGGGGGTGCACGCCCTGGACCTCGTCGAGATGGGCATGCTCCAGGGCCAGAACTGGAATCTGGAGGCGCTGTCCACAGCCTGTGCACAGGAGAAGCGGTACGCCTTCCTGCTCTCCGCGATGCCGGAGCCGTTCGTCGGCGCGACCGGCACCCCGGTCGCGCCGGTCGCCGTCCTGTGACGGGACCGGCCGGCGCCGGACAGCAGTCCGAAAGAACTGCTTTAACCTTTATGCAAGGTTCGTGATGGCCTTCGATGCCTTGTGGGCATCACAACACGTGTCCCCCGCGCGGGGCGCGACGCCCTGTGCGCCGGAGTGCAGCGGCAGCCGGCTCAGCGGCGCGCCCCGGTCGACCTCGCACCAGATGCGCTTGCCCGCGCCCTCCGGCTGCCAGCCCCAGCGGTCCGCGAGGCCGTCGACCAGCTCCAGGCCCCGGCCGTTGGTGTCCTCGCCGGCCGCGTGGCGCTGCTGCGGCGGGCGGCAGCTGGTGTCGGCCACCTCGACCCGGACCGTCCCGGGCACACCGGCCGAGCCGGTCAGGCCGAACAGCATCCGCAGCACCGCCGGGCACCCGGTGTGCACCACCGCGTTGGTGACCAGCTCCGAGATCAGCAGGATGAGCGTCTCGGCCAGCGGCTCGTCGTCCCTTATCCCGGACCCGACCAGTCTCGACCGGGCCCATCTACGGGCCCGCCCGACCTCCGCGGGATCCGGCCCGACCTCCAGCTGAACCTGAAGCACCTGCACCGCTCACACCATCCGAACCGGCGGACACATCGCCTCGCGCCTCCTCGGGGTCACGGAACGTGATTCCCCTGCGAGACAGCATGGTTGACGTACAGTCACCGCAACAAGCGCTTCGGGCATATTCCAGCGCGAAGGAGTACGCGTGATGCATACTGTGCGACGCACGTTGCGGGGAGTCGAACAGAGGCACGCGGAGGCCGCCCGAACCGCCTCCCGGGCGCTCCCGGCGCTTCTGCCAGGAACGCGAGCAGGGCACCGCTCCGGACCCGGAGTCACCGCACGGGCAACCTCCGGATCGCCCGGTTCCAGTTCCTGTCGCATCCAACGGAGAGTACCCGAGCCCGGCGCCGACTCCACCCCGTGACAAAGAACGTGAAGGCCGGAGACCGGCCCCCGCGCCCGCCGACTGCACTGCGTAACTCCGCAGCGTGAGGCTCGTGGCCCTGTCTGTCACCTCCATGCACGGTGCATACACCCGCTGCCGGGCGCCGAAATCCTGCACGGAAACCCTCCGGATTCAGCACAGGTCCCCCGCAAGCGCCTCCTCGGCCGCCGCCGCCGTGAGCCACTGCCCGGACCGCAGCCAGGCCCGTTTGAGGTGCAGGTGAACATCTGCCTCCCAGGTGAAGCCCATGCCTCCGTGCACCTGGAGGCAGTCCCGCGCGTTGCGGACCGCCGCGTCGTCGGCGAGCAGTTTCGCGCCCGCGATCTCGACCGGGTCCGCCGTCACGGCCGCCGCGTACACGGCACAGCGGGCCAGTTCCGCCCGGACCAGCATTCCGGCGCACAGATGTTTGACCGCCTGGAAGGAGCCGATCGGCGAGCCGAACTGTTCGCGCTCTCCGGCGTGTTGGACGGCCATCTCGGTCGTCCGGGCGGCACTGCCGAGCTGTTCGGCGGCGGCCAGCAGCGCCCCCTCGTCGCGCAGCCGCCCGCCCCCGGGCAGCGGTTCGCCGGCCTCCACCGGATCCTCGGCCCGCCACAGGGGCGTGAACGGGTCGATCGAACGTACGGGGGTGGCGTCGCCCCGTACCCGGGTGACGTCCACCGACGCGGCGGACGCCCGCGGCCCGTCGCCGGGGCCGTCGCGGGGGCCGAGGACCAGCAGCGCGTCCGCCTCCCCCAGGTGCGCCACCGGCTGCCCCGGGTCGAGCACGGCGACCACCGTCCCGCCCTGCGCCGCGCCCTTCACCGGACCGGCCGCGAGGTGGGTGGCGATCAGCGGCCCCGGCAGCAGCGAGCGCCCCACCTCCTCGAAGAGCAGCACCGATTCCGGCAGCCCGAGCCCGACGCCCCCCTCCGCCTCCGGCAGCCGCAGCGCGAAGAAGCCGGCTTCGCCGAGCTCCCGCCACAGTGCCCGGTCGACGCCCGTGCCGTCGTCGAGCGCCGCCCGCATCCGGTCCCTGCGGAACCGCCCGGCGAGGAGTTCCCGCACCCCCGCCCGCAGGGCCCGCTGGTCGTCCGAGAGCTGGAAGTCCATGAGTGCGTCAGCGCCCCTTCGGCAGGCCGAGCATGCGTTCGGCGACGATGTTCCGCTGGATCTGCGAGGTGCCCGCGGCGATGGTGTACGAGAGCGAGGAGAGCCGGTCCAGGACCCATTCCCGGTCCAGGTCCGCGCTGTCGGCGCCGAGCACCTCGGCGGCCGCCTCGTACAGCTCCTGGCGGGCGTGCGAGTAGCGCAGCTTGAAGACCGAGCCGCCGATGCCGGGCACGCCGCCGCCACCGGCCCGCTGCGCCTCGCTGACGTTCCACTGGGTGAGCCGCCACAGCGCCCGGAATTCGGCGTTCAGCCTGCCCAGCCTGCGGCGCAGGACCGGATCGTCCCAGCGTCCGCTGCGCCGGGCCTCGGCGGCCAGCTCGTCCAGGGTGCGGCGGCAGGCGACGACCTCGCCGACGAAGGCCGTACCGCGCTCGAAGGAGAGGGTGACCATGGTGACCCGCCAGCCGTCGTTCTCCGCGCCGACCCGGTGCGAGAGCGGCACCCGCACCTCGTCGAGGAACATCTCGGCGAACTCGGTGGACCCGGCGAGGGTGCGCAGCGGGCGGACGGTGACCCCGGGCGCGTCCATCTCCATCGCGAGCCAGCTGATCCCGCGGTGCTTGGGCGCCGCCGGGTCCGTACGCACCAGGAGTTCGCACCAGTCGGCGACCTCCGCGTGCGAGGTCCAGATCTTGCTGCCGCTCACCACGTAGTGGTCGCCGTCGCGCACCGCCCTGGTCCGCAGCGCGGCGAGGTCGGAGCCGGCGTCGGGCTCGCTGAACCCCTGGCACCAGATCTCGTCGCCGCGCAGCACCGGCGGCAGCCAGCGCGCCCGCTGCTCCGCCGTGCCCTCGGCCGCGATCGTCGGGCCGGCGTGCAGCAGCCCGACGAAGTTCGCGCCGACGTACGGGGCGCCGGCCTTCTCCGTCTCCTCCAGGAAGATCAGGTGCTGGGTCGGGGTCGCGCCCCGGCCGCCCGCGTCGACGGGCCAGTGCAGACCCGCGTAGCCGGCGTCGTGGAGCAGCCGCTGCCACGCCGTGTCGTACGCGCGGCGCCCCGGCCAGTCGTCGGGGCGGGGCTTCGGCGGCAGTCCGGGCAGCACTTCACCGAGCCACTCGCGCAGCCGCGCCCGGAACTCCCGCTCCTCCTCCGTGTACGCGAGGTCCATCGCGGGCCTACTTCGCGCGGTCCCGGTCGAGGTCCAGACCGAGCATCCGGATCGCGTTTCCGCGCATCAGTTTGTAGACGGTCTCGTCGTCCAGTCCCTTGACGTGGTCCAGGGCGACCTCCTTGGTGTGCGGGAAGGTCGAGTCGACGTGCGGGTAGTCGGTCTCGAAGGTGGCGTTGTCCCGCCCGACGACGTCGAGCGAGGCGACGCCGTGCTTGTCCCGGAAGAAGCAGCAGAAGATCTGCCGGTAGTAGTACGCGGACGGCGGCTCGGGGATCAGATCGCGCACCCCGCCCCACGCCCGGTGCTCCTCCCAGACGTCGTCGGCGCGCTCCAGGGCGTACGGGATCCAGCCCATCTGCCCTTCGCTGTAGGCGAGCTTGAGCTGCGGGAACTTCACCAGGACCCCGCTGAACAGGAAGTCCATCATCGAGGCCATGGCGTTGTTGAAGGAGAGGCTGGCCTGTACGGCGGGCGGGGCGTCCGGCGACGCGGCGGGCATCTGCGAGCTGGACCCGATGTGCATGTTGACGACCGTGCCGGTCTCCTGGCAGGCCGCGAAGAACGGGTCCCAGTACCCGGTGTGGATCGACGGCAGTCCGAGGTGGGTGGGGATCTCGGAGAAGGTCACCGCGCGCACCCCGCGCGCCGCGTTCCGGTGGATCTCCGCGACCGCGAGGCCGATGTCCCAGAGCGGGATGATGCAGAGCGGGATGAGCCGGCCGCCGCTGTCGCCGCACCACTCCTCCACCATCCAGTCGTTGTAGGCGCGCACGCAGGCCAGCGCGACCTCCTTGTCATGTGCCTCGGCGAAGGTCTGGCCGCAGAAGCGCGGGAAGGTCGGGAAGCAGAGGCTCGCCTCGACGTGGTTGAGGTCCATGTCCTTGAGCCGCTCGACCGGATCCCAGCAGCCGCGCCGCATCTCCGCCCGGGTGATGCCCTCCAGCGTCATGTCGTCGCGGTCGAAGCCGACGGCGGCGATGTTGCGCTTGTACGGGAACTTCAGGTCCTCGTAGATCCACCAGTCGGTGGGCGGGCCGTCCGGGTCCATCGTGATGACGTATTTGCCGCCCGTGTAGGCCAGCTCGCCGATGCCGGCGGTGAGCGGCTGCGGGCCGCGCTCGCGGTACTTGGCGGGCAGCCAGGCCGAGAAGAGGTGCGGCGGCTCGATCACATGGTCGTCGACGCTGACGATCCGAGGCAGTTCCGTCATGGTGTCCCCTCCGGCGCACGATTTTCTGATGGCCCGTCAGATTTACGCACCCAGGCTAGCCCCGCACCCCTGGACCGACAAGGCGCGGCGCTCTACGCTCTCCGCACTATCTGACTGTTCGTCAGCTGTGAGGGGTACGCCGTGACCGAGACCGCGCACGCCCTGGGTGCATCGGGCACCTTCTGGGAACTCGTCGAACGCCGGGCCGGCCTGACTCCGGACCGCCTGTTCCTGATCCAGGACGACCGCACCCTGACCTTCGGCGAGCTGCGCGAGCGCGGCGAGCGGGTCGCGGCCGGGCTGTGGGGGATGGGCGTACGCCCCGGCAGCGTCGTCGCCTGGCAGCTGCCGACCCGGATCGAGACGGTACTGCTGTCGTTCGCGCTGACCCGGATCGGGGCCGTGCAGTCGCCCGTCATCCCGTTCTACCGGGACCGCGAGGTGGGATTCGCGCTGCGCGAGTCGAAGGCGGAGTTCTTCGCCGTACCGGGCACCTGGCGGGGCTTCGACCACACCGCGATGGCCGGACGGCTGACGGCGGACCGGCCGGTGACGGTGTTCGAGGCGTACGCGTCACTGCCGGACGGCGACCCGTCGGTGCTGCCGCCGCCGCCCGGCGACGGTACGGCGGTGCGCTGGATCTACTGGACCTCGGGCACCACCTCCGACCCGAAGGGGGTGCTGCACACCGACCGCAGCCTGATCGCGGGCGGCTCCTGCCTGGCCCACGCGCTGCGGCTGTCGGCCGACGACATCGGCTCGATGGCCTTCCCGTTCGCCCATGTCGCCGGGCCGGACTACGCGATGATGCTGCTGCTGTACGGGTTCCCCGCGGTGCTGTTCGAACACTTCGCGATGCCGGACGCGCTGGAGGGCTACCGGCGCCACGGGGTGACGGTCGCGGGCGGATCCACCGCGTTCTACTCGATGTTCCTGACCGAACAGCGCAAGGCCCCGGACCGCAGGCTGATCCCCACCCTGCGGCTGCTGGCGGGCGGCGGGGCCCCGAAGCCGCCGGAGATCTACCACGCGGTGGTCCGGGAGATGGGCGTACAGCTCACCCACGGGTACGGCATGACCGAGGTCCCGATGATCACGATGGGCGCCCCCGACGACACGGTGGAACACCTCGCCGGGACGGAGGGGCGCCCGCCCGCGGGCATGGAGATCCGGATCACCGACGAGGACGGCAAGCCGCTGCCGCACGGCACGGACGGCGAGGTGCGGCTGCGCGGGGAGGCCGTCTGCAAGGGCTATCTGGACCCGGCGGCGTCCGCGTCGGTCTTCGACGCGGAGGGATTCCTGATCACCGGCGACGTCGGCCACGTCAGGGAGAGCGGGCATCTGGTGCTCACCGGGCGGCTGAAGGACATCATCATCCGCAAGGGCGAGAACATCTCCGCGAAGGAGATAGAGGACCTGCTGCACCGGCACCCGGACGTCGGGGACGCGGCGGTGATCGGGCTGCCGGACCCGGAGCGGGGCGAGCTGGTCTGCGCCGTCGTGGAGCAGCCGGCGGGCGCGGCACCGCTGACGCTGGCGCAGCTCACCGGGTACCTGCGGGCCGAGGGGCTCTCCGTGCACAAGCTGCCGGAGCGGCTGGAGGTGGTCGCCGCGCTGCCGCGCAACGACGCCCTGCGCAAGGTGCTGAAGTACCGGCTGCGGGAACAGTTCGCCTGAGAGCCCGACGAGGGTGCGGGGGCCGCCCCCGCACCCTCTCGGCCCTACGCGTCCGGGGCGATCACCGTGAAGTAGCCGGCCAGCGCCGACACCGCCTCGTCCTCCGCGATCCTGCCGTCCTGGTCCGCGTCCAGGCTCCGGGCCGCGAGCCGCGCCGTCGCGGCGTCCGCGCCGAGCACCTGGAGCGCCCGTTCCACGGCGGGTACGGCCGCCGTGCCCCGGTCGTCCCGGTCCGCCACGGCGATCGCCGCGCGCAGGAAGGGGCGGGCGATCTCCGCGAAGCGCTCCGGGTTGTCGCGCAGCCGTTTCACGGCCCCGCCCACGAACTCCTCACGGGTGACGCGCTGGTCCCCGTCGACATCGGCGATGCCCGCCATGCCCTGCCAGAACGCCTCGGCCCCGATGTAGAGCGCCTGACCCTTGTCGCAGCGCGCCGTCGTACCGAATTCGGCGAGCAGACGGGCCGCGGCGGCACTGAAATCCGCGCGATCGATGTATCCGTTGCCGTCCTGGTCGAAGGCGGCGAAGCGGAAAGCGATCTTGCGCTCATACTCTGCGCTGTCCATGCGGGGAGCGTACGACGCCGGAGGGCGTCACGTGTCACATACGCGCTCCACCGGTGTGACGACCCGGTCGTCACCGCCCCCCGCCGCCCCCGCGGACGGCGCCCCGGAGCGGCTTCACGCGGAGAGCGGCCTGGCCCGGTCGTCGACGGCGGTGTCCCAGTCGGGGTAGACCTCGAAGAGCCGGCGTACGCCGAGGGCGGCGAGCACCCGGTTGACGTGCGAGCCCTCCTCCGCGCCCCGGGCCGGCAGGATCAGCCGCAGCCGGCCCCCGCAGGAACGCATCAGCCGGCGGGAGGCGATCAGCACACCGACCCCGCTGGAGTCGCAGAACAGCACCTCGGAGAGGTCGAGCACCACATCGTGGCGGCCGACGGCGACCGCGTCATGGACGGACTGGCGCACCGCGGGCGATGTCAGCAGATCCAGTTCGCCGCGTATGTGCAGTACGGTCCATTCGCCCTGCACGGTCTCGGCCACTTTTAGTGTCACGCCACTGGGCCTCTCGTTCCGGGGCTTCCGACGATCCGGAAGTTTCCGTTCCTTCTCGCGGCTGCCCCAGCCGCACCCCTATGAAACACCGGGCGGCCTGGCAGGACACAGCCGGATTCGAACAGAAATGATCGGTTCAGGTCCGATTCAGCCGGAGCCGACCGACGCATTCCCTATCATCCCGGGCCTCTTGATGGGCGTACTTGCCGTAAAGAGAGGCATGTGGTCGCCGGCGCCGACTACATTCGGTGTGACGAGGGGAACAGAGCGGACGGAACAGGGTCGGGGGTCGCATGGCCAAAAACGCACCACCCCGCTGGGACCGCAAGATGCAGCAGCGGCTGGCACGCGGTGAGGCGGCGGCACTCGGCGAGCTCTACGACCGGTTCGCCTCGCTCGTGCACAGCCAGGCCCACCGGATGCTGGACGACGAGACCGCCGCCGACCTGGTGACCCGCGAGGTCTTCGGCTACGTGTGGGAGAACCCGGACGCGTACGACCCCAAGGAGGGCTCGATGCGCTCCTGGGTGGCCCGGCTCACGCACCGCCAGTCCGTGCGGCGGCTGCGCGAGGAGAGCGGCCTGCGCGAGGAGAGCGGCCTGCGCGAGGAGAGCGGCCTGCGCGACGACCCGGACGAGGACGGGAGCGGTCTGGAGGAGCGGGTGCACCGGGCCACGGTCGCGGCCCGGGCCGACTACATCGTCGCGTCCATGCCCGCCCCGCTGCGGGCCGCCCTGGAGCTCGCGTACATCCAGCGCCGGGACTACCGGCAGACCGCGGCCGACCTCGGGGTCACCGAGGACGAGGCCCGCCGCCGGCTCCGGCTCGGGCTGCAACTGCTCTCCACCGCGCACACCCGTCCGCTCGAAGGGATGTCGCCGCCCGGATACGGACGGCCCCTGTGACCGACGACGAGGCGGACGGCCGCGGGGACGGCGGACGCGACGACGAGGTCCGGGGCGCACGGCGCATACCGGGACCCAGGGCCGCCGCGGACGACTTCGACCTCTCCGCCGTACCCCTGCCTCCGCCCGTACCCGCGACCCCGCCCGAGGAGCCGGGCACGACCTCGCGGCCGACAGCACCGGAACCGGAAACCGCCGTGTCACCACCGGCCCCATCGGCCCCGTCGGACCCGCCGGTTCCGGCGCATCGCGTCCTCCGGGCGCTCCTCGGCGCGTGGGCCCTGGCGGCCTGCTCGGCGGAGGAGACCGAGGCCGTCGAGGCGCATCTGACCGAGTGCGCCGCCTGCGCGGACGAGGCCCTGCGGCTGCGGGACGCGGTCGGGCTGCTGCACACCGACCGCAGCCTGGATCTCGATCCGACGCTGCGGACCCGGGTGATCGACGCCTGCCTGAGCCGCCGCCCGGCCGACATCCCGGTGCCGGACTGGGCCGCTCCGTACGACGCGGAGACCGCGCGGCTCGACGCGCTGCTCCGTGACATCGGCAGCTCTGAGTGGCACGCCCCGGTGCGGCTGAAGTGGTTCGAGGGCGAGCAGGAGGCCGGCCGCAGGACCACGGTCGCGGGCGTCATCGGCCATCTCATGGCCGTCGACGGACTGATCGGCACCGCCCTCGACATCGATGTGCCGCTCGGCGACGGAGTCCTCGGCCGGGGCGCCGACTGGCCGCTCTCGCCCACCGCCCGCACCGAGCGGTACTGGTCCGCCGCGCTGCGACCGCCCACCCGCACGGTCCACGAGCCGTGGCGGGCGCAGAGCCACACCCTCATCCGTACGGTGTCGTTCGCCGGCCGCGGGGTCTCCGAGCTCTCCGTCTCGTACGGGGACTTCGCCCTCCCGATGCACGACGCCCTGCTGGACCGGGCCTTCGAGTGCTGGGTGCACGGCGGCGACATCGCCCGGGCGGTGGACTATCCGTACGAGGCTCCGTCCGCCGCCCACCTCAACCGGATGATCGACCTGGCGGCCCGGCTGCTGCCCGCCGCCCTCGCCGAGCGCCGCAGGACCGGTCTGGCCGGGCCCGCCCGCCATCTGGTGACGGCCGGTTCGCCGGGCCGTTCGCTGCATCTGGAGGTCGAGGGTTCGGGCGGCGGCGACTGGTACATCCCGCTGGACTCCCCGGCCGCGCTCGGCTCCCCCGCGCACACCGTGGCGCAGGTCGCGCTGGACGGCGTGGAGTTCTGCCAGCTGGTGGCCGGGCACGTACCGCCCGTCGAGGCGGCGGCCGGTCAGGAGGGCGACCGCGAGGCGATCCGCGACGTGCTCTCCGCCGCGGCCTCGCTGAGCCGCCTGTAGTTGCTGTCGTGCCCGGCTTCGTGCCCGGCTTCGTGCCCGGCGTCGTGCCCGGCTTCGTGCCCGGTGCTCAGGCGAAGACCACCGTGCGGCGGCCGTTGAGCAGGATGCGGCGCTCCGCGTGCCACTTCACGGCCCGCGCCAGCGCCTGGCACTCCACGTCGCGCCCGATGGCGACCAGCTGGTCCGGTGTGACGCCGTGGCCCACCCGCTCGACCTCCTGCTCGATGATCGGCCCCTCGTCGAGGTCCGCGGTCACGTAGTGCGCCGTCGCACCGATCAGCTTCACACCCCGGGCGTGCGCCTGGTGGTACGGCTTCGCGCCCTTGAAGCTCGGCAGGAAGGAGTGGTGGATGTTGATGATCCGGCCGCTCAGCTGCTTGCAGAGGTCGTCCGAGAGGACCTGCATGTAGCGGGCGAGTACGACCAGCTCGACGTTCTCCTCACGCACCAGCTCCAGCAGCTCGGCCTCGGCCGCCGCCTTGGTGTCCCTGGTCACCGGGATGTGCCGGAAGGGGACGTTGTACGAGGCGACCAGCTCGGCGAAGTCCGTGTGGTTGGAGACGACGGCGGCGATGTCGACCGGCAGCGCCCCGATCCGGGAACGGAACAGCAGGTCGTTGAGGCAGTGCCCGAACCTGCTGACCATCAGCACGACCCGCATCCGGTCCGAGGAGCGGTGGATCTGCCAGTCCATCCGGAAGGAGTCGCCGACGGCGGCGAAACTGGCCCGCAGCTTCTCCACGGTCACCGGGGCGTGCGCCGAGAAGTGGACCCGCATGAAGAACAGACCCGTGTCGTGGTCGCCGAACTGCTGGCTGTCCTCGATGTTGCAGCCGGTCATGAAGAGATAGCTCGACACGGCGTGCACGATGCCCTGCTTGTCGGGGCAGGAAAGAGTGAGGACGTACTGCTCGGGGTCGGCGTCGGCAGGCCGTGGCACAGTCATCCTCGTAGCGTGCCACACCGGCCCGGTATCAGGCAGACCTGGTCATGATGCGGAGCACGTCGAGGGAGCGCGGCGGTGTGTCGGGGTCCTCGCCGTCGTTGCCGGCGAGCAGCACATGGGCCTCGCGGGCGGCCCGTATCGCCTCCTGCCAGCCGTGGTGCTCCAGATACGCCGAGACCGGGGCGTCCGCGCCGACCTGATGCATGATGCGCAGCACCCGGAGCACGGCGACGTCGACGAGAGCGGCCTCGTCGGTGTCGCGGAAGATCGTCCCGACGTACTTCTCGGCGGACCAGTTGTCCAGCCAGGTGTCCTCGACCAGGCGGTACACGGCGTCGGTGACGTCGCCGTACCCCTCCCGGCCGACCAGCCAGCACTCGTGGTGGAAGACGGGGTCGGAGAGCATGTGCAGCGCCGAGCGCACGTTGCTGCGCCAGCGCCACCAAGGCATGTCATTCAGCGGCATGCCGCCCATGGTGGAGGAGCGACGGCCGCGACGGGAAGAGTTCTCCGAACCTTGCTGCACGGTCATCGATCGTACGTTCCCTTTTCCGCCGCCCACACCGGCCCCTGCAATTCACCTGGATGTCACTGAGCGTTGAGCGGGGCACACTGTGGCGTTACCCCGCGGCCGGAAATGTTCGTGTCCATGACCGGACGGCGACGCCCCACCTTCCCCCGCCCCTACAAGCTCCTCACAAGTGCGGCGGCGGCCGGGGCGTTGCTGGTCACCGGCTGCGGCGCACTCCCTGGGGCCACGGGGGGCTCCAGGGAGCCCGTCACCGTCGTGACATGGGCCCCCGACGGCGCCACGGGGCCGGACGCGGCGAACATGGCGGGCATGACCGCCATGGCCCGCACCTACGCCCGCTGGGCCAACGACAACGGCGGGCTGGCCGGTCACAAGCTGCGGGTCGTCACCTGCGACGAACAGGACACCTCGATCGGGGCGGCGAACTGCGCGCGGCTGGCCATCAAGCAGAAGGCGGTGGCGGTGGTCGGCTCGTACAGCCGGCACGGCACGGCGTTCATGCCACCGCTGGAGGGCGCCGGAATCCCCTACATCGGCGGGTACGGCGCTTCCGACGAGGAGTTCAGCAGCTACGTCTCGTTCCCGGTCAACGGCGGCCAGCCCGCCCTGCTCGCGGGCAACGCCCGGCAGCTGTCCCGCAGTTGCGAGCGGGTGTCCGTGGTCCGTCCCGACACCCTGGCCGGCGAGGGCCAGGCCTGGCTCCTCAGGACCGGCCTCACCGAGGCCGGCCGGCCCGCGCCCGCCGACATCCGGGCGCCCGAGTCGGCCACTTCGTACGACGAGGCCGCCGCCCCCGCGCTCCAGGCGGCGGGGGCGTCCGACGGCTGTGTGACGGCGGTGCTCGGGAAGCGCACGGAGACCTTCTTCGACTCCTTCCGGCGGCTCGAACCGTCGTACGGGAACGTCCGGATCTCCTCCGTGCTGGGCAGCGTCGATCAGCCGCTGATCGACAGCACCGGCGGCCGGAACAGCCCGTTCGAGGGGGCGTACATCACCGGCTGGTACCCGGACGCGGGCGACGCCCGCTGGGACCAGATGCGGAACGTGATCCGCAAGCACGCCTTCGGCGACAACCGGATCGACCCGGACGACACGGGCGTGCAGACCACCTGGATCGCGTACACCGTGCTGAAGGAGATCGTGGAGTCGGTCGACTCCGCGCAGATCACTTCCTGGAAGCTGACCTCCGCCCTCAACCAGGGCACCCCGGCGGAGACCGGCGGCCTCACCCCGGTGCTGCGCTGGGGCTTCACGGACGTGCTGGGCTCGTCCTCGTACCCCCGGATCGTCAACACCAGAGTGACGTATCAGGTGGTGCGCAACGGCCGGCTCGTCGCGGACCGGAAGGGCTTCATGGACGTCTCGAAGACCTTGTCGGACGCCAGCGCTAGGAGCTGACCCGCGGCGCCCGCCCGGATGCCTGGGACGGGGCACCACGGGACCGGGCCCACGGGACCGGGCGCCGCGGGACGGGCCGTCAGAGCGCCGTGGCCGCCCGCTGGGTCAGTCCGTACTTCGACGCGATCGAGTTCCACAGCCCGGACGCCTGCCGCTTCTGCTTGCTCGCCTCTTCGCTCTGCTGGGTGGCCGCCTGCGTCTCGGAGGTCGTACGCGCCTTCCCGTGCTTGCACACCTTCTTGCCGTGCTTGGCCTGCGCGGCCCACGCGGCGTAGTGCTCGTCGGCGGCGGCGGAGGCCCGCCAGGCCTTGGTGAGGGAGGAGGTCAACTGGGCGTGGTTCGGCAGCTTGTCGACGGACAGCCCCTCCAGCCGCGTCACCAGATCGCGGCGCTGCTGGGCGGCGCCCTTCAGATCGGTCACGGCCTGGTCCAGATCCGTGCAGCTCTTGGTCTTCTCGACGGCCCCGATGACCGCGGCACGGCTGTTGTTGCTGTCCGCGAGGAGCTTGTCGAGCGCCTCGGCCTGCGGCTTCGCCGGATCGGCGGCGGCCTGCGTGGAGGGCTTCTGGACCGGTGAACTCGCCGCGGCGACCGGCTGCTTGTCGTCCTGGTCCTTGTCGTCGCCGCCGCTCAGCAGCGCACCGGCGCCGAGCCCGACCACCGCGCAGCCGACCACGACCGCCGCGATCAGCGTGACGTGGGCCCGCTTCCTGCGCGGCGGCTGCGGCTCCTCGCCCACCGGCTGGTACGGGGCCTGCGGGGGCTGCTGCGCCTGCGGGGCGCCCTGGTACTGCGGGCTGCCCTGGTACTGCTGACCGGGGTGCCGGCCCGGGTCGAGCCGGGGCATCTGCTGGGTGGCGCCCGCCGGTTCGTCGTTGCGGAACAGGTTGTCGAACTCGGCGGGCGGCTGCCGGTCGCCCGGGGCGCCGGGCCTGATGCCGTAAGGCGTGGAGCCGGGGACCGGCGGGATGAACTGGGTCGCCTCGGCGTCACCGCCGTTGCCGGGCTGCTGCTGGTACGCCTGCTGCTGCGGCGGCACCCCGTGGCCGAGGAACGTCGTCGACTCCGCGGGGCTCTCCGGCGGCAGCCCGCCCGGCACGGGCCCACCGGGCACCGGCGCGATGTACTGCGTGGCCTCCGCGTCCCCGGCCATGCTCATCCCGGGCACGGCCTCGGGCGGCAACGGCTGCGCGAACGGCTGCGGCGGCTGCGGCTGTTGCTGCATCTGCTGAGGCTGCTGCATCTGCTGCATCTGCTGCATCTGCTGCATCTGCTGCGGTTGTACGGGGGGCAGCGGCTGGGCCTGCGGCATCTGGGCGTGCTGCGGGGCGGGCGGCTGCCCGTACTGCCCCTGGCCCGGCTGTCCCTGGCCGTACTGCCCCTGCCCGTACGCCCCCTGGCCCTGGGCGTGCCCCTGGGGCTGGTGCGGGGGCTGTTGCGAGGGGTCCTGGTGCGCCGCCTGCGGCCCCCAGGGCTGCCCCCACGGCTGGCCGCCCGCCGGGGCGGCCTGATCCGCGGGGCCCCCCGGTATCCAGGGCTCGCCGCCACCCGCGGGCAGCACGACACCTTCGTGCGTGGGCCGTACAGCAGGGAGCTGCTGCTCGTCACCCTGTCCGCTCTGCGTCACCGGGACTCCTACGTGTAAACCTACGGAATCGTCGGCTCACGCTATCGGGTGGTTGCCGCCGTCCGCCAAGCGTGTGTTGTCACTCACCAGCCCTTCACAGGCGCTGTAACGCTCAGCGCTCTTAAGACGCAGTTAATGGAACGCCCGGACGCGCCCGCCGGCCGGGCCCCCGTTCCCCGGCCCCGGTCAGGCCGCCTGGAGCTCCAGCCGGGCACCGAACTCGCGCACCGCCGACTCGTCCCCGTACGGGATCAGCCGCTGCTGGAGGTCGTCCAGATACTCCGCTCCCCGGCTGGAGCGCACCGACCCCAGCAGCTCCATCGCCCGCGTGCCCGTGTGGCAGGCCTGCTCCACCTCGCGCATCTGGACCTGGGCCGTGGCCAGCAGCACCAGGCCGATGCCGCGACGGCGGGTCCGGGACTCCGGGTGGCCGGCCAGCGACTCCTTCGCACGGCGCGCGGCGGCCTCCGCCTGGCCGAGGTCGCGGTGGCAGTGCGCCAGCTCGTCCGCGAGATAGGCACGGTCGAAGTGGGCGATCCAGTCGGGGTCGTCGCCCGTGCCCGGTTCGGCCCGCTCCATGGCGGCCAGCGCGCGGCCCGTCACCGCCTGGCAGGAGCGGGCGTCGCCGAGCAGGGCGTGTCCGCGCGCCTCCGCCGCGTAGAACATCGCCTCCGCCCGGGGGGTCACGCGCCCGCGCGCGCCCTCCTGGGCGGCCCGGGCCAGCTGGGCGATCTCCCTGGGATTGCCGAGCTGCGCGGCGAGATGGCTCATCGAGGCGGCCAGCACATAGCCGCCGTACGCCCGGTCGCCCGCCGCCTGGGCCAGCCGCAGCGCCTGGATGTAGTAGCGCTGGGCGAGCCCCGGCTGGCCGGTGTCGACCGCCATGTACCCGGCGAGTTCGGTGAGCCGGGAGACCGCCCCGAACAGCTGCCGGCCGACCGCTTCCCGGTACGCCCCGGAGAGCAGCCCGGAGACCACGCTGTTCAAGTAGTGCACCAGGACCGGCCGGACGTGTCCGCTGCCGAACCGGTGGTCGAGGTCGATCAGCGCGGTCGTCATCGCCCGCACCGCCTCGACGTCCGGCATCCCGACGCGGGCCCCGGCGGCCCGTGCCACCTGCGGGTCGGCGCCGGTGATCAGCCAGTCACGGCTGGGTTCGACGAGCGCGGAGGAGGCGACCGCCGAACCGGACAGGAAGTCCCGGCGGCCGACATCGCTGCGCCACAGCTCGCAGACCTGCTCGATCGCGCCGATCACGGTCGGGGCGAACTGGAGGCCGACGCCGGACGCCAGATTCTTGCCGTTGGCCATCCCGATCTCGTCGATCGTGACCGTACGGCCGAGCTTGCGGCCGAGCGCCTCGGCGATGATTCCCGGCGCCCTGCCGCGTGGTTGCTGCCCGCGTAGCCAACGGGCCACGGACGTCTTGTCGTAGCGCAGGTCGAGCCCGCGTTCCGCGCCGACCATGTTGACGCGGCGGGCGAGGCCGGCGTTGGAGCATCCGGCTTCCTGGATGAGCGCCTGGAGCCGTTCGTTCGGCTGGCGGGCGACGAGAGGCCTGGCTGCCATGTTTCCCCCTGAGGCCGCAGTGATCATTGAGCCGATCACTGCCCGGCGAATACGCGGAAAATGCACAGATTCATCGTGTTCGTCACGTGCGTCTTGTTCCTTGTCATTCATGTCGGCATATGACAGAGGCCGACCGTTACGGACCCGCGCAGGGGCGGTCCGGCGGTTGCCCGTATGTGGCTACCCGCCCTGCCGGGCACCGCCTCACGCGCGCCCCCGCCCATGCATCCATGCGCCCCGTGTGCCGGATCGATACGCCGGGACCGCACCCGTCACGCCCGTAACCCCAAGTGTTGGCCGTAGTTGTGCTGAGCGTGGAAGAGCCCATCGCAGTCGAAGAGCCCGTCGGAGTCATGGAAGCCGCGAAGGTCCCCCAACAGCGGGGCGAGCAACTGCTCGACGCGGCGGTGCGGTACGCGGAGGAGCGGCACTGGGACGTGTGCCCCGGCACCTGGCTGGAGGCGGCGGAGGGGGCCGAGCGGTGCTCCTGCGGCGCCGACGGCTGCGCCGCCCCCGGCGCCCATCCCACCGGACCCGACTGGGCGGGCCAGGCGACCGGGAGCGGGGCCGCGGCCCGCCGGATGTGGTCCAGGCAGCCGAAGGCGTCGATCCTGCTGCCCACCGGCCGCGGCTTCGACGCGATCGAAGTACCGGAGTCCGCCGGCTTCCTGGCGCTGGCCCGGATGGAGCGGATGGGCCTGCCGCTGGGCCCCGTCACCTGCAGCCCCGACCGGCGGATGTTCTTCTTTGTGCTGCCGGGCGCGGCGGCCAGGTCGGACGGCCTCGTGCGGAAGCTGGGCTGGCGGGCCGCCGCCATCGACCTGGCCGCCCGCGGCGAGGGCCACTACGTCACGGGGCCGCCGACCCGGGTCGGCGGTCGCGGCGCGGTGCAGTGGGCCCGCCGCCCCACCCCCGCCAACCGCTGGCTGCCGGACGCGGAGGAGCTCATCAGCCCGCTCGCCTACGCCTGCGCCAGGGAAGCGGCCGACGCGCGGACCCGCCTCTGACGCAGCGCCCTTTCGTAGGCTGGTCCCGGAACACGGGGCCACCGAAAGGCAGAGGAATCATGCGTGACCGCGCAGAGAGCGACAGAGCGGCAGGGGCGGACGGAGCGGACGCGGCGGGCGGAGCCGGTGGGGCGGCGCCCGCCGTTCGCGTACAGGGGCTGTGGAAACGGTTCGGGGAACAGACCGCGGTGGCCGGGATCGATCTGGAGCTGCCCGCAGGCAGGTTCATCGGTCTGGTCGGGCCCAACGGGGCGGGCAAGACCACCACGTTGTCGATGGTCACCGGGCTGCTCCGGCCCGACCAGGGCAAGGTCGAGGTGGCCGGACACGACGTGTGGCGCGACCCGGTCGAGGTGAAGTCCAGGATCGGCGTGCTCCCGGAGGGACTGCGGCTCTTCGAGCGGCTCTCGGGGCGCGAACTCCTCGCGTACACCGGCAGGTTGCGCGGGCTGCCGGGCGCCGAGGTGGACAAGCGGGCCACCCAGCTCCTGGACGTGCTCGATCTGGCGGGTGCCCAGCACAAACTGGTCGTCGACTACTCGACCGGCATGCGGAAGAAGATCGGGCTCGCGGCCGCGCTGCTGCACAATCCCGAAGTGCTGTTCCTGGACGAGCCGTTCGAGGGCGTCGACCCGGTTTCGGCGCAGACCATCCGCGAGGTCCTGGAGCGGTACACCCGCTCGGGGGCGACCGTCGTCTTCTCCAGCCATGTCATGGAGCTCGTGGAGTCCCTCTGCGACTGGGTGGCCGTCATGGCGGCGGGCCGGATCCGGGCCCAGGGCACCCTGGCCCAGGTGCGCGGCGAGGCACCCTCGTTGCAGAACGCCTTCCTCGAACTCGTCGGCGCCGGCTCCCGCGCCACCGACGACTCCCTCGACTGGCTGGACGGCAAGCGATGAGCGTGCTCGACGCCCCCGTGGGGGCCGCCCCCGGCCGGGCCGCGAACGAGAGCCTCGTCCCCGTCTTCGTACGGCTGAAGCTGACCCTGCTGCGCAACGGGCTGCGGCAGTCGGCCGGCCGGCGGGTCGCGTACATCGCCTCCGTCGTCGTCACCCTGCTGTTCGCCGCGGGCCAGCTGATCGGGCTGATCGCGCTGCGCGGGTACGCCCACACCGACTCCCTCGTGGTGCTGCTGGCGGCGGTGCTGGCGGTCGGCTGGGCCGTGATGCCGCTGTTCTTCCCCAGCGGCGACGAGACGCTGGACCCGAGCCGGCTGGTGATGCTGCCGCTGCGCCCGCGCCCGCTGATCTCGGCGCTGCTGGCGTCCTCGCTGGTCGGGATCGGCCCGCTGTTCACGCTCTGCCTGACGGCGGGGTCGGTGTTCGCGGTGGCGCGCGGGGCGGCGGGCGCGGTGTTCGCCGTGGTGGCCGCGCCGCTCGCGCTGCTGGTGTGCGTGGCGCTGGCGCGGGCGGTGGCCACGGCCAACACCCGGCTGCTGACGTCCCGCAAGGGCCGCGACCTCGCGGTGCTCAGCGGGCTGGTGATCGCGGTGGGCTTCCAGGTCGTCAACTTCGGCGCCCAGCGGCTCGGCCGGGCGGGCGGGCTGGCCGCACTCGACCCGGTCACGGACGTGGTGCGCTGGCTGCCGCCCGCCTCGGCGATCGGGGCGGTGGACTCGGCGTCGCGGGGCTCGTACGGGCAGGCGTCGGTACAGCTGCTGCTCTCCGTCGCGGCGCTGGCCGCGCTGCTGTGGCTGTGGCAGCGGAGCCTGGTGAAGCTGATGACGGCCCCGGACGGCTCGACCCTGGCGGCTGCCGGGCCGGGCCGCGAGAAGGGCGGCAAGGGCGGCTCCGGGCTCGCCGCGCTGCTGCCCCAGGGGCGCACCGGGACGGTGATGGAGCGCAGTCTGCGGTACATCGCGCGCGATCCGAAGACCAAGGCCGCCTGGGTCACGGCGCTGGCGGTCGGGCTGATCGTGCCGGTCCTCAACGCGCTCCAGGGCACCGGCTCGGTCTACTTCGCCTGTTTCGCCGCCTGGATGCTCGGCATCCAGATGTACAACCAGTTCGGACAGGACACCTCGGCGTTCTGGATGGTGGCGCTGACGATCTCCTCCACCCGTGACGCCTTCCTGGAACTGCGGGCGCGGGCACTGGCGTTGCTGCTGATCACGCTGCCCTACACGATCGTGGTGACGGTGGTGACGGCCGCGCTGCTCGACGACTGGGCCGCGCTGCCGGAGGTCATGGGGCTGTCGCTCGCGCTGCTGGGCGGGATGCTGGCGACGGGCGCGGTGGCGTCGGCGAACTTCCCGTACTCGATCCCGCAGGACGGGGCGTTCAAGAACGTGGCGCCGGGGCAGGCCGGGCTCGCCTGGATCTCGATCTTCGGCGGCATGGTCTCGGCGGGGCTGCTCTGCGCGCCGTTGATCGCGGTGACGATCTGGCTGCACGTCGCGGACCACGAGCAGTGGCTGTGGCTGCTGCTGCCGGTGGGGGCGGTGTACGGGGCGCTGATCTCCTGGGCGGGACTGCGGGTGGCCGCCCCGCGCACGGCGGACCGGCTCCCGGAGATCCTGGCGGCGGTCAGCAAGGGCTGAGGGCGGACGCGGCCGGACCCGCGGGCCCGGCCGCGCCGCTCCCTCGCACCACCCGGTCAGGACGGGACGGGTTCGCGCTCCTCCTGGGGATCCTCGGCGAACTGCTCCAGGAAGGGTTCGACCGCGGCGCGCCAGCCCTCGGGCTGGTCGTAGTGGACGAGATGGCCGGCGTCGGCCACTTCCGCGTACTGCCCGCGCGGCAGTACGCGGACCATCTCCTGGGCCTCCGCCCGGCCCAGCTCGCCGTCGAGCCCGCGGAGCACCAGGGTCGGGCAGCGGACCTGTGCCAGTTCCTCCCAGTGCGCGTCGAACACCCAGGTCGCGCGGGAGCGGAGCATCTGGCGGCGGGAGAAGACGGGGCGCCAGCCGTCGGCCCGCTCGGCCATCACCTCGGCGAAGAACTCGCCGCGGGCCGGGTTGGGCCGCTCCACCCAGGGGTCGTCCTCGCCGAACCACTTCCGTACGTCGGAGAGCGTCGCGAACGGCACCGGCCAGGACTTGAACCAGTCCTCCCACTCGCGCTGCGAGGCCGCGCCGAGCGCGGAGGCCCGCATGTCGCAGATGACCAGGGCCCGCACCAGGTCGGGGCGCTTCGCGGCGAGCTGCCAGGCCGTCAGCGCCCCCATGGAATGCCCGACGAGGGTGACGGGTGCGAGGCCGAGCTGTTCGATCGCGGCCTCGGCGTCGGCGACGTACGCGTCACGGGTGTACGGGCCTTCGGCCGGCTTGTCGCTGCGGCCGTGCCCGCGCTGGTCGAGGCCGACGGCCCGGTGCCGCTCCGCGAGCCAGCGGGCGGTCGGGGCCCAGTGCGCGGCCCGGCCCATCAGGCCGTGGAGCAGTAAGACCCCAGGGGCGCGCTCGCCCTCCGTGCGCCCCTTGGGCGGGTCGGCGAACTCCCAGGCCGCGAGGCGTAAGCCGTCGGTCCCGGTCACATCGATGCGCCGCACCATATGTCCTGGCACCCCCTTCTGGTCCTCGATCACCGCTTGATCACTGCCTCGATCACCGCGTGGTCGCGTCACGCCAGACTATCGAACTTGTATTCGAAAACCGGGATCTGCCATCCAACACCGCTCGTTCGAGTGACCGGCCCCAAGGATTGACCGCGGCGGCGGAGGGGAGACCTTCTCCGGGAGGCGGGCCACTCGGGGATGAGGGCCCGTGGGGACTGACCTTGAGAGCTCGGGGCTCCAGGTCAGAGCAGGGGAGGACAGGCCCCGGCGCCGCGAGGCGCCGGGGCCCTCTGCTTTCCGGGGAGCTGCCGGAGGCGATGCGCACCGGCGGGCGCCGCCACCGGTCCACCGGGCGGCGGAGTGCGATTCGGCGGCGGTGTGCGATTCATGGGCACGGGCGCGCGGTACGCGGGCGGCCGGGACCGCGGCAGCCACCTTCCGGTGCGCGTGCCGGACATGCCGGACACGCGAATTCGACGGGCGCATGCACCTGCTCCCTCCCCGACCGCGCGACCAGTTGGCCGACACTCTCAGGTATGCCTCAGCCACAGCCTGGCACGCGAACCGTCCGGGCGCTGCAATTCCGGACGGAAATCGGTAAGCGGACGCCCCGCTTCAACGCTCCGGCGGCGCCCCGACAACGACATCCGGCCAAGCAGCGCCCCGGAGGCGGGAATCCGGCCGAAGAGCGTCCGCCCGACCGCACCCCCCGCCCGGCGCCGCCTCGGCGGCATCCGCCCGGGGAGCCCGGCCGACGGCGGACCTCAGCGGCGGGGCACTCAGCGCTTGGCGACGAACACGTGCGACGCGACCTCGGTGTCCAGCTCCGCCGCCTCGCCACTGCTGCCGACCAGCACACCGCCGGGCGACTGCGTCACGCTGACCACGGAACCGGGCTGCACACCCGCACGCCGCAACGTGTACATCAGCTGGGCGTCCGTCTGGATCGGCTCACCGATCCGGCGCACGACCACCGTCTTGCCGTCCGCCCCCGGGTCGAGCTCCGACAGGCTCACCATGCCCTCGTCCAGGAACGGGTCGGCCTCGGCCTTCTCGCCCAGCTCCTCCAGGCCCGGGATCGGATTCCCGTACGGGGACTCCGTCGGGTGACGCAGCAGCTCCAGCACCCGCCGCTCCACCGCCTCGCTCATCACATGCTCCCAGCGGCACGCCTCGGCGTGGACCTGCTCCCACTCCAGGCCGATCACATCGACCAGCAGGCACTCGGCGAGCCGGTGCTTGCGCATCACCCGCGTCGCCAGGCGGCGCCCCTCGTCGGTCAGCTCCAGGTGCCGGTCGCCCGCGACCCGCACCAGGCCGTCGCGCTCCATCCGCGCCACCGTCTGGCTGACCGTCGGACCGCTCTGGTCCAGCCGTTCCGCAATCCGGGCGCGCATGGGGACCACGCCTTCCTCTTCGAGTTCGAGGATGGTGCGGAGATACATCTCCGTGGTGTCGATCAGTCCGGACATTCGTGCCCCTCGATGCTGTGACAGGAAAACGTCGTAAGCGCAGTGCGCTGGCCCTCCCCCAATTCTGACGCATACCGCCGACAACCGTGCCGGGCCGGTCGAACGGCGGACGCCGGAGCCCGGCAGGCGGTATTGACATGTCACTGGTCCAGACCGCAACGTGATCCGCGGCACGGACACCATGAACACTTCCATGAACACCTCCGTGAACACCTCCGTGAACACTTCTTCCCGCCGGAAAGGGCCTCCTCGATGAGCGACAGCAAGCTGGCCGGTCAGTTCTTCGACGCAGCGATCGGCCTGCTGGAGCGGGTACGCGACGAGGAGTCCGGCAACATCGCGGCCGCCGGTGCCGCGATCGCCGACACCGTCGAGGCGGGCGGCAGGCTCTTCGCCTTCGGCGCCGGGCACTCCTCGCTCGCCGCGCAGGACGTCGTCTACCGCGCCGGCGGCCTCGCCCTGATGAACCTGATGGCCGTCCCCGGAACGGTCGGCGTCGACGTCATGCCGGCGACGCTCGGCTCCGCGCTGGAGCGGGTCGACGGACTGGCGGGCGCCGTGCTGGACTCCAGCCCCGCCACCGCCGGCGACGTCCTCGTGATCATCTCGCTCTCCGGCCGCAACGCGCTCCCGGTGGAGATGGCGCTGAACGCACGTGCCCTCGGCCTGAAGGTCATCGGCGTGACCTCGGTGGCGTACGCGGACGCCACCCGCTCCCGGCACACCTCGGGCGGCTTCCTGCGGGACCACTGCGACATCGTGCTCGACAGCAAGATCGCCATCGGCGACGCGGAGCTGAACCTCGACGGGATCGAGGCGCCGTTCGCCCCCGCGTCGACGGTCGTCACCAGCGCTCTGATGCAGGCCATGATGGCCGCCGCGGCGGAACAGCTGGTCGCGCGGGGCATCGAACCGCCCCTGCTGCGCTCGGGCAACGTCGACGGCGGCCACGAGTGGAACGGCCGCGTCATGACGGAGTACCGGGACCGGATCTTCTACCGCCGCTGATCGAGCCGGGCCGTCGGCCACCCCCCGGCTCCCCTCCGCGGACACGCCGGCGCCTACAGGCAGGCCGGCAGCACGACCCGGACCGTCAGACCGCCTTCCGGGTTCGCCGTCGCGCTCGCCTCGCCGCCGTGCGCCCTCGCGATCGACGCCACGATGGACAGCCCCAGGCCGGCCCCCTCACCGGGGGCGTGGCGGCGGGCCTGCGCCCGGTGGAACGGCTCGAACAGCAGCGGCACGGTCGCCGGGTCCACCACCGGCCCGGTGTTGGCGACCTCCAGACCGCTTGGCCCCACCCGGACCCGTACCGTTCCGCCGGGGTGGTTGTGGCGCAGCGCGTTGGTGACCAGGTTGTGCACGAGATGGTCCAGCAGGACCGGGTCGCCCTCCACCGGCAGCGGCCGGGCTTCCGTCTCGATGGCGATGGACCGTTTCTCCGCCTCCGGCTCCAGCGCCTTGGTCACCGTGGCGGCGGACGCGTCCAGCGCGACCCGTTCGCGCCGCCGCAGGTCCTGGTCGGAGACCGCGAGGAGCAGCAGTCCCTCGATGAGCTGCTCGCTGTCGGCGGCGGTGTCGATGAGTTTGTCCCGGATCCAGGCGACCTTCTCGGGCGGCGGGTCGTCGGCGAGGCCGATCTCGGCTGCGGCCCGCTGCACGGCGAGCGGGGTGCGCAGTTCGTGGGCTGCGTTGGCGGCGAACCGCTGCCGGGCGGCGACCAGCTCCTCGATCCGGTCGAGCATCCCGTCGAAGGTGTCGGCCAGTTCCTTGAGCTCGCCGGGCGGGGCCTTCAGCGCGAGGCGTTCGTGCAGGTTGCTGCCGGACAGCCGGCGGGCGCGGGCAGTGATGACGCCGACCGGCCGCAGCACCCGGCCCGCCATCCACCAGGCGAGCGCGACGGAGAGCGCCGAGTAGACGGCGAGGGAGACCCCGGAGACCGTCAGCAGCTGGCTGAGCGCGGCGTCCCCGGCGGCGGTACTGACCCGCTGCGCCGCCGCGTACTGCCCGGGTTGCATGACCACGGTCTGCGCCCAGTCCGACGTCGGCAGGGCGGGCGAGACGGTGCCCGACCGGACGGCGGAGGCGGTGGCCCCGGCGGGCACCGCCGGGGCCACCGCGGTCAGCACGCTGGCGTAGAGCCCCTCGCTGACCAGCAGGTAGACCAGCCCCACGAGCAGCGCGCCGGCCAGCACCAGCAGTCCTCCGTACAGCGCGGTGAGCCGGGCGCGCTCGCTGCTCACCGGCTCTCCCCCGGCCGGTCCGCGGAGCCGTCGTCCGGCCGGCCCGCCGGCCCGTTCACCGGCCCGTTCACCGGCCCGGTCGCGGGGCCGTGGTCCCCCGGCCGGTCGGCGAGCCCGCCCCCGATGCGGTAGCCGGCCCCGGGGACCGTCTCGATCACCGGGGGCGCGCCCAGTTTTGCGCGGAGCTTGGACAGGGTGACCCGGACCGCGTTGGTGCGGTAGCTGGTGTCCTCCTCCCACACCTCCTCGATCAGGTCGTCGCCGCTGACGACCGCGCCCTCGGCCCGCAACAGGGCCTCCAGCACGGCGAACTCCTTGCGGGAGAGCGAGAGGTAGCGTCCGTCGCGGCAGACCTGGCGGCGGGCGGTGTCGAGCGTCAGCCCGGCCCGTTCCAGGACCGGCGGGAGAGCGGGGCGGGCGCGGCGGCCGAGCGCCAGGACCCGGGCGAGGAGTTCGTCGTACGCGAACGGCTTGGTCAGGTAGTCGTCGGCGCCGAGCCCGAGGCCGGCCACCCGGTCCCGTACCGTCCCGGACGCGGTGAGCATCAGGATCCGGGTCAGCAGGCGCATCCCGACGACCCGTCGGCACACCTCGTCGCCGTGCAGCCCCGGCAGATCGCGGTCGAGGATCATCACGTCGTACGCGCCGAAGCGGAGCCGGTCCAGCGCCGCCCGGCCGTCGGCGGCGATGTCCACCGCGACGGCGTCACGGCGCAGCCCCTCGGCAATCATCCCGGCCAGGAATTCCTCGTCCTCCACCACCAGCACACGCATGCGCCCTGTTTAGCCGAAAGCGACGTTTCGTCGGTGTAAGCACCCGGGCTGAGAGAAACGAAACCGCGTCCTCGCACACGCTCGGGCCGTACACACCCGGCTTGCCGGCAACGGACGAGGAGCCCTCATGAACCCCGCCATTTTCCACCGGACCACCTCCCGCGAACGGAGTCGCGGCGTCGTCGCCGCCTGCCTGATCGCCGCCGCCGTCGTCCTGTCGGCCACCGCCTGCTCGGGCGACGGAAGCGGAAGCGGAACCAAGAGCGGCGGATCCGCTTCGGGCAGCAAGAAGTCGGACGAGGACCAGGCCCTGGAGCACCGCAAGTGTCTGCGGGAGCACGGCCTGGACGTCGCGGAGCCGAAGCCGGGCGAGGACAGCCGCGGAATCACCATCAACGGCGGCGGAAAGAGCAGGACGGAGATGGAGAAGGCGTTCAAGGCCTGCCAGGACAAATCGGTCGGTGGCGGACCCAAGGAGCTCACCCAAACCGAGAAGGACAGGATGCTCGCCTTCGCCCGGTGCATGCGCAAGAACGGCATCGACATGCCCGACCCGAAGTTCGACGGCGGGATGGCGCAGGCGCCCGCGATGCAGCAGAAGGACATGAAGAAGTTCGAGAAGGCCAACGCGGCGTGCGAAAGCGCCGGGCGGTGAGGCGCGGACGCGTCATGGTGGCCGCCGCCGCGGTGCTCGCCGTGGCAGCGGGGTCACTGGCTCTCACCCGGCTCGGCTCCGCCGGGGAGACGGGCGGCCCGGAGAACACCGGTCTGCCCCCGGCCACCGCCGCGGTCGAGCGCGGCGACCTGCGCGACAGCGCCCAGGTGGACGGGACACTCGGCTACGACAGGCAGCGCAAGGTCAACGCGGGCGCGGCAGGCACCATGACCTGGACCCCGCGCACCGGCTCGACCATCAAGCGGAACGAGCGGCTGTACGAGGTCGACGGCCGAGCGGTGTGGCTGATGTACGGCTCGGGGCCGATGTACCGGACGCTGAAGCCGGGCGACCGGGGCCGGGACGTGGAGCAGCTGGAGCGCAATCTCGTGGAGCTCGGCTACACCGGCTTCACCCCGGACGACGAGTACACCGAGCTGACCGCGGCCGCCGTCGAGCGCTGGCAGAAGTCCCACGCCGGCCAGCGGACCGGGACGGTGGGACCGAAGGACATCGCCTTCGCCCCGGCGGAGGTCCGGATCAAGAGCGTCGAGGCGGCCGTCGGCGTACTGGCCCAGCCCGGCGCTCCGGTCCTCACCACGACCGGCTCCGAGCGCATCGTGACATTCGAGCTCGACGCCGCCGAGACCCAGCTGGCCAAGGCGGGCACCGAGGTCACCGTCGATCTGCCGGACGGCGGCAGCGCGGCCGGGTCGGTCTCCTCGGTCGGCCGGACGGCGAAGCCCGGCAAGGACCCGCAGGACAACAGCCCCAAGGTCACCCTGACCGTCTCCTTCGACAAGCCGGACAAGGTCGGCGGCTTCGACCAGGCACCGGTCACGGTGAACCTGACCGGCGAACTCCACAAGGACGTCCTCAGCGTCCCGGTGAACGCGCTGCTCGCGCTGCCCGGCGGCGGCTTCGGCCTCCAGGTCGTCCAGGACGGCACGGTCCGCGATGTGAAGGTCGAGCTCGGCATGTTCGCCGAGGGCCGGGTCGAGGTGTCCGGCGGCGGGCTGCGCGCGGGCATGAAGGTCGGGGTGCCGAAGATATGAGCACGGTCGTCGGCCTCAGGGCCGTCACCAAGGAGTACCCGGGCCCGGTCGCCGCGCTGCGTGGGGTGGATCTCACCGTCGAGGAGGGCGAACTCCTCGGCATCGTCGGCCCGTCCGGCTCCGGCAAGTCCACGCTGCTGCACATCATCGGTACCCTGGACCGCCCCACCACCGGGTCCGTCCACATCGCCGGGCACGACGTGGCGGCACTCTCCGACCGCAGGCTCTCCGCGCTGCGTGCCCAGCACATCGGCTTCGTCTTCCAGGCGTTCCACCTGGTGCCGGGCGTCAGCGCCCGCGACAACGTCGCGGAGGGCCTGCTGTACTCGGGTCTGTCCCGTGCCGTGCGCCGCCGCAGGGCCGCCGCCGCGCTGGAACGGGTCGGGCTCGCCGACCGCCTCGACCACAAGCCGCACCAGCTCTCCGGCGGACAGAAACAGCGGGTCGCCATTGCGCGGGCCGTCGTGGGGGAACCCGCGCTGCTGCTGGCCGACGAACCGACCGGGGCGCTCGACTCGGCGTCCGGGGAAGCGGTGATGCAGCTGCTGCGCGACCTCAACGGGGAGGGCGCCACCATCGCGGTCATCACGCACGACACCGAGATCGCCCGGGACCTGCCGCGCGAGGTGCGCATCCGGGACGGCCGGGTGGTCGCGGACGTACGCACTCCCTCCGCGGACGCACGCGATGGATCCGGGAGCGTCCGCCCCCCCGCCGCGACGGGGGCGGACCAGTGAGGGCGCGGCGCGCGGACCGGGAGGCCGGCAGCCGGGGCCGGGAGCGGCTGAAAGCGGCCCGGCTCCGCCCCCGGGACGTACTGCACGTCGGCTCCGCGGGGCTGCGCAGCCGACCGATGCGGGTCGTGCTCTCCGCCCTGGGCATCGCCATCGGCATCGCGACGATGATCTCGGTGGTGGGCATCTCCGCCTCCAGCCAGGCCCAACTGCTCCGGGAGCTCGACAAACTGGGCACCAACCTGCTCGTGGCCTCCCCCGGCGATTCGATGTTCGCCGGGCAGGACGTCGAGCTGCCCGAGGAAGCGGTCGGGATGGTGGGCCGCATCAAGGGCGTCCAGGAGGTGGGCGCGACCGCCGACCTCGACGCGACCGCACGCCGCAACGAGAAGATCGACAAGGACGACACGGGCGGGATCACCGTCAGGGCGACCACCAGCGACCTGCTGCGGGTGCTGCGCGGCGAGGTCCGCAGCGGCCGCTGGCTCAACAACGCGACCGGACGCTACCCCTCCGTCGTGCTCGGCCATGTCTCGGCGGAGCGTCTCGGCATCACCGCTCCGGGCCGGCAGGTGTGGATCGGCGGCCGGTACTTCACCGTGGTCGGCATCCTCGCCCCGCTGCCGCTCGCGCCGGAGATCGAGCGCTCCGCCCTGGTCGGCTGGGAGGGTGCGAAGCGCCTGCTGGGCTTCGAGGGCCACCCGACATCGGTGTACGAACGCTCGGCCGATGCGGCGGTGCAGGACGTGCGCAAGGTCATGGCGGCGACGGTCGACCCCCAGAACCCGCAGAACGTGAAGGTCACCGACCCGTCGTCGGCGCTCCAGGCCAAGGCGGCGACCGAAGGGGCGTTCAGCAGCATGCTGCTGGGCCTGGGCGGCATCGCACTGCTCGTCGGCGGCGTCGGGGTCGCCAACACCATGATCATCTCGGTGCTGGAGCGGCGGTACGAGATCGGGCTGCGCCGTTCGATCGGCGCGACCCGGGGCCAGATCCGTATCCAGTTCGTCACCGAGTCGCTGATGCTCTCCGGCCTGGGCGGCCTGGCGGGCGTGGCGCTCGGTGCGGCGGCGACCGGGGTGTACGCGTACGCCGGCGGGCTGCCCTGGGTAGTGCCGCCGTGGGCGGTCGGCGGTGGCTTCGGCGCGACGCTGGTGATCGGCACGATCGCGGGCCTCTACCCGGCGGTGCGGGCCTCCTGTCTCTCACCGACGCTGGCGCTGCACGCGGCGTGAGCCCGGGGGCGGTGCCGGGCCCCGGCACCGTCCCCGGGTACCCCCTGGCCGGACCGCGTCACCCACGGCCGCCGCATCGCCCACTGCCGCGGACAGACCGGGCTAAGGCCGCTCCAGCACCTGCGCCAGGTCCACCGCCGCCGCCACCCGCACCGCCACGCTCTCCGCGTACGCCGCGTCCGGGCGCTCGAAGGCGGCGCGGTGGGCGGAACGCAGAAACGTCACCACGCCCAGCGTGCGCCCCCGGCTCCGCAGCACCGCGCACAGCGCGTGCACGGCGTCGCCCGGCCACTGCCGCTCGGCCGCCCACACCCCGGCCCCCGGCCCGGCACCCGCACTGGCCCGCACCGACCCCGTACGGTCCACCGCCTGGAGGGCCGGGTGCCCCGCCGCGTACCGCAGCGGAATGGAACCGCCGGCCACCGGCAGACACGGCCCCGGCTCACCGGACGGCGTCGCCGCCATCCGCACCAGCCGCTCCCCCGCCACCACATCGACCAGCGCATGATCCGCGAAACCGGCAAGGGCGTAGTCCAGATGGGACGTCGCCGCCTCCATCGGGTCCTCGCACTCGGACGCCGACCGCGAGGCCCGGTGCAACTGGTTCGACCGGAACCGCACCCGGTCCGCCTCCTGCGCCGCCAGCTTCTGGTCCGTCACGTCCTGGAACAGCCAGCCCACCCCCAACGGAACCGGCTCCTGGGCCAGCGGCGAGGTCAGCCGCAGAAAACCGCTGCGCCAGCACCGCCGCCGCTCCCCCTGCGCCGTCCGCAGCGTCACCCACAGCTCGGCGGGCGCCGGTGGTGCGCCCTCGGCGAGCACATGCTGCAACGCGCCCTCCAGGTCCTCCACGCCCTGCCCGATCAGCTCCCCCAGCGGGAGCCCCAGCAGCGTCCTACGGCCGCCGCCCAGCGCCCGCGCCGCGTGCGCGTTGACGACCGTCGGCCGCAGGTCCGCGTCGACCAGCACCACACCCCAGGACGCGTCCTCGAACAGCGCCTCGCTCAGCGCGATCGACCGCTCCAGATCGATCTGCGCATGCACCTCGCCGAACGCGCAGTACACCCCGGCCGGCCTGCCGTCCGCGCCCCGCACCCCGGCCGACTGGGTCCGTACGAGCACCCGCCCGCCGTCCTTGCGCAGCAGCGCGAACTCATGCACCTGACGCCCCGGCGCATCCATGACCGCCATCAGCCGCCCCTGCACCTCCTCGGCGTCCGCCCGCCGCACCGCCCACCCCGCGAACCCGGCCCGCCCCACGGCCTCCCCGGCGGACCAGCCGAGAATCCGCTCGGCCTCGCGGTTCCAGTGGGTGATCGTGCCGTGCGCGTCGAAGGCGCAGAGCGCGGCGTCCATTCCGTCGAGCAACGCGGCGAGCAGTACGGCCCCGGACCCGCCCTCCGGCCCCTCGTCGGGCCCGAGCGCCTCGGCCGTTCCACTGCTTGTGGACGCACTCACCCCGTACCTCCCGCAGGACGCATCCGGCATTTCCGCACGTCAGACCATTGAACTCGAAGGCGCCCCGGCCCACGTCGACTTCCCGGAAATCGACCGGCGCATTAATTCGCTTGTGCGGTGCCGGAGGCGTTCCTAGGCTGCTGCCAGCGAAGAAAGGAGGTGTTCCAGAAGTGATTTCTTCTCGGACTCGTGAGGTGGCTGCGGGCTGACGCCCGTTGTCGCGCACTTTGCAGTGCAGGCCGGACGTCGGCCAATCCCAAGCAGTCACCGACCCGCAGGCTCGCCGGTAAGTCCGGCCGGCTCCTCCGCAAGGAGGGTCCAGAGCCTGCGGGTCTCTGCATGTCCGGGCGGGGCCGCTACGGACACAGGCGCTCGACGCGCCACTGATCGCCCTCGCGCACGTACCGCAGCCGGTCGTGCAGCCGGTTCTCGTGGCCCTGCCAGAACTCGATCGTGTCGGGGACGACGCGGAAGCCGCCCCAGTTCGGGGGTGCGGGGATCTGTTCGCCCTCGGGGTAGCGGGCCGCGAGCTCCTCGTAGCGGGCGAGCAGCTCGTCGCGGGAGCCGATCACCGTGGACTGGGGGCTCGCCCAGGCGCCGAGCTGGGAGCCGTGCGGGCGGGTGCGGAAGTAGGCGGCCGTCTCGTCGCGGCCGGTGCGGCCCGCCCGGCCGGTGACGATGACCTGGCGGGCCATCGGGTGCCAGGGGAAGAGCAGCGAGACGTACGGGTTGGCGGTCAGTTCGCGGCCCTTGCGGGATTCGTAGTTGGTGAAGAAGACGAAGCCGCGCTCGTCGTACTTCTTCAGCAGCACGGTGCGCGAGGACGGCCGTCCCTCGGGGGTGGCGGTGGAGACCACCATGGCGTTGGGCTCGTGGAGCAGCCCGCCGACGGCGACCTGCCGGAACCAGTGGGCGAACTGCTGCATCGGGTCGGCGGCCAGCCTGTCCTCGGTGAAGCCCTCGGAGCGGTACTGCTCGCGCATCGCGGCCGGATCGGTGGTGGAATCGGAGGGGGAATCTGCGGTGGGCACGGGGTCATCCTGCCGCAGGGGCAGGCACGGCCCGGCAAGGAGGGGTGTTGCGGGGCGGGGCCGATTCGGGGTGCTGTGCCGGATGTCACGCTTCCCCGCGTCCCGGGTGACCCGCCAGTATCTGAGGCAGGCCACTGTGGCCTCCGCAGAGCCGCCGACCGAGGGAGCCGCCATGTCCGACTTCGTACCGGGACTAGAGGGAGTCGTCGCGTTCGAGACGGAGATCGCCGAACCGGACAAGGAAGGCGGTTCGCTCCGTTACCGGGGTGTCGACATCGAGGATCTCGTCGGCCATGTGTCGTTCGGGAACGTCTGGGGTCTGCTGGTCGACGGGGCGTTCAACCCCGGTCTGCCGCCGGCCGAACCGTTCCCGATCCCGGTGCACTCCGGGGACATCCGGGTCGATGTGCAGTCCGCGCTGGCGATGCTCGCCCCCGTGTGGGGTCTGAAGCCGCTGCTCGACATCGACGAGGAGACGGCGCGCAACAACCTGGCGCGGGCCGCCGTGATGGCGCTGTCGTACGTCGCCCAGTCGGCGCGCGGACAGGGACTGCCGATGGTTCCGCAGAGCGAGATCGACAAGGCCGGTTCCGTGGTCGAGCGGTTCATGATCCGCTGGCGCGGCGAGCCGGACCCCAAGCACGTGAAGGCCGTCGACGCGTACTGGACGTCGGCCGCCGAGCACGGCATGAACGCCTCGACGTTCACCGCCCGGGTCATCGCGTCGACCGGCGCCGATGTGGCGGCGGCGCTGTCGGGCGCGGTCGGCGCGATGTCGGGGCCGCTGCACGGCGGTGCGCCGTCCCGGGTGCTCGGGATGATCGAGGAGATCGAGCGGACCGGCGATGCCACCGCGTACGTGAAGAAGGCCCTGGACAAGGGCGAGCGGCTGATGGGCTTCGGGCACCGGGTCTACCGGGCGGAGGACCCGCGGGCGCGGGTGCTGCGGCGCACGGCCGAGGAGTTGGGCGCGCCGCGCTTCGAGGTGGCGCAGGCGCTGGAGAAGGCCGCTCTGGAGGAGCTGCACGCACGGCGCCCGGACCGGGTGCTGGCGACGAACGTGGAGTTCTGGGCGGCGATCATGCTGGACTTCGCGGAGGTTCCGGCGCACATGTTCACGTCGATGTTCACGTGTGCGCGTACGGCGGGCTGGTCGGCGCACATCCTGGAGCAGAAGCGGACGGGGCGGCTGGTGCGTCCGTCGGCGCGGTACGTGGGTCCGGGCTCGCGGAATCCGCGGGAGATCGAGGGGTACGACCAGCTGGCCGATCTGGCCAACTGAGGACCGGGTCCGGACGGACGGGAGGCGCCGCGGCACCCCCGTCCGTGCCGTGTTCGGCGAGGCAGGCAGGCCGCAGGAGCCACGCCCTCCGAGCCGTGCCGCGCCCGTCACGCACCCGTGCCGCACCCCTCGCGCGCCCTGTGCCGCGCCTGTGCCGTGTCTGTGCCGTGCCTGTGGCGATTCTGTGTCATTCCCGGCTCAGTCTGAGATGGCCGCGCGGCGCGCCTCGTTGACGCACCGCCGTCGTCGTGCCGCGCCGGCGCGCCCGGTCACATGGCCGGGCGCTTCGCCCAGTTGAACGTTCCGGCTGCCGCATGGGCACCCCTCACTGCCAGTTAGGTCAAAATGACACACAAGGGACGCATCGTCTCCGCAGTTGCCCTCACCACCCTGACGCTCGGGCTCACGGCCTGCAACGACGGCGAGGACGCGGCATCGCCGCAGGAATCACCTTCGGCCTCCGCCCCGGCGTCGTCCGACCCGGGCGGCAAGAGCCCGTCCGCGGACCCCAGCGACGACGCTGCCGCTCCGGCCGGTGGTGACGTCGCCGCACCGGGCACGAAGTTCAAGATCGGTGACCGGGCGGTCCTGCCGTTCAAGTACGGGACCACCAAGAAGGGCACCGTCGCCGTGACCGTCACGGCGATCGAGAAGGGCGCCGAGGCCGACATGGCCCCATTCGGTGACAAGGCGAAGGGCATGACGCCCTACTACATCCGGATGAAGGTGGAGAACGTCGGCGGCACCGACCTGTCGTACGCGTCGCTGAGGCTGCGCGGCAAGCTGGCAGGCGGCGGCCCCACAGGCGTCATTCTGGTCGGCGACCTCCCGGGCAAGTGCGACAGCGAGACGGCACCCCGCGACTTCACCACCAAGGGCGCGTCGTACGAGACCTGCTCGCTCAGCGCCACGAAGACCGATCCCATCGCGGTTGCCTCGTTCGAGGAGGGTGACGCGTACAGCGCCGGCCCGGTCCTCTGGACCAGCTGATCAGCCGTTCCCGTGGGCCGCGGGCCGGGCATCCCGTCCCTGACGGCACGCCCGGCCCGCGGCCCACGCTCTACAGCTTCCCGGCGAGGAGCACGGTGCGGTGGCCGCCCAGCCTGCGGCCGATCTCCCGGGTGAAGCCGGACGTGAGCTCCGCCCAGCCCCAGAACGTGAACCCGAGGTGCCCGCACGCGTAGTAGTCGTCCTCCCAGCTCCACCGGTCGATCCCGGACGGCCGGGCGCAGGACGGGCAGCGCACGATCCCTTCGCCACCGTCCTCGGCCCAGTCCTGGAACCGCCCCTCGAAGGGACCCCAGGCGGACTCGATGGGCTCCCACACCTCGTCGACCAGCCGGATCTCGGTCCGGCAGAGCGGGCAGACGGCCGCGCTCGCGTCTCCCTGGCCGCTGTCGAAGACCGTACGGCCGGTCTGGACGTGAAACCCGTTGGACCACAGGTCGACCGGGTCCGGGTCATCGACGGCCTTGGTGAAGTGCGGGCCGGGGGCGTGACCGTATCCGTCACCGCCCAGGACGCAGTCGGTGCGCTCGGCCGCCACGATCCCTTCCGCGATCAGCCAGTCCAGGACCCGGGCCCCGAGCTCCTGTGCGTCCCGCTCGGTGGCGTCGAGGTCGACGATCGTCTGGAAGTAGTCCCCCATGATTCCCCCGGTTCCTCAGCGGCCCACGTGTGCGGTGAAAGCGGCCCGGGCGGCGGGCGCGAGCGCGAGGGCCGGGCCCTCGGGGTTCTTGGAGTCGCGGACGTGTACGGGTACGGCGGCGGGGTACGCGGCGACCTCGACGCAGGCACCGCCCTCGTCACCGCTGCAGCTGGACTTGAACCACGCGCGTGCAGTGCTCATCGCTCTCCCCGCAGACGGTCCGACAGGCCCAGGGTGTCTTCGGGGCTGAGGGCCTGAGCCCGCAGCATCGCATACACGTGCTGCTGAATTTCCGGGTAGCCAATCATCGTTCGATCCGCGAGGAGCAAGAACTCCGGCTCCATCCCGACTACGACGCGGACCGCCCGCTGAGTACGGAGGGCAAGGAGCGGGAAGCAAACCCCGCCACCGGCATGTGGAAGCCGGCGCTCGCCATCGGTGGTCCGGCGTAGCGGAAGCCCTCACCCCAGCGCGTCCTCCACCAGCGCGGCCCACTGCGACACGACCCTGCGCCGCCGGGCCGTGTCGTCCGTGAGGACGTTGGCGAGTCCCAGGCCGCGGGCCATGTCGAGGAGGCCCTGGACCGTTTCCCGTACGCCGGGGCGGGTCTCGTCGGCGTGCAGGAGGCCGACCGCGATGCGGTGGGTCTCGCGGCCTACGCGGGCTTCGAGTTCGGTGACGCGGGGGCGCAGCTGCGGCTCGTTGGAGGCGGCGACCCAGAGCTGGAGGGCGGCGCGGAAGAGCGGGCCGGTGTAGAGGTCGACGAGGGCGGCGACGACGGCGGCCCGGTCCTGGTCGGGGACGGCGCGCAGGGCGGCGGAGCGTTCCTCGGCGACGTATTCGACGGCTGCGGTGAACAGGTCCTCGCGGGTGGGGAAGTGGTGCTGGGCGGCGCCCCGTGAGACGCCCGCGCGTTCGGCGACGACGGAGACGGTGGAGCCCGCCCAGCCGTGTTCGGCGA
Source organism: Streptomyces sp. NPDC007164 (assembly GCF_040634135.1). NCBI lineage: Bacteria > Bacillati > Actinomycetota > Actinomycetes > Kitasatosporales > Streptomycetaceae > Streptomyces > Streptomyces sp. NPDC007164. The sequence goes on from NZ_JBEYFB010000001.1 coordinate 632,708, forward strand.
GGCAGGCGACGGCGGCTTCGAGGAGCCGGCGGCGGGTGGCCCGGCTGCGGTCCTGCTTGGGGGTCCGGTCGGTGGGGGGCGTCACAACACCCATGCGGGCTCCCGTCGTTCGAGGAAGGCCGTCATCCCTTCCCGTGCCTCGGCGGAGGCGAAGAGGGCCGCCGAGCGGGCGATGAGGTCTTCGGCATGCTGGTCGAAATTCTTCAGCACAGTAGCCGTGACCAGCTCCTTCGATGCCGTCAGCCCCTGGGCGGACGCCTTGCGCAGGCCGTCCAGGACGGGGGCGAGGCCCTGGTCCACCTCTTCGGCGGCGAGCGTGATCAGGCCGATGCGGGCGGCCTCGGTGGCGTCGAAGCGCTCTCCGGTGAGGTAGTAGCGGGCGGCGGCTCGGGGGTCGATACGGGACAGCAGGGGCAGGGAGATGACGGCGGGGGCGAGGCCGAGCCGGGACTCGGTGAGGGCGAAGGTGGCCCCGGGGCCGGCCGCGGCGATGTCGCAGGCACCGAGCAGGCCGAGGCCGCCCGCCCGTACATGACCGGTGACCCGGGCGACGACGGGTTTGGGCAGGGCGATGATCTGCCGCATCAGGGCGACGAGGGCGTGCGGCTCGGGCGGTGCGGTGAGGTCGGCGCCGGCGCAGAAGGTGTTGCCGGTGTGGGTGAGGACGACGGCCCGTACGGTGTCGTCGGCCGCGCAGTCGTCCAGGGCGGTGGCGAGCTCGCCGACCAGGGCCGCGGAGAGTGCGTTGCGGTTGGCGGGCGAGTCGAGGGTGAGGGTGGTGATGCCCCGGTCGTGGGTGGGTGGGGCGAGCAGCGTCATACGGGTTGTCTCCTTGTGCCGGGCCGGGCCGGGCCGTCGAGCTTGGCAGTGGGGAACAGAACGATCAAGCGCGCTTGCATGGTTGCGGGGCCCGCACGACACGGCGGCCCGCCCCGGGATGTGGGGCGGTCCGCCGCTCTGCCGCGCCGCCTGCCACAGACCGGCCCGACGTGCCGCGTCAACCGGGCATCCGTCAGTACGACTTGGGTAGTCCCAGGGACTGGTGGGACACGTAGTTCAGGATCATTTCGCGGCTGACGGGGGCGATCCGGGCGACGCGGGCCGCCGTGATGAGGGAGGCGAGGCCGTATTCGCGGGTGAGGCCGTTGCCGCCGAGGGTGTGCACGGCCTGGTCGACGGCCTTGACGCAGGCTTCGCCGGCCGCGTACTTCGCCATGTTGGCGGCCTCGCCGGCGCCGATATCGTCGCCGTCGTCGTAGAGCCGGGCGGCCTTCTGCATCATCAGCCGGGCCAGTTCGAGTTCGATGTGGGCCTGGGCGAGGGGGTGGGCGATGGCCTGGTGGGAGCCGATGGGTTCCTTCCAGACCTGGCGGGTCTTGGCGTACTCGACGGCGCGGGCGAGGGCGTAGCGGCCCATGCCGATACCGAAGGCGGCGGTCATGATGCGTTCGGGGTTGAGCCCGGCGAATAGCTGGAGGAGCCCGGCGTCCTCTCCCCCACTCTCGGCTTCGCTCGAGCGGGAGGTGCCCCCTCCCACCAGGGCGTCGGCGGGGAGGCGTACGTCGTCGAGGACGAGTTCGAACTGCTTCTCCGGGGCCTGGAGTTCCATGTCGATCTGCGAGCGGCCGAAGCCGGGGGCGTCGCGCGGGACGATGAAGAGGCAGGCCTTGAGCTTGCCGGTCCTGGCGTCCTCGGTGCGGCCGACGACGAGGGTGGCGTCGGCGATGTCGACGCCGGAGACGAAGACCTTGCGGCCGGTGAGCAGCCAGTCGGCGTCCGCCCCGGAGCCGTCCCGGCGGGCGGTGGTGGTGATGCGGTGGGAGTTGGATCCGGCGTCGGGTTCGGTGATGCCGAAGGCCATGGTGAGGCTGCCGTCGGCGAGGCCGGGGAGCCACTGCCGCTTCTGGGCGTCGGTGCCGAAGCGGGCTATGACGGTGCCGCAGATCGCCGGGGAGACCACCATCATCAGCAGCGGGCTGCCGGCCGCACCCAACTCCTCCAGGACGATGGAGAGTTCGGCCATTCCGCTGCCTCCGCCGCCGTACTCCTCGGGGAGGTTCACGCCGAGGTAGCCGAGCTTGGCGGCCTCGGCCCACAGTTCGCTCGGGTGGGCGCCGTCGCGTACGACGGAGGTCATGTAGTCGCGTCCGTAGCGCTTTCCGAGTGCGGCGACGGCGGCGCGCAGTGCCTGGTGCTCTTCGGTTTCGAGGACGGTGCTCATTGCTTCGGTTCCTCCTGTACGTCTTGCACGACGGCGAGCAGGGCGCCGACCTCCACCTGGAGGCCGGGTGCGGCGTGGAGCGCGGTGAGGGTGCCGGAGGCGGGGGCGAGGATGCGGTGTTCCATCTTCATCGCCTCCAGCCAGATCAGTGGCTGTCCGGCCGTGACGGCCGTCCCGGTGGTGAGGCCGTCCGCGAGGCGGACGACGGTGCCGGGCATGGGGGCGAGCAGGGAGCCGGGTTCGGTGCGGTCGGTGGGGTCGGTGAAGCGGGGCAGGGCGGTGAGGGTGTACGAGCCGGTGGCGGTGTCCACGTACGCCTTGTCGCCGTGGACGGCGATGTCGTAGTGGCGGGTGAGGCCGTCGCCGGTTTCGAGGGTGACGCGGTCGGGGGCGGTGGCGACGACGCGTTCGCCGGTCTCGGGGGCGGGGCCGGTGCGGGTGGTGCGGTAGGCGGCCTCGTGTTCGGTGCCGCCGGGTTCGGCGCGGTAGCGCTTGGTCCGGGGCTGGGAGGAGATGTTGCGCCAGGCGCCGAAGCGGGCCGGGCCGGGGCCGGGTGCCTGCTGCCGGGCGGCGGCGTCGGCGAGCGCGGCGGCCAGGGCGGCGAGGCGGGGTTCGGGATCGGCCGGGGACGGGGCCGGGGTGAGGCCGCCGAGGTGGCGGTCGTAGAAGCCGGTGTCGGGGCGGGCGGCGAGGAAGTCGGGGTGGCGCAGGGACCGTACGAGCAGTTCGCGGTTGGTGACCGGGCCGTGGATGCGGGCGCGTTCCAGGGTGCGGGCGAGCAGGCGTACGGCTTCGGTGCGGGTGGGGGCGTGGGCGACGACCTTGGCGAGCATCGGGTCGTAGTGGACGCCGATGGTGTCGCCGTCGGTGTAGCCGGTGTCCAGGCGGATGCCGGGTTCGCCGGGTACGTGGAACGTGTGCAGGGGGCCGGTCTGCGGCTGCCAGTCGTGGGCGGGGTCCTCGGCGTAGAGGCGGGCCTCGACGGCGTGGCCGTGCGGTGCGGGGGGTGCGGTGGCGGGCAGCGGTGCGCCTTCGGCGATGCGCAGTTGGAGGGCGACGAGGTCGAGGCCGAAGACCGCTTCGGTGACGGGGTGTTCGACCTGGAGGCGGGTGTTCATCTCCAGGAAGTACGGGCGTCCGTCGGCGGTGAGCAGGAATTCGACGGTGCCCGCGCCCCGGTAGCCGACGGCGTGCGCGGCGGCCACGGCGGCGTCGTGCAGCCGGGTGCGCAGCGCGTCGTCGAGTCCGGGGGCGGGGGCTTCCTCGATGACTTTCTGGTGGCGTCGCTGGAGCGAGCAGTCGCGGGTGCCGAGCGCCCAGACCCCGCCGTGCGCGTCGGCCATGATCTGGACCTCGACGTGCCGGCCGCGCTCCACGTACGGCTCGGCGAAGACCTCGCCGTCCCCGAACGCGGACACCGCCTCCGCGGTGGCTGCCGTCAACTCGGCGGGCAGGTCGGCGAGTTCGCGTACGATCCGCATTCCGCGTCCGCCGCCGCCGGCCGCCGCCTTGAGCAGCAGCGGCAGGTCGTCGGCGGTGGCCTCCGCCGGGTCGACGGGGGCGAGCAGCGGCACCCCGGCGGCGGCCATCAGTTCCTTGGCGCGGGTCTTGGACGCCATCAGCTCGATGGCCTTGACCGGGGGCCCCACCCAGAGGAGTCCGGCGTCCTGCACGGCGCGGGCGAATCCGGCGTTCTCGGAGAGGAAGCCGTAGCCGGGGTGGACGGCGTCGGCGCCGGCCGCGAGCGCGGCGCGCACCACGAGGTCGGTGCGGAGGTAGGTGTCGGAGGGGGCGGCGCCGGGCAGCCGTACGGCGGTGTCGGCCTCCCGTACGTGGAGGGCGTCGGCGTCGGCGTCGGAGTACACCGCGACGGTGGATATGCCGAGCGCCCGGCAGGTGCGGAAGATCCGGCAGGCGATCTCGCCCCGGTTGGCCACCAGCAGTGTGGAGATCATCTCGGTCATCCCTCGCCTCACATCCGGAAGATTCCGAAGCCGCCGCGGGCTCCTTCGACCGGGGCGGTGTGGATCGCGGACAGGCACATCCCGAGGACGGTCCTGGTGTCGCGCGGGTCGATGACCCCGTCGTCGTACAGCCGCCCGGAGAGGAACATCGGCAGCGACTCGGACTCGATCTGCTGCTCGACCATGGCGCGGAGTCCGGCGTCGGCCTCGTCGTCGTACGGCTGCCCCTTGGCGGCGGCGGAGGCGCGGGCGACGATGGAGAGCACCCCGGCGAGCTGCTGCGGGCCCATGACGGCGGACTTGCTGCTGGGCCAGGCGAAGAGGAAGCGCGGGTCGTACGCCCGGCCGCACATGCCGTAGTGCCCGGCCCCGTACGAGGCGCCCATCAGCACGGACAGGTGCGGGACCTTCGAGTTGGACACCGCGTTGATCATCATCGCGCCGTGCTTGATGATGCCGCCCTGTTCGTACTCCTTGCCGACCATGTAGCCGGTGGTGTTGTGGAGGAAGAGCAGCGGGATGTCGCGCTGGTTGGCGAGCTGGATGAACTGGGCGGCCTTCTGCGACTCCTCGCTGAACAGCACGCCCTGCGCGTTGGCGAGGATGCCGACGGGGTAGCCGTGGAGCCTCGCCCAGCCGGTGACCAGGCTGGTCCCGTACAGCGGTTTGAACGCGTCGAAGTCGGAGCCGTCGACGAGCCGGGCGATGACCTCGCGGGGGTCGAAGGGCACCTTCAGGTCGCCGGGCACGATGCCGATCAGCTCGTCCTCGTCGTACTTGGGCGGCTCGGCGGGGCCCGGATCGGTGTGTGCCTTGCGCCAGTTGAGGCGGGCGACGATCCGGCGGGCCCGGCGCAGCGCGTCCTGCTCGTCCACGGCGAAGTGATCGGCGAGCCCGGAGGTGCGGGCGTGCATCTCGGCGCCGCCGAGCGATTCGTCGTCGCTCTCCTCGCCGGTCGCCATCTTGACGAGGGGCGGTCCGCCGAGGAAGACCTTGGACCGTTCCTTGATCATGACGGTGTGGTCGGACATGCCGGGGACGTACGCCCCGCCCGCCGTCGAGTTGCCGAAGACCACGGCGACGGTCGGGATGCCGGCCGCCGAGAGCCGGGTGATGTCGCGGAACAGCGCCCCGCCGGGTATGAAGATCTCCTTCTGGGACGGCAGATCGGCGCCGCCGGACTCCACGAGGCTCAGGCAGGGCAGCCGGTTGGCGAAGGCGATCTCGTTGGCCCGCAGGGCCTTCTTGAGGGTCCAGGGGTTGGAGGCGCCGCCGCGTACGGTCGGGTCGTTGGCGGTGATCAGGCACTCCACGCCCTCGATCACCCCGATCCCGGTGATGAGCGAGGCGCCGACTGTGTACCCGGGGGCCTCACTGCCCCAGGCGGCGAGCGGCGACAGCTCCAGGAACGGGGTGTCCTCGTCGATCAGCAGCTCGATCCGCTCGCGGGCCAGGAGCTTGCCGCGCGAGCGGTGCCGCGCCATGTACTTCTCGCCGCCGCCCGCCTGCGCCTTGGTGTGCTCGCCGGCCAGTTCGTCGAGCTTGGCGAGCATGGCCGTGCGGTTGGCGGCGTATTCGGGGCTCGCCGGGTCGAGCGCGGTGGGCAGGACGGTCATGCGTGCGCCTCCGGTGCGTGGACGGTCATGCGTGCGCCTCCGGTACGTGGACGGTCTCCAGCAGCGATACGGGGATGGGCAGGTGCCGGGAGCGCAGCCACTCCCCCACCGCCTTGGCCTGCGGGTCGAAGCGGTGCTGGGCGGCGACGCCCTCGCCGAGCAGTCCGTGGACGGTGAAGTTCAGGGCGCGCAGGTTCGGCAGGAGGTGGCGTACGACGGTGAGCGGGGCAGTCTCCGGCAGCAGTTCCCGGAACCGTTCGACGGTCAGTTCGTGGGCCAGCCAGCGCCAGGCGTCGTCGTCGACGGCCCACACCCCCACGTTGGCGTCGCCGCCCTTGTCGCCGCTGCGGGCGCCCGCGATCCGGCCGAGCGGGGCGGGCCGGGTGGGCCCGGGGTCCGGCAGGGGGTCGGGCAGCGGCGGTTCGTCGGCGTCCCGGAGCGGCCGCGTCGTCGCGGGCGGGGCCAGGCTCAGTCGCCGCCCGTCGGGGAGCACGGCGATGTGCGGGACCTCGTCGGCCGGTACGTACCGGGCCTCGAACACCCCGTACGGGGCTCCCTTGCCGGGCGGGGCGGTGACGTGGAAGCCGGGGTAGCTGCCGAGGGCCAGCTCGATCGCGGCGCCGGACACCGCGCGCCCCACGGCCTCCTGGTCCCGGTCGCGGACCACGAGCCGGAGCAGGGCACTCGCGCTCTCCTCGGTGGCGGCGTCGGCCCGGTCGGTCCGGGACAGCTCCCAGCGCACCTCGTCGGGTTCGGTGCCGGAGCGGGCGAGCGCGTCCGCGAACTGCTCCCGCACCAGCCGTTCCTTGGCCTCGATGTCGAGTCCGGTGAGCACGAAGACGACCTCGTTGCGCCAGCCGCCGAGCCGGTTCAGCCCGGCCTTGAGGGTGGGCGGCGGGGCCTCGCCGCGCACTCCGGAGATCCTGACCCGGTCGGGTCCGTCCTGGTCCAGCCGTACGGTGTCGAGCCGGGCGGTGACGTCCGGTCCGGCGTACCGGGCGCCGCCGGTCTCGTACAGCAGTTGCGCGGTGACGGTGCCGATGTCGACGACGCCGCCGGTGCCGTCGTGCTTGGTGATGACGCAGGAGCCGTCGGCGTGGATCTCCGCGACGGGGAAGCCGGGCCGGCGCAGGTCGTGGCCCCGGAAGAAGGAGTAGTTGCCGCCGGTGGCCTGGGTTCCGCACTCCAGTACGTGTCCGGCGACGACGGCCCCGGCGAGCGCGTCCAGGTCGCCGGGCCCCCAGCCGAATCGGGCGGCGGCGGGCCCGGTGACGAGGGCCGCGTCGGTGACCCGTCCGGTGACGACGATGTCTGCTCCGGCGGTGAGGCAGGCGGCGATCCCGGCGCCGCCGAGGTAGGCGTTGGCGGTGAGGAACCCCTCGGGCACGGGCAGGCTGTCGCCCTCCACATGGGCGACCCGCGCCGGGACGCCGGCCTTCGCCGCCAACTCCCTTACCGCGTCGGCCAGTCCGGCCGGGTTGAGGCCGCCCGCGTTGGCGACGATCCTGACCCCGCGCTCATGGGCGAGCCCGAGCCCCTCTTCGAGCTGGCGCAGGAAGGTGGTGGCGTAGCCGCGCTTCGGGTCCTTGAGTCTGCTCCGGCCGAGGATGAGCATGGTCAGCTCGGCCAGGTAGTCCCCGGTGAGGACGTCGAGGGGGCCGCCGGTGAGCATCTCGCGCACGGCGTCGAAGCGGTCGCCGTAGAACCCGGAGGCGTTGCCGATCCGCAGCGGTGCGGTCACTCGCCCGCTCCCCGGGGTGCGCGGCCCGGTCCGGGGGGTCCGGCGAACGCCTGGGCGATGCCGAGCCACTGGTCGGCGTCGGGGCCGACGGCCCGGACGGCGAGGTCGTCGCGGTGCGCGCGCTGGGTGACGAGGAGGCAGAAGTCGACGAGCGGCCCGGTGACGCGCTGCGGTGCGTCCGGCGCCCCGAAGGCGATCAACTCTCCGTCAGGGGTGTGCAGTTCGACCCGGAATTCCTGATCGGGCGCCTTGATGCCCCGTACCAGGTAGGCGTAGTCGCGGGCCCGCACCCCGATCCGGGCGACGTGCCGCAGCCGGGCGGTGGGGGTCCTGGTGACGCCGAGGGCGTCGGCGATGTCCTGGCCGTGCGCCCAGCTCTCCATGATCCGGGCGGTCGCCATGGACGCGACGCTCATCGGCGGCCCGTACCAGGGGAACTTCACACCCTGCGGGGCCGCGCGCAGGGCCTTGTGCAGCCGGGCCCGGCCCTCGCGCCACCGGACGAGCAGTTCCTCGGCCGACAGCAGCGCGACGAGCTCCCCGGCGGCCTCGTCGACGAAACTCTCGGGGTGCGCGAGCGCCTTCTCGGCCTCGGCGGCGAAGGCGTCCGGTTCGGTGACGGCGATCAGGGCGACCTCGTCGGTCCAGTTCAGGTGCGCGATCTGATGGGCGACGGTCCACCCCTCGGCCGGGGTCGGCCTCGCCCAGTGGGCCGCGTCCGCCCCGGCGACCAACCGGTCGAGTTCCTCGCTCTCCTGACGCAGGTCGTCGAGTACGGCGACGGTCACAGCCGATGCATCGGACACGGTGCACTCCCTCGGGGCGTGGCGGTGTGCCCAGGAGCATGGCAGCGGACCCATAAACAATCAAGCACGCTTGCATGATTCTCCGCCCGCAAAACTGCCTCGATTTGGCGGGAACCGATCGGCCGGGCCTCCATGAACGGAAGCGGAGGATCCTACCTCCCAGTAGCACCGTTCGGAAGACTCTCAACCGCAGGATTCAAGTCAATTACGCGCTGCTACTAGCCGGATCTCATTCCCTCTGAAAGCGTGAACGCAGTTCCAACGGGGGAACAAAAGACTGACGCCTATGTGCGTTCCCCCTGCCCTGACCACGCAGGAGACGATATGACGCACTTGAGCCGGATCTCGCCGGACATCGCACGAAGGGTCCTCCTCCCTACCCGGTTCGGCGGCGAGAATCGGACAACAGAGGTTCTGCGGCTCACCACCGGCTCGCAATTCACTGCGTACCTGTGAGAGGACCCCTGTTGATCCAGTCCCCACAGACCGACCCTCCCGACGGATCCGCTCCCCACGCCGTCGGGAACGAGCCGGCCCCGGCCGGCTGCTCCACCCCTGCGACACCGCCCGACACCCACGACGAACGCCCGGATCCGCGCTTCGGCGTCCTCGGGCAGCTCTCGGTCCACGGCAGGACCATGTCGGTCACCTCACCCGTCCGGCGCGCGGTCCTCACCGCGTGCCTCCTCCGGTACGGGCGGCCCATCGGCAACGCGGAATTCAGCGAGATCCTCTGGGACGATCCGCCGGTTTCGGCCACGGCGAACCTCCGCAGCCATGTGACCGGACTGCGCCGGGACCTCGACGAGGTCGAACCCGGGCTCGGCGACCGAATGCGGACCTACCGCGGCGCCCAGTGCGGGTACGGACTGGAGATCGCGCCCGACGAGTTCGACCTGCCCCGGTTCACCGCCGCGGTCCAGCGTGGCCGGAACTGGCTGTTACGCGGCTCCCACAAGTCGGCGGTCGACGCCCTGGAACAGGCCGTGGGTCTCTGGAACGGTCCCTTCGGACAGGACCTCCCGCCCACTCGGTGGTTCAACGCCCACATAGCGGGGCTCAACAACGCCCGGCTGGACGCCTATCAGGACCTGTTCACCGCGTCCGTCCTCGCGGGCCGCACCACCATGCTGGCCTACCGCATCGAGAGCGTGATCGCCGAGGCTCCCTACCGCCAGCACCTGTGGGAGCTGCTCGCGGCGGTGCACTGCCTGCACGGCGACACCGTCAGCACGCTGTCGGTGGTCAGCCGCTGCCAGAAGCTGTTCGCGGAGGATCTGGGGCTCGATCTGCCCCCCGGTATCGAGGCCATGCGGAAGGCGGCCCTCAACTGGGACCGTGAGGAGGCCATGCGGCTCGTCGCGTCCCGGACCCAGGACTCCGCGGAGCGGTGCCAATGCCGAAGACCCCCGCGTCCTTCTTCCTGACGCGGAGGCCTCGCACCTGAGGGTCCGGTGGCCGTCCGGCCACCGGACCCTCAGGTCACGTCCCGCCGGAGCAGCAGCAGCGTTCCCGTGAGGCCGCCGGCCAGGCTGTAGGCGACGAGCACCACGGCGCCCGTCCAGGGAGCGGGGGCCCCGGCGAAGAGCTCACCGGGTGTGGTCATGATCTGGGACGCCACTCCGGGCAGCAGCACCTGGGCCTGGAGCACCCAGTCCTTCTCCAGGACCAGGTCGTGCACGACCTGGAAGGCGAACGCGACGACGACCGAGGACAGGAAGTACAGCACCGCCGCGGTGACGGTGGCGGCGGTCTGGCTGCGGATGAGCACCCCGAGGCCGAAGCCGAACACGCCCCACACCAGGTAGGCGGCCAGGTTCAGCAGGACCGCGCCGAGCACGTCCCCGCTCCCGAGCCCGAGACCGGCGCCCTGAGAGGTCAGGAAGATCCCGCCGACCACGAGGCTTCCCAGCGTCGCCGCCAGCCACAGCCCGGCCGAGGAGATGAGGACCACGACGAGCTTGGCCGTGACGACGCGGCCCCGGCGGGGCGCCGCCAGGAACGTGGCCGTCAGGGTCCGGTACTGGTACTCGTTGGTCACCAACAGGACGGCCAGCACACCCGCCAGCAGCAGGCCGAGGGTCTGCCCGGAGGTGTAGAGGGTCGCGGCGATGCGGCCGGGGGCCGACTGGGTCTCCCAGAGGTTGTGCATCGTGCCGACCTGCTCGGCGGACATGTCCTCGCGGGGGGTCAGGATCGCCCCTGCCAGATAGTCCTCGAACGGCTGCATGAAGGTGTGGGCCTGCCAGCTGTTCCACAGTGCCAGCAGCACCGCCGCCGCGGCCATCGCCGCGCCCGCGATCCACCAGGTGGGCAGCGTACGGAGCTTGAGCAGCTCGCTGCGGATCAGCCCCCTCATCGGATCTCCGCCTTTCCTTGTGTGAGCCGCAGGAACGCCTGTTCCAGATCGGGCGTGTCCTCGGCCAGTTCGTACAGTTCCCCGCCGTGGGCGGCTGCCGCCGCGGCCACCGCTCCCGTCCCGAGGCCGGTCACGATCAGGAGTCCGTCCCCGGCGGGCGGACGCGTCACGGCCGCTCCCGCCGAGGTGAGCGCCGCCGCCAGTTCCGCGGGCCGTGCGGCACGGACCCGCACCCGGGCCTCGCCCCGCACCCGGGCGGCGATCTCGCGGCTCGACCCCTCGGCCACCAGCCGGCCCTGACTGATGATCACGAGGTCGTCGGCGGTCTGCTCGACCTCGGATATCAGGTGGCTGGAAACGAGCACCGTACGGCCTTCGGCGGCCAGCGTCCGCAGCAGGGCCCGCATCCAGGCGATCCCTTCGGGGTCGAGCCCGTTGGAGGGTTCGTCGAGGATCAGGACGGGTGGATCGCCGAGCAGCGCCTGGGCGAGGTTGAGGCGTTGCCGCATGCCGAGGGAGTACTCCCCGTAACGCCGCCCGCCGGCCTGGGCCAGTCCGACGTGGTCGAGCACCTCGTCGGCCCGGCGGGCCGGCAGGCCCGTCGCCGCGCACTGCACACGCAGATGGTCACGGCCGGTCCGCCTGCGGTGTGTGCCGGACTCGTCGAGCATCGCCCCGACGGTTCTGAGCGGCTGTGCCAGGTCCCGGTACGGCCGTCCGCCGACGGTCGCGGTGCCGGACGTCGGGGCCGTCAGGCCGAGGAGCATCCGGAGCGTCGTGGTCTTGCCCGCACCGTTCGGGCCGAGGAAGCCCGTGACGCGTCCGGGCGCGACCGTGAAGGACAGGTCCTGCACGGCCCATCTGTCGCGGTACCGCTTCGACAGGCCGCGGAACTCGATCGGCCGGCCGTCGGCCCGGCCCTTCTCGTCCCGCGCGTCCCGCGCGTCCTTCGTTTCCGGCGCGTCCGGCGCTTCCGGTGGGGTCATGAACTCTGTTCCTTACGTTCGCGCGGCTGCCGTGCCGGGCGTCACGGGCACGGGCGTCGGGGCCGCTGGAATCGTGCGTGGGGCCGTCAGGTCCGTACGTGCCGGTCGCGGTGGGCGCGCAGGTCCTCCGCCAGGTGCGATCTGCGCAGCCGGCGGGTGCGCAGCAGCCTGCGCCAGTCCGCCGCGGTGTCGTGCATCAGCTGCCGGTGGAAGTAGTTGACGTACTCCGCCAGGCCCAGGCCGTACAGCACGAGGCCGGGGGCCCAGTCGGACGGCGGCCGTCCCGGGAGGGCCGGAACGATGACCGCGAGGCCGGCCACCAGGGCCAGGGCACACAGCGGCCGGAGCGGGCGGAACACCCCGATCGCGGGCGGTCGCCGTGCTCCGGTGCGCAGTTGACGTGCCTTCAGCGCCCAGTACCCGGACCCGATGAGCAGGAGCCCGGCCACCAGGGCGAAGCCCACCGCGTTCGCGGTGCTGAAGGGGGCGCCGAGGGCCGCGAACACCGCCCAGCCGATCAGGGCGATGTTCGCCGCTTCGAGGAGGGTCAGCGTGCGCAGCCGCCTCAGAAGCGCCGGCCGGGAGCGTGTCGCGGGGGTCATGCTCCCAGCATCGCGTGCCACGCCGGGCCCGGGGGACGTGCGCGGGAATCGGTCAGTCATGGACCAGTTGCTGGCCGACGAGGGCCGCGTACGCACCCCCTCGCGCGACCAGCTCCTCGTGGTCGCCGTCCTCGACGATCCGGCCTCGGTCGATGACGAGGATGCGGTCCGCGTCGCGCACGGTGCTCAGCCGGTGCGCGATGACGATGCGGGTGCAGTCGAGTTCCGAGAGGTTCTCGTGCACGACCGCCTCGGTGGTCGCGTCCAGGTGACTGGTGGCCTCGTCCAGCAGCAGAACCCTCGGCCGGTGCACGACGGCGCGGGCCAGGGCGACCCGCTGCCGCTGCCCGCCGGAGAGACCGTTGCCGCCTTCGCCGAGGATCGTCTCGTACCCCATCGGCATGTGTGTGATGTCCTCGTGGACCGCCGCGAGGCGGGCCGCCTCGACGACATCGTCCAGGGTGGCATCGGGCATGACCAGCGCGATGTTGGTCAGCACCGAGCCGCTGAAGATGTCCGCGTCCTGGGTGACGACGCCGCACTGCCGGCGCAGGTGTCCGAGGTCCAGCTCGGTCAGCGGGGTGGCACCGTAGGTGATCTCCCCGTCCGTCGGGTCGTAGAGCCCGAGAATGAGACGGGCCAGGGTGGACTTTCCCGAACCGCTGCTGCCGACGATGGCGATCTTCTCGCCCGGCCGGACGGTGAGGGAGATGCCCGACAGGGCCTCCGGTCCGTCCCCGGAGTAGCGGAAGCTGACGTCGGTCAGGGTGATCGGCTTGCTCAGGTCCGCCTTCCCGGACCCCTGCCCCAGGGACTCCGGGGGTTCGTTCAGCACGTCGCGCAGCCGGTCTAGGTGGACCCGGATGGTCTGGAACGTCTTGATGCTGCGGCCCAGTTGGGCCACCGGGGCGAGTGCGGAGCCGGCCAGGGCGATGAGCGCGAGCATCGTTCCCAGCGACAGGTTGTCGCTGAGGACGAGGTAGGCGCCGAGTACGAGCATGAGCAGCGGAGAAGCGGTGCCCAGCATGCCGAGGACGCCGTCGATCGCGTTGTCCAGTCTGCTCCGGCGTACGGAGGACTCCAACTGCTCGGTGAACTTCTGCGACCACCGGCGCACCACGACGTGTTCGGCGCCGGAGGACTTGACCGTCTCGGCGCCGGTCACCGCTTCCAGGAGCGTGCTCTGCGCCTCCCCGAGCGCCTGGAGTTCGCGTTCGGTCAGCCGCTGCGCGGTCCGGGCGGAGGCGAACATGATGACGAGCTGGACAGTGGCGACGGCAAGGATCGCGGCGACGAACAGCAGGGACTTGAAGCCGATCACCACGAGGTAGACGCCGAGCAGGGCCACGTCCAGGAGGACCGCCAGAAGCTGACTGGAGACGGCGTCACGGACGTACGTCATGCTCGACACCCGTACGAGCAGGTCGCCCCCGGTGCGCAACTGGAAGAACTTGTACGGCAGGGACATCAGGTGTCTGAGGAACGTGCCCATCATCGACCAGTCCATCCTGGTCTGCAGCCACAGCAGCAGCTCGGCCCTGGCCAGCGTCATCAGACCGTGGCTCACGGTGTACGCGACGAGACCGGCCGCCAGGACGAGCAGGGTGTCCTCGCCGCGCCCCGGCAGGACGCGGTCGACGATGTACGCCGTCAGGAAGGCCGGGAGCAGTCCGAGCAGCGTGAGCGCGGCGGAGGCGCCGATGACCCCGGAGACGACGGGCACGGAACGCGGCAGGAAGGGCCGGACGAAGGACCACAGTCCTGCCTCGGCGCCGTCGCGGCGTTCGAGCTCCTCGGTCGGCTCCAGCTCCAGCGCCACCCCGGTGAAGGAAGCGTCCAGTTCCGCGTAGCTGATGTGCCGCCGTCCGGACGCCGGGTCGACGATGTCGACCCCGCGGCGGGTGAAGCGCTCGATGACGACGAAGTGGTTCATGCCCCAGTGCGCGATCAGCGGCAGGACGAGCCCCCGCAGCGCCTCCGGTTCCGCGCGGAACGCCCGTACCTTCAGGCCCAGTTCGCGCGCCTGCCGGGCGATCGAGGCGGCGCTCGCCCCGTCGCGCGAGAGCACCATCCGGTCGCGCAGCTCCGCGACGGTGGTGGCGCGGCCGTGGTGGCCGAGCACCATGGCGAGGGCGGCGACACCGCACTCGACCGAGGTGGACTGCAACCGCACGGGCACCCTGCGGCGGATGATGCTCACTGGTTGCCCCTTCCGTCCCAGATGTCCATGAGCAGCGGGCGGGTGCCCTGGTCGAGGACCACGGACGCGCCCTCCTTCAGTCCGCCGGCGACGCCACCGGGAAGTTCGACGAGCACCATGGTGACCTGGGACCCGCCCTGACCGGTCTGGAAGTCCTTCACCCGGCCCTCCACAGGCCGGCCGTCCACGCGCAGCAGGATGTCGCTGCCCTTCGCGGGCGGGCCGAAGCCCGGGAAGGCGAGCACGCCCTGGCGTCCGTTGACGCCGGCCAGGGTGCCGGTCGGCCCGACCGGCACCCGCACCATGAGGCCGGCCACCACCGTGGCGGCCAGCAGCAGGGCCCCGGCCAGGGCCCATCGCCACCGCGGCCGCATCTGTTCGGGGTGGAAGCCGGTACGGACCGCGCCACGCGGGTTGGCACGGTAGGCCGCCACCATGCTCGGCCGGTAGACGCCTTCGGAGAGGGCGCCGTCCGGTGGGGCCGCCGGTGCGGACCCGCCGTTCAGCACGTCTTCCCCCGGGTGTCGGGGCCGGCGAGCGTCAGCAGGTCCGGCACCCGCTCGGGTGCGGCCTTGCGCGCCAGTCCCCAGGCGATGCCGGCCAGACCGGTCATGAGACCGGGTGTCTCCACGCCCTTCGGGACGCCGCACAGCCAGCCGTTCTCCCGGCCCTCGTGGAGCAGCGTGTTCCACACCCGGGGCAGCAGGCCGGCGACCTCCGGCTCCTGGTCGGCTCTGCTGCTCTCGTCGATGATGAGCAGATTGCCGATGTCCCCGTGGCACAGGCTGTGGTTGCCGAGACCGGACACCGGGTCGAGGTCGAGGCCGGTCGAGATGGCGGCGAGGACCGCCATGTGCCGGTCGCTCTCGATCAGGTCGGCCAGTTCCGGGACGGTGCCCAGCTCCTGGAAGGCGTTGCGGGCCATCGCGATGCCCGGGGCGCCGTGGCACCAGGCGTTCATGACCGTACGCCCGCCGAGGTTGGCCGGCCGCAGGTCGCGCCAGGTGCGCAGCTCCGGGTCGAAGGCGGTCCGTTCGTACATGAGCGCGTGCCGGACGGCCTCCTTGTACTCCGGGCGGGGGGCGGCCCGGTCGAGCCGGGCGAACGCGTACGCGATGCCGGAGGCGCCGTGCGAGAAGCCGGCGAGCGGCTCCTCGGGGTTGATGGGGGTGGCCCAGCCCCATCCCTCGCCGCGTTCCTGCCGGGTGGCCAGCAGGCGGTCGGCGCAGCGCGCCGCGATCCGGGCCGCTCCGATGCCCGGCCGGGCGGTCTCCAGCGAGAGGAGGGCGAGGATCGCGCCCGCCGAGCCGGAGACGATGTCCAGGAGGGGGTCCTCGTCGACGAGTTCGTCGATGGCGGGCAGCAGGGCGGCGGCGGCCTCGGCGTACTCGGGCCGGTCGTGGCGCACGGCGGCGTGCGCCAGGGCGTAGACGGCACCGCCGAACGGGCCGAACGCGCCGATGCCGAACTCCGCGGCTCCCGGCTTCTTCGCCAGGCTCGCCAGCGTCTCGGCGATGAGCACCGACCGCTTCGCCACCTGGTCGAAGGCGGCCTGGGCCAGCTCGCCGGTCCGCTCGTCGCCGGTCACGGCCGCGACGGCGTCCAGGGCGTGCGCGATGCCGGCGGTCCCGGTGTAGAGGCCGATCGGTGCGGGCGCGTACTGCCAGTACTTCTCGTCGACCAGGTCAAGCCCGATCCAGCCCAGCCCGTGTTCGTCGCGGATGCACAGGTCCGACAGCCGGTGCGCGAGGCGCAGCGCCTCCTCGGCGAAGTCGCCGGGGTCGGCCGCGCCGTCCAGCCGGGGGCGGTGCCAGTTGGGCCAGCGGGCGTCGCTCTCGCCCATGGCGGTGGCGGCGACGCAGGAGCGGATGACCCGCGCCTGGAAGGCGAGGTCGGCGTCGCCGAGGGCGACGAGGCGTTCGCGTACGGCGGTGAGCGGCGGGTAGCGGGTACCCATCGGCAGGCCGTCCAGTCCGCCGCGCAGGGTCCCGGAGTCCGCGTCGACGGTGAACATGGGGATGTCTCCGAGGGTGAGCTCGGCGACCTCGTCCAGGATCATCGCGTTGCGGGACTCCGGCATCTCGATGTGTCCGCCCGCCAGCCGGGCGAGCGAGCGGGAGTGGTCGAGGCCGTCGCGCATGAAGTCCGGGTGGGTGCTCTCCAGCAGCAGCCGGCCGTAGATGTGGGTCGGCCTGGCGATGAGCCGGGTCCGGACGAGGCCGAAGGGGGTCAGCGGCCCCTGGTCGGCGAGGAGTTCGTCCCGGCCCGCTTCCAGCAGCCGGTAGACGTGGGTGAATCCTTCGACGAACGAGTCGACCCGGCCGACCAGGTCGATCGGTTCGCCGTCGGCGGTCATCGGGTGGTTGCGCTCGGCGTCCATCTCCATCCGGCGCTTGACCAGCCGCATCCGGTCGGTTCCGGTGTCCTCCCAGGTGGGCACCGGCATGGGGGTCAACTGCCCGCCGTGGCCGGCCAGTCCGCTGACGTCCAGGCCGAAGGTGCCGTCCTCGCCGCGCACCAGCAGGTGGTTGGGGAGGATGCCCACGGACTGGACGGAGTCGGCGAGGGTGACCGCGGCGATGTCCGTCTCGCCGTCGATCTTGACGACGGCCGCGGTCTTGTCGTTGTGCAGCAGCGCCTCCAGGTCGACGAGAACCGGGTGCTCGCCCGCGGCCAGCACGTTCTCGAAGTGGAAGTCCGTGGCGTGCAGCAGATAGAGGAGTGACGTCAGGGCACCGAGCCGCCAGGCGTAGCGGTCGCCGCCCTCGGCGTCGGTGGTCGCGGTGGTGTCGACCTGTTCGACCCACCCGTGGCTGCCGCGGTCCACGATGCCGATCCGGGCCAGGTCGTGCGGGGCATCCTGCTGGTTGACCCAGTCCAGGAGCCCGTCGAAGGCGGTGTCCATGGCCAGCGGGCGGGGCTTGAAGACCAGGGTGGTGGTGTCGAATTCGACCATGGCGACGGAGCGGCCCCGCCGGTGCTTGTCGCCGGCGCCGAACTCCAGGCGTTCGAGCCGCTGGGGTCCCGGGGCGGCGAGCAGGCTCTCGCGCAGTACGGGGAGGTCGGCGACGAGCGCCTCGATCAGCTCGACCCGCGTGTCGATCCAGAAGCGGAGCTGGGTCACGATCAGCCGTGCCAGGACCGGGTATTCGTCCCAGAGCGCGAGGGCGTTGCCCTCCGAGCGGAGCAGTTCGACGTACGAGGAGAAGCGCTCCTCGGAGGTCTCGCCGCCGAGCCGGTCCTCGACGCGGGCGATGTTGAGTTCGAGTACGAGGGTCCGCTGCACATGGCCGAGCAGGTCGGCGGCCGGGGCGGTCGCGCGGACGACGTCGAGGATGTGGCCCGGGTCGGCCATGAGGGGGTCGTCGCTGTTCCGCACACGTTCCTCGACGAGCGCGTCGAGTTCGTGGACGGCGCCCTCCACGAGGGGGCGGATCACTTCCAGGAGGCCCATGTCGGGGTCGAGGCGGCGGTCGGCGTCCGTGGTGGCCATGCCCTCGGCCCACCAGCGCCTGAAGACCTGGTGCCAGTCGGGTTCGTCCGCCAGGCGGGCGGCGAGGGACGTGTCGCTCTCGCCGAGCAGAGCGGCCAGTTCGTCGGCGCCGACGCCCAGCGGTGCGAGCCGTGCGTCCAGCGTGGCGCGCTCACCGGTCAGCGGCGCCAGCTCCCGCCACATGGCCAGGCGCTTCTCGCCTCGCACCGGGTCGGACTGCGACGGCGTCCCGACGAGTCTTTCGCTCAGGGTGGCGGCCCGGTGCCAGGGGAGGTGGGCCCCGGCCGACCCGCTGGTGGGGTGCTCGCTTGCGACGTCAGGCATTCCGCTCTTCCTCCTGGGGCATGAACGCGACCGGCGGGGGCGCACAGTCGCCCGCCCCTGCCGGTCACGCCGTTTCTTCGGTACGCTGCTAGTTCTTGCAGGGCTTACCGGGGTCGCAGGCGAGACCACATACGGTCCAGCCCGAATACCACGGCAGGCACGAGCAGCACCCGAGAGTGCCGAGAACTCCGGAGCCGGCTCCGTTGATCTCGGTCAGCTCCTCGTCGGTGATTGCGGTGAGGCCTTCGCCCGACGGATGGGCGGGGGCCTCACTCCCGAGGGACAGCCGGTAGTCGGCGTCCTTCCAGGACCGGACTATGTCCACGAACATCACTCCTTGTAGGAAACTGTCAGGCTCAGCAACAGCCGCGCGTGCCCATGTTGCAGCTGCCGCAGAGGGTCCCGGTCGGGGAGCACACCGTCACGGTCAGAGTGATCGTGGCGCACGCCCACGTGGTCCCGCCCGCAACGCCGTCGAGCTGATCGTCGGCCAGCTCGACGAGGCCGGCCGGGTTGGCGGGAGCCTCGCTGAGGGTGGCCCGGTACTCGGGGTCCTTCCATGCGCGAACAAGGTTCATTTGTCTGTCACCTCCTTTCGCTGAGGATGTGAACCGGGCCTGTGGGGCCTGGTTCCGAGTGCCATCCTCAGCGGCCCTCATGCAGCCGGAATATCGCGCGGGCGGCTCCGTGCGCACACGCGGCGCATACGCCGACGATCGCCGCCGCGGATCCGCGGTGGGTCCGCCGTGGATCCGCCGCGATTCCCGAACCCCGCCCGGTGACACCGCACTTGGGCGGCGGGCGTGGTGTACCGAGGGCGGCGCGTACCGGAAGTGGGCACGGGGAGGCGGCGCGTACCGGAGAAGGGCACGGAAACGCGGCGCACACCGGAAAGGGAGCGGCGCACACCGGAAAGGAAGGGAGAAGGAAGGGAGGGGAAGGGAGGGGAAGGGAGGGGAAGGGAACGCGGCGCGACGACGGACAGCCCGTACTCCGGCTCCGTCAGCCCCGGATGCGCGGCGCCCCGGCGGCCGGGCGGTGCCGGGCCGTACTCAGGGGATGAGGGCGATGACGAACGCCGAGACCAGGGCGAAGAAGCTGCACGCCGCGGTGATCAGGGCCCTGGCGTGGCGCATTCCGAAGGACGGGGCCCGGGTGGTCGCGTCCTTCGGGTTCGCGGCGCCGTAGTAGACGGTCACGGAGTCGCCCAGGGCCGGGGTGAGGCGCGACTGGCGTTCCTCGAAGCTGACGGTGTGCCCGTCGGCCGTACGGAACTCCAGGGTGGGGTGGGTCTGCGCGAGGGGGCCGCCCTCGGGGCTCTGGACTTCCTCGGCGCGCAGGGAGACGCACCGGGCCTCGGCGGTGAGCCCCTCGGCCCAGGCGGCCCGGAGCCGGGGGCCCTGGAGCTGCCGGTCCAGGTTCTTCCCGAACATCACGGCCGCGCCGACGGCGAGGACGAAATAGACGGCGGCGATGACCATGGACTCCCCCTGCGGGATCTCGTGTATCGGGCCGCCATGATCCCGTGCGCGGCGGCGGGCCGACAAGGGCCCGCCCGGGGACGTCAGACCGTCCCCGGGACGTCAGCCCCGCTCGCGCGGCTTCGCGCGCCGCGTCTGGCTCCGTACCGCGCCCATGCTCGCCCCGATGACGAGGGCGATCGCCAGTGCGTCGGTGGTCGTCAGGGCCTGGTCCAGGATCAGGAAGCCGGCCGTGGCGGCGATCGCCGGTTCCAGGCTCATCAGGATCGCGAAGGTGGGCGCGGGCAGGCGGCGCAGCGCCATGAGTTCGAGGGTGTACGGAAGCACCGAGCTCAGCAGCGCCACCGCCGCGCCCATCCCCAGCGTGGAGGGGACCAGTAGCTTCGAGCCCGACTCCATGACGCCGAGAGGCAGGGAGAGCAGCGCGGCGACGACCAGGGCCAGGGCCAGGCCGTCCGCCTGGGGGAAGCGGCGGCCGGTGCGGGCGCTGAAGACGATGTACGCCGCCCACATGGCGCCCGCGCCGAGCGCGTAGGCGGCGCCGACCGGATCGAGGCGGTCGAAACCTCCCCCGCCCAGCAGCACGACGCCGCCCAGCGCGAGCCCGGCCCAGACCACGTTGATCAGGCGCCTGGAAGCGAAGACCGAGAGGGCGAGCGGGCCCAGCACCTCCAGGGTGACGGCGGCGCCCAGCGGAATGCGGTCGGCGGCCTGGTAGAAGAGCGTGTTCATGCCGCCCATGGCCAGCCCGAAGGCGAGGACCGTGCCCCAGTCGGCGCGCGAGTGCCCGCGCAGCGTCGGGCGGCAGACGACCAGCATCACGAGCGCGGCCACGGCCAGGCGCAGGGTGACGACGCCGAGCGCACCGGCCCGGGGCATCAGCAGGACCGCGACGGCGGAGCCGAACTGGACGGAGAGGCCGCCCGCGACCACCAGCGCGACCGGGGCGAGCGCCGCGCCCCGGCCCTTGGGGCGCGCGGGGCCCGCCGCGTCGCCCAGGGCGGAAGCCGCCTCGGGTACGACGACGGCCGCGGCCTGCTCGGCGGCCGCCGCCCCTGCTGCACTGCGCTGGTCGTTCACCTGCGGTGTTCCTCCCGAATCCGGCAGTTCAATTCAATGCACTGCTCGATTGAAGATACTGCACTCCGCACACACGGTACGTCCTCTTAAGGTAGGTACCTCCGCGTGCCACGTGAAATGTCGATCGCGCTCCGGTTATGCTCCCGGCGCATGAGCATCGGGCCCTCCGGACAAAGCACCGGTCGCGGTATCGAAGTCCGCCATCTGCGCGCCTTCCTCGCCGTCGCCGACGAGGGCAACGTCACCCGCGCCGCCGCCCGCCTCCGCCTCACCCAGCCCGCGGTCTCCCGCACCCTCGCCGCCCTGGAGCGCCACCTCGGCATCCGGCTGGTCGACCGCTCCACCCACCATCTCGCCCTCACCCCCGAGGGCGTCGCCTTCCGGGACCGGGCCGCCGTCGCGGTAGCCGCGTTCGACGAGGCGCTCGACCCCGGCGGGCCGCCCCGCCGGCCGCTGCGGCTCGGGCACGCCTGGTCGGCGTTCGGCCCGTACACCACACCGCTGCTGCGCCGCTGGCAGGAGCTGTGTCCGCAGACCCCGCTGGAACTCCTGCGCATCGACGACCGCACCGCCGGGCTCACCCGCGGCGAGGTCGACGCCGCACTGCTGCGGGGGCCCGTGGAGGCGCCCGGCCTCGTCACCGAAGTGCTGTTCGAGGAGGACCGGGTGGCGGCGGTCGCGGCGGACGGCCCGCTCGCGGACCGCACGTCACTCCGCCTCACCGACCTGGCGGCCGAGACCATCGTCCTGAACACCGTCTCCGGCACCACCACCGTGGACCTGTGGCCCCCGTCCGCCCGCCCCACCGCGACCCTCACCGTCGCGAACACCGACGACTGGCTGACCGCCATCGCGGCGGGCCGGGGCGTCGGAGTCTCCGCCGCGTCCACCGCCGACATGCACCCGCACTCCGGTGTCGCCTACCGCCCGCTCGTCGACGCCCCGTCCGTACCCGTACTCCTCGCCCGGCGGGACGTCCCCGGGCACCCGGCACTCCCAGACCTGGTCGCGCTGGCGCGCGAGGTGGTGGGGCGGCAGAAGGTACTCAAAAGGCAGTCCCAAGCCCATGGCGAGCACCCCGACCAGGCCCGCTGACAAGAGACCGCCGATCAATCAGATCGGACGGGATCTCACGAACTCTTCCTCAGCGAACTCAAGAACAGCCGCGGGCCGGGAGGCTGCGAAGTCCCATCGCCGCCTCACCCGAGGCATGGGCCGCACGCGCATCAACGCCTGCAGCAGCACACGCCCGACCGGCTCAGGACGGGACGGCCACGCCGCCTCGATAGTGAGGCGCGCCGCGCCGACTGGGCCAGTCAGTGGTGAATGGTCTGCTCGTTGACGGTCACGGCCTGCTGAGTAGCCCATTGGACGGTCTCACGATCGGTGTGCGTCGCACTGCGGTCCGCATGATGTGTGTCAATTCCTTTCCGGCCACACAGGGGGGTGCTCGGCGGCAAGGTGGTCGATGATCGAGTGGGCGAGCAGAGGAAAGAAATCGACGAAGTCGACGCTACCGGATCCTCCTCTGAGGACGTAGGAGAAGAACCGGTCCATCGCGCCTTCATCGTTCTGGAACAGCGCCAGGGCCTCATAGCTTTCGGCAGCCAGACCGGGCAGCCTCCACATACAGAGAGGATGAGCTTCCTCGATAATCAAGGCAATTCCCTCCTCGATGGTCGAGAACTGCATGTCATCGGAGATCACCACCCCATCCTGCCCGAAGTAAATAGGCATGAACTGACTGAAGCGCGGGAACCTGAGCGAGATCTCATAAGCTGTCATTTGACCCTGCCGATATTTATCGTCAAGCAACAACCCCTTCCGCTCAAGAATATACGCAGCAATATCACGATAAACCTCGGGAGTCCGACCGGGAGGAACTGCTGCCGGGATGTGATCCAGGGCTCGCGAACTCGGATCAGCACTGAAGATATCCGCAGCCCTGAGCAGTTGGGAGGAGACCTCATAGCCATTCCTCCCGCCCTCGTCCCTGGCGTAGTACAAGCCGCGCACCGTGGGCGCCAGTCTCATTTTCCACTCAGATGAATCATCGGGAATGCCCGTGGAAGAAAATGGAGCAAGCGCGATTCTGGCACCCTGCAGGCTGAAATAATCCATCAAATCCTGCCGCAACACACCGCTTCTCTCCCGGTTCGATGTCATTTACTCTCCGGAATCCTTCGGGTCGGCCGGCTGCCCGCTTGCGGTGCACCGTACTCGGCAGACTCCGCCAGCCATTCCCACGCCCGCTCATACAGGCGTACGTCCTCGTCGTTGGTGAGCCACAGTTCCTCGGAGATCGTCTCGACGATGGTCAACCGACTGTCGTAGATCCAGAACGCATGGGGTGCGGTACGCCGCAGCTGCGCAGCGAACGGGATGATGCCCAGCTCGATGCGCTGCTGGCCGACAAGGTTGTAGAGGCGGTCGAGTTGCTCGGCCATCACCTGGCTCGGGCATGGCCGGTGGTACAGAGCGGCCTCGCAGATCAGGAACCGGAACGTCTTCTCCGGGTCGTACAGGGCCTCTTGCCTGCGCATCCGCTTCTCAACGGCGGCCTCGGTCGTCGCGGGGATGCCCCTGAACTCGGCGAGGGAGTCGAAGACGACGCGCGCGTACTCCGGAGTCTGGAACAGGCCGGGAATCCGCGAGACCTCCATGCCACGGATCTGCTTCGTGTTCCCGGTGAGCCTGACCGCGATCTCCTGCCTGTTACGGATGCCTCCGGCCAACTGCTTGCGCCATGAGCGGTTGCGTTGCTTCATGTCCAGTCCGACCAGCAGGCCGTGCAACTCGGGCTCGACAACCGATTGTTCGACGGCATGCGCCCACGCGGTGAGATCGGCACGCGTAGGGGTCTGCTTGCCGTTCTGGAGCCGTGAGACCTTCGAAGTCTGCCAGCCGAGCCGCGCGGCGAGTTCCTTCCCTTCAAGCCCGGCCTCGGCGCGCAGCTCCCGCAGGCGCGCGCCGAGGGCTTCGCGGGCTGTCTGGAAGTCGGTCGTCACACAGTCGAAGCTACAGCGAATTGCCGGGTGGGCACCGCGTGATGCCAGGCCGCATCGCGGGCCTGGCAGGCGGCAAGCACCTCGGCCGGATCCTCCGTTACGTACACACCGAGCGTGGTGTCGCTCTCGTCGAACGCGAATCGAGCCACGGTCCTGGAATCGAACAGCCAGAAGTCGTAGTCGGGCAGCCGCAACTGTTCGGCCCGCGCACGGGTGAGGTTGCGGATGTCCTCGCCGGCTCGCACATTGCCGGGCGCACTCGCGAGAAGGAACCGTTGGCCTTCGGTGGGCGGCTCGTCGACCAGGCGTACTCGCTCGATCCGCTTCCCGGCCGCTGTCTGTCCGGCGACGTTCTCCAGCCACGCGCTCGTGCCGCCGGCGATATCCTCGCCGGCCTGCCAGTGCGCCCACTTCGGGCTGTTCCTGTCGGAGGCGTACCCGCCACGGGTCTCCAGCCGCCACGCCGTGTGCCGAAACTCGCGGAACAGATGGGAAACCGAGGAGAACGGCTGCAACTCCGGCTCCTCGGCCCGCGGCGCGAACCGGGTGAGCAGGCTGCGCGGGACGCGGACGAACGTCTCGCGCGGCTTCACGTCTCGGAGCTGCACCAGGTGTTCGGGGTTGGTCTCACGGTCGCCCTGTACAAGGACCTCGTCCGTGCCCTCGATCTCGTACAGGGTGGGACAGTCGCCTTCGTCGCTGGTCGAACCGATGAACCTGAGTGTCATGTCACCCTCCACGTTTGCGGGGTCGGAGATCCAGGAGGGCGTCGCCGGGGCGGGCGGGGATTGCGGCGAGTTGCGTCCTCCCCGAGTGGCTGCGTGACGGGCGGCGCAATTGGGCGCAATAGACCTGCTCACCGCCTCGGGGCACCGGTGACGGGCTGCGTCCCAGCGGTGGACTCGTCACAGGTAGAGCTGTCGCTCGCAGGCCCGGCAGAAGGTCTTGCCGTGGCGACTCACGGTCCGCCGGTGCTCGCACACCGTCGTCCCGGGCGCGTGCGCGGGCACGGCGAGCCTCGCCGATCGCGGGGCGCGATCACCGGCCCCGTCCCGTCCGTGTGCCTGGGCCCGCACCATGGCGTCGAGTTCTACCAGGCACGGGCCGCACGCGTACACGTCGCCCGTCGCGCCGGGGGTGTTCACGGAGCCGACCCACAGCACGCGCACGCCTTCGCGTCGGCAGTACAGCCAACAGGCCCCCGTCCCCCATGGGTTGCCGTCATCGGTCTGCGCGACGAGCGGCCACGCGTCGCGCCACGGCCGTCCGGCAGCGGGGGCGAGCATCACGACGTGCCTCCGTACGTCAACGGCCGCAGCACCGCGTAGTCGCCGAAGTTTCCGGCGGTAGCGTCGGTGCCCCGTCTCCTGCGTGTGCCTGCGCTGCCACTCCTCCACCGGTCCGGGGTCGTTGCACGCACCGGACTCCACACCGCACTCGATCTCGCCGCCGGACACACAGCGGGCCTCGTACTCCGGTTCCGCCGTCGCGTCCTGCTCGACGGAGAACGGAACGTAGCGGAACACCCGCCGGGTCACCGCGCCGCCTCCTGCCGGGGTCCGGCGCCCCGGGGCCGGAGCGCGGCGGCGAGCGCGTGGGCCGTCGCCACGTTGCAGCGCCCCAGGTCGACCAGAACGCGCGGGGCGGTCCCGGCGCAGGAGACGGCGTCGAGGGACAGGGACGGCAGCTTCACCCCCGCCGCCTTGAGCGCCTCGCTCAGTTCATCGCGCGCCCGCTCGGCGTCCCCGATCCCGACTCCCGCCGCCTGCCGCCCGTTGCCTGTCGTCGCCATATCTGCCACTCCGTACGCCATTGACCGTTCGGTCCCGCTCGCTCTGTGTGACTCCCTACTCACACCATGACTTGGAGCCACGTACGCTCGATAGATCTGGACCCATTCCAACGCAGGCTGAATACCAGGGAGTTGAACAGGTGAGCGAAGGGGCTGACCAGGCACGGGAGCCCGCGAACGGTGCCGTGTACTTCGGCGAGGAGACCAAAGCACTGCGTGAAGCCCTGGTGCTCTCGCAGGAACAGTTCGCGGACAAGCTGCACTACCGGCAGGCACAGGTCAGCAAGGTGGAGAACGGTGCCGTGCTCGCGTCTGAGGCCTTCGCGGAGGCCATGGACCGCGTGGCCAGCACGCCGGGTGTGTACATGCGTCTGCGTGCCAAACTGAGCAAGCAGGGGCATCCCGAATGGTTCGTGCCGTACATCACCCTTGAGGAGTCCGCGAGCGGGATCACGGACTACTCGTGCACGTTTCTCATGGGCCTGTTACAGACCCCGGAGTACGCGACGGCCGTCATCCGCGCCGCCTTCCCTCGCGAGACGACGGAACAAATCGAACGGCGCGTCGAGCTGCGCATCAGGCGGCAGGTCGTCATAGAGCGCGACGCGCCACCGCTCCTGTGGGTCGTGATCCACGAGGCCGTCCTGCGCGCATGCGTCGGCGGCCGGAGCGTCATGATCGGGCAGCTTGAACACCTGATCGCGCAGATGACATCGCCCCACGTCACGGTCCAAGTGCTGCCGTACAAAGCAGGTGCCGCGCCCAGCCACCTGCCGTTTACGCTGCTCTCGTTGAACGACGCCCCCCACGCCGTCTACACCGAGACTCCCACCCATGGCGGACAGGTGGACGACACCTCTAGCGTGGTGGCGACAGCCGTCAGCATGTTCGACCGGCTTCGCATGGCGGCGCTGTCCGAGGAAGAGTCACTGACCCTGATTCGCAAGATCATGGAGGATCACACCACATGAGCAGCACTCCCGACCCTCGGTCCATACGGTGGGTCAAGAGCACCTACAGCGGCGGCGAAGGACAGTGCATCGAGTGGGCGCCCGACCACGCGCGCGCAGCCGGTGAGTTCCTGATCCGCGACAGCAAGAACCCCAACGGCCCGCACCTGACCCTGACGAACGAGGGGTTCACCGGACTCGTGGAGTTCGCCAAGCACCACGGATGACCGGCCCTCGCCCCACCACCCCCGCCGGGCGCGCGAGGTGGTGGGGCGGGAGCACCGGCTGAAGCAATGTGGCTCGGAGGCCGTCAGCCTGGGGTCACGCCCCGGTTCGAACCGGACGACGGGCACCCGGCGGCGGTTCAGTTCCGCGATGACCAGATCAGCGGTCGCGTCCTCGCGCTCGGTGCAGACCATCACCGGGCTCCGCCCATGGCGGCGCTTCCTGGGAACTGTCCGGCGGATACTTCGGCTCAGTACGCCAGGGTCGGGTTCACGCGAACGACGGCCACCGATCGGCGGCCCACTCCGACCATCCCGACCACCCAGGAGGCGGACCTGCAATTTCATGCCCACCGAGTTCGGCGGTGTCTGGCTTCTCGAAGAGCGTGTTCCAGTGCGCGAGGTCTGCTTCGCTCATCGGGAAGGTCTGATCCGGGGTGACCGACTGGCGATGGGCGATTCGAGCACGTTGGGTCTCCTGGTCCAGCGGCATGTACACAAGTCGGCAGGATGCCCCCACGGACTCCGCCAACCAGCGGATCGCGGACCTCTCGTCACGGGACCAGCATCCGAAATCCAGGATCACACTGGTACCGAGTCTCAGCGCCTCCAGACCGAGCCAGAGCAGCCGGCCTTCCAGCACGTCGCGCTTCCCATCCGCCTCCGCCTCGCCGAACAGCGGAATCATCCACTCGTCCGGCGTCAGCCGCAGGGCGCTGTGCTCCTCGGCGAGTTGCCGGGCTCTTGTGGTCTTCCCGGCCCCGGGCAGGCCGACGGTCAGGAACAACGTCGTCACACCCGGATCGTAATCCGGAAGACCGGGTGCAGGGCGACTGCTTTTCGGGGCGCCGGTCTCCCTCGTCAGGCCGGGCCGGTTTCGCGGCACGGCCTGCACAGGCCGTCGTGGAAGGCCTCGGGCCTCCCCGGCGCGCCGCACTCGGTGCACTCGACCATCAGGCGGCGTACGGGAGTTGCCTGCGCGGCCGGGGTCGTGGCGGGCAGGCGGGGCGGGAGCTTGTCGCGGAGGCGGCGGCGGACGAAGCCGAAGGGTGAGTCGACGGACGCGGGGAGCCCGGCGGTCAGGGCGTGCGTCAGGTAGTCGGCGTCCACACCGCGCGCGAACCACTCGGCCGCCGCCTGCTCCAGCGCCGCACAGTCCGCTGCCGAGAGTGCCAGGCGGGAGTCCGTACGGCCGAGGCGGGCCAGGGCGGCGAAGGCGGGAGAGGGGTCCCCCGCCGCCATGTGGACCGGCGCCGACGCCCGCTCCGCAGTTCGCTGCTGCGGGACCACCGGGGCGGGTGGCTGTGCCGGTACGGGTGCGGGAGCAGGTTCGGGCTCCGGTGCTTCGCCCGGGGCAGGTGCGCCTGCCTCCGTGGCCTCCTGCGGTGCGGGGTGGTGTTCCTCGGCGGCCAGGAAGGCGGTCCACCACTCGTTGTCATGGGCGGTGCGGGACCAGAACGTGCGGGTCACCCAGCGGACCTGGTCGCCCTCGCCGCT
This sequence comes from Streptomyces sp. NPDC007164, assembly GCF_040634135.1. Taxonomy (NCBI): domain Bacteria; kingdom Bacillati; phylum Actinomycetota; class Actinomycetes; order Kitasatosporales; family Streptomycetaceae; genus Streptomyces; species Streptomyces sp. NPDC007164. The sequence goes on from NZ_JBEYFB010000001.1 coordinate 661,052, forward strand.
CAGGCAGCGGACGTGGCGCAGATGACCGGCCACGCCCAGGGCCCGCAGCGCGCTGCCGACGGCCATCTGTCCATACAGCGGCTGGCTCCTGGCCAGCGACTTGATGTCCATCGCCGCGCCCTCGGGCAGCGCGTCCACGTAACCGGCGATGTGCCGCTCGCGTTCGGGGAGGAGCGTGAAGTCACCCTCGCCGTCGCGGCGTTGCTTCGGTACGGATCGCTTTCCGTAGCCGGGCTTGGCCTTCGGGTGGGAGCGCGAGGATGCGGGCGCGTGCAGGGCAGGGCTAAGGTTTGAAACAGCCACGGGATCGCCTTCGAGTTATCGATCTTGGGGTCAGGCCCCGGCCGGTGCTGAGAACACCGCGTCGGGGTCGTTACGTTGGGCACCGTAAGCAGCCGCGACTCCGCGCCGCAAGTTGGTCACGACTAGTCATACTTGCTGGCCGTGACGGGGCGGGGAGGGTGGGGAGGTTTTCCCAACCACCTTTATTTCCCTACCGGTTGTATGACATCGCTCGAATCCCGACGTCCGGATCCCGGCTCCCGAAGCCCGAAGCTCAAGACCCGGCCCCGAGCCATTCCTCGTACCCACGAAAGAGTGAACGGGCCGTCCCGGAGCTCGGAACCCGGAGCTCGGAACCCGACTCCCGGAACCCGAGCTTCGCGGTCGCCCAGGGTGAGCAATAGGACCGAATCTGTCCGATATCGGCCCTACGGTGTGCCGCGCAACGACGCCTTCAACCGAGCACCCACCCCGAGGAACACGTCATGGACTTCGTCTCGATCCGCATCATCACCGCCGACGTCGCGCGCCTCGTCGCGTTCTACGAGCGGATCACCGGGATCCCGGCCGACCGGGCCACCGAGGACTTCGCGGAGCTGCGCCTGCCCCATGCCACGCTCGCGATCGGCAGCGAACGCACCGTGCCGCTGTTCGCCCCCGGCTCGGCCCGGCCCTCGGCGAACAGCAGCGTCATCATCGAGTTCCTCGTCGACGACGTGGACCGCGTCCACCGGAACCTGACCGAGTTCGTCGGCGACTTCGTCAAGGAGCCGACGACCATGCCGTGGGGGAACCGGGCGCTGCTCTTCCGCGACCCCGACGGGAACCTCGTCAACTTCTTCACTCCCGTCACTCCGGAGGCCATCGCGAGGTTCACCCCGCGCCGCACCTCGTAATCACTCGGTCCTCTCCTCCAAGCCCTCGGCCAGTACCTCCGCCAGGTGCCGGGCCCGTACGCCGCCCAGTTGTTCCAGTTGGGTCCGGCAGGAGAAGCCGTCCGCCAGGAGCTCCGTGCCCGGCTCGGCGGCCCGTACCGAGGGCAGCAGGGTCTCCTCCGCGCAGGCCACCGACACGTCCCAGTGGCCGCGCTCGAAGCCGAAGTTCCCGGCCAGGCCGCAACAGCCGCCGCTCAACTCGCCTGCCAGTCCCGCGCGTTCACGCAGCCGGCGTTCCGCCGCGTCGCCCAGGACCGCGTGCTGGTGGCAGTGGGTCTGGCCGACGACCGGGCGGTCCAGGCGGGGTGGCTGCCAGTCGGGGGCGTACTCCTCCAGGTACTGGGCCAAGGTCCGGACGGACGACGCCAGTTCGGCGGACCTCGGGTCGTCGGGGAGGAGTTCGGGCAGGTCGGTACGGAGGGTGGCGGCGCAGCTCGGTTCGAGAACGACCATGGGGGTGCCGAGCGTGCCGCCCAGCCGGTCCAGGGTGCGGCGCATGACCTTGCGGGCCTTGTCCAGCTGGCCCGTCGATACGTAGGTGAGGCCGCAGCACAGCCCGCGTCCGGCGGGGATCGTGTGGCGGCCCGCCGCCTCCAGGACCAGCACCGCCGCCCGGCCCACCTCGGGCGAGAGGTGTTCGGTGAAGGTGTCGGGCCAGACCATGGCCACCTCGTCGTTCGAGAAGATGAACGTGCCCTTGCCCCAGCGCCGGTTCAGCCACCGGGTGAACGTCTCCCGCGCCAGGACCGGGATCCCGCGCTCCGGTGCGATGCCCGCCAGCCGCTTGGCGAGGGACGCGAGGAGGCGGATCCGGGCCAGGGCGTTGAGGACGGGGGCGAAGGGGGACGCGAGGCGCAGCCATGCCGGCAGCCGGCCCATCGTGTAGTGGGAGGCCGGGCGCAGCCGTCGCCGGTAGTGGTGGTGCAGGAACTCCGCCTTGTACGTGGCCATGTCGACGCCCACCGGGCAGTCGCTGCGGCAGCCCTTGCAGGACAGGCAGAGGTCGAGCGCGTCCCGTACCTCCGTCGAGCGCCAGCCGTCCGTGATCACCGCCGCCGCGCCGTCAGTCTGGCCCGCATCACCCACCCCGCCCGCGCCGCCCGCCAGCATCTCGTGCAGCAGCCGGGCCCGGCCCCGGGTGGAGTGGGCCTCCTCGCCGGTCGCCCGGAACGACGGGCACATCACGCCGGTGCCCGTCGGCTGCGCCGTACGGCACTTGGCGACGCCCACGCACCGCCGCACCGCCGCCGAGAAGTCGCCGCCGTCGTGCGGGTAGCCGAACTCGACGTCCACCGGGCCCTTCGGCAGCACCTCGAAGCGTAGGTTCTCGTCGAGCAAGGCGGGGCGGGCGAGGATGCCGGGGTTCATGCCGCCGTCCGGGTCCCAGATGTCCTTGAACCGGGCGAAGAGGGCGACGAGTTCGTCCCCGTACATGCGCGGGAGCAGTTCGGCGCGGGCCTGGCCGTCGCCGTGTTCGCCGCTCAGTGAGCCGCCGTGCGCGACGACCAGGTCCGCGAGCTCCTCGGAGAAGCGGCGGAAGCGGGCGACGCCCGGCAGGCTCAGCAGGTCGAAGTCGATGCGGACGTGGATGCAGCCGTCGCCGAAGTGCCCGTACGGGGTGCCGCGCAGTCCGTGCTCGGTGAGCAGGGCGCGGAAGTCGCGGAGATAGGGGCCGAGGCGGGCGGGCGGTACGGCGCAGTCCTCCCAGCCGGGCCAGGCCTCGGTGCCGTCGGGCATCCGGGTCGCGGTGCCCGCGGCGTCCTCGCGGATGCGCCACAGGGCCCGTTGTCCGGCGGGGTCGGTGACGACGGTGCCGTCCAGGGCGTCGGCCGCCCGGAGGATGCGCTCGGCGTGCGCCCGCGCCTCGGCGGGGGTGGCGCCGCCCGTCTCCGCGAAGAGCCAGGCGCCGCCGCGCGGCAGCCCGGCCGGTTCCCGTACGAGGTCGGCGGCCATGCCCTCGACGGTGAGCGGGCGGTACGGGAGCAGGCCGGGGGCGGCCTCGGCGGCGGCGGCCTCGTCGGCGTAGCCGAGTACGGCCAGCGCGCGGGCCGCCGGGGCCTCGACCAGTCGTACGGTCGCCTCCGTCACCACGCCGAGCGTCCCCTCGCTGCCGCAGAAGGCGCGGACGAGATCGGTGCCGCGTTCGGGCAGGAGGGCGTCCAGGGCGTATCCGGAGATGCGGCGCGGGAGTTCCGGGAAGCGGGTGCGGAGCGGGGCGAGGTTCGTACGGATGAGTTCGGGGAGGCCGGGCAGGGCCTCGGGGAGGGTGTCGGGGAGGGTTCCCCGCTCCAGGCGCAGGGTGTCGCCGCCGTAGCGGGCCACGGTCAGGGCGTGCGAGTTGTCGGCGGTGGTGCCCCAGGCGACCGAGTGCGCGCCGCAGGAGTTGTTGCCGATCATGCCGCCCAGCGTGCAGCGGCTGTGCGTGGACGGGTCGGGGCCGAAGGTGAGGCCGTGCGGGGCGGCGGCGGCGCGCAGCTCGTCCAGGATCACACCCGGCTGGACGACAGCGGTGCGGGCGACCGGGTCCAGCTCGACGATCTTCCGCAGGTGGCGGGTGAGATCGAGCACGACGCCGGTGCCCGTGGCCTGCCCCGCGATGGAGGTGCCGCCGCCGCGCGGCACCACGGACACCCCGTGCGTGCGGCAGACCGCGAGCGCGGCGGCCACGTCGTCGGCGTCCCGCGGGGTGACGACGCCGAGCGGTACGCGGCGGTAGTTGGAGGCGTCCATCGTCGTCAACGCCCGGGCGGTGGCACCGAAGTCGGCCTCGCCGCGGACCGCGGCGCGCAGGGCCTGTGCGAGTTCGGCGTGTTCCGTCGGATTCTGGGGTGCGGCCATGCGGCCCAGGATGCCGTTGATCGGGCCAATCGGTCGTTCGGTGCCGTACGTTTCCCCCGAATACGCCAATACGTCGGCATACGTCGGACGCGTAGTCACATACGTAACAGAGAACGCTACAAGGTCTTCCCAAAGAGAGCGTCAATTCTCATATAGTGACCAGGACTTACCTTGGAATTGTCAGCTCCAGTTACCACGCTCCGTCCAACTGTTCCGAACTGTCCCGATCTGGGCCATTCGGTTCGCCCCGCTTGCCCGATCCGTCCGTACCCGTCCGCCCCCTAGGACTCCCTTTGAGCCCCTCATCTCGGCCGACCGCAGTGGCCCTGCTGATATCGCTGGCCGTCACCGGATCCCTGTGTCTGTGGGCGGTCGCCGCGGCCCCCGACTCGGCACGGCCCGAGCTGGCCTGGGGGGCGGGGGCCGGCGCCGTACTGCTGTCCGCCGCCGTCGCCGTCGCCGTCCGTGCCCGCACCGAGGCGAACCGTCTGCGCGCCCGGCTCGCCTCGGAGACCCAGCGGTTCACCGGCGAGATCAGCCGCCTCGTCTCCACCTCTGCGGCCGAGGGCCAGCGATTCACCGCCGAGACCGCCCGGATCAAGTCCGCCGCGGCGGCCGAGACGGCGCGGCTCAGGTCCGCGGCCGAGACCGAGACCGCACGGATCACCGCACAGGCCGCCGCCGAGACCGAACGGCTCACCGCCGACAACAAGCGGCTCACCGCCCGCGCGACCCGCAGCGAGACCGAGCGCTCCGCCGCGGTCGCCGCCTGCGCCAACGCCGCGGGCCGGATGCAGGCCCTGTCCACCAGCATGCTCGCCGACCTGCGCGAGATGGAGCACCGGCACGCCTCCGAGGACGTGCTCGGCGACCTGCTCCATCTCGACCACCGCACCGCCCAGGCGGGCCGGCTCGCCGACTCCATCGCCGTGCTGACCGGTGCCCGCTCCGGCCGGCGCTGGGCGAAGCCGATCGTGATGGAGTCGATCCTGCGCGGCGCGATGGGCCGGATCAGCGGCTACCAGCGGGTGCGGCTCCACTCGACCAGTGATGTCGCGGTCGCCGGGCACGCCGCCGAGGGCGTCATGCACGCGCTCGCCGAACTCCTCGACAACGCCGCCAACTTCTCGCCGCCCACGGCCGAGGTCCATGTGTACGTCGAGGAGGTGCCGGCCGGCATCGTCCTGACCGTCGAGGACAGCGGCCTGGTCATGAGCGATGTGCAGCTGCGCCGCGCCGAGCGTGCGGTGTCGGCCACCCACCAGGACCTGACGGGGCTCTCCGGCACCCGGCTCGGCCTCGCCGTCGTCGGCCGGCTGGCCCGCAAGCACGGTCTGACCGTCTCGTTCCGGCCGTCCGCGCGCGGCGGTACGGGCGCCCTGATGATGCTCCCGCAGGAGCTCCTCACCCGGGCCTCCGCACTGGTCCCGGTCCCGGCGTCCCGGCCGGCCCCCGAGCCGGAGCCCGCGCACGGCAACGCGTCGGCGGTCCGGCCGGCTGCCCCGGCGGCGACCGCCACCACGGCCACCACTGCCGCGGCCGCGACGCCGACCACCACGGCCGGCGCACAGCAGCCGCAGCACTCCCAGCAGCCACAGCACTCCTCGTACGCCCCGGCCGACCCCGCCCCGGCGAACCCCCCGGCCACCCCCGCCGAGGACTCCCCCGCCTCCGATACCACCGGCAACCTGCCCCGGTTCGGCGAGAGCGGGCTGCCCAAGCGCCCCCGCGGCCGTACCCTCGCCGCCGCCGAGGCCCGCGCCAACGCCCACACCGACGGCGCCGAGGCCCCCCGGCCCCGCACCTCCGACCCCAAGGAACAGGCGGCCCGCTTCAGCAGCTTCCGCCAGGCTGTTCGGGCCAACTCCCCGCACCCGGAAGAAGGCAACACCCGATGACCGCGACCACCGACGAGAAGCTCAACTGGCTGCTGGAGGGGCTCCTGGAGCGCACCCCCGGCACTCGTCATGCCCTCGTCCTGTCCAGGGACGGCCTCAAGCTGTGCCGCACCCCCGAGCTCTCCGTCGATCAGGCCGACCAGCTGGCCGCGATCTCGGCCGGCATCCAGAGCCTGTCGCACGGCGCGTCCGTCGAGTTCGGTGACGGCACCGGCGGCGTACGGTCGGCGATGGCCGAGTTCTACGGCGGCGTGCTGTTCATCGTCGAGGCGGGCGCGGGCGCCCATCTCGCGGTCGTCGCCTCCGAGGAATCCGACGTCGGCCTCATCGGCCACAACATGAGCGAGCTCGTCGAGCAGCTCGGCGAGCACCTCAGTGCCCCGCCGCGCTCCCCCTCGGCCTCCGACGTCACCGCCACCGACGCCACCGCGGCCGTATGACCCGCCCCCGCCGCCCCGGCCGGGATGACGATCCGGACCGGCTGTACACCCTCACCGGAGGGCGCAGCCGGTCCGACTCGGACGCGTTCGACCTGGTGACGCTCGTGGTCTCCGAGTGCGAGCCGGCCCCCGGCATGCAGTCGGAGCACGTCACGATCCTGCGGATGTGCCAACTGCCCACCGCGGTCGTGGAGATCGCGGCGGCACTCGGCCTGCCCGTGAGCATCGTCCGGATCATGCTGTCCGATCTGCTGGACACCGGACGTATCAGCGCCCGTCACCCCCGTACTGCCCGTGTCGCGGACCGGCTCCCCGACCCCGACATCCTGGAACAGGTGCTCGTTGGACTCCGCAACCTCTGACCGTGCCGCCCTGCGGGCGACGGCCGACAACGGACTGAAGATCGTCGTCGTCGGCGGCTTCGGCGTCGGCAAGACCACCATGGTCCGCTCCGTCAGCGAGATCCGTCCGCTGAACACGGAAGAGACCATGACCCGCGCGGGCGAGGCCGTCGACCACCTCGACGGCGTGCACTCGAAGACGTCCACGACCGTCGCCTTCGACTTCGGCCGGATCTCGCTCGACGAACGCTCCGTGCTGTACCTCTTCGGCGCCCCCGGCCAGGAGCGCTTCTGGTTCCTGTGGGACCGGCTGTTCTCCGGCACGCTCGGCGCCGTCGTGCTCGTCGACACCCGCCGGCTCGCCGACTCCTGGTACGCGATCGACCGGCTGGAGCACCACGGCACGCCGTTCATCGTGGCCTGCAACGACTTCGGCGGCCCGCTCCACACCGAGCAGCAGATACGCGAGGCGCTCGCCCTCTCGGACGACGTGCCGCTGGTGGAGTGCGACGCCCGGGACCGTTCGTCCAGCAAGTACGTACTGATCACTCTGGTCGAGTACCTCCACACCCTCTCGCAGGGCGGGGCCGCCGCCCGCTCCGCCGCCGCCCGTCCGGAGATCGCGCCGGAGAAGACCCCGGAGCCCACCCCGTGACCCAGCCCCCGGCACCATCCTCCGGCTGCCCCGTCTCCCAGGGCCGCGTGCCGCTCTCCGGCCCCCGGTTCCAGACCGATCCGACCGGGCTCTACCGGGACATGCGCCGCGACCACGGGTCCGTGGCGCCGGTCGTCCTCGACGGCGACATCCCCGCCTGGCTCGTGCTCGGCTACCGCGAACTGCACCAGGTCACCGGCGACCCGGTGCTGTTCAGCCGCGACTCCGACCTGTGGAACCAGTGGGACCGGATCCCCGGCGACTGGCCGCTGCTGCCGATGATCGGCCGCAAGCAGCCGTCGATCCTGTACACGGTCGGCCCCCGGCACACCGAGCGCGCCACGATGATCAGCAACGCGCTGGAGGCCGTCGACCCGTTCGCGCTGAAGCGGTACGCGGAGGAGTTCGCCGACGGTCTCATCGACCGGTTCTGCGCCACCGGAAGCACCGAGGTCATCGCCGAGTACGCGATGCTGCTGCCCGCCCTCGTGCTGGCGAAGATCTACGGCTTCAGCGACACCGTCGGCCACGCGCTCGTCGGCTCGCTCAACGACATGATCGACGGCCGGGAGCGGGCCCTGGCCGGGCAGCAGCACCTCGCCTCGTCCATGTTCCAGCTGCTGGCCGACAAGCACGCCGAGCCCAGCGACGACGTCGCCTCGCGGATGCTCGCCGACCGCGGCCACTTCACCGACGAGGAGGTCGCGCAGGACCTGATGGTCATGATGGCCGCCGGCCACCAGCCGACCGCCGACTGGATCGGCAACTCGCTGCGGCTGATGCTCACCGACGACCGGTTCGCCGCCTCCCTCTCGGGCGGCCGGCACAGTGTCGCCGAGGCCATGAACGAGGTCCTGTGGGAGGACACCCCGACGCAGAACGTCGCGGGGCGCTGGGCCTCGCGCGACACCCGTCTCGGCGGCCGCCACATCCAGGCGGGCGACCTGCTGCTGCTGGGCATCGCCGCCGCCAACGCCGACCCGCAGGTCCGCACCGACGGCTCCGCCCTGACCGGCGGCAACAACGCGTTCCTCTCCTTCGGCCACGGCGAGCACCGCTGCCCGTTCACCGCCCAGGAGACCGCCGAGGTCATCGCCCGTACCGGCATCGAGGTACTGCTCGACCGGCTCCCGGACATCGACCTCGCCGTCCCCGCCGAACAGCTCACCCGGCGCCCGTCCCCGTGGCTGCGGGGGCTGACCGATCTGCCGTTGACCTTCACGCCCACCCTCGCCCTGGGACCCGCCGCGGGAACCGCCACCGGAGGCCAGAGATGACCCGGATCGCCCTCGACCCCTTCGTCGCCGACCTCGACGGCGAGAGCGCCCGGCTGCGGGCCGCGGGCCCACTCGCCGAGGTGGAGCTGCCCGGCGGGGTGCACTGCTACGCGGTCACCCACCACGCCGAGGCGCGGCAGCTGCTCACCGACAGCCGGATCGTGAAGGACATCAACGTCTGGAACGCCTGGCAGCGCGGCGAGATACCGATGGACTGGCCGCTGATCGGCCTCGCCAACCCGGGCCGCTCCATGCTGACGGTCGACGGCGCGGACCACCGCCGGCTGCGCACCCTGGTCGCCCAGGCGCTGACCGTGAAGCGGGTGGAGCGGCTGCGGGCCGGCATCGAGGCGCTGACCACGGCGAGCCTGGACCGGCTGGCCGCGCTGCCGGAGGGCGAGCCGGTCGACCTGAAGGCGGAGTTCGCCTACCCGCTGCCGATGAACGTGATCAGCGAGCTGATGGGCGTGGACAGCGCGGACCACCCTCGGCTGAAGGAGCTGTTCGAGAAGTTCTTCTCGACGCAGACCCCGCCGGAAGAGGTCCCGCAGATGATGGCGGACCTCGGCGCGCTCTTCACGAAGATCGTCGACGGCAAGCGGGAGAACCCCGGCGACGACCTCACCAGCGCCCTGATCGCGGCCTCCGAGAACGGTGACCAGCTCACCGACGAGGAGATCGTCAATACCCTCCAGCTGATCATCGCGGCCGGCCACGAGACCACGATCAGCCTGATCGTGAACGCGGTCGTCGCGCTCCAGACCCACCCCGAGCAGCGCAAGCAGGTGCTGGCGGGAGAGGTGCCGTGGGAGAACGTGATCGAGGAGACGCTGCGCTGGAACACCCCCACGTCGCACGTCCTGATCCGGTTCGCCACCGAGGACGTCGAGGTGGGCGACAAGGTCCTGCCGAAGGGCGAGGCGCTGATCGTGTCCTTCGGCGCGCTCGGCCGCGACGAGACCCAGCACGGTCCCACGGCCGGTGACTTCGACATCACCCGCTCGCCCAACCGCCACATCGCGTTCGGCCACGGCCCGCACGTCTGTCCGGGTGCGGCGCTCTCCCGGCTGGAGGCGGGCGTGGCACTGCCCGCGCTGTACGAGCGGTTCCCGGAACTGAAGCTCGCGGTACCCGCGTCCGAGCTGCGGAACAAGCCGATCGTCACCCAGAACGACCTGCACGACCTGCCGGTGGAGCTGGGCTGAGCACCACTCCCGTACGCGGTCCCGTACGCGGTCCCGTACGCGGTCCCGTACGCGGTCCCGTACGCGGTCCGGTACGCGGTCCACGGACCGGAGCGGGCGTCTCATCCGACGGACACGGTGCTCGGCCGCGTCCATGAGGCACTACGCTCCGGTTCGTGGCCGATATCCAGATTCCCGCTGACATCAAGCCCGCCGACGGACGCTTCGGCGCCGGTCCTTCCAAGGTGCGGACGGAGGCGCTCGACGCGCTCGCCGCCACCGGCACGTCTCTTCTCGGTACGTCCCACCGCCAGGCCCCGGTCAAGAACCTGGTCGGCGCGGTGCGTCAGGGCGTGCGCGACCTCTTCTCCCTTCCCGAGGGCTACGAGGTGATCCTGGGCAACGGCGGCTCCACCGCCTTCTGGGACATCGCGACGCACGGGCTCATCGAGACGAAGTCCCAGCACCTCAACTTCGGCGAGTTCTCCTCGAAGTTCGCGAAGGCCGCAAAGCTCGCCCCGTGGCTGGCCGACCCGACCGTGATCGCCTCCGACCCGGGCACCCACCCCGACCCGCAGGCCGAGGCGGGCGTCGACGTCTACGCCTTCACGCACAACGAGACCTCGACCGGTGTCGCCGCGCCGATCAAGCGCGTCGCGGGCGCCGACGAGGGCTCCCTGGTCCTGGTGGACGCCACCTCCGGCGCGGGCGGCCTGCCCGTCGACATCGCCGAGACGGACGTCTACTACTTCGCCCCGCAGAAGTCCTTCGCCTCCGACGGCGGCCTGTGGATCGGTGTCTTCTCCCCGGAGGCCCTGGAGCGCGCCGCGCGCGTCCACGCCTCGGGCCGGCACATCCCGGAGTTCTTCTCGCTGCCGACGGCGATCGACAACTCCCTGAAGAACCAGACGTACAACACCCCCGCCCTGGCCACGCTGTTCCTCCTGAACGAGCAGCTGACCTGGATGAACACCCAGGGCGGCCTGGACTTCACGGTCCGCCGCACGGCCACCTCGGCGCGCACCCTGTACGGCTGGGCCGAGGACTCCAAGTACGCGACCCCGTTCGTCACCGACCCGGCGAAGCGCTCGCAGGTCATCGGCACGATCGACTTCGCGGACGAGATCGACGCCGCCGCCGTCGCCAAGGTGCTGCGCGCCAACGGCATCGTCGACACCGAGCCGTACCGCAAGCTGGGCCGCAACCAGCTGCGCGTGGCGATGTTCCCGGCGATCGACCCGGCCGACATCCAGGCGCTGACCGCCTGCATCGACTACGTGATCGAGAAGCTGTAACACGTACCCACAGGTCGAAGGGCTCCGCGCCGGTGCGCGGGGCCCTTCGTCGTTCACTCGGTCGAGTGGCGGAACGACTTTCGGGCCCTGCCGAGCGGATCGGCCTACGATGATGACCTCGACATCAACCCTTCAGGAGGCCCGCAATGTCTGCAGCAGCAGTCGAGCACCCCTGTGACGGTGAACCGGAATCGCTGCTCGACACGGCCAACAGCCTGATGGAACAGAACCCGGGATACCGCGTCGAGATCATCGGAGGCGTCATCACCGTGGCCCCATCCCCGGATGCCCCGCACGCCCGAGTGCTGACCAAGATCATGCGTCCGTTCATCACAGCCGGTCTCGACGACGGCGAGGCAGAGGTCCTTCAAGGGATCGGCCTGTGGCTCCCGAGCGGCCCCGAGGACTACGCCATCCCCGACCTGGCGATCGTCGACGCCGATCTCGACGAGCATCTGATCGAGAACAACTGCTACGACCCCGCCGTCTTCCGCCTCGTCCTCGAAGTCACGTCCAGCAACTACCGGAGCGACCTGCGCAACAAGGTGGTCGCCTACGCCGAGGCCAAGATCCCGGTGTACGTGATCGTCGACCGTAAGCACGGCCGGCTGCACGTCCTGACCGAGCCCATGAGCGGCGGTTACGACAACCACCAGGTGTACGCCCCCGGCCAGACCGCCACCCTCCCCGAGTCGATCGGCGCCCCCGTGACCCTCGACGTCGACACGCTCATCCGGGCAGGCCGCCGCCGCGCCTGATCACCCGCCCGCCGCCACCAGCACCTCCCGGAGCCGGGCTATGCCCGGGGCCCATTCCTTGTCCTCCGCTTCGTCCCACAGCTCGCGCAGCTCCGAGTCCTCGCCCAGCACCGCGTCGAGGGCCTTCACCGCGAGGAGACGCAGGTCCGTCGCGAGGACGGGCAGCGGCTTGTCGGGTCCGTACGCGGTGGTCACCGGCTCACCTCCCGGGCACTGCGAGGCGACCAGCGCGGCCGACGCGACGGCGATCACGGCCTCGTCGCTGTCCAGGTAGTCCGTGGGGGCGATCGCCCGCTCCAGGGCCTTGCGGATCACTGCTTCCTTACCGGCCTCCGGCGTGTCGTCGATCCGCCCCGAGAAGTCCGCAGCGGTGTCGTTGTCGAAATGGCCGGTGTCCCAGGTGCCCATGAGGTCCCCTCCGCAAGTGCTGTGACTACGTACGCCACTCTGGCATCCACCACTGACAACGGCGGGTCAGTCCTCCCCCGCGCCCCGCTCCCAGCGCCGTTCGCCGTCGCACCACTCCTCCATCGGCACCAGTCCCGCCGCACCGGCCACGGCGGCGGAGGCACCGTGGTCCGGATGGATGTGGGCGAGGACCGTACGCACCACCACCGGCCCCGCTCCCGCACCCGCACCCGCTCCCGCTCCCGCTCCCGCCAGCAGGTGTGCCACCAGCCCCTCCGCGGCCTCCCTCGCGTACCCGCGCCCCTGCCACCGCGTCCCGACCACCCAGGCGACCTCCGCCTCCGCGCCCGGCACGTCCACCGTCGCCTGGACGTATCCGGCCAGGCGGCCCTCGTCGCGTACCCGCAGCACCCAGTTCCACCACCGCACCCCGGGATCCGGCGAACCGGCGGTCTGACGTCCGTAGCGGGCCCTCAGCTCGTCGGCGGTCTCCGGGGCGCCCCCGGTGTACGTGTGGAGGGCCGGGTCGCCGAGCACCGCCGCCATCTCGTCCGCGTACGCGACCCGCAACGGCAGCGCGTCCAGCCGTGCTGTCATGAAAGGTCCGGGTCCAAGGTTCATTCCCTCATTTTCCCTTCCGCCGCCGCCCCATGAGCACCAGGAAGCCGATCCCCGCGACGACGAGCACCCCGGTCAGGGTCGTCCCCTTCACGTCCCCGCTGCCGCCGCTCCCCGCTCCGGCGGAGGAGGCCGACGAGTCGCCACCCCTGGACGGCGACTGCCCGCCGCCCCCGCCGCGTTCGACGTCCACCCGCTCCACGTCACTCTGCTCCCCCTCCGAGCCGAACATCAGCGCCGAGCCGTCCGCCGTGTACGTCACGGACTCCGCCTGCCGCTGGATCGGCGCCCGGACCGCGTGGTCGGCGCCGAGCCTGCCGTTCTCGAAGACGTAGCCCCGGGCACTGAAGTAGGAGCGCAGCACCAGCTCCCTGCCGTCCGGCGAGAACGCCCCGTCCGTCACCCACGGCACCTCGCCCACCCGCCGGAACACATTGGCGCCGCCGGTGGTCAGCTTCGCGGGGCCCTCGTACAGCCCGCCGCCGTCCTCGTTCTTCGAGGCGATGTAGACGCGGCCGGTCTTCGGGTGGACCATCAGCGCCTCGGCGTTGCGCGGGCCGTCCGCGTACTTCACGTCGAACTGGGTGGCCCGGACCGTCGCGTCCTTCAGCTCCTTCGGCTCCGGGAAGCGGTAGATCCAGACGTGGTCCCAGCTGCCGTTGAGGTTGTCGCCGATGTCACCGACGTACAGATCGCCGTCCGGCCCCAACGAGATGGCCTCCACGTCGCGGGGTTCGCCCACCCCCTTCATGGTGATGGTCGCGACGGTCTTCCCGGTCCGGGAGTCGACGGCGTAGACGTACGGCCCGTCGTCGCTGTCGTTGTGCGTCCAGTAGATGCCGGGGTGGGCACGGCTCGCGGCGAGGCCGCTGGACTCGGTGATCCGGGGGTCCTCGATCGTGAAGCTCCGGTCGGCTCCGTCGTCGGCCACGGCCGGAGCCGGCCCGGCGAACAGGAGCAGCGCGGCGGCTCCGGACACAGTCAGGTACGAACGCATGGCACAAGTGTCCATCGTCACGTCGCAGGCGGCGCGAGTGATCCGCGATGATGACGCCATGCGGTTCACGTTTGTCGGCGATTCCATGACCATCGGCTGCGCCGGCGACTTCACCTGGCGCTACCGGATGTGGCAGCACCTCGATGCCACTCTCGGTGCTCCGTTCACGATCGTCGGACCGCGCAGCGAGCTGTACGACACCGGAGCGGCCGGGCCCGTCAGTCACGAGTACGGCGCGCCGGACTTCCCCGCCGGGGCCCGCACCCACCTGGCCGGCTGGGGCGAGGGCTGGCTGCACATGGCGCCGGTGATCGCCGACACGGTGACCGCGCACGGCACGGACGTGCTGCTCGTCTCGCTCGGCCTGATAGACCTCGGGTTCTACACGGACAGTGGCCAGACGGCGCTGAACGCAAGGGCGTTCATCGCGGCGGCGCGCACCGCGAACCCGCGCGTGAAGATGGTCCTGATGCCCGTGATACCGAACATCCGGGCCGAGTCGGACGCCCCGTTCGCCGCCGAGTGCGACCGCTTCAACGAGCTCCTGGCGAAGGCCGTCGCCGACCTGGACGACCCGATGTCACCGGTCCTGCTGGCCTCCCGCCCGCCGGGGTACGACATCCACGAGGACACCTACGACGGCACGCACCCCGGGCCGACCGGCGAGCACGCGCTGGCGGCGGCGTTCGCCGACGCGATGCACCAGGCGTGGGGGCTGGGCGGCCCGTACACGCCCCGGCCGTGAGAAGACCTGGCACGACCCGGAACGAAAGAACCTAGCGGTCCGAAGAGGGCCGGGCCCGTACGTGCATCCGCTCGCCCTGCTGCCCGAACAGGCTGAGGAATTCCACCGGGTCGGGCCCGGCGCTGGCCCACGCGTGCGGGGTACGCGTGTCGAACTCGGCGGCCTCACCGGCCGTGAGCACCAGATCGTGCTCGCCCAGCAGCAGCCGCAACCGCCCGGCCAGCACGTACAGCCACTCGTACCCCTCGTGCACCCGCTGCTCCAGTGGCCCGGTGGCGCCACGGCCGCCGGGCAGGATCTGCTTGTACGCGTGCAGCCCGCCGAGGTGCCGGGTGAGGGGTACGAACGTCATGCCGTCGCGGACGAAGGGGCGGAAGTGGATGCGCGGGTCGCCGGTGGCCGGGGCGCCGACCAGCTCGTCCAGCTGGACCCCGTACGCCTTGGCCAGCGGCAGCAGCAGTTCGAGCGTGGGCTTGCGGCCGCCCGACTCCAGGCGCGAGAGGGTGCTCAGCGAGATCCCGGTCGTCTCGCTGAGCTGGGCCAGGGTCGTGCCGCGCTCCTGGCGCAGGGCCCGCAGGCGCGGGCCGACGCCTGTCAGGACGGTCGTGATCTCGTCGTCCGGTTGTTCCGCGTGCTGTGCGCCGTCGTCCATCCGTCCATTATTTGCCGTCCCGGCAAGCGGGCGCGTCAGGACGGCAGGATCATGGCCAGCGAGAGCCGGGTCAGCTCGTCGGTCAGCCACTCGGCGTCGACCTGGCGGGGGCGGCGGCCGTGGTGGGCCATGAGCTCGTCCACCGCATGGTTCAGCACCGTGACGGTCACCTTGTGGTCGCTCGGCTCCGCCTCGCCCCGGCGCACGGCCCGCTCGGCCTCGGACGTCAGGAACTCGATCCACATCGCCCGCCAGGTCGCGAGGTGGTTGTCCACCTCCCGGCTCACCCCGAGCACCTCGACGAAGGCTACCCGGGCCGCGCACGGGTCCTCGGTGACCGCCTTCACATAGGCGGCGAAGAGCAGCCGGACCCGATCCGCCGTCGAGCAGTCCTCCATGCCCTCCGCCATCAGGGCGTTCTCGGCCGCGCGCAGCCCGTGGGTCGCCACCTCGTCGTAGAGCGCCATCAGCAGCACTTCCCGGGAGAGGAACTCCTGCTGGAAGACGTGGCCGGGCACCTTCGCGCGGGCGCACAACTCCTCGACCCCGGTGTGCGCGTACCCGTACGCACCGAACAACTCGCGCCCCGCCCTCAGGAGTCGGTCCCGTGCTCCCAGGAGCTCCATGGGCTGCCGCACCGTCTTCCTCCGCCGGCTCGCCACGACACCCGCCATCGGTCCTCCTTCGTCGTCCTTACCGCTGCTGCCACTCTTCCCGCTCCGCCACGTCGGTGGTGGGTCCGCCACGCACTCCGGACTCCATCACTTCCCGGGCTCCCCCGCCTCCGGAACTCCCCAAGAAACAACCCTCGGGGGGCGCGAGACCTGCCCCTTCACGCCTCGGCGCAGGCGCCCCCACCCCCGATGCGGGCCGGGGTGAACGGGGTTGTCGGCCCCGCCCGTTCCCGTCCGCCGGGCTGCCGCCGGGAGGTTTCGCGGGCCTCCGCCCAATTGGGCCCGGAGGCCCTGCGAATCTACGATTCGAACGTGTGGAAAGGGGGTCCGCGTGGACCGGAACATATGCACGACGGATGACGTACTGCGGCTCATGGACGGCCTGTTCGCACAGGACGGCGACCGGTGGACGGCCGGGGCGGGCTCCTGGTGGGACGGTTTCTACGCGGACCGGGAGCGGCCCGTGCCGTTCTTCGTGGCGAAGCCGGACGAGAACCTCGCCTCGTACGTGGACCGTGGTCTGATCGCCCCTGGGCGCGTCCTCGAACTCGGCTGCGGGCCGGGCCGCAACGCCATCCATCTGGCATCCCTGGGCTTCGAGGCCGACGCGGTGGACCTGTCCCCGTCCGCCCTCGCCTGGGCCGAGGAGCGGGCCGACGAGGCGGGGGCCGATGTCCGGTTCCACCAGGGCGACATCTTCGAGCTCACGGCGACGGAGCTGACCGGACCGTACGACCTCGTGTACGACTCCGGCTGCTTCCACCACCTGCCGCCGCACCGGCGCGTCAGCTATCTCGCCCTGCTCGACAGGGTCCTCGCCCCCGGCGGCGGCTTCGCCCTCACCTGCTTCGCGGCCGGCGAGGGCGGCATGGGATCCGAGCTCCCCGACGCGGCCTTCTACGAGAGGGGCGGGCTCCAGGGCGGTCTCGCCTACACGCCGGAGTCGCTGCGCCGGATCTTCTCCGGCCTGACGGAGATCGAACTGCGCCGGATGCACGACGAACCGTCCGGCTCCCCGCTCTTCGGCGAACCCTTCCTCTGGACGGCCCTGTTCCGCCGGTCCGCAGAAAGGGCCGAACACCCGCCTGCCGAAAGGGCCGCCTGACGGAACACCCGCCTGCCGAAAGGCCCGTACGGCGAAAAACCGGCCCGCCGAAAGCCCGGCCTCCCGGGCACGGGCGCGCCGGGGGCGGGCGTCAGGGGGCCGTGGTGCCGCCCCGGGCCCCGTCCGCGTCCAGCGCCGGGGCGATCACGGCGAACGCCCGGTCCAGCAGCGCGGCCGGGTCCTCTTCGCCGTCGCTGTCGCTCCACCGCCGCAGCACCGTATCGAAGGCGGCCAGCGCCATTCCGGCGGCCAGTCGCGGGTACAGATCCGGGTCGGGCCCGAGCCCCGTACGGTCCGCCAGCTCCGCCGTCAGATCGTCGCTCCACTGCGCCTGACGCTCCATGAAGCGTGCCCGCAGGGCGGGCGTGCGCAGGATCAGCCGGACCACGCGCAGTGCCCGCTCCGAGTGGTCGGGGTGGGCGCAGGCGGCGAGGGAGACGGAGACGGCGCGCAGCAGCGCCACGGACGGGCGCTCCCCCGCGGGCCGGGCCGCCAGCTCCTCGCACATGCCGGCGCCCATGTCGGCCAGGAACTGGACGACCACGTCCTCCTTGGACGCGAAGTACCGGAAGAACGTCCGCTTGGACACACCGGCGGCGGCCACGATCTCGTCGACGGTCACCGCGTCGAACCCCTTCGACGCCAGCAGTTGCAGCGCCGCCTCGGTCAGTTCGCCCGAGACGAGGAGGCGTTTGCGCTGGGCCATGGTCAATTCGGGGCGGGAGCTCACCAGCCAATGGTAACCCCATGCCTCGCGTGACACTCAGCCACATATTGACACCGAGTGCCATGCGGGGCAACGTGTGTCACATGACACGGCAACAGCACTGGACCACCGAGCAGATCCCGGACCAGACCGGGCGGGTGTCCGTCGTCACCGGGGCCAACAGCGGCCTGGGCCTGGCGACCGCGCGGGCGCTGGCCCTCCGGGGCGGACATGTGATCCTCGCCGTACGCAACGAGGAGAAGGGCCACCGGGCGGCGGCGGAGATCACCGCCGGGCGGCCGGACGCGGCTCTGGAGGTGCGCCGGCTCGATCTGGCGGATCTCGACTCCGTCCGGGCCTTCGCCGACCGGCTGCACGCCGACCACCGGCGACTGGACGTGCTCGTCAACAACGCCGGGGTGATGGCACCGCCCCGGTCGCTGAGCGCCCAGGGCCATGAACTCCAGTTCGCGAGCAACCACCTGGGCCACTTCGCGCTCACCGGACTGCTGCTGGATCTGCTGGCGGTCGGGCGCGATCCCCGTGTGGTCACGGTGAGTTCGGCCAACCACCGGCAGGGGCGGCTCTTCTTCGACGACCTCACGGGCGAGCGCACATACTCGCCGATGGGGTTCTACAACCAGTCGAAGTTCGCCAACGCCGTCTTCGGCCGGGAACTCCATCTGCGGCTGACCGCCTCCGCCAGTCCGGTGCTCAGCCTCCTCGCCCACCCCGGCTACACCGCCACCAACCTGCAGACGAGTGCGCCGGTCGGCCTGGTGAAGCTGCTGTACGGCCGGGTGCTCACCCCACTCGCCCAGACCCCGGCGCGCGGCGCCCTGCCACAGCTGTACGCGGCGACCCACCCGGACGTGCGGGGCGGTGAGTTCCTCGGCCCGGACGGCCCCGGCGAGCTGCGCGGCCGGCCGACCAGGGTGCGGCTGTCCCCCGGGGCGGCGGACAGCGGTACCGGCCGCCGTCTGTGGGAGCTGTCGGAACGGCTGACGGACGTACGGTTCACGTTCCCGGCCCCGGTGTAGAACCGCTCGCCCGGCGGACACACCTCGGCCGGTGAAGCGCCGCTCGCTCCACCGGCCGGGGCAGGTGCGTCAGGACCTGTACGTCACCGTGTCCGTCACGCCTTGCCGGTGCAGATCGCGTCGTAGGGCCGTCCCGGGCTCGGGAACAGCTCCAGGGGCTTGCTTCCGGTCGGGCACTGCTCGGCGGTCTTCGTCAGGTCGAGCACCTTGGTCACACCGCTGCCACCACTCCCGCAGGCGACCTCCTTGGCCTGGTCGTCCACGCAGTCGCCCTTCACCAACTGCCCGCCGCCCGCACCCGCGTCACCGGGGTGGTCGCCGCTCAGGTTGCGGCCGCAGATGGTCTTGCTGGGAATCCCGGCACTGGCGTCGCCCGAACCGAAGGAGACCTTCACCGAGATGATCGCGTCCGTGCCGGCCGGGCACTGGATGGAGCCGGAGAAGATGGCGCCGTCCTTGATCTCCAGCGCCTTGAGCGTCGCCTTGGAGTCGTCGCAGTCCAGCGGCTGGTAGGCGTCCTTCTTGGCGGCGTCGGGCCCGGCGCAGTCGCCGACCTTCCATTCCTTGGCCGCGTGCGTTCCGTCGTCGGACGACTTGCTGCACGCGGTGGCGGCCGCCAGGACGAGTGCGAGGGCCAACACCGCCTTCGAGCCGTTCAGGAGAGTCGCACGAGAGCCTCGGCGCGGCGAGGAGACGGTGCTTCTTCGGCTGCCGCTGAGGGGTCGCGTGCTGCCGTTAACGCTCATGCTGCTCCTTGGTCCGTGTGTGTGGCGCGGCCGCACGGCACTCGGTGCGGGTCCGCGCTTGGTGGCGCGGGCGTGATGACGACAGGAGCGGGCACCGCGGTTCCCGGACCACGCCGACCGGTCCGATCCGCCGGTGCGCGTGCGCGGCGCGCATCAGCCGGTTCAGCCGGTTCGCGGTGCACGGTCCGCGTCAGCCGGTCCGATCCGCCGGTGCGCGGTCCGCGTCGGCCGGTTCAGCCGGTTCGCTCCGGCGGTGCGGTGAAGGCCACGTCCGCGGCGTGCGCGACGACTTCGAGGTCACTGCCGAGGGCCCACTCGGCGACCCGCGAGACCGCCGCGGCCGGGATCCGGTCGCTGATTCCGGGCGCGGCCGGGATGTCGTGCGTCGCGTGGGCGTCGTGCGGCATGACGACCCGGTACCCCAGCTCCAGGGCGGTACGGGCCGTCGCCTGTACGCACATCTCCGACATCACCCCGCAGATGGCGAGCGCCCGCACCCCCGAATCGGCCAGCAGGCCGCCCAGGGGCGTCCCGTGGAACCCGTCGTCCCGGGTCTTGCGGACCACGACCTCCGTACCCGAGGCATCGACGCGATGGTGGAGCTCCCACCCGGCGGTACCCGGCTCGTCCCCCGCCCCGGGCTGCCCGTCGTTCTGTACGTGGACGACGAGCGCCCCGCCGCTGCGCGCCCGCGCGATCAGATCCGCCGTCCGGTCCAGCAGCCGGACCGCCTCGGGCACCGCCCGGTCCCCCTCGACCGCGTCCGCCTGGACGTCCACAACGAGCAGTGCCTGTACGGGGAGTGCATGATCGCTCATGCCGTCATCATGTCCGCAGGCACCGGTGCGGCTCCACATGTTTTGAACCGGAGGGACCGACCCCGCAGACTGCCGAGCCCGTTGGCAGGGGCTGCAGCTCGATGTGATGTGAACGCATGCGTGGAACGGGGAGAGCCGGGATGGAGCAGGCGTCAGATTCGGGTGATCAGGAGCGTGCGACAACGCGCGGCAGCACATGTCTGCGGCGAATCACGACGCGGCTCCCTTCGGCGGCCGGTGACAACCGGGGGTTGGAGGCCGAGGTCCGGGGCTTCCTCTCGAACCCGCGGGCGCGGTCCTACTCGCTCAGTCCCACAACGCCCCATCCCCGCCCCGCGGCTTCGGTGAGGATGCGGCCCCACTCCGTCAGCAGGAGGGCGAACGAGTCGAAGTCGCCGCCCCGGCCGTCGGGTACGGCGGAGTACACGGTGAAGGTCTCGCGCAATCCGTCGAGCCGTGGCCGTACGTCCTCCCAGAGCGCGGCCAGCCTACGGACGTTGTCCGGTGAGCGTGCGATCAGCAGGCCGTACGCGACTTCCGGTTCGCCGGAGAAGAAGTCGGCGTCCGTTTCCCCCGACTCGCCGTCCATGCCGTCCCAGATCAGCCCGAGCAGGAAGGCGTCCAGCCCGGCCCGCAGCGGCGGACCGGTGTGGTCGCGGACGCGTTCCCAGTGGTGCGTGGCCCAGAAGTGCGGCTTGTACGAGCCGAGGGTCTGCAGGAACTCGTAGAGGGCGAAGCAGCCGCCGTTCGGGCCCTTCGGCCATACCCAGTCGCCCTCGACCGTCGGTGTGTCGTACTCCCACAGGCCGGTCTCGTCGGCGTACCAGGCATTCCTCAGCCGCAACAGCCGTTCGTGTTCGGGCACTTCGCCCAGCCATGACCAGTCGGCGATCACCACCGTGATGTCGAGCCCCATGGCGCGAGGCTACCGGGCGGGTCGGGGCGCCGCTCCGTCCGCTTCCTGCGTGGGCGATGCCGCGGCCTTCGGCACCACGGCGCTCCGGGGCCGTTCCGATCGCCGGGCCGACGGCGCTCGAAGGACACCCCGGACCGTGTCCCCCGACCGCGGCGTGAGAGCGTCCTGCTCATGGCGGAGTCGTGGAGCCTTGCCGGCGACAGTGGTGGTGATGGTGATGCCGGTGGTGCCGGTGCCGTGGCCGCCGACGCGGTGGCGGAGGCGCTCCGGGGGAGGATCGCCTGCGGGAAGCTGGAATCGCTGCTGGAGAGTTCGTCCGGGCGGACCCTGTACGTCGTGAGCAACACCGAGCGGGCCATGGTGATGCTGATCGACCACCCGGGCGATCCGGGCGAGCACGCCGCGGACCCCGGAGCGCAGGAGTGGAGCGACGGGTTCGAGCTGTCGAACGGGCAGGCCGACGAGTATCCCGACGCGGACACCGTGCCGCTCGACGAGGCCCTCCGGATCGTCCGCCACATCCTCGCCACCGGCCGGCCGCCGGCCGACGCGGCGTGGGTGGTCGACCGCTGAACCGGAGCGCCCGCGTGGACCGATGCCTCCGCGTGAACCGGAGCGCCCGTGTGAACCGGCGCCTCCGCGGATCAGGGCTTCGGCTTCAGGACGGGCATTCCGTCAGTTTGGGCTTGTTCGGCGGGCTCACCCTGTTCAGCAGCGGGGCGAGGTGGTCGGCGTACAGCTTCTCCCAGACGCCGTCCGTCATGATCTTCTTCAGCGACGAACACACCTCCCCCTTCAGCCCCTTCTCGTCCGGGTTCATCGCGACGCCGTAGCCCTCCGCACCCGGGCCGCTGGCCAGCCGCTTCAGCTCGGTGGGGTTGTTCCTGACGAACCCGGCGAGGATGACGTCGTCCGTGCTCACCGCGTACACCGGCGACATCGGGTCCAGCAGGTCGTGCACGCACCGGTCGTAGCCGCTCGGCAGCGACTCCGTCATGTTGTAGCCCGCCTTGGGCAGCCATGCCTCGTACGTCGAACTCCTCGCCGTACACACTTCGAGCTGCTTCTTCTCCAGCACCCTGGTGTCGTCGATCGACACCGCCTTCGCCTTCTTGCGGACCATGAAGCTCCGGCTCGCCACGTAGTACGGACCGGCGAACGCGACGCTGTAGTCGGGGGCCTCGGCGTGCTTGCGCTCCTCCGTGATGCTGTAGGTGGCGATGACCAGATCCACATCTCCCTTCTGCAGTATCGTGCTCCGGTTCTCGCTGCTCACCGGCTCGAAGGTGACCTGCTCGCGGGTGTAGCCCATGTCCTGCGCGATGGCGTAGGCCACATCGATCTCGTACCCGCGGTACTTCCCGTCCTTGGTCTTCTCGCTCAGTCCGGGCTGGTCGGCCTTGACGCCCACCTTCAGGACCGGGTGCGTCTTGATGTACGGCTCCGCCACGGGCCCCTGGCCCGGACGGCCGCCCGCGCCCGGATCGTCGTCCCCCCGCATCTGCTCCACGGCGAACCATCCGAGACCGGCCACCAGCGCCGCGCACACCGCGACCGCCAAGAGCTTCTGCCGGCCGGGGACGCGCTTGCGCGATGCCTGCGGCGGGGAGGGGCGCGGCACCTGCGGCGGTACGGGGACGGGGGCGGGGGCGGGTGCCTCCGGCTCCCCGGCCTCCCCGGCCTCCGCCTGCGGCTTCGTCGCCTTCTCCTCCATCGGGGCCGGCGGGCGTACCGGATCCGGTTTCGGGGTGGTGGTGCGGAGGATCTCCTGAAGCATTTCCTCCGCGCGCTCCGCGCTCAGCCGCCGGTGCGGGTCCTTGTGCATCAGCTGCCCCACCACCTCGGCCAGCTCCTCGCCGTGTTCCATCGGAAGCGGGTCGGACTGGCAGGCGGCGACCAGGAGTTCGTATTCGTTCGGCCGGTCGAAGGGGTGCCGGCCCTCGACCATCTCGTACAGCGTGACGCCCAGCGACCACAGGTCGGACGCGGGGGTCGCGGCGCTCTCCTGCGACGTCTGGCCGAGCAGTTCGGGCGCCAGGTACTTGAAGGTGCCGATGAGTTCACCGGCCCTGGTGAGCGGGACGGCGCCGTCGAAGGTCGCGATGCCGAAGTCCGCCAGGATCGCGAAGTCGTCCTTGGCGAACAGGATGTTGGCCGGCTTCACGTCGCGGTGGACCACCCGCGCCTCGTGGACCGCCCGCAGCCCGCCCAGCACCTGGAGCCCGATCGCGGCCGTCCGCCGTGCCGGAAGCCGCCGCTCCTCGCGCATCAGGTCCGCCAGGGAGCGCGCGTTGAGCAGGTCCATCACGATCCAGACCTGGTTGCCGGACTCGACCCTGTCGTGCACCGCCACCACGTTCTGGTGCCTGATCTTGGCGATGGCCGCGGCCTCCCGCCGGGCCCGCTGCATCATCTGCTCCTGCGTGGCCGCCCCGATGGCGTCCCGGCCGAGCAGGCCCTTCACCGCGACGTGCCGGTCGAGGCGGGTGTCCAGAGCCTTCCAGACCTCGCCCATGCCGCCGCGTCCGAGGCTGTGCAGCAGCTCGTAACGGCCGTCGATCACCTTGTGCGGTGCGGGGGCGGCCGCCTGGCCGGACGGCTCGGACGACTCCTGCGTCGGCTGCGTCTCCGGCCACGGCCGAGCGTGTTCGGTGGAGTCGCTCCGGAGGAAGTCGCCGGCCCTACGGGGGGAGCCGTCGCCCTGCCCGTGGTCCGAATCGCGACCGGCCGTACCCTCGCTGTGCATGCGACCCCCTGTGGACTACATGGAGGCAACAGACTAGACGCTCGGCCATATCCGGGCCTGCTCACGGCACTTGCGATTCGGTCACTTCCGGCAGGCCGCACCGGCGATCCGGACCCCGCCGCTTCCCCCGCCGCTCCCCCGCCGCTTCCCCGCCTCGTCCCCGCCGCTCACCCCGTCGCGAACCGCTCCCCGCACCGGCTGCAGAACACCGGCTCCGGGTCCCGCGAGAGCCGGCCGCACCCCGGGCAGACCAGGTCCAGCATGCAGGGCGCCTCGCCGCCCTCGTACGACGGGGCGCGCACCGGCGCGGGCACGGCCGGGGCCGAAGCCGGGGGCTGGATGGTGAGGCCGGGGCGGCGTCGGTGGACGGTCAGGTAGGCGAGGCCGTCCGGGCCGGCCGCGAGGGCACGGCGGGAGGTCCGGGGCAGCCAGGCGACGGTGCCGGGGGTCAACTCCAGCGGATCGTCCCCCGCCTCGATCCGGCCGTCGCCCGCGACGACGACCAGGAGCACGTCCAGTACGTCCTCCTGATGCGCACCGACCGCACCGCCCGGCGGCAGACGCACCAGGTTGGCATCCAACTCCCGGCCCTGCTCGGCCAGTTGCCACAGGGCCCCGCGCCGGTCGGGGGTCGCTTCCCGGAGCAGCTCGTCGAATACGGCAAGAACGCGCGGTACGGAAGTCACGGCAGCCAGGCTACGCCCGGCCGGGGGCCGTGCCGGGATGTCGCACAGGCATGGGAAGCTGTGCTTCCGCTGTGTGCGCGCGCCGGTACTCGTACCCCCCACTGGTCACCTGTGACCTGTGCCGTCGCCTGCCCCAGCGGTTCATGACCCGAACATCGAAGACGATCCTTGGGGTACGACTTGAGATCGAAGCGCAGAATCAGCAACCAGCCCTTTTCGAAGCGAAGAATCTGGATCACGGCCGCCGTGGCGACCTCGGCCGTCGCCGGTGTCCTGGTCTTCGAGGGGGTGACGGGCAACTCGTCGGTGGACACCGACGCCAAGTCCGGCCCGCCGAAGACCGATGTGCGCGCCACCTCGCTGAAGGTCGGCGACGACGGCACGTCCGCCGTCCTGGGCAAGCGGGACACCGCGCCGTTCAGCATGCTGGGCATCACCTGGACCGACCCGGCGGCCAAGGTCACCGGAGCCGTGGAGGTCCGCACCAAGTCCGCGGCCAGCGGGAACTGGACGTCCTGGGTGCCACTCGAAACCGACCTGGACGGGCGTACGGAAACCGGCCGGGCCGGCGTCCGGGGGAGCACCGAACCCCGCTGGGTGGGGCCCTCCAACGGTGTGGAGGTACGGATCAACGCGGGCGGCAAGGTCTCCGCCGAGCTGCCCGCGGGGCTGCGGCTGGACACCGTGGCCCCGGGCCGGGGCAGCGCGCTCGCCGCCGAACCGGCCGCTTTCGCTGCCGACCTGCCCGCCGAGGACCCCTCGGCCACGCCCTCCACCGACCCGGTGGAGCCGGTCCCGTCGGACCCGGCCGCGCCGGGCGACGGCACGGAGACGCCCGCCGGACCCACGCCGACCGAACCGGAGTCACCGGCCCCGTCCGGACCGGCCACCGAGGAGCCCACTCCCCCGGCGAGCCCGAGCCCCTCGGCGTCGCCGAGCTCCTCCCCGGCCGAGACCCTGCCGCCCGCGCCGCCGTCGACCGTGCCGAAGCCGCCGATCGTCTCGCGGGCCGGCTGGGGCGCCGACGAGTCGATCAGCCCGGAGGCGCCGGAGTACCTGGACGGCGTCAAGGCCGTGTTCGTCCACCACACCGCGGGAAGCAACACCTACACCTGCGCCGACTCCGCGGCGGTGGTGCGCAGCCTGTACGCGTACCACGTCCAGAGCGA
Organism: Streptomyces sp. NPDC007164; assembly: GCF_040634135.1. Lineage (NCBI taxonomy): Bacteria > Bacillati > Actinomycetota > Actinomycetes > Kitasatosporales > Streptomycetaceae > Streptomyces > Streptomyces sp. NPDC007164. Next base: position 686,981 of record NZ_JBEYFB010000001.1, read on the forward strand.
GAAGTGGAAGGACATCGGCTACAACTTCCTGGTCGACAAGTGCGGGACGGTCTTCGAGGGCCGTAAGGGCGGTGTGGACCGGCCGGTGTTCGGTGCGCACACCTACGGCTTCAACCGGGAGTCGGCCGGTATCGCGGTCATCGGCACGTACACGGACGCGACCGCGCCCGCCGCGGTAACCACGGCGGTGGCCCGGGTCGCCGCGTGGAAGCTCGGCCAGTACAAGGGCGACCCGGCGGGCAGCACCATGCTCACCGCGGGCGCCACCGGCGGCAACTACTTCGGCACGAAGTTCACCGCCGGTACGAAGTACTCCTTCAAGCAGATCTCCGGGCACCGCGACGGCTTCAACACCCAGTGCCCCGGCAACCTGCTGTACGGGCAGCTGAAGTCGGTCCGCGATCTCGCCGCGGGCCCCGTCACCGGGCTGGCCGTCAAGTCGGTGACCGGCGCCGGGCTCTCGGGCACCACGTACTACACCAGGTCCGCGATCACCGTGGGCTGGTCGGCGAGCACCCCCAGCGCGTTCGTCTCCAAGTACGAGCTGCTGGTCGACGGCAGGTCCGTCGCCACCACCCCGGGCACCGCGGCCTCCGCGCCGGCCACCCTCGCCATCGGGACCCACCAGGTGCAGGTCCGCGCCACCCACCAGTCGGGCAAGGTCACCACGTCGGCGGCGGCCACCGTGGTCGCCGAGCAGACGGCGCCCACGTTCACCACCAAGCCGAACCTCGCGCTGCGCACCGGCACGGTGAACACCACGGCCGTCCCGCTCACCCTCAAGTGGAAGGCCACCGACGCCGCTTCGCTCAAGGAGGTCCGGCTCACCGCACCGGTGGCCAGGACCTACGGCCCGACGACCGCCAGCGCCTCGCACACCGCCAAGTCCGGCGTGGCGACCACCTGGTCCATGAAGGCGTACGACCGGGCGGGCAACACCGCCACCGCCTCGGTCGCCGGTACGCCGGTCATCGTGCAGGAGAGCTCGGCGACGAAGTCCGGTACGTGGACGACGCGGTCCTCGGCGAGCTACCTCGGCGGCAAGTCGTACTCCAGCTCGTCGAAGGGTGCCTCGCTGAGCTGGACGTTCACCGGCCGCTCGGTCGCCCTGGTGGCGTCCCGGGCGACCACCTCCGGCCAGGCGTACGTCTATGTGGACGGAGTGAAGGTGTCCACGGTGGATCTGAAGTCCAGCACCACCAAGTACCGCGACGCGCTGTGGACGAAGAGCTGGTCGTCCAGTGCCAAGCACACCGTCAAGATCGTTGTCGTCGCCACCTCGGGCCGGCCGACGATCACCACCGACGGCATCGTGTACCTGAAGTAGCCCGCCCCGTGGGACTGCCCCCGGCCCCTTCGCCGGGGGCGGTCCCGTACGGCCGCCCTTGCTTCGAGCGGGCTCGAAGGCGTTGGCTTGACGCCCATGGAGTACACACAGCTCGGACGCACCGGACTCAAGGTCAGCCGCCTCGTCCTCGGCACCATGAACTTCGGCCCGCAGACCAATGAGGTGGACAGCCACGCCATCATGGACGCGGCGCTGGACACGGGGCTGAACTTCTTCGACACCGCGAACGTGTACGGCTGGGGCGAGAACAAGGGCCGCACCGAGGAGATCATCGGCACCTGGTTCGCCAAGGGCGGCGAGCGCCGCGACAAGGTGGTCCTGGCCACCAAGATGTACGGGAACATGGGCACGGACGGCGAGCCCTGGCCCAATCACGACAAGCTCTCGGCCGTGAACATCCGGCGCTCCGTCGACGCCTCGCTGAAGCGGCTCCAGACGGACCACATCGACCTCTACCAGTTCCACCACGTCGACCGGAACACCCCGTTCGAGGAGATCTGGCAGGCGATCGACGTCCTGGTCCAGCAGGGCAAGATCCTTTACGCGGGCTCGTCGAACTTCGCCGGTTACAAGATCGCCCAGGCCAATGAACTGGCCGCCCGGCGCGGCTCGTTGGGCCTGGTCAGCGAGCAGTGCATCTACAACCTGATCGAGCGCCGCGCCGAGATGGAGGTCATCCCGGCCGCGCAGGACTACGGCCTCGGCGTCATCCCGTGGTCCCCGCTGCACGGCGGACTGCTGGGCGGTGTGCTCCGCAAGGAGCGCGAGGGCACGACCGGGCGGTCGGCCTCCGGCCGCAGCGCGGACGCGCTGAAGGACTCGGCGCAGCGCGAGAAGATCCAGGCGTACGAGGACCTGCTCGACGAGCACGCCCTGGAGCCGGGCGAGGTCGGCCTGGCCTGGCTGCTCACCAGGCCGGGGGTGACGGGGCCGATCGTCGGGCCGCGCAACCGGGAGCAGCTGGACTCGGCGCTGCGGGCGCTGGAGCTCGACCTTTCGGCGGAGCTGCTGGCGTCGCTGGAAAGGATCTTCCCGGGGCCCGGGCCTTCGCCGGAGGCGTTCGCCTGGTGAGTACCCGCTCGCGAAGAGCTCCTCATGAGGGCGTGCTTATGACCTGGCTCGTAAGGACCTGCTCGTGAGGACCTGCTGACGGGCCGCCGCCACCCTCGCCTCCGGCGGGGCGGCGGCGGCCCTCTTCCGTACCCCGGTTCAGGACGCGTCGAGTTCCTTCAGCGTCGCCGCCAGCCAGTCCAGCTCCGCCTCGCCGGTCGCGCGGGCGATCCTCAGCAGCCCGCGCCGGAACGGGTCGTCGAACGACTCGGCGCCCAGCGGCCGTTCCCCCTCGTAGAAGAAGCTGCTCGGCTCCTCCAGGAACGCGAGCCGGCGCCGCAGTACATCGGCCTGTTCGGCCGGGGACGACAGGTGGCGCAGGAAGGCGAGGACGGTGAACCAGCGGTTCTCGTCGCTGATGTCCGCCTCGTCGGCCTCCCGCAGCCGTCGCCGCAGCTCCTCGCGCCCCGGGCCGGTCAGGGTGAGGGTGTGGCGGGGGGCGGCCCTGCTGCCGGGTTCGGTGCGGCGCTCCAGCCATCCGGCGCGCTCCAGGCGCTTGATCGCGGGGTACAGCGTGCCGTCCGCGATGGGGCGGACGTGTCCGGTGAGGTGGGCGACCCGGCGCTTCAGCTCGTAGCCGTGCAGCGGTTGCTCGTACAGAAATCCAAGGATGGCCAGTTCCAGCATGTGCGTATCCTCCCCGATGCCTCTAGATATACCTCGGCATCGATGTATAGTCTCGCCGATGGTTGAAGAGGGAGCGGAGGAGGAGTCATGCACAACGCCCAGGTGACGGCGGACGGCGCGCGTATCAGGTGGGTGGAGCTTCCCGGCCGGCCCGGCGGCGCCCGGACCCGGGTCTATCTGCACGGGCTGGGGGCCTCGTCCGGCCCGTACTTCACCGCGAGCGCCGCCCATCCGCTGCTGGCGGACAGCCGCTCGCTGCTCATGGACATGCTCGGCTTCGGGATCAGCGACCGCCCCACGGAGTTCGGCTACACGCTGGAGGAGCACGCCGACGCGGTGGCGGCGGCACTGGAGACGGCCGAGGCGTACGGCACCGACGTGATCGCGCACAGCATGGGCGGCGCGGTGGCCATCGTGCTCGCGGCGCGCCATCCGCACCTGGTGGCCCGGCTGGTCCTGGTCGACGCCAATCTGGACCCGGTCGCGCCCGGCCCCGCCCGGCCGGGCAGCAGCGGCATCGCGGCGTACTCGGAGGAGGAGTTCCTGGCGCACGGCCGGTCCGAGGTGCGCGACCGGGTCGGGCCGCACTGGTGGGCGACCATGCGCCTGGCCGGCCACGAGGCGCTGCACCGCAGCGCGGTGCACCTCGCCCGGGGGACGACTCCGACGATGCGGGAGCTCCTGCTGGACCTGAAGATCCCGCGTACGTTCCTGCGCCCGTCGGCCGACGGGCCGCTGCCCGGCGAGGGGGCGCTCGTCGAACACGGGGTACGCGTCGTGGCGGTCCCGGACTGCGGGCACAACATCATGCTGGACAACCCGGAGGCGTTCGCCCGGGAGACGGCGTCGGCGCTCACTGTCTGAGGGGCACGAAGAGGTCCTAAGCTCGCGGCATGGACGAAGTCGTGCCGCTCCTGGTCATCGTCGCGGCCCTGACCGCGGTCATGGGCTTCTTCACCTGGCTCGCGGTCGTCGCCCGTCGGCGCGGGGTCGCGGGCTCGGCCCTGAGCGCCGCACTGGCCTCGTACAACGAGGCGTACCAGGGCACCGCCCATCAGGCGTACCACGAGATCCGGGCCCAGGCGGAGCGCCAGGTGCCGGTCCTCTCACCGGACGGCGCATGGCGGCCGCTGCCACCGGACGCCGAGGGCGTACGCCGTGGGCGGCCGCCCACGCGCAGGCCGCTGCGGGGACTGCGGCGCCGGTTCGGCCGGCTGCGCCGCGGCCGCTGAGACCCGTCCGGTCAGGTCGCCCGCCGGTCACGCCCCGACGGCGGCCGCCACGGCGACGACGACGAACATCAGCACGAGCACGGCCGCCATGATGCGGTTTCTGGTCTTCGGGTCCACCCTTTGAGCGTAACCGCCGCCCTCAGTGCCCCAGCGACCAGGATGCGACCACCTCGTACCGGGGCCGCTCGCCCGGCACCCCGCTGTCCGGCAGATTGCTGCGTACGAGGGCCATCTCGCCGACCTCCCACCCGGTGCCCTCGAAGCCTCCGAGCGCCTCGGTGCAGGGGCGCAGGTCGATCTCGGCGCGGCGGCTGCGGGCGAGGGTGAGGTGCGGGTGGTAGCGGCGGTGCTCGTCCATCGGGATGCCGGTGCGGCGGGCGGCGGCGTCGGCGCGCTCGGCGAGCAGCCGCAGTGTGTCCAGCGCCCCCGCGGCCCCCGCCCAGAGCGCCCGCCCGCCGAACCGGCCGGCGCCGTGGATCCGCAGCGGGAAGGGCTCGGTGCGGCGGGCGGCCCGCGCGAGGCGCTCCTCCAGCTCGGGCAGCAGTTCCTCGTCCACGAGCCCGAGGAAGGCCAGCGTGAAGTGCCAGCCGGGCACCCCGGTCCAGCGAAGATGCCCGGCCTCGGGCAGTGCGTGCAGCGGGGCGACGGCGCGGCGCAGTTCCTCGACGGCGGGGGCGGGCGGCAGCACGGCGACGAAGAGTCTGAGACGGCTCATGCGCCGAGTGTCGCACCGTACCGGCGCGTCCAGGTCTCCATGCGTGGGCATATGGCAGGGCCCCGACCGGTGCTCACCGGTCGGGGCCCTGCCATATGCCTCGTGAAACGGCGCTCACGCCGCCGTGGCCAGCCCCTCCCGGGGGACGAACCGGACGTGCGGGCGGCCGGGCCGCAGGTCGACGCGGAGGCGCAGGCCTCCCACGCGGGCCAGCATCAGGCCGACGCCGAGTGCGGCCACCAGCGAGAACGCCCCGCCGACGGCCATGCCGGTACGGACCCCGTAGGCGTCGCTGATCCAGCCGACGATCGGGGCGCCCACCGGCGTACCACCGGCGAAGACCATCATGTACAGGCTCATGACCCGGCCGCGCATGGCCGGGTCGGCGGCCATCTGGACGCTGGTGTTCGCGCTGATGTTGGTCGTCAGGCCGATCATGCCGATCGGGACCAGCAAGATCGAGAAGAGCCAGACGGACGGCGACAGCGACGCGATGATCTCCAGCACGCCGAACGCCGTGCCCGCGGCCACCAGCATCCGCAGCCGGGAGGAGCGGCGGCGGGCGGCGAGCAGGGCGCCGGCCAGGGAGCCGGCCGCCATCAGGATGTTGAAGAAGGAGTACATCCCGGCGCCGCCGTGGAAGATCTCGTCCGCGTAGGCGGTCAGCCAGATCGGGAAGTTGAACCCGAACGTGCCGACGAAGCCGACCAGGACGATCGGCCAGATCAGCTCGGGGCGGCCGGAGACGTAACGCAGGCCCTCCCGCAGCTGTCCCTTGGCGCGCGGTACGACGGTGGCCCTGTGCAGCTCGCTCGTGCGCATCAGCATCAGGCCGATGAGCGGGGCGACGAACGACAGGCCGTTGAACATGAAGGCCCAGCCGCTGCCGACCGTGGTGATCAGGACACCGGCGACGGCCGGGCCGATGAGCCGGGCGGACTGGAAGTTCGCCGAGTTGAGGCTGACCGCGTTGCGCAGCTGGGCGGGGCCGACCATCTCGGACACGAACGACTGGCGGGCCGGGTTGTCGACCACCGTCACCATGCCGAGCAGGAACGCGATGAGGTAGACGTGCCACACCTGGACGACACCGGAGAGCGTGAGCACCGCGAGGGCGATCCCGCAGAGGCCGAGCGCCGCCTGGCTGAAGAGGAGCAGCTTCCGCTTCGGCAGGCGGTCCGCGATGACACCACCGTAGAGGCCGAACAGAAGCATCGGGAGGAACTGGAGCGCCGTGGTGATGCCGACGGCGGCGGCGGACCCGGTGAGACTCAGGACGAGCCAGTCCTGCGTGATGCGGGACATCCAGGTACCGGTGTTGGAGATCACGGCGCCCGTGGCGAACAGGCGGTAGTTACGGATCTTCAGCGACGAGAAGGTCCCGCCGGGCTTGCTCTCGTGGGTGGAAGTCGGTGCGGGGGCGGAGTCTGCTCCGGATCCCGTACTCAAAAGGGTTCGCCTCCTCGGGCGTATACGTTTCGCTGACTGACGGGGTGCGGCGGGGCGGGCGGCGCGCCGGCTGTGGTCCGGCGCGGTCCGTACCGCTACAGGTGGGCGAGCTTCTCCAGCACGGGCGCCGCCTTGCGCAGCGTCTCCCACTCGTCCTCGTCCAGGCCCTCGGCGAGGGCGGTCAGCCAGGCGTTCCGCTTGGAGCGGCTCTCTTCGAGCATGGCTTCGGCCTGCTCGGTCTGGCTGACCACCTTCTGGCGACGGTCATCGGGGTGCGGTTCCAGTCTGACCAGCCCCTTCGCTTCCAGCAGCGCGACGATGCGGGTCATCGACGGAGGCTGCACATGCTCCTTGCGGGCGAGCTCGCCCGGCGTGGCCGAGCCGCACCTGGCGAGCGTGCCGAGCACCGACATCTCGGTGGGGCTCAGCGACTCGTCGACGCGCTGGTGCTTGAGGCGTCGGCTGAGCAGCATCACGGCGGAGCGGAGGGAGCTCACGGCGGCCGCACTGTCGCCGTCGTGGATCAGGTCAGGCATGTTTATTAGCGTAACTCATTAGTCGTCCTAAAGACCATTCGTGTTACACGCGCGAGAGGCACTTCACCCAATCGGTCACCCGAACGAGTGAGTCGGATCCGTAAAGTGACGCGAAGCGACCCGCTGGGCCGTAACCCTGCTTGCCATGGGATCGACTGTGCTCAGCCTGCGGATAGACGGTGAGCTGCTCGACCGGCTCCGGCAGCATGCCGCCAAACGCGGAATGAGCGTCCAGGACTATGTGGTCCGGACGCTCATTCGCGATGATTTCGACGAGCGCTTCAAGGCGGCCGTCGACGAGACGGAGAGGTTCTACGGCCCGGAGGGGACCGCGGGGATCAGGGCCGGAGAGGTCACGTGAGGCCGAGGGCCGGCATCGCGTAGTAGAAGACGAAGACCGCGGAGACCACGTACATGGGCACCGGCACCTCGCGCCAGCGCCCGGCCACCACGCGCAGCACGGAGAAGGCGATGAAGCCGATGCCGATGCCGTTGGTGATCGAGTACGTGAACGGCATCATCAGCATGGCGAGGAAGGCCGGAATGGCGAGCGTGTAGTCGCTCCAGTCGATGTCCCGCACCGAGCCCGAGATGATCAGGAAGCCCACCGCCAGCAGCGCGGGGGTGGCCGCCTGCGACGGGACCATGGTCGCCAGCGGCGTGAGGAACAGCGCCACCGTGAACAGCAGACCCGTCACGATGCTCGCGAAGCCGGTGCGGGCGCCCTCGCCGACACCCGCCGTGGACTCCACGAAGCAGGTGCCCGCGGAGGCGGAGGTCGCACCGCCCGCGGCGACCGCGATGCCGTCCACGAACAGCACCTTGTTGATGCCGGGGAAGTTGCCGTCCTTGTCCGTCAGCTTCGCCTCGTCGCCGACCCCGAGGATGGTGCCCATCGCGTCGAAGAAGCAGGACAGCAGGACCGTGAAGACGAACAGGATGCCGGTGAGCACACCGACCTTGCTGAAGCCGCCGAACAGACTGGCCTGACCGAACAGCCCGAAGTCCGGCGTGGCGACCGGGTTGCCCGGCCACTGCGGGACGGTCAGGCCCCACGCTCCGGCCGGCAGATCGGCGATCGCGTCGATGACCATCGCGACGACCGTCATCGCGACGATGGAGATCAGGATCGCGCCCGGCACCTTGCGGACGATCAGCGCGAGGGTGAGCAGCGCGCCGATGACGAAGACCAGGACCGGCCAGCCGTTGAGGTGGCCGTCGCTGCCGAGCTGGAGCGGCACCGTGGTGTGCGCGGCGTCCGGGACGCGGGAGACGAAGCCCGAGTCGACCAGACCGATGAGCAGGATGAAGAGGCCGATGCCGATCGCGATGCCCTTGCGGAGCGACGTCGGCACGGCGTGCATCACGCGTTCCCGCAGCCCGGTCGCGACCAGCAGCATCACCACGATGCCCGCGAGGACGACCATGCCCATGGCGTCCGGCCAGCTCATCCGCGGGGCGAGCTGGAGGGCGACGACGGTGTTGACGCCGAGGCCGGCCGCCAGCGCGATCGGCACATTGCCGATGACGCCCATCAGGAGCGTGGAGAACGCGGCGGTCAGCACGGTGGCGGTGACCAGCTGGCCGCCGTCGAGCTGATGACCGTACATGTCCTTGGCACTGCCGAGAATGATCGGGTTCAGCACGATGATGTACGCCATCGCGAAGAACGTGGCGAATCCGCCACGGATCTCGCGGGCGACCGACGACCCCCGCCCGGAGATCCTGAAGAAACGATCCAGGCCGCCCTGCGGCTGGGGGGCCGCGGGCTGCTGGGCATCGACCGGAGCGGTGGCCGAGGGGGACATGTATGACCTCAGTCGTACGTAGAGGGGGGAAGAAAGTGGTCAGCTTTGGACTTTCACACGAGCAATTCGAGTCAGCCTTAAGCAGATTCAGTATGAATACATAGGGCGAAGATCGCTATCTCCGCGCGTAGACCCTTGGGCCACCGGCCCGAGCGGGCTTCGCACAGGGGCCCCATACACTGAGTCCATGGCGAAGTGGACACCGAAGCACGAGGCACCCGAGCCCCTGGAGGGGCCCGTCGTCGCCACCATCACCGGCGGCACGATCCTCTGGTTCGTCCTCTTCCTGGTCCAGCTCCCCTTCTACGGCTGGTTCGACGACCACGGACATCTGTGGTGGGTGTGGACCTGCCTGGCCGGTGCGGGACTCGGCCTGATCGGCATCTGGTACGTGCGGGGGCGCGACGCGGCGATCAGGCGGGCGGCCGAAGCCGCGGCCCCGGGCGACACCGGAAAGGGCGCCTCCACCTGAGGGTCCGGCACCCGACCCGTACGACCGCAGGACCATCCCCCTCCTCCCCCGGTCTGATCTTCGGACCACCCAGTGGGTGAATCGGACCATCCACCCGTACCGTCGGAACCATGACGCAGCGGGCATCCCATTCCTTCGGCGAGCAGACCCCCGAAGCAAGCGGCTCCACCGGCCATCCGATTTCGGCCATGATCGACGCCGGGGCGGAGCTCGACCCGGTCCACCCGGTCAAGTTGCCCGCCCCGGCCGTGGACCCCCGCGGGCTGACCGCCGCCGAGGTCGCCGAGCGGATCGCCCGCGGCGAGGTCAACGACGTACCCATCCGCTCGTCCCGCTCCGTCCGCGAGATCGTCCGCGCCAACGTCTTCACCCGGTTCAACCTGATCATCGGCGTGCTCTGGCTGATCATGCTGTTCGTCGCGCCGATCCAGGACAGCCTCTTCGGCTTCGTGATCATCGCCAACACCGGCATCGGCATCGTCCAGGAGTGGCGGGCCAAGAAGACCCTGGACAGCCTCGCGGTCATCGGCGAGGCAAAACCGACGGTGCGCCGCGACGGCGTCGCGGCCGAGATCTCCACCTCCGAGATCGTCCTCGGCGACCTCGTCGAGCTGGGCCCCGGCGACAAGGCCGTCGTGGACGGCACGGTCGCCGAGGCCGACAGCCTGGAGATCGACGAGTCGCTGCTCACCGGCGAGGCCGACCCGGTACTGAAACGGCCCGGCGACCCCGTGATGTCCGGCAGCTTCGTGGTCGCCGGCGGCGGCGCCTTCACCGCCACCAAGGTCGGCCGCGAGGCCTACGCCGCGCAGCTCGCCGAGGAGGCGTCCCGCTTCACCCTCGTCCAGTCCGAGCTGCGCACCGGCATCTCCACGATCCTCAAGTACATCACCTGGATGATGGTGCCGACCGCGATCGGCCTGGTCATCAGCCAGCTCGTCGTCAACGACAACGACCTCAAGGGATCGATCGCCCGCACCGTCGGCGGCATCGTCCCGATGATCCCCGAGGGCCTGGTGCTGCTCACCTCGGTCGCGTTCGCGATCGGCGTCGTACGGCTCGGCCGCAAGCAGTGCCTGGTGCAGGAGCTCCCCGCCATCGAGGGGCTGGCCCGCGTCGACGTCGTCTGCCTGGACAAGACCGGCACCCTCACCGAGGGCAGCATGGACGTCACCGAGGTCCGGACGCTGGGCGGGGCGGACGACGCGTACATCCGGAGCGTGCTGGGCGCCCTCGGCTCGTCCGACCCCCGGCCCAACGCCAGCCTCCAGGCCATCGTGGACGCCTACCCGGACGGCGAGAAGTGGCTGTGCACCCAGACGCTGCCGTTCTCCTCGGCCCGCAAGTACAGCGGCGCCGCGTTCGACGAGGGCGGCGGCCGGGAGTCGTCCTGGCTGCTCGGCGCCCCCGATGTGCTGCTGCCCGAGCAGGACCCGGCGCTCACCGAGATCGAGCAGCTCAACGAGCAGGGCCTGCGGGTGCTGCTGCTGGCCCGCGCGCAGGGGGCGCTCGACGGGCCGGACAGCGCGGCCGGGGCGGTGCCGAGCGCGCTGGTCGTCCTGGAGCAGCGGCTGCGGCCCGACGCCGCGGCGACCCTGGCCTACTTCGACGACCAGCGGGTCGCCACGAAGGTGATCTCCGGCGACAACGCGGTCTCCGTCGGCGCGGTCGCCGGAAAGCTGGGCCTGCCGGGCGCCGAGCACACCCTGGACGCCCGCCGGATGCCCACCGACCCGGACGAGATGGCCACGGCCATGGAGGAGAACGCGGTCTTCGGCCGGGTCACCCCGCAGCAGAAGCGGGACATGGTCGCCGCCCTCCAGTCCCGCGGCCACACCGTCGCCATGACCGGTGACGGGGTCAACGACGTACTCGCGCTGAAGGACGCCGACATCGGCGTCTCCATGGGATCGGGTTCCGAGGCGACCCGGGCCGTCGCCCAGATCGTGCTGCTGAACAACAGTTTCGCGACGCTGCCGTCCGTGGTCGCCGAGGGCCGCCGGGTGATCGGCAACATCACCCGGGTCGCCACCCTGTTCCTGACCAAGACCGTCTACTCGGTGCTGCTGGCGGTCCTGGTGGTCTGCACGCAGGTCGACTACCCGTTCCTGCCCCGCCATCTGACCCTGCTGTCGACGCTGACCATCGGCATCCCGGCGTTCTTCCTGGCCCTGGCCCCCAACAAGGAGCGCGCCCATCCGCACTTCGTGCGCCGGGTCATGCGGTACGCGATCCCGTCGGGCGTCATCGCGGCCGTCGCCACCTTCGCGACGTATCTGATCGCCCGGCACCACTACTCCGGTCCGGGCGCCCTCGACGCCGAGACCAGCGCGGCCACGCTCACGCTGTTCCTGGTCTCGATGTGGGTGCTGGCGATCATCGCCCGCCCGTACACCTGGTGGCGGGTCGCGCTGGTCGCGGCGATGGGGCTGGCGTTCCTGATCGTGCTGGTGGTGCCGTGGCTTCAGGAGTTCTTCGCGCTGAAGCTGGTGGGGACGACGATGCCGTGGGCGGCGGTGGGCATCGCGGTGGTGGCGTCGGCCGGCCTGGAGTACGCCTGGCGGCTGGTCGGCCGACGCTTCCCGGTGTAGCGGGCGGTCCCGCGCCCCCGTTGCCCCGCGCCGTTACCTCACGTCGACGAAGTCGCCGGCGGTGGTGACGGCCGGGGTGGTGGACGTACCGGCGAAGCTGTAGCGCCAGTAGCCGTCGACCGAGGCCTTGGCCGTGGTCTTCAGGTTCCCCGTGCTGTTCGTCCTGATCGTCTTGACGGTGGAGTACGTGGAGCTGGTCTTCTTGCGGAACTGGAGCTTCACCGACTGGCCGGTGTAGCCGTGGTACGCGTGGTCCTCCCAGTTCGCCCGCGACAGCTTCCCGGTGACCGTGATGGTCCTGCCCTTCTTGACGGGCTCCGGCGAGGCGTTGACGGTCAGCTTCGACAGCCGCTGGATCTTCGCCGTGGCGGCGTAGTCCGAGTAGTAGCTGGAGCCGTCCTTGGCCTCCGCACCCGCGAGCACGTGCCAGGAGCCGGCCAGCGCGTTCTTGTACAGGTCGACCCTGGGGTCGATGGTGATGGTGAGGGAGCAGGTGCTGGTGGTCGCGCTCGCGGCCTTGCAGGTCGCTTCGTCCTCGTTGGGCAGCAGCGCGCCGTCCATGCCCTCTTCCTGGTCCTTGCCGTGCCACAGGATCAGCCAGCCGGTCTCGATGCCGGTGGCGTGCGAGGCGGTCACCGAGACGGTGACGGTCTTCTTGGCGGTGGTGCCCAGGACCACGTCCTTGCCGCCGTTGACGGTGATCCTGGAGATGACGGGATCGGCCGATGCCGCGTGCGCCGCCGGTACGGCGAGGGCGGACAGGACCAGGGCGCCGGAGGCTGCGGCGACGGTGGCACGAAAGCGCATGGTTTTCTCCGTGGAGAAAGGCCCTGAGGGCCGGACGGGAATGCACGGGACGGCTGCGTGGGCAGCGGGACCCCTCGCGGAGGGATCCCGCTGCCCACGGGGTGGCCGCGGGCGGCCGAGGTGGCCACGGGCGGCCGTGACGGTGCCGGGTGGAACTACTTCACGTCGACGAAGTCACCGGCGGTGGTGACGGCCGGGGTGCTGGCCGTACCGGCGAAGCTGTAGCGCCAGTAACCGTCGACCGAGGCCTTGACCGTGGTCTTCAGGGTGCCGGTGCTGCTCGTCTTGATCGTCTTGATCGTGGAGTACGTGGAGCTGGTCTTCTTGCGGAACTGGAGCTTCACGGACTGCGTGGCGTAGCCGTGGTAGGCCAGGTCGTCGAAGTTGGCCCGCGACAGCTTTCCGGTGACCGTGATGGTCCCGCCCTTCTTGACGGGCTCCGGAGCCGCGTTGACGGTCAGCTTCGAGAAGCGCTGGACCCTGGTGGTGCCCAGGTCGCCCTGGAGCGCGAACCCGAGCTTGGAGGGGTCGGGGTCGTTCCGGTTCTCGCCGTTGTAGTCGACGGCGAAGCCCTGTCCCTTCCACGTGGTGGCGTCGGCGTTGCCGATCAGGTCGTAGACGGGCGAGACGGCGATCCGCCCGGTGCAGGTGGCGACCGTGGCGGAGACCTTCTTGCAGGTGGGGGAGGTATCGCCGTACAGCTCGTTCGCCGGGGCGTCGAACGAGCCGCGGTAGAGGCCGACGCCGAGCTCGAAGTCCGAGGCGAAGATGTCCACGTCGGCGCCGTGCGTCACGGTGAACGTGGTCGGCACGATCTTCGTGGCGGCGGTGCCCACGGCGATCGGCTTGCCGCCGTTGACCGTGAACTTGGAGAAGACCAGGTCGAGCTGGCCCACGGTGTTCGCGGCCGCGAGGGAACGCGCGCCGGACTTCGCGGCGGAGCCGGACTGGGCCGCACGCGCGGCGTCGGCGACGGAGCCGGTCGCGCCGTGCGCGTCGCCGGCCTGGGCGGCCGACGGTACGACGAGGGCGGAAAGAGCCAGGGCGCCGCTGACGGCGGCCACGGTGGCACGAATGCGCATGTTCATTCCCCAAGTTGGAGAAGGGGCCCGCGGAGGCTGACCGCTCCCGCAGACCCAAGATCGTCTCTGAAGCCTGGTGGCTTCAGAGACGAGACCATCCTCAAACGTGAAGGGTTGTGCGGCCATTGGGGTTTTTCCGTAAATTCCCCACGCGTTCGGCCCCGGCCGGTCCAAAGGCTCTCAGTCGAACCAGCGGTCCCGGGCCAGCTCATCCGTCCGGGACGGGTCCTCCAGCAGCGCCGCGACCTCGAAGCGGCGCGGCCACTGGCCCGCCGCCCAGGCCAGGCCCGCCGCGACGCCCTCCAGCGTGGCGGCGTGGACCGTACCGTCGGGTGTGCGGCGCCAGTCCAGTTCGACGCCGCCCGCGCGCAGTTCGCCGTGCTCGACGTACGCGTCCGGCGTCCCCGCGCCGAGCAGCACCCGCACCGCGTCCGGCACCCGGTGCTCCTCGCCCTCCGTCGACACCTCCGCCTCGACGCACTCGCCGAGCCGGCGCACCTGGAACAGCTCGGCCAGCTCCGCCGCGCGCGTCGGGGCGACCGGGAGCAGCGGGAGCCCGTCGGTGAGCGGCAGCAGATCGGGGGCGTCCGCGATCACGGCGTCCGCCGCGTCGACGACCCGCACCTCGCCGTCGACCACGGCCCGCAGCTCGTCCGGCAGCGTGACCTGCTCCGGGTCGAGATCGGCCAGCGCCGTGTACAGGGAGTGCAGTTGTACGGGGCCGACCGGGCGGTCCTCGTCCGCGAGCCGGCCGAGGAGTTCGGCAGCGCCGCCCGGCTCGTCGAGCAGGGCGGCCACGGAGGTCCGTACGCCGAGGGCGCGCAGCACCTGGGCGTCGTCGAAGCCGGTGGCGTCGGCGGAGTCGTAGAGACCGGCCAGCCGGGGGTCGCCGCCCGCGGCCCGCAGCCCGGCGGGGCGGCGGCCGTCGAGCACCGGGTGGTCGCGCAGCCACCAGGCCGTGTACGGGCGCACCGACTGCGTGGTGCCGTCCGGCAGCAGCACCCGCACCGGCTGGGTCAGCGCGTCGCGCAGTGGCGGCCGGGCCAGCATGGCGAGCGCCTGCGGCCAGGCGTCGTCGTCGACCAGGTCCAGGTCGCGGACCGCGACGATCTCGGTGGCGACCGGCGGCACGGGAGTGTCGGGCAGCTGGTCGAGGATGTCCTCGCACCACACGTCCACGGCGTCCAGCAGCCCGGCGTCGTCGGGCTCGGCGAAGTCGCCCTCGCGCGGTTCCAGTTCGTCCGGGTCCAGCACCACGTCGGTGGTCCGTACGAGGGCGAAGGTGGCGAGTACGCCGCAGGCGGTGAGCGGCTGCTCACCCCAGCGGTCGGCCAGCTCCTGGTCGCAGAGCGCCAGTTCGCCCTCGCGCATGATGGCCGCGAACGGGCTCGCGGGCAGCACCAGCTCTCCCGCGGGGGCCGGTTCGCCGTCCTCGTCGGGGAGGGCGAGCGCGCCGAGCCAGGGCTCGTCGCCGGGTGCCAGATCGGCGTCCCGTACGAGGGCGAGCACGGTCTCGGCGAGCTCGTCGGCGTCCAGCGCGTCCTCGTCCCAGATCTCGCCCGCGTCCAGCGACCCGGCGACGGCGGCCCGCACCTGCGGGGTCGTCAGCACGGCGCGCGGGGTGGCGGGCAGGGCGCCCAGCTTCTCCAGCAGCGGATGGGCGGCGTCCGGGTGGGCGACCTTCAGCCCGAGCCGGGCGAGGCGCTCCAGCACCGGTCCGGCGAGCGCGTCGGGCAGCGGCAGCAGCACCTGGCGGGGCCCGATGGTGGTGCGGGGCATGGCCGGGGCGCCGGAGGCCGCGGCTTCCGGTGTTCCGGCCAGCGGCACGGGCAGGCCGGAGAGGCGGTCCGGGTCGATGCCGGAGAGGCTGTCGTACAGCCGCCGCCACCAGCCGGCGTCGCGCTCCAGACCGGCGAGGCGGTCGATCGCCTCGGTCAGCGGGACCCGGGCGACCTGGAGCGTACGCAGCTCACTGCGGCGTTCCAGTCCGGCGGGCAGCAGACACGGCAGGACCTCGGCGAGCACCCGTACGGTCTCGGCGCCAACCCCTTCCAGCACCTCGGCCTCGATGGGCCGCAGCGCCGCGGTGGCCGTCTCGGGGACGCCCTCGGCCCCGGTGTCCCAGCTGTCCCACCGGTCCGGTTCGGCGGTGGTGTCGCGCGGGGCGGCGGGGGCCAGGAACGCGACGCGCGGCAGCCGCTCCAGGATCGCGCCGCGCAGCGCACCGTCCAGTTCGCCCTTGCCGAGCGGTCCCGGTACGAGGTCGATGGTGTCGACGGACACCGGCTGCCAGCCGGCGAGCAGTTCGGCGTACGCGTCGGCGGCGCGCTGCACCAGGAAGTCGGTGAGCGGTCCCGGGGCGAAGTGCCGGCGGGCGGTGTCGAGCGGCAGCGAGGCGATGAGCAGGGCGGGGATGCCGAGGGGTTCGTCGGTGGGGGTGGGCGCGTGGACGACGGGAAGGGTACGGGGGCGTACCGGGGCGCCCTCCGCGTCCACCGGAACCGCCCAGGTGACCGACCAGTGCGGGCGCAGCCGCTCCTCGCGGGGGCGGTCGGCGAGCAGCGCGGGCTCGACGGGGCCGTGGTGGGCGACCGTGCGCCAGCGGTTCGTACCGTGTGCGGAGTCCTCGACGTGGGTGTACGGGCCGTGCTCGGTGCGGCGCAGCGTCCGTACGGTGTCCGGGGTCTCGATCACGATCTCTTCGAGGCCGCGCAGGGTGAGCAGCAGGGCGTCGTCGACCGCGTCGAGCAGCCGGGCCACGAGGTCCTCGGCGCCGCCGTCGCGCAGCGGGAGGACGACGACGGTGTCGTACCCGTCGGGTGCGGTGCCCTCGGCGGGCAGCGGGAGCCGGAGCAGCGGTACGTGGCCGTCGCGGCGGCGCAGTTCGTCGCCGAGGCCGGGGCTGGCGACGGCCGTCCGGGCGGCGAGGTCGCGGGCCTCGGCGAGGGACCAGCGGACACCGCCGTGCCGGCCGACGACGGCGGGCTCGTCACTCACCGCGAGCACGGCGGCGAACCCGACGCCGAACCTGCCGACGGCTCCTTCGTGGCCCTCGCGCTTGGCGGAGGCGCGCAGGGTGGAGAGGGACTCCACGCCGGTGGCGTCGAGGGGCGCGCCGGTGTTGGCGGCGGCGAGGACGGCGGGGTTGTCCGGGGTGGCCGGGTGCAGGGTGAGCCGGAGCCGGCCGGGGACCCGGGCGCGGGCGGCGGCGTCGGCGGCGTTCTGGGCCAGCTCGACGACGAGGCGGTCGCGGTAGCCGCCGAGCGCGAGGTCCTCCTCGGCGTTGGCGTCCTCGCGGAACCTGGCGGGGCCGGCGCCCCAGGCGTCGAGCACACCGCGCCGCAGCCGTGCGGTCCCGAACGGATCGGCCCCCTCGGTCGCATTCATGCTCACGCTCTGACTCCGCTCTTTTCGATAGCGCACTGCCCGTGCCGCCAAGTGTGCGCCCGAAGGTACCGGGTCCTCGCACCGGACGGGGCCCGCCGAACAGTGCTTCGGCCGGTTCGGGCCCTTGGGCTCCGCGTTTGGCTTCCGCGTTGGCTTCTTGCCTTGGCTTCTGCCTTGGCCGGAGGTTGCCGCACCGCCCTCCACGGCAAGAGTTCCGTCCTCAATCGCCGGACGGGCTGGGTTGGCCGGGCCGGAGCGGATCGCCCGGCCCGGGTTGGCCGGGCCGCACGCGGATTACCCGGCCTCGGTTCGGTGAGCCGACGCGGATTGCCTGGCCCCGGTCGGTGAGCCGACGCGGATTGCCCGAACGGACGGAAGATCCTCGGACGCGCTGAAGATCCCCCGGACCGGCGGAAGCCCCCAGGACCGGCGGAAGATCCCCGAACCGCCGGAGGATGCCCGGACCGCCGGAAGACCCCCGGACGACGAAATCCCAGCCCTCGGCGAATCCCCGGACCGACGGCAAAACCCGGGGCCGCAGAAAGTCGGTCCCGGTCCCCGGACGAGCGACAAGGTCAAGCCCGTCCGGCGATTGAGGACGGAACCGGTCCGCCGGGGGTGCCCGGCATCCCGCTCAAGCCCGTCCGGCGATTGAGGACGGAACCGGTCCGCCGGAGCAACCCGCACCCGCGCGCCGCGGGAAGCCCCGCCGCCCCGGCCACCGCCTACGAGTGGCCGAGGTCCTCCGTCGGCGCGTCCGCCTCCGCCGGGACGGAACCGGAGTCCCGGGCCGGCCGCAACGGATACTCGTCCACCTGCATCGTGTCCAGCGCGTGCGGCGCCGGCTTCGGCGGCTTCGGCATCACCGCCGCCTCCGAGTGCCCACCGCACCCGTACGACAGCGACACGACCCGCCCGTCCGCCGGACCGAACTCGTTCGCGCACACCCCGAACGCCTGCCGCAGCGAGCCCGCCAGCGGCACCAGGAACGCACAGGTCACGCAGGAGGCCGGGGCCGCCTGGGCCATCGGCGTCTTCGCGCCGAACGCCTCGTCCCACCGGTCGGCCGCCGCGTGCAGCCCGTACCGGGACAGCACCCGCGCCCGCCGCATCCCGAGCTCGTCCGCGACCGCCGCGATCGAGCCCCGGCTCGTCGTCGCGCGGCGGGTCGTCAGCTCCGCGTCCTCCGCGTCGACGAGGTCGGCCAGCTCCTGCGAGACCTCGGAGACCGCGGAGTTCGGCGGCGGCTCGTCCTCACCGGTGTAGCCGGGCTCCAGGCGGATGTCGTCCGCCTCGGTGGGCAGCAGATCGCCCGGTCCCATGTCGCCGGGGCGCAGCCGCTCGCTCCACGGCACCCACTCCGGGGCGAGGATCGCATCACTGCCGGGCAGCAGCACCGTTTCGTCGAGGGTGACGTTCTTCGCGCGGGAGGCCCGCGCGACGGTCACCGCCCAGCGCCAGCCCCGGTAGCCGGGCTCCTCGCACTCGAAGAAGTGCGTGACGACCCGGTCCCCCTCGGAGACCACGGCCACATGCTCACCGACGGCCCCCGGCGCGGCTGCCTCCTCGGCCGCCGCGCGGGCCAGATCTACCGCCTCGGCGCACAGACGGTCGGGAACAGGGGTACGGGCCGTACGGCTTCGCGTCGTCGCAGCACTCACAGGTCTCGCTTCTCTCCTACGCCAGTCTCACGAGCGCGCCAGCACATCCATCGATTTCGGCCATGACGGGTGAGGGCGGAGCGGACCTGGGGGCCGCGTCGACGTCCACACCCGTTACTGCCTGCCTCGGGCACACCTTCTGCAACCCATTCTGCGGGATCGCCGAGAGGCGCGCGGCCGAGAACAACCGCCGGTGGCGCGCTACGCACGCTACCCTCTCCGCCGCCCCCCGCCCACCTGCCCGTCCCAAACAACGCCGGATCCCGTGCCGAACAACGCCGGATCCGGTGGTGAACAACGCCGGATCCGGTGCCGTGTCGCCCACGGGGAACGCCCGCCGGAGCCCCCGTCCGGCCACCGTCCCGGCCCCGTCCGGCCGGGGCGGATCACTGACCCGACAGGGCCAAGTACGCCGCGCCCCGTGCCGATGCCGGTTCACCGCCATCGCGGCTGGGGCACTATGACGAAGTGACTTCCGCCAGGTCGCACGAAGAACCCGGCCCGCTCCGCAGGACGGGCCGGGCGGTCGGTCATGCCCTCCACAAGCCGTTCACCGGCACCGCGAAGGGCATCCGGAAGGCGACACACGCGCACGGCGCCGGAGAGTCCGGGCTCGGGAAACTGATCGAGCTGCATGCCGTGAACGGCGCGGGCGACGTGATGATCACGGTCGCGCTCGCCTCGACGGTCTTCTTCTCCGTACCGACGGACGAGGCCCGCGGCCGGGTCGCCCTCTACCTCGCCGTCACCATGGCCCCCTTCACGCTCCTGGCGCCCGTGATCGGCCCGCTCCTGGACCGGCTGCCGCACGGCCGCCGCGCCGCGATGGCCGGGGCGATGCTGGCCCGTGCGGTGCTGGCGCTCACCATGTCGGGCGCGGTCGCCACCGGCGGCCTGGAGCTGTATCCGGCCGCGCTGGGCGTACTGGTCTGCTCGAAGGCGTACGGGGTGGTGCGCAGCGCTGTCGTACCGCGCCTGCTGCCGCCGCGTTTCTCCCTGGTGAAGGCGAATTCCCGGGTCACCCTGGCCGGGCTCCTGGCGACCGGGATCGCGGCCCCGATCGGGGTGGGGCTCCAGACCGTCGGGCCCGGCTGGCCGCTGTACGGCGCGTGCGTGATCTTCCTCGGCGGGACCGTGCTCGCCTTCACGCTGCCGCCCAAGGTCGACTCCGCGAAGGGCGAGCGGAAGGCCCAGCTGGTGGAGCCGCACGCCGTGGCGGTCTCCCGGAGCGAGCCGGGGCGCGGCGGAGGCGGGCGGCCGGGCCGGGCGTGGCGCCGGGAGCGGAACGGCGAGAAGCGGCCGGGTCTGCGGTCCGTGGGCCCGTCCGTGCTGAACGGGCTCCAGGCCAACTCCGCGCACCGGGCGCTCTCCGGCTTCCTGATCTTCTTCCTGGCGTTCCTGCTGCGCGAGCACCCGTTCTCCGGGCAGAGCGCCGCCGTCTCGCTCGGCATCGTCGGCGTCGCGGCCGGTGTGGGCAACGCGTCCGGTACGGCCGTCGGCTCCTGGCTGCGGGCCCGCGGCCCCGAGGTGATCGTCGTCTCCGTGCTGGCCCTGGCCCTGCTCGTCGCGGTGCTCGCCGCGCTCTTCTTCAGCACGGTCATGGTCGCCGCGCTCAGCGCCACCGCGGGTTTCACGCTGGCGCTGTCGAAGCTCTCGCTGGACGCGATGATCCAGCGCGACGTACCCGAGGAGGTGCGCAGCTCGGCGTTCGCCCGGTCCGAGACCGTGCTGCAGATGGCCTGGGTGGTCGGCGGCGGCATCGGCATCGCCCTCCCCCTCAACGGCGTACTGGGCATGTCGGTCGCCGCGGGCATCCTCGCCCTCGGCGCCGCAACGTCCGTACGGGGTCTGCTGAGCACTGCGCACCGCGGCTCGCCGCACCCCCGCGTGGCGTGAACCGGAGCGACCGATAGCCTTCGGCCCATGACCGTTGCGTTCTTCTCCGGTAAGGGCCGCCGAATCGGCGTCGCTCTTGGTGCCGTGTCCGCGGGACTCCTTGTCCTCTCCGCCTGCGACAAGCCGACGCCGCTCGCGACCGTAACGGTCGGCGGCAACTCGGTGAGCACCGAGGCGTCCTGCTACAACGACGGCGAGGCCCTCAAGAAGTCCGAGTACCAGAGCTGCCTCAACAAGAAGGCGGAGAAGTCCGTCGAGGTCGCGATGGACGACAAGGTCCGCTTCGGCGTCGACCCCGAGGTCGCGGACAACGGCTGGACCCTGTTCATCAACGGTCAGCAGGCCGAGCAGGAGCCGTACAAGAAGACCTACCGGTCCATCCCGGGCAGCGCCTTCTTCTCCAGCCAGACCGGCGAGACCACGAACAAGACGCAGATCAGCATCGTGGAGACGAAGGGCAAGGAGCTCGTCGGCATCTGGCACTTCGAGCTGAAGAAGACCTCCTGATCCCCTCCCCCTCCTGACCTCGGAGGATTCGCCCCGTGCGTGTACTCGTCGTGACCGCTGTCCCAGCAGAACGGGACGCGGTCACGCGTGCGTCCGGGGCCGCCCCCGAGACGCCGGTGCGCCGGGTTCCGGGCGCGGAGATCCACCGAGCGGGCCCCTTCGACGTCCTCGCGGGCGGCGCGGGACCGGGTGCCGCGGCGGCCTCGGCGGCCTTCGGTCTGGCCTCGGACGAGGGCTACGGACTGGTGATCTCGGCCGGTATCGGCGGCGGGTTCGCCGGTGTCGCCCCGGTCGGCTCCCTCGTGGTGGCCGACCGTATCGGCGCGGCGGACCTGGGCGCCGAGACCGCGACGGGCTTCGTACCGGTCACCGAACTCGGTTTCGGCCGCACCTGGCATCTCCCGCCCCAGTCGCTGGTACGCGCGACGGCCGCCGCCACCGGTGCCCTCACCGGCGACATCCTCACCGTCTCCACCGTGACCGGTTCCGCCGACCGCGCCGCCGCCCTGCTCGCCGCGCACCCGCGGGCCGCCGCCGAGGCGATGGAGGGCTTCGGGGTCGCGGAGGCCGCCGAGCTCGTCGGCCTGCCCGTCCTGGAGATCAGGGCGGTCTCGAACGCCGTGGGCCCGCGCGACCGGGACGCCTGGCGCATCGGCGACGCGCTGGCCGCGCTCACCGGGGCGTTCGGGAAGCTCGTACCCGTACTGGAAGGTTGGACCCACCATGACCGACACGACTCCTGACCCGTCGAACGATCTGCCGGACAGCCCGTCGGGCACTCCGTCCGCCACCCCGTCGAACGCCTCGTCGGCCCCGCTGCAGATCGCTTTCTCGCCCTGCCCGAACGACACCTTCGTCTTCGACGCCTGGGCGCACGGAAGGGTCCCCGGCGCGCCCGCCCTCGATGTCACCTTCGCGGACATCGACATCACCAACGGGATGGCCGAGCGCGGCGAGCTCGACGTCCTCAAGGTCTCGTACGCGGTGCTGCCGTGGGTGCTCGACGAGTACGCGCTGCTGCCGTGCGGCGGGGCGCTGGGGCGGGGCTGCGGTCCGCTGGTCCTCACCAAGGAGGCGGGCACGGACCTGACGGGGAAGACCGTCGCCGTACCGAGCGAGCGCTCCACCGCGTATCTGCTCTTCCGCCTCTGGGCGGCCGAGGTGGTGCCGGGCGGGGTCGGCGAGATCGTCGTGATGCCGTTCGACGAGATCATGCCCGCCGTGCGCGACGGCAAGGTGGACGCCGGTCTCGTCATCCACGAGGCCCGGTTCACGTACCAGAACTACGGGCTGCACAACCTCGCGGACATGGGCCGGCACTGGGAGGAGACGACCGGGCTGCCGATCCCGCTCGGCGCGATCATCGCCAAGCGCTCGCTGGGCGCGGACACGCTGAGGCTGCTCGCCGACTCGGTGCGCACCTCGGTGCGGATGGCCTGGGACGACCCGGAGACGTCCCGGCCCTACGTGCTGGCGCACGCCCAGGAGATGGACCCGGCCGTGGCGGACCAGCACATCGGGCTGTACGTCAACGAGTTCACCGCCGACCTGGGCGAGGACGGCTATGCGGCGATCCGCGGACTGCTGACCCGCGCGGCGGCCGAGGGACTGGTACCGCCCCTCGGCCCCGACGCGCTGTCGTTCGTCTGAGCCGCGCTCCTTCTGTCGGTTCTCAGACGTCGAGCTGGTCGGCGACCGCGCGCAGCAGGCCGCCGATCTGCTTCCCGGCCGCCTTGTCGGGGTAGCGGCCGCGCTCCAGCATCGGCGTGATGTTCTCCAGCAGGGTGGTCAGGTCCTGCACGATGGACGCCAGCTCGTCCGGCTTGCGGCGCTGCGCGGCCGCGACGGACGGGGTCGGGTCCAGGACCGCCACCGAAAGCGCCTGATCACCTCGCTGACCTGCGACGACCCCGAATTCGACGCGTTGGCCGGGCTTGAGGGCGTCGATGCCGTCGGGGAGCACGGAGGAGTGCACGAAGACGTCGCCGCCGTCGTCGCGGGAGAGGAAGCCGAAGCCCTTCTCGCTGTTGAACCACTTGACCTTGCCAGTCGGCAAAGTACGCACCCCATCTCAACCCGTATGCAACCTGTATGCCGAACCCGGAACAAAGCCTCAGCAGGTCAGGCTATCCAGTGGTGGTGCTCCCCTGCTGGCAGCAGCCTCCCCAGGGGGAGTACCCCTCGTCAAGCCTGGTCATCCGGACTCTGTCCGGAAACGGCGCTTGCTTTCCGCGCCGGTGGCCGCGGGGTTGACCGCGGGGCGGTTCTCCGCCGCCGGGAACTACCCTGGCCGGGTGAGTACTACACCTTCTGGCGCTGGTGACCGGCTGGTCAGGATCGGCGCGATCGTCTTCTTCCTCGGCGCACTGTCCACCCTGGTCACGATGGCGCCCCTCTTCCTCGGCACCCACCCGCTGCCGTCCATCGCCTGGTCGCTGTGCATGCTGATGGGCGTCGGCTTCCTGATCGCCGCGGCAGGCGTGATCCGGTCGGTGCGCGCGGGAGCGGCGAAGCGGTAGCAACCGCGGCGAAGGCGTAGGGGTTCGGCCGCTGCGTCAGGGGCAGTTCATGGTGGCGGCGACCGTGGTCAGGACGGCGCGCTTGATCGCCGTGTACTGGGCGTCCGTGCCCGAGGCGTACACGTGCACGTACCTGTTCCCGGAGCCTTCGGCGCACACCAGAGCCGTGACGGCGTCGCGGTCGTAGCGGAGGGCCTCGGCCGTCAGGTTCAGGGGTTTGCCCGATGACACCGGTACTTCGGCGCGTACGCCGGTCGGCGAGAAGGCGTCCACGGTCGCCCTGTCACGCAGGACGACCGCCGAGAAGAGTCCCAGGTCGTGCTCGTCCTCGCCGTCCTGGAGCACGGAGCACCTGCTGACCGGGGCGTCATCGAATGCGCCGAGCCGGGTCACCTCGCCGCCGGCCCATTTCCGTACGGTTTCGGCGTCCGCCACGCCGCAGGGCGACTCTCCCGCGGAAGGGCGCACCGGCTTCAGCGCGGGCCAGTCGAAGCTCTTGGGCACGGGGAAGGGCTTGCCGCCGCACTCGGCGATCCGGGCATTGCCGACGGCGACCAGGGTCCTGGCGGCGAGGTCCGCCGCGCCGCGCAGGTCCGCCTTCGCGCCGGGGACGTCGACGTTCACCAGTTTGTCCGGGCACTGCGGGAGATGGAGCCAGCCGTCCACCCGGTCGCCGTTCGTCTTGATCATCCCGGGCAGGTCGTGGGGCAGCGGAAACCTGCCGAGGTCCCACCACAGATGCGACGTGAGAGGGGTTTTCATCACGGTGGTGCTGAGCTGCCAGTCACCCCTGCTCACCGTGCACTCCGGGTCGCCCCAGTGGTCCTTGCTCTCCGTGACCTTCCAGGAGCCGTCGCCCGACGGGGCCGCCCCGGTCAGCAGCGACTGGTCGATGGAGTTCCAGCACGCGCGGTCCGGCAGGCCGCCGCTCCAGGGCCACTTGTCGCCCACCGCGGCCCATACGGCGACGAGCAGTGCGACCGTTCCCAGTGCGACGGCCGCCCGGAGCCGCTTGGTGCGTGGGGCGCGGTTGCCGGTGCCTGCCGAGTGTTCGAATTCCCCCATGGATGATCAACCTAGTGCTGGGCCGCGTACGTCTCCAGCCACGCCGGGAACTCCGCCAGCGACGACAGGACGACGTCCGCCCCCGCCGCCCGGAGTTCCGCCGCGTCGCACGGGCCCGTGGTGACCGTCACCGACAGGGCGCCGGCCGTGCGGGCTCCGCGTACGTCGCCGGTGTGGTCGCCGACGTAGATGTGGGCGCCGTGCTCGCGCAGGGCGTGGCCCTTCGCCTCGGCCCACAGACCGCCGATGACCGCGTCGGGGGCGATGCCGAGGTGGGTCAGGTGGAGTTCCGCGTTGGGGTGGTGCTTCGCGGTGACGACTATGGCGCGGCCGCCGCGCTTCCGGATCGCCGCCATCGACTCCCGCGCACCCGGCAGCGCCGGGCTCGGGGTGATGGCGTGTGTGGGATAGATCTCCCGGTAGCGGTCGGCGGTGGCGGCCACCGCGTCGGCCGGGAACCAGTTCCGCAGCTCCTCCTCGACCGGCGGGCCGAGCCTGCTCACCACCAGATCGGCATCGATCGGCGTCCCGGTTTCGGCGGAGAGCGCCAGGTAGGCGGCCTTGATTCCGGGGCGGGAGTCGATGAGCGTCATGTCGAGGTCGAAGCCGACCGTCAGGGGGTGTGAGGGCATGACGTCCATTGTCGCGGGGGCGGGCGCCGGGTCCATCCCCCGGTGCGGCGGGGGCGGGCGCCGGGTCCGTCCCCCGGTGCGGCCTTCGGGCCCGAAACGGTGATGCTTAGACTTAGCCAAGCCTTACCTTCGCATTGTTCTTCGCCATTTGATGTTCTTCGCCATGTGATTGGGTCCGATGTCAGCCGCCGCACCACGCCGCTCCAGACGCGCACTCGCGACGGCGGCGGCCGTCGTGGCGCTGCTCGTGGCGGTACTCCTCAGCCTGGCCGTGGGGGCCCGTTCCATACCCCCGTCCGAAGTGTTCGACGTCCTGCTGCACGGCGGGCACTCCGACAACGCCGAAGTCATCCGGAACATGCGCGTGCCGCGCACCCTGATCGGGCTGATGGTCGGCGCCGCGCTGGCCATCGCGGGCACGGTGCTCCAGGGCATCACCCGTAACCCCATCGCCGACCCCGGCATCCTCGGCATCAGCCAGGGTGCCTCGGTGGGTGTGGTGCTGGCCATCGCGTTCGCCGGGGTGCACAGCCTGACGGGGTACGTGTGGTTCGGCTTCGCGGGGGCGGCGATCGCCTCCGTCGCCGTGTACGCGATCGCTTCGAGCGGGCGCGGCGGCGCCACCCCGGTGAAGCTCGCGCTGGGCGGTGCCGCCATCAACGCGCTGCTGGTGTCGGTGGTCTCGGCGGTGCTGACGACCAAGGCGTCCGCGCTGGACGAGTTCCGGTTCTGGCAGGTCGGCTCGATCGCCGGACGCGAGGCCGAGGTGGCACAGCAGATCTGGCCGTTCCTGCTGGTGGGGGTCGTGCTGGTGCTGTCCGTCGCCCGTGGGCTCGACGCGCTGGCGCTCGGCGAGGACGTCGCGAAGGGGCTCGGGCAGAACGTCGCGACGGTCCGGGTCGTCGGCGGTGTCGGTGCCACGGTGCTGACCGGTGTCGGTGTCGCGGCGGCCGGGCCGATCGCGTTCATCGGGCTCGCCGTCCCGCACATCGCCCGCGCGGTCGTCGGCTCCGACCACCGCTGGGTGCTGCCGATGGCGGCCCTCATCGGGCCCGTGATGCTGCTGGTGTCGGATGTGATCGGCCGCGTCCTCTTCCCGCCGAGCGAGATTCCGGCGGGTGTGATGACTGCGCTGATCGGGGTGCCGTTCCTGGTCGCCCTCGTACGCCGGAAGGCGGTGCCCGCATGAGTGCCAAGACCGCGGTCCGAGTGCGGCCCGCCGGGTATCAGGTCGTACGGATCGGGGCGCGGGGAAGGTTCCTGCTGCACCGGCGGGCGGCCCTCGTCGCCACCGCCCTCGTCGTGCTGCTGGCCGCCGTCTGTGTCGCGTACCTCTGCGTCGGCGAGAGCTTCGTCGCGCCCGGCGAGGTCGTGAAGGTGGTGCTGGGGCAGCCGTCCCCGGACGGACTGGTCGTGGGCACGCTGCGGCTGCCGCGGATGACCGTGGGACTGCTGGTCGGCGTCGCCTTCGGGATCGCCGGCGCACTGATCCAGACCGTCGCCCGCAACCCACTCGCCAGCCCCGACATCATCGGCATCAGCCAGGGCGCGAGCGCGCTCACGGTCGGCGCGATGACCTTCGGCATCACCTCGTACACCGTGCTGCCGTACCTCTCCGTGATCGGCGGGGTGGCCGCGGCGGCGCTCGTGTACGTCTTCGCCTGGCGGGGCGGGCTGCACGCCACCCGCTTCGTCCTCATCGGCATCGGCTTCGCCATCGCGCTGCGCTCGGTCACCACGCTGTTCCTGACGAAGGGCGACTACCTGGTCGCCCAGCAGGCGCACATCTGGATGACCGGCTCGCTCAACGGCCGCGGCTGGTCCGAGGCCGCGCCGATCGGCTGGACGCTGCTGATCCTGCTGCCCGCCGTGCTGTGGGCGGCCCGCGCCCAGCGCACCGTATCGATGGACGACGACACCGCGACCGCCCTCGGAGTACGGCTGGGGCGGGTACGGCTGGGTCTGGTCGCGCTCGGCGTGGTCCTGGCGTCCGTGGCGACGGGCACGGCCGGCCCGGTCGACTTCGTGGCGCTCCTCGCCCCGCAGATCGCCCGCCGGATGACGCGGACCGCGCAGATCCCGCTGCTCTGCTCGGCGCTGCTCGGCGCGGTGATCGTGGTGTTCGCGGACCTGCTGGCGCGCAGGCTCTTCTCCCCCACCGAACTGCCGGTGGGCGTACTGACGGCGGCGGTCGGCGCCCCGTATCTGATCTGGCTGATCATCCGCGGTCAGGGCGGCGGTCGTGGCCGTAGTGGAGGCACAGCATGAGTTCGACCCCGATGTCCGGCACCACCGTCGCCGGGACCGCGACCGGCCGGCTCACCGCACGGGAGCTGACGCTCGCGTACGAGGACCGCACCGTCGTCGACTCGGTGGACCTCGACATTCCGGACGGCCGGGTCACGGTCATCGTCGGCCCGAACGCCTGCGGCAAGTCGACCACCCTGCGCGCGCTCGGCCGGCTCCTCAAGCCGCGCGGCGGGGCGGTCCTCCTCGACGGCACCGAGCTGTCGAAGATCCCCACCCGCAGGATCGCCCAGTCGATCGGGCTGCTGCCGCAGACCCCGGTGGCCCCCGAGGCGATCACCGTCAGCGACCTCGTCGCCCGTGGCCGCCAGCCGCACCAGCACTGGTGGCAGCAGTGGTCGGACGAGGACGAGCGGGCGGTGACCGACGCGATGGAGCGCACGGACGTCATCGCGCTCGGCGACCGGTCCGTGGACGAGCTGTCCGGCGGTCAGCGCCAGCGGGTCTGGATCGCGATGGCGCTCGCCCAGGAGACCGACCTGCTGCTGCTCGACGAGCCGACCACGTATCTCGACATCGCCCACCAGGTGGAGGTCCTGGACCTGGTGCGCCGGCTCACCGCCCCGGCGGCGGACGGCACCCGCGGCCGGACCGTCGTCACCGTGCTCCACGACCTCAACCAGGCCGCCCGGTACGCGGACCACCTGGTCGCCATGAAGGCCGGCCGGATCGTCGCCGAGGGCCGCCCCGACGACATCGTCACGGCCGGTCTCGTACGCGAGGTCTTCGGCCTGGAGGCGGTGATCGTCCCGGACCCGGTGACCGGTTCGCCGCTCGTGGTGCCGGGCGCGCCGTGGCAGGCCGGACCGGCCTCGTGAGCCCGCGCACCGGCCCCGGTCGCCTCGGGGCACATCCCCACTCCTGACTCCTGGTTCCTGACTCCTCACTCCTACGAAAGGCATCCGATGGCCCCCTCCGTCCGCCGTCCCGTCCACCGCCGCGCCCTCGCTCTCGGCGCCCTCTCCCTGGCCGGCGCCCTCACGCTCTCCGCCTGCGGATTCTCGGAGTCCGGCGGGAGCGCCAGCGGCTCCTCCGACTCCGGAGAGGCGAAGACCCACACCGTCAAGACGGCCATGGGCGACATCGAGGTCCCCGTGCACCCCGAGCGCGTCGTGGTCCTGGACACCGGTGAGCTGGACTCGGCGCTGACCCTCGGCGTGCAGCCGGTCGGCGGGACGCACTCGGCGTCGGAGGACAGCTTCCCCTCGTACCTGCCCGCGAGCCGGACGAAGGACATCAAGCAGGTCGGCGAGATCGCCAACCCCAACCTGGAGACCGTCGCCTCGCTGAAGCCGGACCTGATCCTCACCAGCAAGGTGCGGGACGGGGACCGTTACGAGCAGCTGAAGGCGATCGCCCCGACCGTGATGACGGAGTCCACCGGGTCTGCCTGGAAGGAGAACTTCCAGCTGCACGCGGAGGCGCTCGGCAAGCAGGCCGAGGCGAAGAAGGTCGTGGCCGACTACGACGCCCATGTCGCGAAGGTGACCGAGGCGGTCGGCGGCAAGGAGAAGGCCGCCGCCACCGAGGTCAACTTCGTCCGCTTCGTCGAGGGTGCCGACATCCGCATCTACGGCAAGCAGAACTACATCGGCTCGATCCTCGCCGACCTGGGCATGGGCCGCCCCGCGATCACCGACAAGGCCAAGGACGGCTTCTCGTACGACGTGTCGCCCGAGAAGATCGACCTCGCGGACGCGGACGTCGTCTTCACGTCGACGTACGGCGACCCGGCGAAGGCGGGCACGACCAAGACGATGAACAGCGGTCTGTGGAAGAACCTGAAGGCGTCCAAGGACGGCAAGGTCTTCAAGGTCGACGACCGGCTGTGGATCGCCGGCATCGGCTACACCGCCGCGGACAAGATCCTCGACGAGTTCCAGGCGAAGATGACCGGCTGAGACCGGGGAGCGTCGATGGACTGGACTGGACTGGACTGGGCTGAGCGGGGCGGGGCTGGGCCGTCGGCCGAGTCCGGGACGCACCTGCGGATGGGGCGGCCGGCTCAACCCAGCGGCCGGCTCAAGCCGGACGAGCCCCGGGGCGAAGGACAGCCGGCTCAGACCCGGCAAACCCGCGGGTGAAGAACAACCGGCCCGCGCCCGGCCCGCAACGGACGGGAACAGCCGACCCACGCCCGGCATGCAACGGGCGGGAACAGCCGGCCGACTCCGGCGGCCGGAGCCGGCCGACTCGCCGCCCGGTCGTCAGGTGCGTGGCCTCCGCGACCGCCACAGCAGGTAGAGCGCGGACGCGACGGCCGCCCCCCGCACCACCCACGGCCACATCTCGCCGATCGCGTCGCCCAGCTGCCCGGCCCCGATGGGCTCGCCCCAGCGGCCTTCGGTCCTGCCCCACAGCCAGACCAGGGCGCCCGCCGCGACCACGCCCGGCAGCCCCATCGCGGCCCACTTCGCTTCGGCGCGGGACAGTGTGCGTGAGCTGTACGCGAGGAGCCAGCCGCCCGCCAGGGCCAGCCAGGAACCCGTCGCGACGCCCGCCACCAGCAGTACGGCGGCGAGCAGCAGCAGTGGGTGGGAGAAGCCGTGGCCGCCCGCCCCGCGCTCGCGCGGCGCGCGGCGGCGCAGTCCCGGAAGCCGGCGCCGCCTCGGCGCCGCCTCCTCGTCCTCCTCCGGGCCGCCGTCCTCGGCCCCGTCACCGTCACCGGCCCCGTCCTCGTCACCGCCACCGGACGCCGGTCCGTTCCCCGCCGTGCGCGGGCGCGGCACCGCGTCCCGGGCCGGGGGCGGCTGCATCATGTCCGGGATCTCGACGCCGCCGAGGAACCCCGGTACATCGACCCCCTCGCCGAACGGCCCCGGCTCGACCCGCCACCAGTCGGGCTCGCTCCCGGACGGACCCAGCTCGTCCGTACCGGCCGTGTGCGGCGGCGACGGCGCCCGGCCGCCCCGCGCCCCGGGTACGCCGGGCGCACCGGGTGCATCGGGTGCGTCCGGCGCGTCGGGTGCGTCCGGCGCATCGGGTGCGGGCTCCGGCGGCCGCGACGCGCCCTTGCCGGAACCGTCTTTCCGGCCGTCCTTGCGGAGCATCCCCTTGCGCGGACGCGGAATGCCCCGCGCCTCGTCCGGCACGGGCTCCGGCCGCCCCGCGAGCTCCACCGTGCCGTCGCCCGACGCGGCCGCGGCGGCCACGAGTTCGTCCGGCTCGCCGAGCCTTCCGATGATGCGGCGGACCGCTGCCGGGCTGTCCCCGGACTGCTTTCCGCGCTGCCGGTCGATCTCACCCCGGAGCGTCGAGACCAGCCTCATCCGGGCGGCCGAGGACAGCTGTTGCTGCTGTGCCAGGTCCCCGACCCGGCTCAGATAGTCGTAGACCAGCTGGTCGCTCTCGATCCCCACGCGATCGTTCCCCTCTACCGCCCTGCACCGACGGTAGCGCCCCCGGGCCTGCCCGGGGGCCTCCGGACAGACCCTCGGGCCGGTCCGGAGCGGCTACCGTGGGACGGATGGGGATGACCACACCACCGCGGACGCTCGCCGAAGCTCTCCGGGCCCGGGACGACGAGTCGTTGGCCGGGCTGCTGCGCGCCCGCCCCGATCTCCTCAACCCGGTGCCGGGCGACATCACCCAGCTCGCCACCAGGGCCGGCACCCGTGCCTCGGTCGTACGCGCGCTGGAGCACCTCGACCGGTTCGCGCTGCAGACCGCCGAGGCGCTCGCGGTGGCCACCGACCCCGCCACGTACGAGACGCTGCTCGGCCTGCTCACCGGCGACGGCCGGGACGACGGCGAGCGCCTCGACGACGCGGGCGGGGCGATCTCCGACGCGCTGCCCGGCGCCCTGGCCACGCTGCGCGAGCAGGCCCTCGTCTGGGGCGAGGACGAGCGGCTGCGGCTGGTGCGCACGGCACGCGAGATCCTCGCGCCGTCCCCGCAGCACGCCTCCCCCACCGGCCTCGGGCCGACCGTCGCCGAGGCGACCTCCGGCATGTCCCCGGGCCGCCTCCAGGAGATCCTGACCGCGGCCGGGCTGCCCGCCACGCACGACCCGGTCTCCGCCGTGACCGCCCTGGCCGCGCTCTTCACCGACCGGACCAGGATGGGCGAACTGCTGGACTCCGCCCCGGCCGAGGCCCTGTCCGTGCTGGACCGGCTGGTGTGGGGGCCGCCGTACGGGGAGGTGACCCCGAACCCCACCCCGCCGGTGAAGTGGCTGCGCGACCACGGGCTGCTGCTGCCGGTGTCGACCCGCACCGTGGTGCTGCCCCGCGAGGCCGCCCTGCATCTGCGGGCGGGACGCGCCCACCGCGTACCGGAGCCGCGGCCGCCGGCCGTGGATGCGGTCGCCAACCGCGATCCACAGGCTGTGGACAGCGCGGCGGCCGGTCAGGCGCTGCTGGCCGTGAACACCGTCGAGGAGCTGCTGAAGAGCTGGAACGGCGGCGGGCCCCCGATACTGCGGGCCGGCGGGCTCAG
Source organism: Streptomyces sp. NPDC007164 (assembly GCF_040634135.1). NCBI lineage: Bacteria > Bacillati > Actinomycetota > Actinomycetes > Kitasatosporales > Streptomycetaceae > Streptomyces > Streptomyces sp. NPDC007164. The sequence continues at coordinate 719,169 of NZ_JBEYFB010000001.1, forward strand.
CGTCCGCGAGCTGAAGAAGACCGCCACCGCCCTGGAGGTCCCCGAGCCGGTCGCCGCGTTCTGGGCCGAACTCGCCTTCGCGGCCGGGCTGCTGGCCTCCGACGGCGAGGCCGACGAGCGGTACGCGCCGACGCCCGCGTACGACGACTGGGCCGAGCTCCCCGCGCAGGACCGCTGGACGCACCTCGCCACCGCCTGGCTCGCCGCCACCCGCACCTCGGGCCTCGTCGGCGGTCAGGACGCCAAGGGCCGGGCCCTGTCCGCACTGGGCCCCGAGCTCGACCGCTCCGCCGCCCCGGAGGTACGGCACCGGGTCCTGGCCCTGCTCGCCGCCCTGGAGCCCGGCACCGCCCCCGACCCGGAGTCCGTCCTCGCCCGGCTGCGCTGGGAGCGCCCCCTGCGCGGCGCCTCCGTCTCCGCCGGGGACACCACCGATCTGCGGTCCCGGATCGCCCTGTGGACGCTCAACGAATCCGAGCTGCTCGGCATCACCGGCCGCGGCGCGCTCGCCACGCACACCCGCGCCCTGCTCGACGCCGGACCGGCCGAGGCCGCCGCGCTGCTCGCGCCGCTCATCCCGGAGCCGCTGGACCACGTCCTGCTCCAGGCCGACCTCACGGCCGTCGCCCCCGGCCCGCTGGAGCGCCCCCTGGCGGACATGCTCTCCGCCCTCGCGGACATCGAGTCGAAGGGCGGCGCGACGGTCTACCGCTTCACCCCCGGCTCGGTGCGCCGCGCCCTGGACGCCGGGCAGTCCGCGGCCGACCTGCACGCCTTCCTCGCCGCGCACAGCCGCACGCCCGTCCCGCAGCCGCTCAGCTACCTCATCGACGACGTCGCCCGCCGCCACGGCCATCTGCGGATCGGCGCCGCCTCCTCGTACGTGCGCTGCGACGACGAGGCCGTGCTGAACGAGATCCTGGCCGACAAGCGCTCGGTCACCCTGCGGCTGCGCCGTCTCGCGCCGACCGCCCTGGCCGCGCAGGTCGACCCGGCGTCCCTGCTCGAAGGGCTGCGCGAGATGGGTTATGCCCCGGCCGCCGAGTCCGCCGAGGGCGACGTGCTGATCACCCGCGCGGGCGCCCGCCGCACCCCGCCCCGCGCCGCCCCCGTCCCCGTGCCGGAGGGCCCTCCGGTGCCGGACGCCACCCTGCTCGGCGCGGCGGTACGGGCGATCCGGTCCGGGGACACGGCCGCCACGGTGGTCCGCAAGGACGCCCCGGAAGCCCCCGGTGCCCCTGCGGCCGCGCCCGGCTCACTGCCCCGTACGACCTCCGCCGAGACCCTCGCCACCGTCCAGGCCGCCGCGATGACCGGCTCGGCGCTCTGGATCGGCTACGTCAACGCGGACGGCGCCGCCAGCCAGCGGGTCATCGCCCCGGTCCGGGTCGAGGGCGGCTTCGTCACGGCGTACGACCACACGGCGGACGAGGTCCGCACGTACCCGCTGCACCGCATCACGGGCGTCGCGGAACTGGCGGACGACGCCACGGCGTAACCCTCGGCACGTCCCTGTCCCCGTCCCCTCCCCGTCGGCCGGCGCCGAACGTGGCAGTGCGTGCGAATCGAGGGCGGGCCGGGCCCCCGCAGGGCAAACTCTGACGTGTTCACGACGCTGGAGGGGGATGTCATGCGGCGCACCGAAGCGGCCAGACAGCTGGGGGGATTCGTCCGCGAGCACCGTACGGACGGAGGCAGACGGCTGAGTCACGCCGGAATCATGCTCCTCGTCGGAGCGGTGGGCACGGCTTTCGGGGTGCCGGTGGCCGTCGCGTCGATCGGCACCACCGACGGGGCTCCGGAGCTGGCCGGGCTGCTGCTCGGCGTCGGGCTGGTGGGGCTGGGCCTGGGCATCTGGCGGCTGGTCCAGGGGTTCCGTACCCGTGAGCAGTGCTTCGACGTCCACGAACGGGGGCTGACCCACCGCGTGGCGGGCACCGCCACTCTGATCCCGTGGCAGGACATCGCGTCCGTCGGCGCGCACGGCGAGGACGGCCGGCCGCTGGCCGAGGCCCGCGGGATGGGCTTCACCTGCAACATCGTGTTGACCGATGGACGCAGGATCCGCGTCGACACCTTCACCGAGGACGTCCGGCAACTGGCGCTGACCGTCCACGCCGCCGTACATCTGGGCCGGCTCCCCGAGGGACGGGGCCGCCGCCGGACTGACTGACCGGCGGACCACGGGAGGACCGGCCCGCGCCGGCACGACCACGCCGCCACGACCAGGTCCGTGACGACACGACCACGCCCGCGCCCACGCCGTCACGATCGCGTCCGCCCGGCGCAACCGCGTCCGCCCCGGCACAACCATGCCTGCGCCCACACCCGCGCCCGCGCTCACACCCGTGCCCGACAACACACGCGCCGCGGCCGCGGCATGCGGCACACTGGACGTTTGGCCGCATCCGTGGCCGCACCCCGCAGAAAGGGCCGACGCGCGTGACCGGACCCCTCATCGTCCAGAGCGACAAGACACTCCTCCTGGAAGTCGACCACGACCAGGCCGATGCCTGCCGCCGTGCCATCGCGCCCTTCGCGGAGCTGGAGCGTGCGCCCGAGCACATCCACACCTACCGGCTGACCCCGCTCGGGCTGTGGAACGCGCGGGCCGCCGGGCACGACGCCGAGCAGGTCGTCGACGCACTCGTGCACTACTCGCGCTATCCCGTTCCGCACGCGCTGCTCGTCGACATCGCCGAGACGATGGCCCGGTACGGCCGCCTCACCCTGTCCAAGCATCCGGTCCACGGACTGGTGCTGACCTCCACCGACCGGCCCGTGCTGGAGGAGATCCTCCGCTCGAAGAAGGTGCAGCCGCTGGTCGGGGCGCGGATCGACCCGGACACCGTGGCCGTGCACCCGTCCGAGCGCGGGCAGATCAAGCAGACGCTGCTGAAGCTGGGCTGGCCGGCCGAGGACCTCGCCGGTTACGTGGACGGCGAGGCGCACCCCATCGAGCTGGCCGAGGACGGCTGGGCGCTGCGGCCGTACCAGAAGCAGGCCGTCGAGGGGTTCTGGCACGGCGGCTCGGGCGTCGTGGTGCTGCCCTGCGGTGCGGGCAAGACGCTGGTCGGGGCCGGTGCGATGGCCGAGGCCAAGGCGACCACGCTGATCCTGGTGACGAACACCGTCTCGGCCCGGCAGTGGAAGCACGAGCTGGTGAAGCGGACCTCGCTGACCGCGGACGAGATCGGCGAGTACAGCGGTACCCGCAAGGAGATCCGGCCGGTCACCATCGCCACGTACCAGGTGCTGACGACCCGTCGCAAGGGCGTCTATCCGCACCTGGAGCTGTTCGACTCCCGCGACTGGGGGCTGGTGATCTACGACGAGGTGCACCTGCTGCCCGCGCCCGTCTTCAAGTTCACCGCCGATCTCCAGGCCCGGCGGCGGCTCGGACTGACGGCGACCCTGGTGCGTGAGGACGGCCGCGAGTCGGACGTCTTCTCGCTGATCGGGCCCAAGCGGTTCGACGCCCCGTGGAAGGAGATCGAGGCGCAGGGCTACATCGCACCGGCCGACTGTGTCGAGGTGCGGGTCAATCTGACGGACTCGGAGCGGCTCGCGTACGCGACGGCGGAGGCCGAGGAGAAGTACCGGTTCTGCGCGACGACGGCGACGAAGCGGAAGGTGACGGAGGCGCTGGTGCGCAAGCACCGCGGCGAACAGACCCTGGTCATCGGGCAGTACATCGACCAGCTCGACGAGCTGGGCGAGCATCTGAACGCCCCGGTGATCAAGGGCGAGACGAGCAACGCCCAGCGCGAGAAGCTCTTCGACGCGTTCCGTGAGGGCGAGCTCAACGTCCTGGTGGTCTCGAAGGTCGCGAACTTCTCGATCGACCTGCCGGAGGCGACCGTCGCCATCCAGGTTTCGGGGACGTTCGGCTCCCGCCAGGAGGAGGCACAGCGGCTGGGCCGGGTGCTGCGGCCGAAGGCGGACGGGCACGAGGCGCGGTTCTACTCGGTGGTCGCACGCGACACGATCGACCAGGACTTCGCGGCGCACCGCCAGCGGTTCCTGGCCGAGCAGGGGTACGCGTACCGGATCGTGGACGCGGACGAGCTGCTCACGGACAACTGAGGGCGGTGGCCGGTGGCCGGTCCGTGTGCGCGGACCGGCCGCGTCCTGACCGGGTCAGCCGCCGAGCGTCACGAGCAGGGCCAGGCCGCCCACCGCCGTCAGCCCCGGCAGCACGGCGATCGCCGCTGCGCACAGGCGGGCGGTGGTCCAGCGGGGACGCCACCAGGGCAGCACCCAGGCGGCGATCAGGGCGAGGGGCGTGACGAACGGGGTCGCGTACAGCCCGTAGACCATGAGGCTCAGCGGAACCGTGATGTCCGAGGAGCAGTTGTCCGGGCCGCAGCTGTCGGTCGCCATCGCCGCGAAGCCGATGGCGAACATGCCGAAGCAGGTCATGAAGAAGGAAAGGGCCGTGGCGATCGCGGGGGCGACGAAGGCGTACGAACTGCGCGCGGGGACGACGGGACCGGCGGGGCCGACGAGGGCGGGACGCATCACGTGGACGTGGCTGTTCTCCATGCCGCTACCCAACCGCGGGGCAGGGCCGGTCCACCTCCGGTCCGATACTCACACCGGGAGGTTCTGGGTACTCAGTGCTCGCGGCGGCGGACGCCCGCCTTCTCCGCCTCCTCCGCGTACTCGCCGAGCACGAGCACGCCGAACGCGGCGCGGGTGAAGACCTTGACGGCGCGCACGGCGTCGCCGACGCGGTGGCTGCGGTGGTGACCGGTGGCCGCGGTCGCGCCGTGCGCGGGGCCGGTCCTGCGGGGGTTCAGCATGACGGTGCTCATGTGTCCATGGTCCTGCGCCCGGCCGGTACGGGCATCGGCCCGCGGGCTGAATCCCGCGGGTGGGCGGGTAGACCCACGGGCGGAACCCGGCGGTGGTCCGGGTAGGTCTGCGGTCGCATGCCGTCCCCTACGGGATGGACCCGGCGGTAATCCGTTCGCCCCCGGCGGGCGCGGTCGATACAATCGCCGGTCTGCCCGCCTCCCGCACCGTGGTACCGGCGACCCGCAAGGCCCTGACCGACCGTGATCCGCCGGACAGGCCCTGGGGTCCGCGCCGGCAGCCGGGGGAGCGCCGCCGACCGGACGGAAACCGGCCGACAGCCATACGCGCACCTGCTGCGCGTACCCGTGATCGATCCCCGAGCGGACCGCATCGCCCCCGAGCACCGACCGGGGCCGGATGCGGTCCGCCGTCCTGCGTTGAACAGCCGGAGGCAACACCGTGCCCGCGCACGAACACGAAAGCGACACCACCACCGATCCACTGGCTCGCGAACGCGCCCATCTCACCGCGTCCCGCGCCGCGCTGCGCGCCATGCGCGAGGACGCCCAGGCCCTGGACATCCGCGATGTCACCGCGAACTGGGTCAACGCGGCCGTACTTCAGTCCCAGATCGACGAGCGCATCAAGTCGCTCGCCGATCTCGCCCACACCCCGCTCTTCTTCGGCCGCCTGGACTATCTGCACCGGGTCGGTGCCGAGCAGGCGGAGGGGGCGGAGGGAGAGCAGTTCTACATCGGTCGCCGCCATGTCCACGACTCCGACGGCGACCCGATGGTCATCGACTGGCGCGCGCCCGTCTCGCAGCCGTTCTACCGGGCGTCCAGGAAGGACCCCCAGGACGTGGGGCAGCGCCGCCGGTTCGGCTACACCGGCGGTGAGCTGACCGCGTACGAGGACGAGCACCTCACCGACCCCACCGAGACCGCGCAGACCAGCAAGCTCCTCCAGGCGGAGATCGAGCGGCCGCGCGTCGGCCCGATGCGCGACATCGTCGCGACGATCCAGCCGGAGCAGGACGAGATCGTCCGTAGCGAGCTGGGCGGAACGGTCTGTGTGCAGGGCGGGCCCGGCACCGGCAAGACGGCCGTCGGCCTGCACCGGGTGGCGTATCTGCTGTACGCGCACCGCGAGCGGCTGGCCCGTACCGGCACGCTGGTCATCGGGCCGAACCGGTCCTTCCTCCAGTACATCGAGCAGGTGCTGCCGGCCCTGGGCGAGCTGGCGGTGCAGCAGGCGACCGTCGACGACCTGGTCACGGCCGGCACCGAGGTGCGCGGTACGGACCCGGCGGCCGCCGCCGTCGTCAAGGGCGACGCCCGGATGGCCGAGGTGCTGCGGCGGGCGATCCGTTCGCATGTGACGCCCCCGGTGGAGCCGGTCGTGGTGGTGCGCGGTTCGCGGCGCTGGCGGGTGCCCGCGTACGAGATCGCGGAGATGGTCGACGAGCTGCTGGCCCGGGACATGCGGTACGGGGCCGCCCACGACGCGCTTCCGCAGCGCATCGCGCACGCCGTCCTGGTCCGGATGGAGGAGGCGGGCGAGGCCCCCGACGACCGGGTGCAGAACGCGGTGGCCCGCAACCCCGCGGTGAAGGCGGCCGTGAAGGCGATCTGGCCGGCCGTCGACCCGGCGAAGCTGGTGCTGCGGCTGCTGTCGGACGCGGAGTTCCTGGCCGCGCACGCGGCGGGTCTGCTCACCGAGGACGAGCAGAAGACGGTCCTGTGGGAGAAGCCGGCCCGGAGCGTGAAGTCAGCGAAGTGGTCGGCGGCGGACGCGGTGCTCATCGACGAGGCCGGCGATCTGGTGGCGCGCACGCACTCGCTCGGCCATGTGGTGCTGGACGAGGCGCAGGACCTGTCCCCCATGCAGTACCGGGCGGTGGGCCGCCGCTGCACGACCGGTTCGGCGACGGTCCTCGGTGACCTGGCGCAGGGCACGACGCCGTGGTCGACGGGGAGCTGGGCGCAGGCGCTGCACCATCTCGGCAAGTCGGACGCGGTGGTGGAGGAGCTGACGGCGGGCTTCCGTGTGCCGCGCGAGGTGATCGCGTACGCCTCCCGGCTGCTCCCCGCGATCTCGCCGGGCCTCGCCCCGGTGGAGTCGGTGCGTGAGTCGCCGGGTTCGCTGGAGGTACGGCGGGTGGCCGGCCCGGCGGAGCTGGACGCGGCGGTGCTGGCGGCGTGCGACGAATCGTTGACGCGGGAGGGCTCGATCGGCCTGATCGCGGCCGACGCGCGGATTCCGGCGCTGGCGGAGGCCCTGGCAGCGGCGGGGCACTCGTACCTCTCCCCCGGCGAGGAGACGACCGCCGAGTCCCGTCTGACCCTGGTCCCCGCGTCGCTGGCGAAGGGCCTGGAGTACGACTACGTGGTACTGGACGAGCCGGCCGCGGTGGTCGACGGCGAACCGGACGTACGCACGGGCCTGCGCCGGTTGTACGTGGCACTGACCCGGGCGGTGTCGGGCCTGACGGTGGTGCACGCGGCGGAGCTGCCGGACGAGCTGGCGCCCGTGAGCCCCGTTTCGGGCCCCTCCGGCGTTTGAGGGGCGGGGGTCCGGGGCGGGCGCCCCCGGACCCCCGACACTCGTACTCCCGGAGCCCCGGACACTCGGCCTCCCGGACCCTCGGAGCCCCGGGCCCTCGGACCCCCGGGGCGGAGCCCCCGGACCTCGTCCGCTCCCCCGCACCCCGCTACGCGTCGAGCACCGTCCGCCACTCCCGCACCGCCGCCGGGTCCACCGGCCCCGACCACCCGTGCGGGCGTGCCGCACCGCCGATGTGCACCGCGTCGATGCCCGCGGCCAGCAGCTCCGGCAGGTGTTCGAGCCGCAGCCCGCCGCCCACCAGGATCTGCGGCTCGTACCCGGGTTCGCCCTGGCGCGCCGCCTCCACCAGCAGCGTCGGGATGCCGTCGTCGACGCCCTTGGCCGAACCTGCGGTGAGGTACGTGTCCAGGCCGGGCAGGTCCGCCAGCTGCTTGCGCAGGGCGTCCCGGTCGACGGCCCGGTCGATCGCGCGGTGGAAGGTCCAGCGGCAGCCGTCCAGCTCGGCGACGAGCCGTTCGACGGCGACCAGGTCCGGGTGCCCCTCGGCGTCGAGGAAGCCGAGCACGAATTCCTCGGCGCCCGCCGCGCGCAGCTCGCGCGCCTTCGCCACCAGCACCTCGATGTCGCCGGCCGCGAAGCCGTCGGCCACCCTGAGCATCACCCGCAGCGGAATGTCCACCGCCGCCCGGATCTCCGCGAAGGTCGCACAGGACGGGGTCAGGCCGTCCGCCGCCATGTCGGTGACCAGCTCAAGCCGGTCTGCACCACCCGCCTGGGCTGCGATCGCGTCCTCCGCGTCGAGAGCGATCACCTCCAGGACTGCACGGTTGCTCATGGGATCCCAATCCTCCAGGAAGCATCAATAGGTCTAGTCCAATGGCCAGCCTACGGGTCGGTACACCGAGGATGCAGCCTCAATGCCAGGTGAAGATACGTGAGGCCGGCCGCACATCGCGTGATCGAACGCTCACGATCCGGGCCCGGACGGCAGATCCGCCCTTGCTTTTCATAGGGGAGGGGGGTATACCTGAATCATCAGCACATACCCCCCAGGGGTATAAACGCTCCGAACGCCACCGCCAGGGAGGACATCGTGTCCGCGCACACCGCCACAACCGGCACCGGTACCGCCACCGGTACTGCCGCAGAGGTCGAGCTCGCGATCGGCGGCATGACCTGCGCCTCCTGCGCGGCCCGTATCGAGAAGAAACTCAACCGGATGGACGGCGTCGAGGCCACCGTCAATTACGCCACCGAGAAGGCCAAGGTCAGCTACCGGGGCGAGGACATCTCCGTACAGGACCTGATCGCCACCGTCGAGAAGACCGGCTACACCGCGCACGAGCCCGCTCCTTTGGCGCGCACCGCCGAGGGGGGCGCCCCCGAGGCCGCGGAGGCCGACGAGCTGCGGCCCCTGCGGCAGCGGCTGCTGACCGCCGTCGCGCTCGCCGTGCCGGTGATCGCGATGTCGATGATCCCGGCGCTCCAGTTCGACTACTGGCAGTGGCTCTCGCTGACGCTGACGGCTCCGGTCGTCACGTACGCCGCCTGGCCGTTCCACAAGGCCGCGTTCACCAACGCCCGGCACGGCGCGGCGACGATGGACACGCTGATCTCGGTCGGCACCACGGCCGCGTTCCTCTGGTCGCTGTGGGCGCTGTTCTTCGGGACGGCGGGCATGGTCGGCATGACGCACCCCTTCGAGCTGACCATCGGACGGAGCGACGGCGCGGGCAACATCTACCTGGAGGCCGCCGCCGGGGTCACCGCGTTCATCCTGGCCGGCCGCTACTTCGAGGCCCGGTCCAAGCGGAAGGCGGGCGCGGCCCTCAAGGCGCTGCTCGAACTCGGCGCCAAGGAAGTGACCGTACTGCGCGACGGCCACGAGGTGACCGTGCCGACCGCAGAACTCCAGGTCGGGGACCGGTTCCTGGTACGCCCCGGCGAGAAGATCGCCACCGACGGCACCGTCGTCGAGGGTGCCTCGGCCGTGGACGCGTCGATGCTGACCGGTGAGTCCGTGCCCGTGGAGGTCGGCGTCGGCGACTCCGTCACCGGGGCGACGCTCAACGCGGGCGGCCGGCTCGTCGTCGAGGCCACCCGGATAGGCGCCGACACCCAGCTCGCCAGGATGGCGAAGCTCGTCGAGGACGCGCAGAACGGCAAGGCGGCGGCCCAGCGCCTCGCGGACCGGATCTCCGCCGTCTTCGTACCCGTCGTCATCGCCCTGGCGCTCGGCACGCTCGGCTTCTGGCTCGGCAACGGCGGGGGCCTGACCGCCGCGTTCACCGCGGCCGTGGCCGTACTGATCATCGCCTGCCCCTGCGCCCTGGGCCTCGCCACCCCCACCGCCCTCATGGTCGGCACCGGACGCGGCGCCCAGCTCGGCATCCTCATCAAGGGCCCGGAGGTCCTGGAGACCACCCGCCGCGTCGACACGATCGTCCTCGACAAGACCGGCACCGTCACCACCGGCCGGATGACCCTCCTCGACGTCCACACCGCGGAAGGCACCGACGAAACCGACGTACTGCGGCTCGCGGGCGCACTGGAACACTCCTCCGAGCACCCCATCGCCCGGGCCGTCGCCGCCGGAGCCACCGAACGCACCGGCGCACCCCTGCCCACCCCCGAGGACTTCGCCAACATCGCCGGCCTCGGCGTCCAGGGCACCGTCGAGGGCCACGCCGTCCTCGTCGGCCGCGAACAGCTCCTCGCCGAGTGGGAGATCCACCTCCCGGTGGAGCTGGCCCGGCGCAAGGCCGAGGCGGAGGCCGCCGGCCGGACGGCCATCGCGGTGGCCTGGGACGGCGAGGCTCGGGCGGTGCTCGAAGTCGCCGACGCGGTGAAGGACACCAGCGCGGAGGCCATCGAGCGGCTGCGGGCCCTGGGGCTCACCCCGATCCTGCTCACCGGCGACAACCGGGCGGTGGCCGAGGCGGTCGCGGCCGAGGTCGGGATCGAGAAGGTGTACGCGGAGGTCATGCCGGAGGACAAGGTCGACGTCGTCAAGAAGCTCCAGGCGGAAGGCCGTTCGGTCGCCATGGTCGGTGACGGCGTCAACGACGCGGCCGCCCTCGCCCAGGCCGACCTGGGCCTGGCGATGGGGACCGGCACGGACGCCGCGATCGAGGCCGGTGACCTGACGCTGGTGCGCGGGGACCTGCGGGCCGCGGCGGACGCGATCCGGCTGTCGCGCAAGACCCTCGGCACCATCCGGACGAACCTGTTCTGGGCCTTCGCCTACAACGTGGCCGCTCTGCCGCTCGCCGCGGCCGGGCTGCTCAACCCGATGATCGCGGGCGCCGCGATGGCGTTCTCGTCGGTCTTCGTGGTCGGCAACTCGCTGCGGCTGCGGGGCTTCAGGGCAGCGGCGTAGGACCTGTTCCCGGCCCGCCCGTTTCTCCACCCGTCCGCTTCTCAGTCCGTCCGCTTCTCCACCCGTCCGCTACTCCACCCGCCCGCTTCTCAGTCCGTCCGCATCCCGACCCGCACACACGAACCGCACCCGGGTTCCCGGCACCGCCTGTGCCGCCCCCGCGAGTGCGGTTTCGTGCACCACGCCGACGACCGGGTAACCCCCGGTCGTCGGATGGTCGTTGAGGAAGACCACCGGGAGCCCGTCCGGCGGCACCTGGACCGCGCCGAGCACCATCCCCTCGCTGGGCAGCTCGCCCTCGCGGGCCCGGGTCAGGGCCGGGCCCCGGGTGCGCAGCCCGATCCGGTTGCTGTGCGCCGAGACCTGGTAGTCGGCCGTGGTGAGCGTGCGCAGCGCCTCGTCGGTGAACCAGGTGTGGCGGGGGCCGAGGTGCAGCGGGAGGACGAGTTCGCCGGGCGCGCCCGGCCAGGGCACGGCATCGGCGCCCGGGAGCCCCGCCGGGGCCTGTCCCAGGGGCAGTACGTCCCCGTCGCGCAGGGGGGCCGGGCCCAGCCCGGAGAGCAGGTCGGCCGATCTGCTGCCCAGCACCGGTTCCGGCAGCAGGCCGCCGCCGAACGCCAGATAGCTGCGCAGGCCCCGGACCGCGTGCCCCGCGTCGAGCACCGCGCCGGCCGGTACCCGTACCGGAGTTCCCCAGGCCACCGGCCGCCCGTCGACGGTGACCCGGCAGGGCGCCCCGCCGACGACGGCGACAACGGGCCGGTCCGGGCGGACCGCGCAGCCGGTGACCGTCGTCTCCAGCACCGCCGCGTCCGCCCCGTTCCCGGCCAGCCGGTTGGCCAGCCGCCGGGCGGGAGCGTCCAGCGCGCCGGCCCGTGGCACCCCGAGATGCGCCCAGCCGATGCGGCCGGCGTCCTGAACGGTGGTCAGCGCACCGGCCCGGACCACCTCGACGGCGCCGTTCACGACCGCACCTCCGCCGCGACGAAGCGCACCCGCGCCCCGGGGCTCAGCAGCGCGGCCGGTTCGCGGGCCGGGTTCCACAGCTCGCCCGGCTCGGGCATCCGCCCGATGAGCTGCCAGCCGCCGGGCGACGGGCGCGGGTACACCCCGGTGTACGCCCCCGCGAGCGCCAGCGCACCGGCCGGGACGCGGGTGCGCGGGGTCGCACGGCGCGGCAGATGCAGGCGCTCGGGGAGCCCGGTGAGGTAGCCGAAGCCGGGGGCGAACCCGCAGAAGGCCACCCGGAATTCGGTCCCGGCGTGGATACGGGGCACTTCGGCGACGGTGACGCCCCAGGCCGCCGCGACGTCCGCGAGGTCCGGGCCGTCGTAGACCACCGGGATCTCGACGGTTTCCGCGGTGTCGCGGCGCAGCGCCGGTATCCGCCAGGAGGCGAGTTCACGGGCGAGCCGTGCCCGGCCGTCCGGGGTGCGGTCCGCGAGGCCGTCGAGGAGGACGGTCCGGGCACCGGGGACGATCTCGCGCACGGCGGGCAGTTCACCGAGCGTCCGGCGCCGCAGCAGCTCCGCGTGGAACGCCTCGGCGTGCTCACCGCAGGACAGCTCGACGAGCAGCGCGCCGGGCCCGGCGGGGAGCACCTCGACGCCCACGCCCGCGTGACCCCTCGCGCCCGCGCTCGTACCTACGCCCGCGCTCATGCCCGTATCCACGCCCGCGCCCCCACTCACGCCCACGCCCGCGCTCGCGCTCGCGCTCGCGCCCACACTCGTATCCACGCCCGCGCTCGCATCCGCGTCCACACCCGTCCCCGTCCCCGCGCCCGCGCCCGCACTCATGCGAACGCCTGCACGGTCACGCCCGCCGCCTCCAGCGCCGCCCTGACCCGGCGCGCCAGTGCCGCCGCGCCCGGGGTGTCGCCGTGGACGCAGAGCGAGCGCGCCGCGACCGGTACCCGGCTGCCGCCCGCCCCGAAGACGCCGCCGTCCACCGCCATCCCGACACTGCGGCGTACGACCTCGTCCGCGTCGTGCACCACCGCGCCGGGCTCGCCGCGCGGGACCAGCGTGCCCTCGGGCGTGTACGCGCGGTCGGCGAAGGCTTCCGGCACGGCGGTGAGGCCCGCGGCCCCGGCGTGGGCGAGCAGGCGCGACCCCGGGAGCCCGAGGACCGCGAGCTCCCCGCCGGCCAGCCGGACGCCCTCGACCACGGCGGCGGCCTGGTCGTCGTCCCAGACGGCGCGGTTGTAGAGGGCCCCGTGCGGTTTGACGTACGAGACCGCGGAACCGGCCGCCTCGGCGAACACCCGCAGGGCACCGATCTGGTAGGCGACCTCGGCGGTCAGCTCGGCGGGCGGCACGTCCATCGAGCGGCGCCCGAAACCGGCCAGATCGCGGTACCCGACCTGGGCGCCGATCCGTACGCCCCTGGCGGCCGCGGTGTCGCAGACCCGCCGCATCACGGAGGCGTCGCCGGCGTGGAAGCCGCAGGCCACATTGGCGCTGGTGACACAGTCGAGCAGCGCGTCGTCATCGGTGAGGGTCCAGTGCCCGAACCCTTCCCCGAGATCCGCGTTGAGATCCATCGGGGCCGTCCGGCCCTCCGGGTACGCCGGGTCCGGCTGATCCATCACATCCATCGTGTCCGTCACGGGCGCACGCTAGCGGACTGCCGTCCGTCGGCGGCGGTCCCGGCGGACGACCGCCCTCGCCCCCGATGCGGCCGGATGCCTGAAACCCGGGGCCCGACGCCTTAACCTCGGGGCATGGATGACACGGGCCGGGCCCCTCGCAGCAGCGCCGAAGACGGTCTGCGCGACCGCTGGCGCGCCTGTCTCGTCGCCGCCCGGGGCGGCGCCGAGGACCCCGACCCGTTGCCGTACGCCGCCGACCTGCTGGCCCGCTGGGCGGAACCGCAGCGCAAGTACCACACCACCGCGCACCTGGTCGCGGTGCTCGATCACATCGACACGCTCGCCGGGTACGCGGCCGACCCGGACGCGGTGCGCCTCGCCGCCTGGTTCCACGACGCGGTGTACCGGCCCGACCGCTCCGAGAACGAGGAGCGCAGCGCGGCACTGGCCGAGCGCGCCCTCCCGGAGGCCGGTGTGCCGGACTCCGTCACGGCCGAGGTGGCCCGTCTCGTACGGCTCACCGTCACCCACGACCCGGCGGCCGGCGACACCGACGGCGAGGTGCTCTGCGACGCGGACCTGGCCATCCTCGCGGCGTCCCCGAGGCAGTACGCGGCCTACGCGGCGCAGGTCCGCGAGGAGTACGGATTCGTGCCTGACGACGCGTTCCGCGAGGGGCGGGCGACCGTGCTGCGCCAGCTGCTCGGGCTGCCCCGGCTGTTCCGTACGCCGTACGGGGCGGAGCACTGGGAGCCGCGCGCGCGGCAGAACCTGCTGACCGAGCTGGAGCTGCTCAGCCACTAGGACCGTCCACAACCCCCGGCAGCGGAGAACGCACGACAGCGGGAAACGCACGGCAACGGGAATACCCGCGGCAGCGGAGAACGCGCGGCAGCGGGGAATGCGCGGGCCTCGATCGCTGTTGGCAGCTGTCATGCCCGACTCTGCCACTCCTCGCTCTCGCATGCCCCTGGCCGTGTACATCCTGGGTCTCTCGGTCTTCGCCCTGGGAACCAGCGAGTTCATGCTCTCCGGGCTGCTGCCGCCCATCGCCGACGACATGAACGTGTCGATACCCCGCGCCGGGCTTCTCATATCCGCCTTCGCGATCGGCATGGTGATCGGCGCCCCGCTGCTCGCCGTCGCCACGCTCCGGCTGCCCCGCCGCACCACACTGATCACCCTGATCTCCGTCTTCGGCCTCGGCCAGATCGCGGGCGCACTGGCCCCGACGTACGAGGTGCTCTTCGCGTCCCGGGTGGTGAGCGCGTTCGCCTGTGCCGGGTTCTGGGCGGTGGGGGCGGCCGTCGCCATCGCGATGGTGCCGGTGAACTCGCGGGCCCGTGCGATGGCCGTGATGATCGGCGGTCTGTCGATCGCCAATGTGCTGGGCGTGCCGCTGGGCGCGTTCCTCGGTGAGAACTTCGGCTGGCGGTCGGCGTTCTGGGCCGTGGGCGCGGCGTCGGCCGTGGCGCTGGTCGGGGTGACGACGCTGATTCCGCGCATTCCGCTGCCGGAGCAGAAGCCCCGGCTCAAGCAGGAGCTGAGCATTTACCGGGACCGGCAGGTGTGGCTGTCGATCGTGATCACGGCGCTCGCCGCGGGCGGTGTCTTCTGCGCGTTCAGCTATCTCGCCCCGCTGCTGACGGATGTCGCCGGGCTGGACTCGGGCTGGGTGCCGACGGTGCTCGCGCTGTTCGGGATCGGGGCGCTGGTCGGTACGACGATCGGCGGCCGGGTCGCGGACGCGCATCTTTTCGGGGTGCTGATGAGCGGTATCGCGGCCTCGACGGTCTTCCTGGCCGCGCTGGCCCTGTTCGCGTCGAGCCAGGTCGCGGCAATCGGCCTGTCGTTCCTGCTGGGACTGTCGGCGTTCTACACGGCCCCGGCGCTCAACGCCCGGATGTTCAATGTCGCGGGCGCCGCCCCGACGCTGGCCGGTGCGACGACCACCGCCGCGTTCAACCTGGGCAACACGAGCGGCCCCTGGCTGGGCGGCGCGGTGATCGACGCGGACTTCGGTTTCGCGGCGGCCGCGTGGGCCGGGGCGGCGATGACGGTACTGGCGCTGGTGGCCGTGGTGTTCTCACTGCGGCTCCAGCGCAGCAGGGCCACCTCGTCCCGGCTGGTGACGGGCGCCCCGGCCGTCGCGGTGCAGGACCCGGTGGAGGCGTGCGCCCCCTCGACGGGCGCCTGACGCCCGGGATCTGTCCGAGCGGTCTCGGCCCCGGTCCCGGCGCTGGTCCCGGCCCTGGTCCCGGGGCTGGTCTCGACCCTGGTACCGGCCCTGGTACCGGCCCTGGTACCGGCCCTGGTACCGGCCCCGGTCCCAGCGCTGGTCACAGCCCCGGTCCCAGCGCTGGTCACAGCCCCGGTCCCAGCCCTGGTCTCAGCCCTGGTCCCAGCCCGGTGCGGGCCGCCCCTTGGGCCGTCGCAGCCCCGCCTCCGTGATCCGGCGGACGAGCTCCTTCGAGCCGATCTGCCGGGCCCCGGCCCGCACCGCGTCCTCGTACCGCGTCTCCGGTACGTCGTAGTGGTCCCGCTCGAACGCGCGCGGCGGGCAGCCGATGGACGCCGCGAAAACGTGCAACTCCTCGAAGGAGACATCGCTGACCAGGTGCGACCAGAGCCGCCCATGCCCCGGCCACTCGGGCGGGTCGATGTAGAGCGTCACCGCCGCAGTATCCCGCTCAGCGAACCGACCGGCGCCACGGCCACCGCGGCCTTGGTGCACACCCAGTGCGGGTCCGGCCCCAGTTCGGGTTCCACGTCGAGGGCGTGCGGGTCGCCCGCGTCACAGACCGGGCAGAGCGGCCACCGCCCGTACCGTTCGAGCAGCGCGTCCTGTACGTCCTGGGCGACCAGGCCCACCACGAACGCGACACCGTCGGGCCACTGCTCGACCCACCAGCGGCGGTGCGTCACCGCGTCCTCGACCAGCGAGACGATCCCGGCCTCGGCGACGTCACCTGCGGCGAGATCTGCCATGACCAGCGCACGGGCCGTGTGCAGCGCCTGTTCCAAGGGGTTCATCTCCATGCGCCCATTGTCACCCGGCCCGCAAAGGCGCCTCACGCGCTCGCGATCACCGTTTCCGCACTGTCGGAGGTTTCCGCGCTCTCGAAGGCGGCCGGGCGCGGACCGGTGAGGCGGCGGCCGCGAACCCGTGAAGCGGCGTGGCGCGGACCGGTGAAGAAGGGGACCAAAGGGGGGTTGACGACCAACCCGGTTGAAAATATCTTTCAAAGGTGACCCATGACCTGAAGGAAAGTTTCAACGCTGACTCCCCGCCCGCCCCGGCGGCCCTCGCGGCCAAGGTTCGTACGCTCGCGCCGTCCATGACCCGTTCCATGCAGCGCGTCGCCGAGGCCGTCGCCGGTGACCCGGCCGGCTGCGCAGCCCTCACGGTCACCGGTCTCGCCGAGCTCACCGGCACCAGCGAGGCGACCGTGGTCCGCACGGCCCGCCTGCTCGGCTACCCCGGCTATCGCGATCTGCGCCTGGCCCTCGCCGGGCTCGCCGCGCACCAGCAGTCCGGCCGGGCCCCTTCCGTCACGGCCGACATAGCGGTCGACGACCCGATCGCCGATGTGGTCGCCAAGCTGGCCTACGACGAGCAGCAGACCCTCGCCGACACCGCCGCCGGGCTCGACACCGTCCAGCTCGGTGCCGCCGTGGCCGCCGCCGCCACCGCCCGGCGCATCGACATCTACGGCGTGGGAGCCTCCTCCCTCGTCGGCCAGGACCTCGCGCAGAAGCTGGCCCGGATCGGCCTGATCTCGCACTCCCACACGGACCCGCACCTCGCGGTGACCAACGCCGTGCAGCTCCGCTCCGGCGATGTGGCCATCGCGATCACGCACTCCGGCTCCACGGTCGACGTGATCGAACCGCTGCGGGTCGCCTTCGACCGCGGCGCGACGACGATCGCGATCACCGGCCGCCCCGACGGCCCGGTCACGCAGTACGCCGACCACGTACTGACCACGTCCACCGCCCGGGAGAGCGAGCTGCGGCCCGCCGCCATGTCGAGCCGTACGAGCCAGCTCCTCGTCGTCGACTGCCTCTTCATAGGCGTCGCGCAGCGTACGTACGAGACGGCCGCACCGGCCCTCGCCGCCTCCTACGAAGCGCTGGCCCACCGCCACACCCCACGCCCCCGCTGACCGGCCCGCCGATCCGCACTCCCGTTCCGGCACCCGCAACCCCCCGCACCCGCTGAACCGCACGAGACCGAGAAAGCAGAGCCGCCCTCCATGACCTCCACCACCGACGCCGACGCCACCGCCCCCGACGGCTACGGGGAGCTGCGCGCCCAGCTCGCGACGCTCACCACCGAGGCGTTCCGGCCCGAGCTCGCCGAGATCGACCAGCTCGACACGATCGAGATCGCCCGCATCATGAACGGCGAGGACCAGACCGTCCCGGCCGCCGTCGGCGCCCGGCTGCCCGAGATAGCCGCCGCCATCGACGGCACGGCCGAGCGCATGGCCCGCGGCGGCCGGCTGATCTACGCGGGCGCGGGCACCGCCGGACGGCTCGGCGTGCTCGACGCCAGCGAGTGCCCGCCCACCTTCAACACCGACCCCTCCGAGGTCATCGGCCTGATCGCGGGCGGCCCGACCGCCATGGTCAAGGCCGTCGAGGGCGCCGAGGACAGCAAGGAGCTGGCCGCCGCCGACCTCGACGCCCTGGGCCTGACGGCCGACGACACCGTGGTCGGCATCTCCGCCTCCGGCCGCACGCCGTACGCGATCGGAGCCGTCGAGCACGCCCGGAGCAAGGGTGCGCTGACCATCGGCCTGTCCTGCAACGCGGACTCCGCGCTGGGCGCCGCGGCGGAGCACGGCATCGAGGTCGTCGTCGGCCCGGAGCTGCTCACCGGCTCCACCCGGCTCAAGGCCGGCACGGCCCAGAAGCTCGTCCTCAACATGCTCTCGACGATCACGATGATCCGGCTCGGCAAGACGTACGGGAATCTGATGGTCGACGTCCGCGCTTCCAACGAGAAGCTGCGCGCCCGCTCCCGCCGGATCGTCTCGCTCGCCACCGGCGCCTCCGACGAGGAGATCGAGGCCGCCCTCGCCGCGACCGACGGCGAGGTGAAGAACGCCATCCTCACCATCCTCGGCCAGGTCGACGGCCCCACCGCCGCCGCTCTGCTGACCGCGTCCGACGGCCACCTCCGCGCCGCCCTCGCCGCCGCCCCCCGCACCACCTGACCCACCGGCTCCACCTCCGTACCCCCGCACAGCAAGGCACCACGCACCATGGCAACAGAAGACAAGAACCGCGCCACCGCCGCCGCGATCCTTCCGCTCGTCGGTGGCGCCGCGAACGTCAGCTCCATCGCCCACTGCATGACCCGGCTCCGGCTGGGTCTGCACGACCGCTCGCTCGTCGACGACGAGGCCCTGAAGGCGGTCCCCGCCGTCATGGGCGTGGTCGAGGACGACACGTACCAGATCGTCCTCGGCCCGGGCACCGTCGCCCGGGTCACACCGGAGTTCGAACAGCTGGTGGAGGAGGGCCGGGCAGCGGCCCCCGAACCGGGCGAAGCCGCACCCTCCGTCTCGGCGGAGGAACTGGCCGCCCAGGGCGCCGCGATGAAGGCGGCCCGGAAGACGAAGAACGCCACCCCGTTCAAGCTGTTCCTGCGCCGGATCGCGAACATCTTCGTCCCGCTGATCCCGGCTCTCATCGGCTGCGGCATCATCGCCGGCCTCAACGGCCTGCTGGTGAACCTGGGCTGGCTGACCTCGGTCACCCCCGCCCTGGCCGCGATGGCGTCCGGCTTCATGGCGCTGATCGCCGTCTTCGTCGGCTACAACACGGCGAAGGAGTTCGGCGGTACGCCGATCCTGGGCGGTGCGGTCGCCGCGATCATCGTCTTCCCGGGCGTCGCGAACATCGAGGCGTTCGGCCAGAAGCTCTCCCCCGGACAGGGCGGCGTGCTGGGCGCGCTCGGTGCGGCAGTGCTCGCGGTGTACGTGGAGAAGTGGTGCCGCCGCTGGGTGCCCGAGGCGCTGGACGTGCTGGTCACCCCGACCCTCACGGTCCTGATCTCCGGCCTGGTGACGATCTTCGGCCTGATGTACGTGGCCGGCGAGATCTCCACCGCCATCGGTACGTTCGCCGACTGGCTGCTCTCCAACGGCGGCGCGGGCGCGGGCTTCGTGCTCGGCGGCCTCTTCCTGCCCCTGGTGATGCTGGGTCTGCACCAGGCGCTCATCCCGATCCACACCACCCTGATCGAGCAGCAGGGCTACACCGTGCTGCTCCCGATCCTCGCGATGGCGGGCGCCGGCCAGGTCGGCGCGGCCGCGGCGGTCTACTTCCGCCTCCCGCGCAACGAGTCGATCCGCCGCACCATCAAGTCCGCCCTCCCGGCCGGTCTGCTGGGCGTCGGCGAACCGCTGATCTACGGCGTCAGCCTCCCGCTCGGCCGCCCGTTCATCACGGCGTGCGTGGGCGGCGCGTTCGGCGGCGGCTTCATCGGCCTGTTCAACCAGCTCGGTGACAAGGTCGGCTCCACGGCCATCGGCCCGTCCGGCTGGGCCCTGTTCCCCCTGCTCGACGGCAACCACGGCCTGGGCACCACGGTCGCGATCTACGCGGGCGGCCTGCTGGTCGGCTACTTCGCCGGATTCCTCGCGACGTACTTCTTCGGCTTCAGCAAGGACCTGCTGACGGAGTTCAACGTCTCCCAGGAACCCGCCGAATCCACGGTCGCGGCAACGGGCGGCCCGACGACACCCGACGCACCCGCGAAGGAACCGGCCGGGGTCTGACCCCAGCACGCGGACATGGACGAGGGCGGCACCCGGCGACCGGGTGCCGCCCTCACTCGTATCCGCTCTCCGCTACCCGCTGTCCGCTCAGACCGGGAACTCATCCGTGAGGAGCGCCGTACCGAACGGCTCGGGCAGGCTGAGCGGCTTCCCGAACGGCACCGGGTCGGAGTGCTTGTACGTCCCGTCCTCATTGGGCTCCGTGAACAGCGTGGCCATCGCCCCGCGCGTGTCGAACCGGTCGATCAGCAGATACATCGGCACGCCCGCGCGGGCATAGGCGCGGTACTTCTTCGTCCGGTCGTCCCGGGCGTTGCCCTTCGAGGTGACCTCGACGATGAGCAGCGCGTCCGCTGCATCCATCGGGTCGCTGACCTCCGGGTCGGCGGCCATGATCAGTTCGCGCTCCATGATGACCAGATCGGGCACGTAGAGCCTGTCAAGGGGCGCGACGTGGACCCCGAGGGTCTGGTAGATGCCCAGCTCTTCGGGGAGTGCCCGATACAGGCGATGCTGCACCATTTCGGCGATGCCACTGCGATGTGCATGAGGCGGAGGCACCAAGAAGATCCGCCCTTCGTCGATCTCGGCGCGCCATCCCTCGGGCGCGTCCAGTTCACGCCACGTCTGCAGCAGGTAATCCCACAGGCTGTCCTCAGAGGCCTGCTCCTTCTCGACCATCTCGGCAGTCATCGCGGGTCCCTTCTCCTGTGGCCTGTCGTGGGGAGCGTAGATCGACGGTTCCGCGGCGGTTCGCCGCTTCCGTCAGCGCCCCACGATCGTGTGAGGTACGCAGCGACCCGCCGCCGTCCCCGCGGCCGCGGCGGTGCCCCGCACCCGGTCGCCCCTGCGTTAACCCTCCGCTAACCCTCCACGGCCACAGCGCTGGCCGGCGGCCTCCTAGCGTCGGAACAGAGACGACGTCCCGGTCGGCTCCTTCCGTGCAGAGGTGGTCCCCATGCGTCGTACCGTGTCAGCCGTGGTGACCGGCCTGGTGGTCATCACCGGAGCCGCGGCCTGTTCCTCCTCTTCCGGTTCGTCCGGCTCCTCCCACTCGTCGTCCTCCACCGCCACACCTCCCAAGGAAGTGAATCCGGCCGGGGACATCCCCGACAACCAGGTGTACGTCGCATGGTCACCGGCGGGCGGCGGATACACGGTGAAGGTTCCCGAAGGGTGGGCCCGCCAGCAGGCAGGCGGAGCCACCGTGTTCAGCGACAAATTCAACAGCGTCCGGATCGAGCGGAGTGCGGTCAACAAGGCGCCCACCGTCCGGTCGGTGCAATCGGTCGATCTGCCGGCGATCCGGCGTGGCGCCAAGAACGTCGTGGTGGGGGCCGTCAGCACCGTGAAGCGCGCGGGCGGCACCGCCGTGCTGGCCACCTACCGGGCCGACTCGACGCCCGACCAGGTCACTGGCAAGAGCGTGCGCCAGGACGTGCAGCGGTACGTGTTCTGGAGGAACGGCAGCCAGGTCGCCCTGACCCTGTCCGGCGCGGTGGGTGCCGACAACGTCGATCCCTGGCACATCGTGACGAACTCCTTCCGGTGGGCATGATGACCGCGCAGACGACCACCCCGCCGCCCCGCCTCACCGCCGATTCCCTGTACCGGTTCTTCCGCGCGGGCGAGGAGGAGACGTTCGCACTGCGGGGCGTCGGACTCCGGGTCGAGAAGGGCGAGATCGTCGCCGTGACCGGCCCTTCCGGCTCCGGGAAGACGACGTTGCTGAGTTGTCTGGCCGGGCTCGACGAGCCCGACGGCGGCACGGTCCACGTCGCCGGTGAACGCCTCTCGCACCAGCAGGAACATCTGCGCAGCCGACTCCGCGCCCGGTACATCGGGGTGCTGTTCCAGTCCGGCAACCTGCTGGACCACCTCACAGTCCGCGACAACGTCCGGCTGGTGCAGCGGCTTTCGGACGGGGCCGGCCGGCCCGGCGCGCAGGAACTGCTCCGGGACGTCGGGATCGCGCCGCGTGCCGGTGCGCTGCCCCGGCAGCTGTCCGGCGGGGAGGCTGCCCGCGCCGGCCTGGCCGTCGCGCTGGCCAACGACCCGGCGGTCCTGCTGGCCGACGAACTGACCGGCGAGATCGACGGGGAGACGGAGCGCCGCGTTCTCGCGCTGCTGCGCGAACGCGCGACGGCGGGCACGGCGATGGTGCTGGTCACCCATTCACGGGCGGTGGCTGCCGTCGCGGACCGGGTGCTCCGGCTGCGTGACGGGAGGTGGGTGCGATGACGGATGTCGGTACCAAGGCGGGCGAACCCCTCGTCGTCTGTGTGGACGCGGCCCGTACCTACGGCTCGGGCCCGAACGCCGTCGTCGCCGTGCACGGGGTGAACTGTGCGGTGTCGGCGGGTGCGCGGATCGCCGTGGTCGGCCCTTCCGGCTCCGGCAAATCGACCCTGCTGCACCTGATGGCGGCCCTGGACCGGCCCACGGCCGGAACGGTCAGCCATCCGGGACTGTCCGCGGACACCGGCGGCGTCGCGGACATCCTGCCCGCCCGGGACATCGGGGTCGTCTTCCAGGGGCCGAGCCTGCTGCCGCCGCTCACCGCGATGGAGAACGTCGCCCTGCCCCTGCTCATAGACGGCCTCGAAGCGGACGAGGCAGCCGAGCGGGCGTCCGCCGCGCTGGCTGGGCTGGAGCTCGAACCGCTCGCCGCCAAGCTTCCCGACGAGATGTCCGCGGGCCAGGCCCAACGCGTCGCGGTGGCCAGGGTGCTGGCCCGCAGGCCGCGGCTGATCCTGGCCGACGAGCCGACCGGCCAGCTCGATCGCGAGACGGCCAGGCAGGTGATGGCGGTACTGCTCTCCGCCGCCGACACGCTCGGCGCCGCCGTCCTGATCACCACCCATGACGCACGGGTGGCCGGCGCGCTCGACGAGCGTTGGTACATGGCCGACGGCCGTGTCGTACGCCCCGGCATCCCCGACACCCACAGCCGTCCAGACACCCACGAACATCCTGAACCCCCCGACCGGGAACGTGAGTCGCGATGATCAGGATCTGGCTCTCGGGCCTTCTGCGGGTACGCAGCGGACGCCTGATCGGAACGGCGCTGGGGGTCATGGTCGCCGTCGCCCTGCTCGCCGCGCTCGGCGGTTTCCTCTCCACGACGCGGGCCACCATGACGTCCCAGTCGGTGCGCTCGGTGTCCGTGGACTGGCAGGTGCAGGTGGCCACCGGCGCGGACGCCCACACCGTGCTGACCACCGTACGGAGCCTGCCCGGCACCAGGACGGCCCTGCCGGTCGGCTATGCGCAGACCGGCGGTCTGACCGCGCACACCGGCGGAACGACACAGAACACCGGATCGGGTTCGGTTCTCGGTCTCCCGCCCGGGTACGCCGCGACCTTCCCCGGCGAGATGCGGCTGCTGGCCGGACGGGAACAGGGCGTGCTTCTCGCCCAGCAGACCGCCGCCAATCTGCACGCCGCCCCCGGTGACACCATCACCATCGCGCGGGCGGGCGGGCTGCCGCCCGTGCCGGTGCGGGTGAGCGGTGTCGTCGACCTGCCGTACGCGGACTCGCTGTTCCAGAAGGTCGGCGCCCCGCCCCAGTCACAGCCCTCCGCGCCTCCGGACAACGTCGTACTGATGCCCCGGCAGAGCTGGAACACCGTCTTCGGACCCCTCGCATCGGCCCGCCCCGACCTGGTGCAGTCTCAGATCCACACCCTGCGCACCCACTCCCTGCCGAGCGACCCGGCCGCCGCGTACTCCACGGTCTCCGGCAACGCGCACCACGCCGAGGTACAGCTCGCCGGTACCGGCCTGGTGGGCGACAACCTGGGCTCGGTCCTGGACGCCGCCCGATCCGACGCCCTGTACGCACAACTGCTCTTCCTCTTCCTCGGTGTGCCCGGTGCCGCGCTCGCCGCGGCCCTGACCTGGGCAGTCGCCCAGTCCGGTGCGGGCCGTCGCCGCAAGGAACAGGCGCTGCTGCGCACGCGCGGTGCGACCGTCGCCCGGCTGATGGGGCTGGCCGCGGTGGAGGCGGGCGTGGTGGCCGTGCTCGGTGCGGCCGGGGGTCTGGGGCTGGCGATGCTGGTGGACCGTGCCGCCTTCCACGGGATGGGCATCCCGCTGTCCTGGATGCTCGCCGCGTGCGGTGTCGGCGCCCTTGTCGCCGCGGCGACCGTGCTGGTGCCGGCCCGCGTCGACGCCCGCCGGGCCACGGTCGTCTCGGGCCGCGCCGCGGTCGAGCGGCGCACGGTGCCGCGCGCCGCGTGGTGGGTGCTGGGTGTCGGCCTGCTCGCCGGTTCGCTGGCCGTCTTCCGCGCCACGAGCGGCACCAACTACGCCCTGGTCCTGGCCCCCGAGGGCACCCCGACCCTGTCGGTCGACTACTGGGCGTTCGCCGGTCCCGCACTGCTGTGGGCGGGCGGCGCGGTGGTGGCCTGGCTGCTGGTGGATCTGCTGCTGCGCCGCGGCAGGCCGTTCCTCACCCGGGTGTTCCGCCCGGCAGCGGGCGCCCTGTCCGGGACCGTCGCGGCCGGCCTGTCCCGGCAGCGTGGCACCGTGGTGCGCTCGGTGGTGCTGCTGGCACTGGCCTGCGCCTTCGCCGTATCGACCGGCGTGTTCAATTCCACGTACCGCCAGCAGGCAAAGGTGGACGCGGTGTTGACCAATGGCGCCGACGTCACGGTCACCCGGCCGGTCCTCTCGGCGGCGGACACCGCGAAACTGGCAGTGGTGCACGGCGTACGGCATGTGGAGCCGCTCCAGCACCGGTTCGCCTATGTGGGCGCCGACTTGCAGGATCTGTACGGGGTCCGGCCCGCGAGCATCGTCCCGGCAGGACAACTGCAGGACGCCTACTTCGCGGGCGGCACCGCGCGGTCCCTGATGAACTCTCTGGCCAGCCGTCCGGACGGGCTGCTGGTCAGCGCGGAGACCGCGCACGACTTCCAGCTGCACCCAGGCGACCAGGTGCGGCTGCGCCTGACCGACGCCCGGACGGGTCGACTGCGCACGATCGCCTTCCGTTTCCAGGGCGTCGTCAAGGAGTTCCCGACCGCCCCGAAGGACAGCTTCCTGATCGCCAACGCCTCCTACATCGCCCGTACGACGGGCAGCGGGGCCGACGGGACACTGCTGGTCGACACCGGCGGCTCCGGCCAGCGCCAGGTCGCGGACCTGGCGAGGAAAGCACTGGGGCCGAGCGCACACGTCACGGATCTGCCGTCCTCGCAGACCGTCGTCGGATCCAGCCTGACCGCGGTCGACCTCGCCGGCCTCACCCGGGTCGAGCTGGGCTTCGCCCTGGTGATCGGGGCAGCGGCGGGCGGTCTCGTACTGGCCCTCGGCCTGGCCGAGCGGCGCCGCACCCTGGCCCTGGCATCGGTGCTGGGCGCCAGGGGCAGGCAGCTCTCCGGGTTCGTGTGGAGCGAGGCGGCGCTGGTCGCGGTGGCGGGCGGCGCGGTCGGCGCGGTGGCGGGGTGGACCCTGTCGCAGATGCTGGTGAAGGTGCTCTCCGGGGTCTTCGACCCGCCCCCGGACCGGGTGGCCGTGCCGTGGGCCTATCTCGCCGTACTGGCCGGTGTCACCGTGGTCGCGCTGGCGGCGGCGGCCTGGGCGGCAGCCCGGCACGCACGCAGACCCCCGCTGACCGAGCTACGGGAGCTGTGAGGACTCCCGCTCCTCCTCCGGCGATGCCGCGAGGAGCCAGGTGAACCGAGTCCGGGGCCGAGCGCGGGCGACGAAAAGTCTCCCGCCCTCGGCCTCGGCCAGCGATCGCGCCAGCGCGAGACCGATCCCGTGCCCTCCCGCGCCCTCGCTGCCCCGTACTCCCTCCTCACCGCCCCGTCGCGCGAAGACATCGGGCTCACCGCCCTCTGCCCCAGGGACGCACTCCCCCTCGTCCTCGACATCCACGGCGACGACCCCGGCCGTCTCCTTCGCGTGCACGGTCACCGTTCCCCGGCCGTGCGTCGCCGCGTTGGCGAGCAGTACACCGAGGATCTGCCGGGCGGCCCGCCGAGAGCCGAGCGCCTGCGGCAGGTCGTCGTCGACCCTGAACTCCAGACGCCGTCCCTGTGCGGCGAGCGGGCCGTGCCAGTCCTCCTCCGCGCGGGCGAACAGGGCCGCGAGGTCGAGCGGCTCCCGTTCCGGTACGTCCCTGGCCAGGGAGAGCAGATCGTCGAGAGTGGTCTCCATGCGTTCGAGCTGCACGAGGGCCGAGCGGACGGCCGCGTACATTCCGGCATCCGGCCCGGCTCCCGCCCCGGCACCCGGTCCGACGTCCCGGTCCGCCGCGAGGGACATCTCCAGTTCCAGCCGTACGCCGGTCAGCGCCGTACGCAGTTGGTGCGAGGCATCCGCGCTGAACGCCCGCTCCCTGCGCAGGAGTTCGTCGACCCGTGCGGCGGCCCGCGCCAGCGCCCGGCCGACCGCGTCCGGCTCCGGGAGTCCGGAGGGCTCCGCCCGTGCCGCCAAGTCGCCGCCCTCCATCTCCCTGGCGACACCGGCCAGCTCCTCCAGCGGGCGGGCCAGACGCCTGCTGGACCGTACGGCGAGCAGGGCGCCGACCCCCACCGCGACCGCCGCGAGCGCCAGCATTCCGACCCAGGTCAGCACGGCCCGCCGCAAAGGCTCGGAAGCCGGTGAGGCGACCCGTACGACCGCCCGGACCTGCTCCGAACCGCCCACCGGGACGGCCGCGACCAGGCTGTCACCGATCTGCCTGGTGACGACCTGGCCGGCCTCGGCATCCCGCACCGGGGTATCGCCCATCTCCGGCCCCACTCCGAGTACCCGGCGCCCGTCGGGCCCGTACACCGCGATGTCCGTACCGGGCTCGGCGGGCGGCAGCTCGACCGGGTCGCCCCCATGGGTGATCCGCTCGGGCAGGCTGAGCGCGACCCGCTCACCCAGCGACTGGGCCTCCCTCTCCTCGTCCTGCTGGTACAGCCGCAGCGCCGCGAGACCGAGCGGCAGCGCGAAGAGCAGCACCGCGCACACCACGGCGAGAACGGTCGCTCTCAGGATGCGACGGCGCACGGCACGCCCTTTCTCGTGACCGGGCTCAGATCGCGGGCCCGGTGGGGTCTTCCAGCCGGTAGCCGAACTGGCGCAGCGTCGTGATGCGCACCAGGTCGCCGAGCTTGCGGCGCAGTGCGGCCACATGGACATCGAGGGTCTTGGTGGGGCCGAACCAGTTCTCGTCCCACACGTCGCTCATCAGATCCTCCCTGCTCACCGCCTGTCCCGGGTGGACCGCGAGCCGCACCAGCAGGTCGAATTCGCGAGGTCTGAGCTCCACCTCGCCGTCCGGGGCGGTACAGCGCCGTGCCGACCGGTCGATGACCAGCGCTCCCACCCGGATCGAGGGCGCACCGCCGTTCGTGGGGGGTGCGGCGCGCCGCAGGTGGGCGGTGACCCGCGCCTGGAGCTCGGCGAGCCGGAACGGCTTGGTCAGATAGTCGTCGGCGCCGCACTCCAGAGCCTGGATGACGTCCATCTCCCCGGTACGGGCGGTCAGCACGACCAGCACCGCGTCCGGCGCCCGCCCACGGAGTCTGCGGCAGAGTTCGAAACCGTCGATGTCCGGAAGCCCGAGATCGATGAGGAGGAGATCGGCGGGGAGCCGCTCGACGTCCGCCAGGGCGCTCGCCCCGTCGGGGCACCACCGGCTGTCGTGGCCCAGCACCCGGAGGGCCGCGACCAGCCGACTGCCGATCGCCGGGTCGTCCTCGATGACCACGATGCGCGCCACTCGGTCACGCTACCGCGACCGGGCGCCGCCGGTCGGTCCGCACATACCGCTCCGCCCCGGCCACACCCCGATGGTGCCGCCCGCCGCCTGAACAGAACCTGAACGCGCCGAGCAGGGCGAGCACGCACCGGGGTGACCGACGCGGACCGCGCAATACTGGCCGGGTGACCCCAGCACGCATTCTTGTCGTCGAGGACAACCACGGCCTGCGCGACGTCCTGGCCCGTGGCCTGCGCGACGAGGACTTCGACGTCGTGACCGCCGCCGACGGCGCCACCGCTCTGAAGGCGGTCGACGCGTCGGTGCATGCGGTCGTGCTCGATGTGGGGCTCCCGGACTCGGACGGACGGGATGTGTGCCAGGCGATGCGCGGTGCGGGGTTCACCGTTCCGGTGATCTTCCTGACGGCCCACGGCAATCTCACGGACCGGCTCTCCGGCTTCGCCTCCGGGGGCGACGACTACCTGGTCAAGCCGTTCCACCTCAGCGAGCTCGCGGCCCGCGTCCGCGCGGTCCTGAACCGTGCCGGGCACCGCGGCAGCACCCTCGCCGACAGTGCGGGCGCGCTGCGGCTGAACCCGGTACGGCACGAGCTGACGGTCCACGGCCGCCCCGTGGCCCTGACCCCGACCGAGTTCCGCCTGCTGGCGTGCCTGATGGCGGACCCCGGCTCCGTGGTGCGTCGCCGGACGCTGCTGCGGGCGGGATGGCCGGAAGGGGCGCAGGTCAGCGACAACACCCTGGACCAGTACCTGGCTCGCCTGCGCCGCAAGCTCCGGGAGTCGGACAGCCCCCGGGGCATCGCCACGGTCCGGGGCGTCGGCTACCGCTTCGACTGAGGTCCGATGAGCCGAAGCCCCGACGAACCGATGAGCCGATGAACCGCCACTTCACCCCTCGGACCCTCCGCGGCCGCCTCGCCCTGATGGCCCTCGCCACCGGCGCGCTGTGGATCGGTGTCCTGACCACCGTCTTCAACCTCGCCCTCGACAAGCGGCTGCACGGCCAGGCCGACGATGTCCTGCGCACCCGCGCCGAGGCCGTGGCGGCGACCGTGGACGTACGCCGGGACGGCCGGCTCGTCGTCCGGGAACCGGCCGAGGACCAGGCCCTGGACGCCGGCGTCTGGATCTTCCAGGGCGGCACGGTCATCGAGAAGCCCCCCAGCGCACCCGCTGGCCTGGAGGCGCAAGCGGCCCGGCTCGCCGGCCGGGGCGAGACCTTCGCCGACACCGGGGGCCCCGGCTCGTGGCGGCTGTACGCCTTCCCCGTCGACACCCCCGCCCGGAAGGGGCACCCGCCCGTCCGGGCCGGTACCGTCGTCAGCTCCGTGAGCCTCGACCCCTACCGCAGCACTGCGGACACCGCCCTGATCGGCTCGATCGCCCTGGCCGTGCTCCTGCTCGCCACCATCTATCTCCTGACCCGCCTCGTCGTACGGCGGGCCCTGCGCCCCGTGACCGCGATGAGCGAGCAGGCCACCCAGTGGAGCGCCGCGGGTGCCCCGGAACGGTTCGGCGCCGAGGGCAGGCCCGCCGAACTCGCCACGTTCGCCACCAGCCTGGACGCACTGCTGGACCGGCTGGCCGCGGTCCTGCGCCACGAGCAGCAGCAGGCCGCCGAGCTGTCCCACGAGCTGCGCACCCCGCTCGCCAGGATCACCGCCGAAACCGAGTGGCTCACCGGACGGCCGCGCACCACCGAACAGCAGGAGACCTCCCTGGCGGCCATCGCGGGCGCCGCGGCGACCATGCAGCAGATCTGCGACTCGCTGCTCTCGGAGGTCCGTACCCGCAACGCGCTGACCCCCGGCCGCTCCCGCTTCCCCGACATCGCGCACCGCCTGGCGCAGCGCTGCGCGGCCCAGTTCCCCGAAGCCCCACCGGTGACCGTCGGTGCGGACGGCGCGCAGGACGTGACCATCGGCGTCTCGGAGGACGTCGCCGAACGCATCCTGACGCCGCTGCTGGACAACGCCCGCCGCTACGCGAACCAGTCGGTCACCCTCGCCTGCGCACCGGGCGCGGGCGAGATCACGCTGTACGTGTCCGACGATGGCCCCGGCGTCCCGCCGGACTTCGTCGACTCGCTCTTCGAACCCGGCCGTCGTGCCCGCCCCGAGGACGGACACGACGGCGCGGGACTCGGTCTGGCCCTGGCCCGCCGGCTGGCCAGGGCCGCGGGCGGCGACATCACGCTGGACGCCACCGCCCCCGGCGCACGCTTCGCCGTCACCCTTCCTGCGGGATGACTCCCCGCGCGCCAGCCGCCTCCAGGGGGTCGTCCTCCGCCACATCGCGCCGGGTCCGGGTCAGAAAGACGACGAGACCGAGGATGACGAGGAGGAACAGGATGCTGGTGCCGACCGTGCCCAGTCCGAGACCACCGTCCGCGGTGGGCTGCGACAGGTAGTCCCCCAGTGAAGCGCCGAGCGGCCGGGTCAGGACGTACGCGATCCAGAACGACCACACCGCGTTGAAGTCGAGCGTGCGGTGAGCGAGAGCGACGGCCCCGATCAGCGCCGCGAACACGAGTGCGGAGAACCAGTACCCCAGGTTCAGTTTCTCCGCCGTCAGGTCGCCGGCGGACGTGCCCAGGGCGAACGTGAACAGGATCGCCAGCCAGTAGAACGCCTCGCGCCGCGTCGTCCGGATCGAGTGGATCGACAGCGTCCGCTCGCTCGCGTACCAGGCGAAGAACGTGACGGCGAGCGCCACCGCGAACACCACGGTCGTGGTCTGGAGCGGAACGCCGAGGTTGTCGGTGAGGTTGTCGCTGATCAGCGTGCCGACCACGCTGATCAGGACCACGGACAGCCAGTACAGCCCCGGTACGTAGGAGCGCGCCCGGAACTGGAAGACAAGGGTGACGACCAGCAGCGCACTCATCAGGTACGAGGTGTTGGTCAGCCCCATGCCCAGGTTGTCGTTGAGCAGATCGGCCGCGGTCTCACCCACGGTGGTGCACAGCACCTTGATCACCCAGAAGTAGAGGGTCACCTCCGGGACCTTGTTCAGCGCGTGCCGCGCCCGGGAGCGCCCGCCGGGCGCGCAGGTGTCCGTCATGTCGGTTGTCATGGAACGGCACGTTGGCAGGGGCTCCCTGAAATTTTCCTGACTGCGCTCCACCGGCCCGGGAGCGTCTCGACGAGGCAGACGGCGCCTGCCTGCCCGGCCTCGCCCGGAGGCCCTGCTCCGCAGCCGGCGTCGACCGGACCTCATCGGCCCGATCGAAAGGCGGCACCCGGCCCGGGTGTCGCCCTTCCGTGTATCCAAAGCCGAGTCACACCCGGCGCAACGACGCCTTCACGGCAGCCTCCCCTCCCTGTTGACCTCCCTTACCCGGGCCCGCAACACCTCCCGCAGCGGCGCCGGGCGCACCGACTCCGGCGGGCAGTCCCACTCCGCCCCTCCGCCCGGCGCCCGCAGTTGTACGTACGGTCCGACGCGCCCCATCACGCGCCCCACCCGCCCGTCCCGGGTGTCCACCGCGAACGAACCCGGCTCCGGCGCACACGACTCGAGCCCTTCACCTTTCATGGCCGGCCAGCCCCTGCGCCTCCAGCACCACGCTCAACCGCAGCACCGTGTCGAGATTGCACCGGCCGAGGTCGACCAGCGGCGACACCGGGTCGCTCCCCGCACACGACACCGGGTCGATCCGCAGCGACGGCATCGTGATCCCGACACCCGAGAAACCCTCCTTCAACCGCGCCACCGCATCCTCCGCTGCCCGCACTCTGCCCTCCGCCGCCACGCGCCGTTCCTTGATCGTCATGATCCATACCTTTCCACTCTGAGTAATGACAATGCATACCCAGCGTGTCCAACGCGTCGCTAACCTGGAAGAGGCGCATAACCAACAACCGCACATGTGTCACAGGGAGTTGTCATGCCGGGGCCCAAGAAGCTCGATCCGTCCTCCTCGCCACGCGCCTTGCTCGGCGCGGAACTCCGCCATCGGCGGGAGGGCGCGGGCTTATCGCAGGACGAGCTGGGCCAGCCGCTGTTCGTGAGCGGATCGTTCATCGGACAACTGGAGTCCGGTACACGCCGGATGCAGTTGGACCAGGCCCAGAAGCTGGACGAGGTCCTGAAGGCGGACGGGTTCTTCGTCCGCAACTGCGCCGCCCTGAAGAAGTCGAAGTACCCGGATCACTTCGCGGAGGCGGCCGACGCGGAGGCTCTCGCGGAGACGATCAGGGAGTACGCGCCGCAGCTGATCCCCGGGCTGTTGCAGACAGAGGCGTACGCCCGCGCAGTGATCCGTGCCTACCAACCGACGGCTCCGGAGGACGTCATCGACGACCTGGTCGCGGCACGGCTGGAGCGGGCGCGGGTTCTCGCCGACCCAACAACGCCCATGTTCTGGGCAGTTCTCGACGAGACGGTGCTACGCCGAGTGGTCGGCGGTCCGGCGGTGATGGCAGAGGCGCTCCGCCACATCCTGAAGCTCGCCCGCGAACACCGGATCATCGTGCAGGTGCTGCCGTTCAACGCGGGTGCCCACATGGCCATGGAAGGCCAGCTCAAGCTGATGTCCTTCCGGGACGCGCCGCCACTCGCGTACCTCCAGAGCCTCGGTTCAGGGACGTTGCACGACGATCCGGCGACCGTCAGACACTACGAACTGACCTACGATCTGGTGGTGGCCAGCGCATTGTCACCCCAGGCGTCCCTAGCCCTGATCGAGTCGGTGGCGGAGGATTACGCTCATGAAGATCAGCAGTTCTGACTACGACCTTTCCGCCGCGACTTGGCACAAGTCCTCCTACAGCGGGGGCAGCGGCGGCGACTGCCTCGAAGTCGCGACCTGGCGAAAGTCCACGTACAGCGGCGGCGATGGCGGCAACTGCCTCGAAGTCGCCGACGGCCACCCCGGCATCGTCCCCGTCCGCGACTCCAAGGTGACCGACGGCCCGACGCTCATGTTCCGCACCGCCGCCTGGACGTCGTTCGTAGCGGACCTCAAGAACGCGTAGGACGTCCGACAACCGGTTTCGCTACCAGGATTTGCCGTCGGCCCAGTGCTTCACCCAGGCGGCGAAACCGGATCCGTCCCCGGAAGATCCGTCCCCGGAGAAGGGGTAGGCCCCCTCGCCACTGATCCACCAGACGTGCCCGCGCTGCGGGCCGGTGACGATCAGGTGCCAGTACATGCCACACCCATCGGTGCCGAGCACGATCGAGCCATG
Organism: Streptomyces sp. NPDC007164; assembly: GCF_040634135.1. Lineage (NCBI taxonomy): Bacteria > Bacillati > Actinomycetota > Actinomycetes > Kitasatosporales > Streptomycetaceae > Streptomyces > Streptomyces sp. NPDC007164. The sequence continues at coordinate 752,221 of NZ_JBEYFB010000001.1, forward strand.
ATCGAAGATGGAGCCGGGAACGCCTTCATCCGGGTCCAGGTCCTCGTCCGTGTCCCAGATCCACGCCTTGGTGAGCGGGAACGGCAGGGCGAGCTGTCGTTCGTCGCGGCCGTCGCCCCAGTCGCGAGGCAGTTCGGCGAGCGGTATGAGGCCGAAGTCCGGCGGCCCCTGCTCGCAGCCGTCCGATATCTCCGCCACGCATGTGCGGTACGGCTCCGGCAGCACGATGCCGTGCTGGGCCTCGAAGGCCCATACCGCATCCCAGCCGCGCGGGGCGGCCCCGCTCTTGAACACGTCTCGGAGCAGGGCCAGTTCCGCCGGGTCGGCCTGATCAACATTCATGGAAAACAGATAACACCCCGCACTGACAACGCTCAGAAGTCCGGCGAACATCGCGACCCCGCCGGGCCGACCGCTCGGCACAATCCGCATGCCGTGACCCTCTGCGGCGAGGCCGGCAAGGAAGGGCTTCCACTCGATCGTGTAGACGTTTCAGGCCATATATACGGTTTGGGAGAGGAACGGGCCCGCCGGACGCAATCATTCGGCGGTGATCTCAACATTCCGGACGGCCAACCGTCCCAAGTCACTGCGCACGGCCGGGTTCGGCGCGCTCGCCGTACTGACTCTGCTCCCGGCGATCCCGGCCGCCGCCGCCTCCACCGCGAAGGACCCGTCGCCGCGGCCCGCAGCGCAGGCGCTGCACCGCCCCACGACCCCGGCCGAGGCCAGGACCTCCGCGCGCCTCGCCTCGTTGCAGGGCCGGCCGGAGCGGCTGAAGGCGTTCTTCAAGGCCCTGCCCAAGGGGGGTGACCTGCACAACCACCTGTCGGGTGCGGTCACCACCGAGTACCTGATCCAGCTCGCCGCCGAGGGCGGGCTGTGCATCGACGCGACGGACACCGCCGTGGCGCCGCCGTGCGGGCCGGGCACGCGGCCGGCGGCCGACGCGAAGCACGACGCCGCGTTCCGGCAGCGGATCATCCGGGCCTGGTCCATGCAGGACTTCCCGGCCGACCAGTCCGGGCACGACCACTTCTTCGACACGTTCGGCAAGTTCGGCATGGCCACCTGGTACACCCGCGGCAAGATGCTCGCGAATGTGGCCAACACCGTGGTCGAGCAGAACCAGTTCTACCTGGAGACCCTGGTCACCCCCGCTTCGGACGCCAGCAGGGCGCTCGCCGACAAGGTGGGTTACGACGCCGATTTCGCCGCTCTGCACCGCAAGCTCGTGGCCGGTGGCCAGCTCGACCGGGTGGTGGACGAGGCGGTCAAGGAGGCCGACGACACCGACGTACAGTTCCGGGCGGCCGCCCACTGCGACACGCACCGCCCCGACCCGGGCTGCAAGCTCCCCGTCAGGTGGATCTCCCAGGTGTCCCGGGGCAGTTCCCCGGTACGGGTGTTCACACAGATGGCGGTCGGCATGCGGCTGGCCGAGCGCGACCCGAGGTTCCTCGCGGTCAACCTCGTACAGCCGGAGGACGGCGAGAGCGCGCTGGCCAACTACAGCCTCCAGATGCGGATGCTGAAGTACCTGCGCGGCCAGTACCCGGACTCCCACCTCACCCTGCACGCCGGTGAGCTGGCCCCCGGTCTGGTCAAGCCCGAGGACCTGACCTTCCACATCCGCGAGGCCGTACTCGTCGCCGGCGCCGAGCGCATCGGTCACGGTGTGGACCTGGTCCACGAGGACGACTGGCGGCAGCTGGCCCGCACGATGGCGCGGCGCAATGTGGCCGTCGAGGTGCCGTTCTCCAGCAACAAGCAGATCCTCGGCATCGCGGGCGACGACCACCCGTTCAACGCCTACCGCCGCTACGGCGTCCCGATCGTGCTGGCCACCGACGACCCGGGCGTCTCCCGGATCGACATCAGCCACGAGTACCAGTACGCGGCCAAGACGTACGGGCTCAGCTACACCGAGCTGAAGGACCTGGCCCGTGCCTCGCTGGAGTACGCGTTCCGCGACGGCCGCAGCCTGTGGGCCACCGGCTCCGCCCCCACCGGCTACCGTCTGGTCCCCGCCTGCCAGGGCAACCGGCCGGGCACCGACCACCCGAGCACGCGCTGCGCCCGCTACCTCGCCGGCAACCCGAAGGCGGCGACCGAGTGGCGCCAGGAGGCGGCCTTCGCCGTCTTCGAGCGCAACAACCGCTGAGGCCCGGTAACCACCGAGGCGCAACAACCGCTGGGATCAGGACAACTGCCTGGAGCAGGACAACCGCCGGTAGCAGGACAACCGCTGAGGCGCGAGCCCCGCTGAGGCACGACGACCTCTGCGCCGGGCCCGGGGCTCAAGTCCCGGGCCCGACGCCCCGGCCCCGGCCCCGGCCCCGGACGTGCGACGTACGGCCTGGAACCTGGCCGCCACTCAGCGGCCCCGATCGCGGGAGTGCGTGTGGAACAGCCGATGGTCGACGAAGCCCTGGTCCCGTCCTACGAGTTGCCCGATCCTCTGGTCCGGGGCAACGGCGCCCACCGGCTGTTCCCGGCCGAGGGCGGCGGGCAGGGCGACGGACGGCGCACGTCCCACACCTGGGGCGCCTTGGGCGCCTGGGCCTGGGGCCTCTCCCGTGCCCTGGACCACTCGGAGACGCCCCCCGGTTCGCGATGGTCGTCAGCAACAACTCCGGTTGCGGCGGCGCGGCGCTGGCCAGGCGGACGTTCGGCGAGCGGATCACGGCCGTCAGTACCCGCTTCCCGCACTGGTCCAGCGTCAACCACCGGCGTTCCAACGGTGCCGAGGCCGAACTGCCGGTCGACCAGCACATGCTGCTGGCCCTGATCGCACCACGCCCGCTGCACGTGGCCGGTGCGACGGAGGACCCGTGGGCCGGCCCGCGCGGCGAATTCCTCGCGGCCCGTCACGCCGGACAGGTGTACCGGTTCCTGGTCGAGACCGGACTGCGCGACTCCGAGCCACAAACGGCGCCCGGCCCGGACGCGTCCGAGCCCCACGCGTCCGAGCCCCATGTGTCCGAGCCACAAACGGCGTCCGGCCCGCGCGCGTCCGAGCCACACACGCCCGGCCCGCACGCGCCCGAGCCACGCACCGAGGATGTCGCCGAGCCCGGCTTCCCGGCCCCGGACACCCCGCTCACCGGTGGCCGCATCGGCTACCACCTGCGATCCGGCGCCCATGACATCACCCCGTACGACTGGGACCGCTACCTGGACTTCGCCGACCGCAACCTGCTCACGCCCCGGGCCGGTCGGACGACGCCGTAGCACCAAAGCCTCGCCTCCCCCGGGCGCCCTCCTACTGCGGGGCTGACCAGAGATGGCCGAGCGTGCCGAGCACAAGGCGGCAGACCTCGTCCGGGTCGGCCCCGGCCAGGGGCTCCCGGGCGACGACCGTCCGCATCAGGCCGATTCCCAGCAGCCAGGCCATGGCAAGATCCGCGCGCAGCGCACCGTCCGGGGCTCCGGACAGCCCGGCCAGCGCGCTCTGGTACGCCTCGCCCAGCTCCCGCAAGGTTCCGGCCGCCTCGTCGCCCCGCCCGACCGACCGCAGATAGACCTCCAAGGAACGGTCCTCCGGGCCCTCCGCGCTCCGGGTCAGCATCGAACGCAGGGCTGTCTCGAACAGCTGCTCCGGCGGCGTCGTCCGCACCTGCTCCAGGCCGCCGAGCGCGACGACTTCCGTGAGCAAACCCCGTTTCGAGCCGAAGTACCTGAACAGCAGGGCCTGGTTGACACCGGCTCGCGCCGCGATGACCCGGACCGTGGTCCCCTCGTAACCCCGCTCCGCGAACAGGTCCCGGGCCGCCTCCAGCAACCGGCGGCGAGTGGCCGCGGCGTCCCGGCGGCGCTCTTCGGACTGCGGGGCGGAAGCGGACTCCATGGCGGCATTCCTCTCGAACGGCCCGTCAGGATAACGGCCGTAAAGCGTCGTTGACTCCCCACGAAGGCCACTCCTACCGTTGTAAGCAGCTGCTTACATCCGGGAGGCCGCAGTGACGACCGCAGACATCGCACCCCTCGCCTACCCCTTCAACACCCCCGACGGACTCCAGCTCGCCGACGCCTACGAGCAGGTACGCGAACGGCCGGGGCTCTTACGGGTCCAGCTGCCGTACGGCGAACCGGCCTGGCTCGTCACCCGCTACACCGACGCCCGGCTCGTCCTGGGCGACCAGCACTTCAGCCGGGCCGCCGCGGCCTCGCACGACGAGCCCCGGCAGTCCGAGGGGCAGCGCGACGGGGGCATCCTCGGCATGGATCCGCCGGACCACACCCGGCTGCGCTCGCTGGTCGCCAAGGCGTTCACCGTCCGCCAGGTCGAGAAGCTGCGCCCCCAGGTCCGGGAGCTGACCGCCGGCCTCCTCGACGGGATGGAGACGGCGGGGCCGCCCGCCGACCTGGTCGACCTGTTCGCGCTGCCGCTGCCGGTCGCCGTGATCTGCCGGATGCTGGGCGTGCCCACCGAGGACCGGCCGCGCTTCCGGGTATGGAGCGACGACGCACTGTCGACCAGCTCCCTCACCGCCGAGGAGTTCGACGCGAGCCGCGACGAACTGCGCGCCTACATGGCCGGGTTGATCGACCAGCACCGCCACGCACCGCAGGACGACCTGATGACCGCACTCATCGAGGCCCGGGACGGCGGCGACCGGCTCTCCGAGCTCGAACTCGTCGATCTGTGCGTGGGCATCCTGGTCGCGGGCCACGAGACCACCGCCTCGCAGATCCCCAACTTCGTCCTCACCCTGCTCGACCACCCGGACCAGCTCGCCAGGCTCCGGGCCGAGCCGGAGCTCGTCCCGAACGCGGTGGAGGAGCTGCTGCGTTTCGTGCCCCTGGGCAGCGGCGCCGGTCAACCCCGTTACGCCACCGAGGACATCGAGGTCGGCGGGACCCTCGTCCGGGCCGGCAGCCCGGTCCTGGTCGCCGTCGGCGCCGCCAACCGCGACGCACTGCGGTTCTCCGCCCCCGGCGTCCTCGACATCGCCCGCGAGGGCAACCAGCACCTCGGATTCGGCCACGGCGTCCACCACTGTCTGGGCGCCCCACTGGCCCGGCTGGAGCTCCAGGAGGCAATGGCCGCCCTCATCACCCGCTTCCCGGACCTGCGGCTGGCCGGTGACGTGACCTGGAAGTCCGAGATGCTGGTACGCGGCCCGCGCGTGATGCCGGTGGAGTGGTGACCGCCATGGCCTGGAACGTACGCGTCGACCACCGGCTCTGCCAGGGTTCGGGCATGTGCGCCGGGACCGTCCCCGAGGTGTTCGCCCTGGACGGCGAGCACGCCCGTGCCCGCTCCGAGGGCATCGAGCCGGACGAACGGGTCCTGGACGCCGCCGACATCTGCCCGGCCCTGGCGATCACCGTCCACGACGGGAACACCGTCATCGGCCCCCGCCGCGACTGACCGGACCGGCCGGGCCCGGAGCTCAGGCCCCGGGCCCGGGGCTCAGCCCCACGACCTGGGAGCTCAGGCCCCGGCCCGGAGCTCAGCTCTCGGGCCCGGAGTTCGAGCCCCGGGCCCGAAGTACGGGCCCCGGGCCCGGTGGGTTGCGGGTGCTCAGCGATCGGCCGGGGTGTGGGCGGGTGCCCACAGACGGTCGGCGTCACCGGCGGCGAGCCGGCCCCGGTAGATGTCGACCTTGTGGGCGATGAGTTTCAGGTTCTCCTGGAGCTCGGCGATCCTGGCCAGCACCTGGTCCTGGTGCGATTCGAGCAGGTCCAGCCGCTGGTCCTCGTTGCCTCGGCCCGCCGCGACGAGTTCGGCGTAGCGCCGGATTCCCTTGATGGGCATGCCGGTCGCCCGGAGCCTGGTGCAGATGTGGATCCACTGCAGGTCGAACTCGCGGTAGCGGCGTCGGCCGCCATGGGTTCGGCCGACGGGGTAGACGACCAGGCCGGCGCGTTCGTAGTAGCGCAGGGTGTGTGCGCTCACTCCGGTACGGCGGGCAGCCTCGGCGATGCTCAGCCCCGACTCGGGTACGGGTTCGGGAAGTTGCTGGTTGACTTCGACCACGCTCTCAAATCTAGCGTCCCGGGCATGCCCGAATCCGTGCCCGTACTCAGTCCACGCCGTCGGCTCCTGGTTCTCGCGATCTGCTGCGCGAGCGTGATCGTCGTGGTGATGGACATTTCCGTCGTCAACGTCGCCCTGCCGTCGATCCACCGCGACCTGCGGGCCTCGGTGTCCGGCCTGCAGTGGACGGTCGACGCGTACACCCTGGTGCTGGCCGGCTTCCTGGTGGCGGCCGGGTCCGCCGCGGACCGGTTCGGCCGTCGGCGCGTCTTCCAGGCCGGCCTTGTCGCCTTCGGGCTCGGCTCGCTGCTGTGCGGCCTGGCGCCGAGCATCGGCTGGCTGATCGCGGCGCGTGCGCTGCAGGCCGTCGGCGGCACGATGCTGAATCCGGTGGCGATGGCGATAGTCGCCACCACGTTTCCCGAACCGGCTTCGCGGGCCAGGGCCATCGGTGTGTTCGGCTCGATGACCGGCCTGTCGCTGGTACTGGGGCCGATCTTCGGCGGCGCCCTGGTCGACGGCTTCGGCTGGCACTCCGTCTTCTGGGTCAACGTGCCGATCGTGGCCGCCGCGATCGTGTGCACCGCGTTGTACGTGCCCGAGTCCCGGGCCCCCCGGGTACGCCGGTTCGACCCGGTCGGCCAGATCCTGGTGATCCTCGTCCTGGGTGGCGTCGTCCTCGCGATCACCGAGTCCCGGGGATCGGGCTGGACCTCGCCGTTCGTCCTCGGCCTGCTCGCCGTCTCCTTCCTCGGCGGGCCGGCCCTCCTCCGCTACGAATCGCGCCGCGTCGACCCGCTGTTGGAGCTGCGCCTGTTCCGCAGCGTGCCGTTCGGCTCGGCGATCCTGATGGCGCTCTTCGCCCTGTGCGGGTTCAGCGCCTTCCTCTTCATGACCACCCAGTACCTGCAGAACGTGCGTGGCATGTCGGCGCTCGCGGCCGGACTGTGCCTGCTCCCGGTCGGGGCGCTGGTCGTTGTGGTCTCGCCGTTCACCGGCCGGCTGGTCGGTGAGCGCGGCCCCAGAATGCCGCTGGTGGTCGCCGGGTGTGCGCTGGCGCTGGGCGGCGGCGCATCGCTCCGGCTCACACCGGACACCCCGTTGCCGGCCGTGCTCGCGGTCTACCTGCTGTTCGGCGTCTTCCTGAGCACCGTGAACCCGCCGATCACCAACACCGCGGTCTCCGGAATGCCCCGCTCGATGGCCGGGGTGGCCACCTCGCTGGCCTCCGCCGGCCGGCAGACCGGCACCACTCTGGGCGTCGCCGTCTCCGGAACGATCGCGGGACCGGCGTTGACCGACGGCGGGGCGGCGTTCGTCGGCGCGGAGCACGGTGTGTGGTGGATGGTGCTCGGGCTGGGCGTCGGCATCGCGGCCCTGGGGCTGTTCAGCACCGGGCACCGGGCCTTGGGCACCGCCGGGCGAGCGGCGGCACTGTTCGAGGAGGTGGACCGCGGCACGGGCCTTCGAACCACCCCTGCCGACCGCCGGTGACCGGCAGAGCGGCACAGCACGGTCGGACGGCGTCGAAGACCGCCAGGAGGACCGGAAACATCCCGGCCCAGGAGTCCGGGCCCCTCACCGCGGATCAGTCCCGCCGGATCAGCTCGGGGTTCACCCGGCGCCCCACCAACGGCAACGCCCCGACCGCCGCGACCACCACCACGCCCAACGCCGAGAGCAGCAGCAACGGAATGCCCTCTCCGTCCCAGAAAACCGCACCGCCACCGGTGATCAGATAGCTGGACTCGGTGAGCTTCCCGGTCACCAGCGCAAGCAGCAGCCCCACCGCCAGCGGGAGCACCACCTGGGCGCACTGGACCGCACGCAGCGTCCGGGGGCGGGCGCCGAGCAGGGTGAGCGCGGTGACCTGGGCTCTGCGTTCGACGGCCCGGTCGGTCACGGACACCAGGTAGGCGGCAACGCCGATCACCAGCCCCAACACCATCCCGGCCCCGAGCAACGCCTTGACGACCGCGATCTGCTGCATGCCCTCGACGTTCGTACCCACCAGATCGACCGTGGCAGTGGGCGCGATCCCTCCGATGCCATCGAGCACCTCACGCACGACCGCCGGGTCCGGACTGCTGGTCAGAACGAGTGTGGAACTGTCCGGCCGAGCGCCTTTGGGCAACATCGACGGGGGCACCAAGATGTCCGAGTCCACGGCTGACAGCGCATGGGCGTGGAAGTGGACCTCCTGACGCGGAACGGTGAAGGCCACGGACCTCTGCCGTGAGCCCTGCCGGAACCGGAAGGGGTACACCTCGCCGGGCCGGTTCGCCTCGGGCGGTAGACCGACCCGCGTGAGCCGCATGACCCTTCCGTCCACACACCCCGCGGTATCGATCACCGCCTCGGAGAGCTGTGCGCAGGTGGCCACCGTGGCGGAAATCTCCGGCGGAGGCTCATCCAGGTTCGGGTCGAACCAGGACCGCAGCTCAGTAACGCTTCCCTTCACACCGGGCAGGCGTGTCAGAGCCTTCTCGTCGACTGCGCCGATGCCATCCAGCAGGATGCGGTAGTCCTGCTGAACGGTGTTCGGACGGGACACCTGGTTCAACTCGACCAGCACGCCTTGGGCGAGAGAGGCGGCGAAGACCAGCAGCACCAGCCCGGAAGCGACCCTGAGCGCGCTGCCCGGCTCCACCTCGTTCCGGCGCATCGCGAGCCCGAGTGACAAGGAACCGGTAACGGCCGCCACTCGCCGTGAGAGCCGGTGACTGAGGATCGGAAGCGTCAACACCAGGCCGCCGCCGACCAGGACAACGGCGACGGGTACCAACAGAGCGGACACCGTCGTGTCGCGCGGCGGCCGGTCCAGGACACCGAGAACGCAGTACCCGACAACGATCCCCATGCCTGCGAACAGCAGCAGCGCACCCCAGGCCCGGGGCGGTTTCGCCACCGCGCTGCGCCGCGTAGCCAATGGATTCTCTGCTGTCCTGCCTGCCCCGGTCCTCCCCACGAACCACGCCAGCGCCGGGCAGCCGATGAGGCACACGGCCATCGTGGTGGCCGTGAGGGCGCCGTCGTCCACGTACCACTTCAGGCCGGGCAGCCCGACGCGGGCTACAAGCTGGTTCACGGCCCCGTACTCGGCGAGCCCGAGTGCCGCCCCGAACAGGGCGGCAACCACCGTCTCAGCGGCGTTCACCCGCTGAACGCCCTTGATGCTCAGACCGAGCAACCGCAGCGCCGCGAGACGACGGAGCCTTGTGGCCGCGGAAAGCCGGGCACACACGGAGAGGAAGACGGCCAGGGGCAGCAGAACCACGCCGGCCAGGGTGAAGCGGAGGATGTCGAGAGTCGACGGCTCGACGGCCGGGCTGTTGACGTATCTCTTCCCGAACCCGGCGACGCTCGTTCCTTCCGGAAGCTGATCGGAGCGCAGCCCGATGTATGCGAAAAGCTCGTTCGGATGCCCGAGGCCTTCGGGGCCGATCAGACCGTGCACCTTTCCCGGCAGCAGACCGCTCAGACCTGGCTCCCGGTCCAAGACTTCCTGCAATCGAGGCGAGACGAACACCACGCCGGGCCGGGGCACTTCGGGATCGCCACGACCTCACCGCGACTGACAGAGAGCCGAGCATCTCTGACCGCCAACGTGCTGCCGTAGGCGAGGTCGACGCCCTCGGCCGACAGAATCTCCGAACCACTGACCTGGTTGATCTGAACCCCCTCGGGAGAGCGGATCCAGGCGCTTCCGCCCGGCTCCTGGCAGTAGCTACTTCTTCTTGCTCGTGTAGTGCTTGGTCGGTGAGCAGTTGTCCGGACGGAGCGAACCGCGGTCACGGCATGCGCGGATGAAGGCCTGGCCGGTGTACTGGGCCGCACCGTCGAAGACGGTCTTGTGGAGATGAACTGTCTTCTTCTGCTTACCGTTGAAGCGATTCCAGCCGTACCCCTCGACACGCACCTGGGCGTACACGTTGTGGCCATCGCCCGCCTCGGTGTCCACGAGGTCGCCCTGCCATTCGAATCCTCCGTGATTCCGGCCCGCAGGATTGAAGCGGTATTTCGCCCCGGAGAGCTCTACGCCCGCGCTGTGCAGGCCCGTGATCTTCTGCCACCCGGCAGCCATTGCGGCCCCCGCCCCGCCGAAGAACAACCCGGCCGCGAGCACCGCACTCGCCACTGACTGCGACTTCCGCATTGCGCCTCCCGTTCGCCTCCCACCGGACCACCACACGACAGCCCGCGATTACAGAACGTAGCCGCACCTCGCACAGCAAATCCATCACTCTCCGTTACGTTCACCGCATCGAGTGGTTCCGGAGCGTGGTCACCAATGCGCCCCCACGGAGACGTGACCGGGCCCGGAGCTCAAGCCCCGGGCCCGGTCACGGAATGTGCGGCGGACTAGCCGAGCCGCTGCAGGATCCACTGGGGGCGGGCCTCGGGGAGCAGGACCGCACGGTCGCCCTGCGTGGTCAGGTAGCCCAGATCGCCCCGGCCGAGGGCGATGACGGCGGGCTCGCCGTCGCCCGTGTCCTGGATCGACCACTGGTCGGGCTGGTTGCCGCACCGGTCCACCCACACCGCCGGCGGGTAGATCCGGACCGGCGAAAGCGCCAGGCATCGGCCTTCGCCCCGCGCCTCGACGATCCGGGCCAGGCCGTTGCCCTGGTTCTGGATCTCCCACACGGTGCCGGGGTTGCACGGCTCGACGTGACCCCCGAGCGGGCCTTCGCCGCCCGCGAGACACGCGCCGCCGCGCACGTCACGGATGAAGTAGGAACCGTCGTCGGCGGCCTGGGCGGGGGTGGCGAGCGCCATGGCCGCGACGGCGGACACGGCGAGAGAAAGGATCGAACGGATACGCACGGGGATCCTCCGAGAAGTGCAGGAGAGCGGAAACGGGAAGGCGGGCCGACGGCCCGCAGGGTCAAGATCACAAGCACCCGCGTCCGACCGCACGCCCCCTGGCCCCGCGGCCCGCCTCTCCACCTCAACAGCAGGGGGCGCTCACGCATCACGGACAGCGCACTCCCCTCATTCGCGCGCCCCCGACGGAGTACGGATCACCCCCTGGTCACCCCCGGAGCTCAAGCCGCGAAGTCCGAGCGCTCTTTCCAAGGATGGGGAGGTGGGACACCTTCCACCCACCCCACCCGAGCGGCGAGTTGACTTTTCGTGACCGACTTGCCACATACGGTGGTGACGCTCTAGCGTTCCGAATGCAGGACACAACGCAGAACACTCCGCAGGCCCCTCCGCAGGTCACGAAGCGGAACACAAGACAAGACGCAGAACGGCCCCTGCCGGTGCTACCAACACCAAATCAGGGGCCTGACCACTTCGACCGCTTCCAAGGAGCGATCTGATGGCTGTCAGCCAGCTTAGTGCTACCCCGTGCGCGCCGCATGTATCACTGTCCGCACCCCCGCACCCGATGGCCAATCCGGGGTACGGCAAGCGTTCCGCGCCGGGTGAACATCCGGCGGCCGACCGCGAGTTCGGGCACCTTCCGCCGCGCGAGGCTTCCATCGCCGCGTACATCGACCGGCTGCCCGAGGGCGCCGACATCTCCGTGAAGACGCTGGCCAAACACCTCCCGTACGGGCAGTGCGCGCTGCGCACCGCCCTCAACAGGCTCCAGGACGCCGGGCATCTGCGGCGCGGCAGCGAATGCGTCGCCAATGACGAGGTGCTGCTCTGGGTGACCCGGACGTTCTTCTCCCGGACCGCGAGGGACGACGAGTGGTGGGCGGCGTTCACCCGGGGCGACGTACCACCCGAGCGGCCTCAACGCCCCACCCGCTCACGGGCGTTCATGCTCCTCGCCGCACTCGGACGCACCGCCCCCTCACTCACCCTGTCGGCGGCCGACTGCACCTCGCTGGAGCCGCAGGTCGACGCCTGGTTCGAGCGCGGCGCCACAGAACCGGAGCTCCTGCACGCCCTCACCGACGGGCTGCCCACCCCCGTCCACCACGCGGCAGCCCTCGTCCGCAGGCGGCTCGCGGACAAAATGCCACCCGAACGAGTCACCCCGACGCACCAGCGAACGGTGTTGCGCACCCTCGAATGCAGCGAGTGCCGCACACCGGGCAGCGCGGAAGCCCTGATCGGCGGCAGGTGCAGGCCGTGCCGGGGTGAAGAGATCGCCGCACCGGCCGGACCGAGCGGAGCCGTACCGGCGGACGGCGTGCGCAGCCGGATGGACGACGTACGGGCCGGACTGGCCCGACGAACCGTGCGGACGGTCCGCCCGGCCAAACAGTAGGGCCGGTCCGCCCGGCAAAGCAGCAGGACCCATCCGCCCGCCCAAGTCGTAGAACCAGGCCGCCCGATGTCCGAAACCGGCTCCCACCTGGGGGTGGTTTGATCCGCATTCCCCACCGGCCGACTACTCCGCGTGTTCCTCTTGGCACCGACTGTTACGAATCACCCAAAGGGGAACGAACCATGTCCGAACCCACCCACGAGCAGATCGTCTCCGGGCTCCAGGACCGGCCCGCCATCGCGCTGGCCCCCGGCCCCCGCCTGGACGCCGAGAGGCCCAGCTCCCTCCCGTTGCAGCCCAGCGAGGTGTGGGATCTGCCGGGCGGTACCGCCTGGGTCTATTACGGCGAGGGGAACACCGGTCTCGTGCGGCCGGTCATCTTCGCCGACGGTTTCAGCACCGGGCCGAGCGAGCTGGAATTCTCCTGGCAGATCATGGAGTTCGGCGACTACGCGCTCATCAGCGAGCTGCGCCGACGCGGCCACGACGTCGTCCTCCTCGGTTTCGACGACCGCAGTGCGTCGATTCTGGACAACTCCCGTACCGCACAGGCCGCGATCAGGCGGGCCATCGCGGAGCGCCTGGGCAACACTCCGTTGGCGGTCGGCGGGTTCAGCATGGGCGGGCTCGTCACCCGGCACGCGCTGGCCAAGATGGAGAGCCAGGGCATCGACCACGACACCGCGCTGTACTTCTCGTACGACAGCCCGCACCGGGGCGCCTGGATCCCGATCGCGCTCCAGGCGTTCGCGCACTACATCAAGGATCTCGACAGCAGGTTCTCCGACCAGATCAACAGCCCGGCCGCCCGCCAGCTGCTGTGGCGCCACATCGAGAAGTGGGACAGCGCGCCTGACCAGAGCGACGAGCGCGGCGCGTTCCTGGCGGAGATGCAGGCGGTCGGCGAATGGCCGCGCCGGCCCCGGCTGATCGGTGTCGCCAATGGCCGGGGCGACGGCGAGGGCACCGACGTACGGGCGGGCGAACTGGCGCTGGAGGGCAAGGGCCTGTCGGTCGTGGGCACCAAGCTCTACACCCAGGCGCCGGGCCCCGACGAGCTGGTGGCGAAGCTGCGGGTGGTGACGCTGAAGACCAACGAGGACCGTACGAAGGGGCTTCCGTCGATCGACGGCGCCCCCGGCGGCTCGCTGGAAGGCTTCGGCATCCTCGCCGACGGGCTCAACGCCCTCAACGCGATCCTCGGCTTCAAGACCGATGTGCGCATCCGGTCGCACTGCTTCGTACCGTCCGTCAGCGCGGTCGACGTCGCCGACCCGGACACGGACGAGAGCCTGTACCAGGACATCTCCTCGCTCCCGGAAGGCATCGGCGGGCTGGACGAGTTCAAGTTCGCTTCCCGGAACGAGGGACACACCCTGGTGACGGAGGAACTCTGCACCTGGCTGCTCGACCGCCTGCCGTAGCACGGCGCGTCGCCCTGACCGCCGTGCCCGCCCTGCCCCTTGTCTCATACCGGGGAGCCAGGGGGCTCATGACGGAATGGGGACTGCGGTGTCACGCGCTCACGATGCTCCGGCGGGCATCGTGGGTGCGCCCGCCGCAGACCTATGGGGAGCCCGGGCCGCGCACCGGCCGCGAATCGGGCGTACGTGGCGTCGCTCTTCGACCGGTGGCTGCGCGGGCACGACGACCGGCTACTCGACGGGCCCTCCGAACGCTTCCCGGAGCTGTTGTTCGCCCGGTAGCACGCAGGACGGGCGGGAGACGCACGTGGGCCCCGGGACCGAAATGGTCCCGGGGCCCACGCGGCAGAGCTGCGAAGCTGTGCCGGAACTACCGATCCGTCAGGATCAGAAGTCCATGTCACCGCCCGGCATGCCGCCCGGAGCGGCCGCGGAGGCCTTCTCCGGCTTGTCGGCGATGACGGCCTCGGTGGTGAGGAACAGCGCGGCGATGGACGCGGCGTTCTGCAGAGCGGAACGCGTGACCTTCGCCGGGTCGAGGATGCCCTCGGCGATCATGTCGACGTACTCGCCGGTCGCGGCGTTCAGACCGTGGCCGACGGCCAGGTTGCGCACCTTCTCGACGACGACGCCGCCCTCAAGACCACCGTTGACGGCGATCTGCTTGAGCGGGGCCTCCAGCGCCAGCTTGACGGCGTTGGCGCCGGTCGCCTCGTCACCCGAGAGCTCCAGCTTCTCGAAGACGGCCGAGGCCTGGAGCAGAGCCACGCCACCACCGGCGACGATGCCCTCCTCGACGGCGGCCTTGGCGTTGCGCACCGCGTCCTCGATGCGGTGCTTGCGCTCCTTGAGCTCGACCTCGGTCGCGGCACCGGCCTTGATGACGGCCACGCCGCCGGCCAGCTTCGCGAGGCGCTCCTGGAGCTTCTCGCGGTCGTAGTCCGAGTCGGAGTTCTCGATCTCGGCGCGGATCTGGTTGACCCGGCCCTGGACCTGGTCGCTGTCACCGGCACCGTCGACGATGGTCGTCTCGTCCTTGGTGATGACGACCTTGCGGGCGCGGCCAAGCAGGTCGAGACCGGCGTTCTCCAGCTTGAGGCCGACCTCCTCGGAGATGACGGTGCCACCGGTGAGGATGGCGATGTCGCCGAGCATGGCCTTGCGGCGGTCACCGAAGCCCGGGGCCTTGACGGCGACGGACTTGAAGGTGCCACGGATCTTGTTGACGACCAGGGTCGACAGGGCCTCGCCCTCGACGTCCTCGGCGATGATCAGCAGCGGCTTGCCGGACTGCATGACCTTCTCCAGCAGCGGAAGGAGGTCCTTCACGTTGCTGATCTTCGAGTTGACGATCAGGATGTACGGGTCGTCCAGGGACGACTCCATGCGCTCCATGTCGGTGGCGAAGTACGCCGAGATGTAGCCCTTGTCGAAGCGCATACCCTCGGTGAGCTCCAGCTCCAGACCGAAGGTCTGGGACTCCTCGACGGTGATGACGCCTTCCTTGCCGACCTTGTCCATGGCCTCGGCGATGAGCTCGCCGATCTGGGTGTCGGCGGCGGAGATGGAGGCTGTCGAAGCGATCTGCTCCTTGGTCTCCACGTCCTTGGCCTGCTCCAGGAGGGCGGCGGAGACGGCCTCGACGGCCTTCTCGATACCCCGCTTGAGGGCCATCGGGTTGGCACCCGCGGCGACGTTGCGCAGACCCTCGCGGACGAGAGCCTGGGCGAGAACGGTGGCGGTGGTCGTACCGTCGCCGGCGACGTCGTCCGTCTTCTTGGCGACCTCCTTGACCAGCTCCGCACCGATCTTCTCGTACGGGTCCTCCAGCTCGATCTCCTTGGCGATGGAAACACCATCGTTGGTGATCGTGGGGGCGCCCCACTTCTTCTCAAGGACGACGTTGCGACCCTTGGGGCCAAGGGTGACCTTGACGGCGTCGGCGAGCTGGTTCATGCCGCGCTCGAGACCGCGCCGGGCCTCCTCGTCGAACGCGATGATCTTGGCCATGTGAAGTGGTCCTCCCGGACAGGGGTGGATTTCTCCGGACCGAGTGGCGCCCGCGACGGACGGCCTGCGTGACCGGCGGTTCCTTGCCCCACCGACCTGCGGGCCTCACCGGCCCGGTCCAAGTTCTGTCACTCTCACCTGGAGAGTGCTAACGCAATGATTAGCACTCGACCCCCGAGAGTGCAAGCGTCCCCCTCCGGATGTGGACAACGGCGGACGGCCGTGGAGGGCTGTGGACGAGGGCCGCGGCGGCTGTGGGCGAGGGCCGTGCAGGGCTGCGGACGAGGGTCGCGCAGGGCTGCGGACGAAGGCCGTGCAGAGCTGCGGACAACACCCGGCGCGCGTCAGGACGCGCTGAGGGCCCGTACCCCCGGGGTACGGGCCCTCAGCGCGTGAGTGGTGTCGTTGGCCGACCGCGCCGAACTCAGCCGACGGCGAGCTTGACCATGTCTGCCTGCGGCCCCTTCTGGCCCTGCGAGATCTCGAATTCAACTCGCTGACCCTCTTCGAGGGTGCGGTACCCGTCCATCTGGATCGCGCTGTAGTGGACGAAAACATCCGCACCACCGTCGACCGCGATGAAGCCGTACCCCTTCTCCGCGTTGAACCACTTGACGGTGCCCTGAGCCATGCCTAACTCCCCTATTACTGGCCCTTGCGCAGGACCGCACTTCGCGGACCCGGGTCAGAACTCACCCTCCGACAGGAGAGGGTGTGTGCGCCGGAACGCGTCGACCGCGGCTGAATGTATCTGCCCAACTGCCCTCTGCAACAGGTCAATCGGACGAGAATTCTCGGCCGCGCCGAACGCCCGAATATGCGCGATTCATGAGGTTCCTGGGCAAGTCGGGCCAGGCAAAGGCGACTTATGCCGCAAGGGCAACACACACTTTGGCTGCATCTTGTCGCGACCAGGCGCATTCTCATA
This sequence comes from Streptomyces sp. NPDC007164, assembly GCF_040634135.1. NCBI lineage: Bacteria > Bacillati > Actinomycetota > Actinomycetes > Kitasatosporales > Streptomycetaceae > Streptomyces > Streptomyces sp. NPDC007164. Next base: position 768,798 of record NZ_JBEYFB010000001.1, read on the forward strand.
TGCGGGCGGCGCGGGGCAGCTGGGGGGACTTCCCACACTGTACCCCGCTCAACCATGCAGAATTGCCCCCTCCGCTTCAAACGCGGAGGGGGCAATTCGATAACGCGATGCGGCCGGACGGGGCGTCAGCAGCCGCCCGCCACCGCCGGGATGATCGAGATGCCGGCGCCGTCGGGCGTCGCGGTCTCCAGGCCGCCCTCGAAGCGCACGTCGTCGTCGTTGACGTACACGTTCACGAAGCGGCGCAGCTTGCCCTGGTCGTCCAGGACGCGGGCGGCGATGCCCGGGTGGTTCTGCTCCAGGGACTCGATGACCTGGGAGAGGGTCGAGCCCTCGGCCGGGACCTCGGCCTGGCCGCCCGTGTAGGTACGGAGGATGGTGGGGATGCGGACCTTGACGCTCATGGCGGGTGCCCTTCCTGAAGTCTCGGGTGGTCAGCTGGTGGCGAGGCCGGCGGCGCGGAACGCGTCCAGGCTGGGACGGATCGTCGCGGTCGCCTGAGAGGTTTCGGCCACCGCGTCGAGGGTCTTGAGACCGTCACCCGTGTTGAGTACGACGGTGGTCAGCGACGGGTCGATCAGACCGGCCTCGATGAGCTTCTTCGTCACGCCGACCGTCACACCGCCCGCCGTCTCCGCGAAGATGCCCTCGGTGCGCGCCAGCAGCTTGATCGCGTCGACGACCTGCTCGTCGTTCACGTCCTCCACGGCGCCGCCGGTGCGGCGGGCGATGTCCAGGACGTACGGGCCGTCGGCCGGGTTGCCGATCGCCAGGGACTTGGCGATCGTGTTCGGCTTCTGCGGCCGGACGACGTCGTGGCCGCCCTTGTACGCGACCGAGACCGGGGAGCAGCCCTCGGCCTGGGCGCCGAAGAGCTTGTACGGCTTGTCCTCGACCAGGCCGAGCTTGATCAGCTCCTGGAGCCCCTTGTCGATCTTGGTGAACTGCGAGCCGGACGCGATCGGGATGACCAGCTGGTCCGGGAGCCGCCAGCCGAGTTGCTCGCAGATCTCGTACGCCAGGGTCTTGGAGCCCTCGCCGTAGTACGGCCGCAGGTTGACGTTGACGAAGCCCCAGCCCTCGCCGAGCGGGTCGCCGATGAGCTCGGAACAGAAGCGGTTGACGTCGTCGTAGTTGCCCTCGATGCCGACCAGTTCCCCGCCGTACACCGCGGCCATGACGACCTTGCCCTGCTCCAGGTCGTGCGGGATGAACACGCAGGAGCGGAAGCCGGCGCGGGCGGCGGCGGCGCCGACGGCACCGGCGAGGTTGCCGGTGGAGGAGCAGGAGAGGGTGGTGAAGCCGAAGGCGCGGGCGGCCTCGATGGCCTGGGCGACGACCCGGTCCTTGAAGGAGTGCGTGGGGTTGCCGGAGTCGTCCTTGACGAACAGCTTGCCCTGCTCGACGCCGAGCTCACGGGCGAGGTTGTCGGCCTGGACGAGCTTGGTCCAGCCGGGGTTCAGGTTCGGCTTCTCGGCGACGTCGGCGGGGACCGGCAGCAGCGGCGCGTAGCGCCAGATGTTGGCCGGGCCCGCCTCGATGCGCTTCTTCAGCTCTTCGGGAGAGCCGCTCGGCAGGTCGTACGCGACTTCGAGCGGCCCGAAACAGGACGCGCAGGCGAAAATGGGGCCGAGTTCGAATCGCTCGCCGCACTCGCGGCAGGAAAGGCCCGAGGCGGGGCCGAGGTCGACGGATCGGGCGTCGGCGGAGGAATTGGTGCTTACTGCAACGGTCTGCGCAGCCATGGTGGCGAGGCCCTTTCTCCTCATCTTCCTCGCGGCGCGTTTCGCCACGAGACGGAATTGGCACCTTCCCCACCTGACCTCGCGGTCGGCGGGAGGGTTGCCGGGACTTCAACGGGCCGTTCCCTCAGTCCCTCTGGATGAGCGCTGTGGCACCGGATCTTCGATCCGGGCGTTTATCGGCGGACGGACCCCGGCATGCGATGGTCGTCCGCGTTGTTCAAGACTGTAACCGAAGCACCGGACTGTTGAGATAGTCGTCCGAACCGCGAGATGGATCACACACAGGGAGTATCGACCGTGCTGGAAGAGGTCGAATGCTGGCTGGCCAGGCGTTCCTGGTCGGCCGCCGACCGTCCGATGGACCGCCTGCTGGCCGCCAGGGCCGCGGAGGCGGGCCGCGGGAGCGTCAGTGTCGTACTGCCCGCGCTGAACGAGGAGGCGACGGTCGGCGAGATCGTCGCGACGATCCGGCGCGAGCTGATGGAGAAGGTCCGGCTGGTCGACGAGCTCGTGGTGATCGACTCCGGTTCCACCGACGCCACCGCCGAGGTGGCCCGGGAGGCCGGCGCCCGGGTGGTGCACCGCGACGCGATACTCCCCCGGATCCCGGCCGTACCCGGCAAGGGCGAGGTGCTGTGGCGTTCGCTCCTGGTGACCGGGGGCGACATCGTCTGCTTCATCGACGCCGACCTGAAGGACTTCTCGGCGGACTTCGTCTCCGGCATCGTCGGCCCGCTGCTGACCGAGCCGGACGTGCAGTTCGTGAAGGCGATGTACGACCGCCCGTTCGGCACCGGTCCCGATGGGCCCGCCGTCGGCAGGACGGCGGGGCAGGGCGGCCGGGTGACCGAGCTGGTGGCCCGTCCGCTGCTCAATCTGCACTGGCCGCAGCTGGCCGGTTTCGTCCAGCCGCTGGGCGGCGAGTACGCCGTGCGCCGCTCGCTGCTCGAACGGCTGCCCTTCCCCGTCGGCTACGGCGTGGAGCTGGGCCTGCTCGTCGACGCGCTGCACACGGTGGGGCTGGACGCGCTGGCCCAGGTCGATGTGGGGGTGCGCAAGCACCGGCACCAGGACGGGCAGGCGCTCGGCCGGATGGCGGCGGCGATCTACCGCACCGCCCAGCTGCGGCTCTCCCGCGGCCACCTGATCCGCCCGGTCCTCACCCAGTTCGAGCGCGGCGAGAACGGCTTCGTACCGCGCACCCATGCCGTGGACACCGAGGAGCGTCCCCCGATGTGCGAGATCGAGGAGTACGTTTCGCGCCGCGCGGCCTGACGTGGTCTGACTTCGCACGTTTGGGCGGTTCGTGATCGGGCTAGATTCCGCAACATGGTCTCCGAGCACGATGCCCAGCCCGCTGCCCGGTCCGGCGTCCGGTCCGATGCCCAGGTCCTCGTCGCGTCCAACCGCGGCCCGGTCTCGTACACCCTGGGAGAGGACGGATCGCTCGACGCGAGACGCGGCGGCGGCGGTCTCGTCTCCGGGCTGAGCGCCGTCGACGACAAGCTGTGGGTGTGTGCCGCGCTCGGTGCCGGGGACCGGGAGGCGGTCCGGCGCGGGGTCGCCGAGCAGGGCGTACGGATGCTCGACATCGACGCGGAGGTGCACGCCGACGCGTACAACGGCATCGCCAACTCGGTGCTCTGGTTCGTCCACCACATGCTGTACCAGACGCCGCTGGAACCGGTCTTCGACGCGGAGTTCCGGCGGCAGTGGGCGTCGTTCGAGACCTACAACCGGGCCTTCGCCGAGGCGCTCGCCGAGGAGGCGGGGCAGGGTGCGGCGGTGCTGGTGCAGGACTACCACCTGGCGCTGGTGCCGGGCATGCTCCGCGAGCTGCGCCCCGATCTGCGGATCGGCCACTTCTCGCACACCCCGTGGGCGCCCGTCGACTACTTCCGGCTGCTCCCCGACGACATCGCCGAGCAGTTGCTGCACGGCATCCTGGGCGCGGACCGGGCGGCGTTCCTGACCCGGCGCTGGGCGGACGCGTTCATCGGCTGCTGCACCCAGATCCTGGGCGGCACCGGGCGGACCAGGATCGGGGTGCACGGGCTCGGCGCGGACGCGGACTTCCTGCGCCGCCGGGCCCACGAGGCGGATGTGGACGAGCGGATGGCGGCGCTGCGCGAGCAGACCGGTCCCGGCCGGAGGACGATCGTACGGGTGGACCGAACGGAACTGTCCAAGAACATCGTGCGCGGCCTGCTCGCGTACCGCGCACTCCTGGACGAGCGGCCCGAGTGGCGCGAGCGCGTCGTCCATGTCGCCTTCGCCTACCCCTCCCGGCAGGACCTGGCGGTGTACCGCGACTACACGGCCGAGGTGCGGCGGGTCGCCGACGAGATCAACGCCGTGTACGGCACGGCGGGCTGGACGCCGGTGGTGCTGCACGTCAAGGACGACTTCGCCCGCTCGCTCGCCGCGTACCGGCTGGCCGACGTGGCGCTCGTCAACCCGATCCGCGACGGTATGAACCTGGTGGCCAAGGAGATCCCGGTCGTCTCCGACCACGGCTGCGCGCTGGTGCTGTCCCGGGAGGCGGGCGCCTACGAGGAGCTGGGCAGCGACGCGGTGGTGGTCAATCCGTACGACGTCTCCGCGACGGCGGCGGCGCTGCACGAGGCGCTGACGATGGCGGACGACGAACGGGCGGCGCGCACCGAACGCCTGGCAGCGGCGGCGGTCGTGCTGCCGCCGCAGCAGTGGTTCCTGGACCAGCTGGACGCGCTACGGCGGGACTGAGGCGGGGACGGGCGTCAGATCCGCCGGGCCAGCGCCGCCAGGAATCCGACGACGTCGCCCGGTCCGGCCAGCAGCAGATCGGCCCGCTCGGCCAGTTCGGGCACCTCCGCGCTGCCGCTGCACACCAGCAGGCCGGGGATGCCGTCGGCGCCGTCGGCGCGGAGCTTCTCCACCGCGGCGTAGGCGGCGAGGTCGCCGAGGTCGTCGCCCGCGTACAGCACGGACTCGGCGTCCGTCTCCCGTACGTACTGGGCGAGCGCCACGCCCTTGTCCATGCCGGGCGGGCGCAGCTCCAGGACCAGCCGGCCGGGTTCGACGATCAGGCCGTGCCGGGTGGCGAGCTCGCCGAGCGGGCCGCCCAGCGCCTCGAACGCGGCCTGCGGGTCGGCGGCCCGGCGGGTGTGGACGGCGATCGCCCGGCCCTTCTCCTCGACCCAGGTTCCGTGCCAGGAGCCGGACCGGTCGAGCACGCCGGGGAGTTCGGCGCGGACCGAGGCGATGCCGGGGTGCGGGGCGGGGGCGTGGACGGTGCCGGACACCGCGTCCCAGCGCTCGGCGCCGTAGTGGCCGAGGACGACGAGGTGGTCGAGGCCCCGCACCCCGGCGAAGCCGCCGTGCCGGACCGCGACGCCGGCCGGGCGGCCCGTGATCACGGCGATGGAGGCCACTTTCGGGGCGAGCGCGACGAGGGCGTCGACGGCACCGGGGTGGGCGCGGGCCTGTTCCGGGTCCGGGACGATGTCGGCGAGGGTGCCGTCGAAATCGAGCGCGATCACGGCGCGGTCGGGGCGGGCGAGGATCGCGGCGAGGGCCTCTTGGCCGGGTGCGGTGGTGGGGGTCGGGAGTGCGGATGTGGGTGCGGGTTCGGGTGCGGGTGCTTCCGGGTTGCTGCCCATGAGGGGAGCCTATAGCCGGGGCGGGGAGTTGGGGCGGTGCGGGCGTATTCGGGGGCGCTGCCCCCGGACCCCCGCTCCTCAATCGCCGGAGGGGCTTGAGTTCGCGCTGCCGGAAGGCCCTCGGTGAACCGAAGCGCTCGGATTCAGGCCCGCCGGAAAGCCTCGCTGAGCGGAAGGCCATCGAATTCGGGCCGCCGGAAGACCTCGCTGAGCGGAAGGCCATTGAATTCGGACCGCCGAAGGGGCTCCACCGAGCGGAAGGCCATCGAGTTAGAGCCGCCGAAGGGGCTTCACTGAGCCGAGGGTCCTGAATTCCCGGCTCCCGAAGGGGCTCTGATCCGGCTCTCAGCGCCGTTCGCGCCGTGCGTCCCGCACCCGGCGCAGGCGGTTCACCGTCACCGGGTCCGCCGCCAGTGCGCGGCGGTCGTCGAGCAGGGCGTTGAGGAGCTGGTAGTAGCGGGTGGGCGAGATGCCGAGCTGTTCGCGGATCGCCCGTTCCTTCGCACCGGGGCCGGACCACGACTGCCGTTCGACGGCGAGCACGGCACGGTCCCGGTCGGAGAGGCCGTCGGTGTCGTCGGGGCCGGACGTGGGGGCGGTCATATCAGCCAACATATCGCCCGTCCGGAGCGCCGCCACCCGCTGCTCCGCACCGCCCGCTACTCCGCGTGCTCCGCCGCCGCCGAGTCGCGCGCGATCTTCCCCAGCACGTTCTCGGGGCTGCCGTCCGGCTCGACCGCCTTGCCGATGTTCTCCTTGATCGACTCGCTGGACCGGGCCCAGGACGTCTTGCCGAACGGGTAGAACTGCGAGTTCGGCAGCGCGGCCAGGAACTTCCACAGCGGCTTGAACCTGGCGTCGGACTCCATGGCCGCGGAGGCGCTGTCGGTGACCGGGAGCAGGTCGTACTCGTCGGCGAAGTCGATGACGTTCTTGTCGGTGAACAGATAGTCGAAGAACTTGCCCAGCGGCACCCGGTGGCCGTTCTGCTTGAAGCCCATGATCCAGTCGGCCACGCCCAGCGAGCCCTCGCTCGGGCCGTCGATGCCGGGCAGCGGCACCATGCCGACGGAGACGCCCTTGCGCTCGGCCTCCTGCATCAGCGTGGGATGGCCGTTCAGCATGCCGACCTTGCCGTCGGTGAACGCGTCGAACGCCTTCTGCCGGTCGAGCCTGCCGGGGGCGACGGGGCCGACGAGGCCCTTGTCGACCAGGTTCGTCTTCAGCCAGTCGAAGGTCCGGACGTTCTCGGCCGAGTCGATCTCGTACGAGCCGCTGTCGTCGATCAAGCCGCCGCCCCCGCTGAGCAGCCACATCGTGGTCTCGGCCTGCGGCTCCTCCGGTCCGAGCGGCAGCGCGAACGGACAGGTCACCCCGCGCTGCTTGAGCAGCGCCGCGTCGTCGCGTATGTCGTCCCAGGTCTTCGGGGCGTCCAGGCCCGCCTGCGCGAAGAGCTTCTTGTTGTAGAAGAGCAGCCGGGTGCTGGCGACGAACGGCAGTCCGTACTGGGTGCGGTCCAGGCTGCCCGCGTCGGCGAGGGACGGCAGGAAGTTGGCCTGGGTGCGGATGGAGAGCATCTGGTCGGCCCGGTAGAGCTTGCCGGCCTTGGCGTAGCCGGCGTACGCGCCGATCTGGGCGATGTCGGGGGCCTGCCCCTTCTTCACCATCGCGGCGACCTCGCGGTCGATGTCCTTCCAGGAGTAGACGCTGACGTCGACGTCGATGCCGGGGTGGGACGCCTCGAAGCCCTTGACCAGCCGGTCCCAGTACTTCTCGGAGCTGTTGGCCGGACCGTTGCCGTAGTCGGCCGCGACGAGCCTGAGGGTGATGTCCCCCGGGCCGCTGCCGGTGTTGCCGCAAGCCGACAACGTCGCTGTCATGCCCAGCGCGGTCACTGCCGCGATCAGTACCCGGTGGCGCAACCGCACAGCCCAGTCCGTCCTCACCCATCGAGTCGCCCGTACCCGCCACGCCGTCGTGGGGCCCTTCGGACGAGGTGTGATCCTCCCCCAGCCCGTTGCCGATGGTCTACACCACAACGGGTATCGCTTTCGCAACGTAACCGGGCCCTTACCCGGTCGCGCCGGGCTGGGAGCATGGCCCCGCCGCACGCCTACCGCTGAGTAGGCTTCGGCGCGGGATCCTCCGGGATCCGGACCCCGCCCCACCGCTGTGCCGTACCGCCCGCACCGTTACGTCCCACGCCGCAAGGAGCCGTCCAGCATGTCGCGTACCGCATCGGAAATTGCCACCCAGCCCGGCTGCTGGCGGCGTGCCGCCGAGGCGGCGGCGTTCGACGGGCTGCCGCGCCCCGGTGAGCGGGTCGCGGTCACCGGGTGCGGCACCTCCTGGTTCATGGCCATCGCGTACGCGGCGCTGCGGGAGGCGGCCGGGCAGGGCGAGACGGACGCGTACCCCTCCTCGGAGTTCCCAGCCGGGCGCCCGTACGACCGGGTGGTGGCGATCACCCGGTCCGGCACCACGACCGAGGTGCTGGAGCTCCTCGGCGAGCTGCGCGGCAGGGTCGCCACCGTCGCGCTGACCGCCGATCCGGGGACGCCGGTCATGGCCGCCGCCGACGCGGTGGCCGTACTGGACTGGGCGGACGAGGAGTCGGTCGTGCAGACCCGGTTCGCCACCACCGCGCTGGCCTTCCTGCGGGCCGGCCTGGAGGCGTCGGGCCCGCTTCCGGCCGGGGTGAAGACGGTGGCCGCCGCGGTGGTGGACGCGGAGCTGGCGGTGACCGAGCCGCTGGACGCGGCGGTGGTCTCGGCCGAGCAGTGGACGTTCCTGGGGCGCGGCTGGACGTACGGGCTGGCGCAGGAGGCCGGGCTGAAGATGCGCGAGGCGGCGGGCGCCTGGACGGAGTCGTACCCGGCGATGGAGTACCGCCACGGTCCGATCTCGATCACCGGGCCGCACCGGGTGGCATGGGTGTTCGGCCGGCTGCCGGAGGGGCTGGCCGGGGACGTGGCGCGGGTGGGCGGCACGCTGGTCGCGCACGCCACGGCGGATCCGATGGCGGATCTGATCCGGGCGCAGCGGCTGGCGGTCGAGCTGGCGGAGTCGAAGGGGTACGACCCGGACCGGCCGCGCAACCTCTCGCGCAGCGTGATCCTTTCCTCCTGATCCTCTCCTCCTGAAGCCCCCTTGGGGCGGCCCGGGTTCCGCACCGCAAAGTCATGGCCACGATTTTGTATGGATCCGCAACAAACCGGGATAGTGGACTAGACCTTTTTGGTTCCGCGGGCGAAACTGTTTCCCGTGAAACACGTCATCGCCCTCGATGTGGGCGGCACCGGAATGAAGGCCGCACTGGTCGGGGCCGACGGCACCCTGCTGTACGAGGCGCGGCGGGCCACCGGCAGAGAGCGCGGCGCCGAAGCCGTCGTGGAGTCGATCCTCGCCTTCGCCGCCGATCTGCGGGCGTACGGCGAGGAGCACCTCGGCGAGAGCGCGGTCGCGGCCGGCGTCGCCGTGCCCGGCATCGTCGACGCCGAGAACGGGATCGCGGTCTACGCCGCGAACCTGGGCTGGCGCGACGTGCCCATGCGGCAGCTGCTCGGCGAGCGGCTCGGCGGCGTTCCCGTCGCACTCGGCCACGACGTACGCACCGGCGGGCTCGCCGAGGGCCGGATCGGCGCGGGCAAGGACGCCGACCGCTTCGTCTTCGTACCGCTGGGCACCGGCATCGCCGGCGCCATCGGCATCGCGGGCACGATCGAGGCCGGCGCGCACGGATACGCGGGCGAGATCGGGCACATCGTGGTCCGGCCGGACGGGCCGGACTGCAGCTGTGGCCAGCGCGGCTGTCTGGAGACCCTGGCGTCCGCGTCCGCAGTCAGCCGTGCCTGGGCCGCCGCCTCCGGCGACCCCGAGGCGGACGCCGCGGACTGCGCGAAGGCCGTCGAGTCCGGCGACCCGGCGGCCGTGGCGGTCTGGCAGAACGCGGTCGACGCGCTCGCCGCCGGGCTGGTCACCGCGCTGACGCTGCTCGACCCGCGCACCCTCATCATCGGTGGCGGTCTCGCCGAGGCCGGGGAAACCTTGTTCACACCACTCCGTGCGGCCGTCGAGGAACGGGTCACGTTCCAGAAGCTGCCCCACATCGTCCCGGCGGCCCTCGGGGACACCGCCGGATGCCTGGGCGCAGGGCTGCTCGCCTGGGATCTTCTCTCCACGGAGGTATCCGCCTGATGGCCGGACGCGCAGACAGCACAGTTCTCGCAGGTGCCCGGGTGGTGCTTCCCACCGGGACGGTCGAGAACGGCCGGGTGATCGTCGAGGGCACCCGGATCACCGGTGCCGCGGCGGAGGGCGCACCGACCGTCGACCTGAGCGGCCACTGGGTGGTCCCCGGCTTCGTCGACATGCACAACCACGGCGGTGGCGGCGCCTCCTTCACCTCCGGCACCGTGGACGAGGTCCTCACCGGCATCCGGACCCACCGCGAGCACGGCACCACCACCCTGGTCGCCTCCATGGTCACCGGCGAGATGGACTTCCTGGCCCACCGGGCCGGAGTCCTGTCCGAGCTGGTGGAACAGGGCGACCTGGCGGGCATCCACTTCGAGGGGCCGTTCATCTCGCCGTGCCGCAAGGGCGCGCACAGCGAGGAGCTGCTGCGCGACCCCGACCCGGCCGAGGTCCGCAAGCTGATGGACGCGACGCGCGGCACGGCGAAGATGTTCACGCTCGCCACCGAACTGCCGGGCGGCATCGACTCGGTGCGGCTGCTCGCCGAGCACGGCATCATCGCCGCGATCGGCCACACCGACGCCACGTACGAGCAGACCGTCGAGGCGATCGACGCGGGCGCCACCGTCGCCACGCACCTCTTCAACGCGATGCCGCCGCTCGCCCACCGTGAGCCCGGCCCGATCGCGGCGCTGCTGGAGGACGAGCGGATCACCGTCGAGCTGATCAACGACGGCACCCATCTGCACCCCGCGGCCCTGCAGCTGGCCTACCACCACGCGGGCGCCCACCGCGTCGCGCTGATCACGGACGCCATGGACGCGGCCGGTTTCGGCGACGGGCTCTACCAGCTCGGCCCGCTCGCGGTCGAGGTCAAGGACGGCGTCGCGCGGCTGGTCGAGGGCAACTCGATCGCGGGCTCCACGCTCACCCAGGACACCGCCTTCCGCCGGGCCGTGACCGTCGACCGGATCCCGGTCGGCGACGTCGTGCAGTCCATCTCCGCCAACCCGGCCCGGCTGCTCGGCGTGTACGACCGGGTCGGCTCGCTGGAACCGGGCAAGGACGCCGACCTGGTGGTCCTGGACGCGGACTTCGGGCTCAAGGGCGTCATGCGAAAGGGCGAATGGATCAAGGAGCCGCAAATCGGCTGATCCGTCCCATTGTTGACGGCGGGTCGAATACGTAACGAAGAGACAGCGGTTGGTCCACGGCTCTGGGCCGACCGCCACCTCTTTGGCATGATCGCCTGGAAAACAGCTGGAGAAAGCGCATTCCCCCAAGGTCTCGCGCTTCGGAGCAGGGATCGAGGGAGCGGCCGCGGTGATCCTCACGGTCACACTGAATACGGCACTCGACCTGACGTACGGCGTCCCGGAACTCGTCCCGCACGCCAGCCACCGCGTCAGCGAGATGTCCGAGCGACCCGGCGGCAAGGGGCTGAACGTGGCCCGGGTGCTCTCCGCGCTCGGCCACCGGACCGTGGTCACCGGCTTCGCCGGAGGCGCCACCGGGGCGGTGCTCCGCGAACTGCTGGCCGGCCTGTCACCGCGGGAGCCCGCCGACCCGGGCGGCACGGACGCGCCCGAGCCCGGAACGGCCCCCGAGGCCGGAGCCGCCCCCGGGGCCGCCCCCGCGGCGACGGCCCCCGCCCCGGTCACCGACGCCCTCGTCACCGTCGCCGGGAACACCCGCCGCACCATCGCCGTCGTGGACCGGGCCACCGGCGACACCACCCAGCTCAACGAACCCGGCCCGCTCGTCACCGCCGACGAGTGGACCGCCCTCCTGGCCCGGTACGAGGAGCTCCTCGCCGGAGCCGACGCCGTCGCGCTCTGCGGCAGCCTGCCGCCCGGCATCCACGTCGGCGCCTACGCGGAACTGGTCCGGGCGGCCCGCACCGCCGGCGTCCCGGTGCTCCTGGACACCAGCGGCGAACCGCTGCGCCGGGGCATCGCCGCCCGCCCCGACCTGATCAAGCCGAACGCCGACGAGCTCGCCCAGCTCACCGGGTCCCGCGAACCGATGCGCGCCACCCGCGACGCCCGCCGTCGCGGCGCGCACGGGGTCATCGCCTCGCTGGGCCCCGACGGCATGCTGGCGGTCACCCCCGACGGGATCTGGCAGGCAGCGCCGCCCGCCAGGGTCCCGGGCAATCCGACCGGCGCGGGCGACTCCGCCGTGGCCGGGCTGCTGTCCGGACTCGTCGAGGGGCTGAGCTGGCCGGACCGGCTGCGGCGGGCGGTGGCACTGTCGACGGCGACCGTGCTCTCCCCGACGGCCGGTGATTTCGACCGCGCGGCCTACGAGGAACTGCTGCCGCGCGTCGGAATCGAGGAACACGCACCGGCGGCCCGATGACTGCCGGGCGACCTCCGGCCGGAAGTCGCCCGACAGCCTCTGAGAGGCCGCGCCCGTCCCGAACCCGCGCGATCGCTGGTTCGAAAGAAGTAGCAAGAGGTCAGCATGCCGCTCGTCAGCACCGGTGAACTCGTCTCCGCCGCCCAGGCCGAGGGACGCGGGATCGCCGCCTTCAATGTCATCACGCTGGAGCACGCGGAGGCCATCGCGGCCGGCGCGGAGCGCGCCGGATCCCCCGCCATCCTCCAGATCTCCGAGAATGCCGTGAAGTTCCACGGCGGACGGCTCGGTGCGATCGCCGCGGCGGCCGCCGCCGTCGCCCGCGCGTCCAGCGCCCCGCTCGCCCTCCACCTCGACCACGTCGAGTCCGTGGAGCTGCTGCACCAGGCGCACACCGAGGGCTTCGGCTCCGTCATGTTCGACGCGTCCAAGCTGTCGTACGAGGAGAACGTGCGGGCCACGGCCGCCGCGGTGGCCTGGGGCCACGAGCACGGCATCTGGATCGAGGCCGAGCTCGGCAAGGTCGGCGGCAAGGAGGGCGAGGCCCCGCTCGACGCCCACGCCCCCGGCGTCCGTACCGACCCGGCCGAGGCCGCCGCGTACGTCCGCGACACCGGCGTCGACGCGCTGGCCGTCGCGGTCGGCTCCTCGCACGCGATGACCGAGCGCACCGCCGCCCTGGACCACGAGCTGATCGGCCGGCTCCGCGACGCCGTCCCGGTCCCGCTGGTGCTGCACGGCTCCAGCGGCGTCCCGGACGAGGAGATCCGCCGGGCCGTCGCCGCCTCCGGCATGGTCAAGATCAACGTGGGCACGGCCCTGAACACCGCGTTCACCGGCGCGGTGCGGGCGTACCTGGCCGAGAACACCACGGGCGTGGACCCGAGGAAGTACATCGCTCCGGGGCGCGAGGCGATGGCCGCGACGGTGGCGGGGTTCCTGGCGCTGATGGGCTGACCGCGGCACGCAACGCGTTCGCGTTGTGCGCTGTGTGTTGCGCGCGCCGAGCAACGGAGTTCCTCATCCTTGCTCGGCGCGAGGTTGTTCTTGGGCAGGCGGAGTCCTGGTGCGCCGCCGGGTTCTCCGCGACCCTCGGGGTCGTGGGCAGACGGGGGTATTCCGGTCAGCCGACGGGCCGGGGCAGCGCGGCGAAAAGCCGTGGCCGGGCGCGAGGTGCGGGAACTACTCCGGGCGAACGAGGTCCTGCGGACGGCCTCGGCCGTCCGCCGCGCAACTTGACCTGCCCCGGCCCAGGTGAGGGTACTCACGCGGCCTCCCCCGGGATCGGGCACCGGGAGAGGCCGCAGAGCGTTCGCCCTCAGTGGGCTCCATTGGCAGGAGTGACCTTCAGCCAGTCCAGGATCACGTCGCACTGATTCCCGTCCTGGCACGAGATGCTGACCTCGTTCTCACCCTTGACCAGGTCGACCGGCGCCCAGGTGGTCTGCCAGTTCTTTTCCCAGTTCGGGTCGGACGAGTCGATGAAGTTCTTGAGACCGATGGGCTGCGAATTCGGCTTCCCGTTCACCGTCAGCGTCGCATTGGCGTCCTTGGCGGGAATCGCATAGCGCACCGTCAAGCGGTACTTGCCTTCCTCCTTCATCGCCGCCTTCCACGTCACGGATGACCCAACCGCGTTGAAGCCCGTGACGTACGAGCCGTTCGGGCCGTCCGCGCCCTTGACCGACTGGCTGACCTCCGCCGAACCTCCGAGCTTCAGCGTCGCCGCGTCCTGCTCGGGCAGATCGGCCGGGGCATCGGAGCCGGCCGACTGCTCGGGCTTCGGGGACTCCTCGACCTGGTTGCCGGGGCCCGCCGAGGAGGTGGCCTCGTCCTTCTTCTTGTCCTTGTCCTTGTCACCGGTGATCAGCGCGGCGCCGATCCCGATGAGCACGACCAGGACCACCGCGACCGCGGCGATCAGCAGGCCCTTGGTGTTCGGCCCGCCGCTGCCCGAGGAACCGCCGGACCGGCCGCGGCCGCCCTGCTGCGGGACCTGCCCGGTGGCACCGGGGTACGTCTCGGGGGCGGCGTACTGCGCGTTCGGCTGGTTGTACGCCTGCTGCTGGCCGTACGGCTGCTGCGGCACCTGCTGGCCGTACTGGCGCTCGCCGACGGTGCGCACCTGGTTGTACGAGGTCCTGGGCACGCCCGGCTGCGGGGCCGCCGGTCCCGGGTAGCCGTAGCCGCCCTGCCCAGGCGGCTGGGCGCCCGCCGCCTGTCCGTCCTCGTACAGGTAGCCGAACGGATCGTCGTCCTCGGGCTTGTTTGCGCCGTTGTTGCCGGCCGTCATCCCTGGGTCACTCCTCACCATGTCGCCAGCCGTCGCCTGATATCGCCAGCCGTGGCCGACCGGCCGAGCCTACCCCGAACGGACCACACCGAGAATTGCCGACGGCGGTACCGGAACAACGGCCGAGCACCGGGGGCCGCGCCGCCGTGAACGTCAGCCGGCCCTGCGGTGAACCTTCGACCGCGACCGCTTCTCCACGTACATCCGCTGGTCGGCGGAGCGCAGCACCTCTTCGGCCGTCATCCCGCAGGCGGCCCAGCCGATGCCGAAGCTCGCCCCCACCCGCACCGCCCGGCCGTCGACCCGGATGGGCGGAATGATGGCGTTACGCAGGCGTACGGCCAGATCCGCGGCGTCCGCGTCGCCGAGCCCGTCGGCCAGGACGACGAATTCGTCACCCCCGAGCCGGGCCACGGTGTCGCCGTCGCGGACACAGGTGGTGAGCCGCCGGGCGACCTCGATCAGCACGGCGTCACCGGTGTGGTGGCCGAAGCGGTCGTTGATCGACTTGAAGCCGTCGAGGTCGCAGAAGAGCACCGCGAGCCCCTTCGCCCCGTCGTCGTGCTCGGTGTCGGGTGCGACGGAGTGCACATGGTGGTCGTACGGGCCGCCGGGCGCCGGGTCCACCTCGTAGCCGTGGGTCCGCGCGTCCGCATCGTCGACGTCTCCGTAGGCCGCGTCCAGCGCCTCCACCGGCGTGGTCACCGCCGCGTTCGGCCGGTCGCAGAGCCGGGCGCTCAGCCGGGAGCGCAGCTCGGCGCTGTTGGGCAGGCCGGTCAGCGCGTCATGCGAGGCGCGATGCGCCAGATGCAGCTCGTGGCGCTTGCGCTCCTCTATGTCCTCGACGTGGGTGAGCAGGAAGCGCGGGCCGTCGGCGGTGTCGGCGACGACGGAGTTGCGCAGCGAGACCCAGAGGTAGGTGCCGTCCCGCCGCCCGAGCCGCAGCTCGGCGCGACCGCCCTCGGCGGAGGTGCGCAGCAGCGTGCCGATGTCCTCGGGGTGGACCAGGTCGGCGAAGGAGTAGCGGCGCAGGACGGACGCGGGGCGGCCGAGCAGCCGGCACAGCGCGTCGTTGGTGCGCAGCAGCCGGCCGTGCTGGTCGCCGCCCATCTCCGCGATGGCCATGCCGCTGGGCGCGTACTCGAACGCCTGGCGGAAGGACTCCTCGCTGGCCCGCAGCGCCTGCTGCTCCCGCTCCAGCCGGACCAGCGCCCGTTGCATGTTTGCTCGCAGCCGGGCGTTGCTGATCGCAATGGCCGCCTGCGACGCGTACATCTGGAGCGCCTCGCGGCCCCAGGCGCCCGGGCGGCGGCCGTTGCGCGGGCGGTCCACGGAGATCACGCCGAGCAGATCGGCGCCGCCGCCGGACGCGTGCATCGGGGCGTAGAGCCGGTCCTGGGGGTGCCACTCGTCCTCGAAGCGGGGGTCCGGCCCGTCGGTGTGCCACTGCGGTACGTCGTCGTCGAGGAGGACCCAGCCGTCGGTGTGCGGTATGAAACGGAGCTCGTCCCAGACCTGTCCCATCGACAGCCGGCGCTCCCAGGAGGTGCGCGAGCCGACCCGGCCGGTGATCAGGGCCTCGGCGGCGCTGTTGCCCGCGAAGGCGGCGACGACGAGATCGCCGTCGGGGCGGACCAGGTTCACGCAGGCCAGCTCGTAGCCGAGACCGTTGACGATTCCGTCGGCGACGGTCTGCAGCGTGTCGGCCAGGCTCCGCGCCGTGTTGAGATCGGCGACGGCCTGGTGCAGCTGCCGCATCGTCGCAAGACGGACGTACGGCTCCGACTCGGCCTCCATTGCTCGCACTCCCCGAGACCTCGACAGCACTCCAGGTTTCATATCGACGTACTTACTGCAGTGTCACGGCCACTGAATCACAGTGAGCTGCGCAGTCGGTACACAGGGTCAACAAATATTGCGCTCTGTGACTCAAGTCACAACAGATGGTGAAGGGTTGGGAGTGGCCCGCGAATTCGCCCTGTCCTTTTCTTGAACGCAAATCCGTACGTTGCAGTGCCCGCCCGGGCGGACCGCGGGTCCTAGGACCCGACTGGTCCCCTGGCCCGATGCGGAGGTACGCGTACCGCGATTAGCGTGCCCGGTGTGTTGCAGCAGACGAAGACCCCCGCCCCGCATCCCCGGCCCGTCCCCCATGCTGAGGGGGTGAGCAACGATGAGTTCCGAGGCGCCCTCGCCCGGCTGGCCGCCGGTGTCGTGCTGATCACCGCCCAGGAGCCGCCGCTGGACGAGAACGGGCGCGGCGAGGACGTCGGCATGACGGCGACCGCCTTCATGTCCGTGTCGCTGGACCCGCCCCTGGTGATGGTCAGCCTGCGCAACGACTCCCGGATGGACGACCTGCTGTCGGAGCAGCCGCTGTGGGCGGTGTCCGTGCTCGCCGAGAGCCAGCGGCACATCGCCGGGCGGTTCGCGATGAAGGGCCGGATCAGCGACCGGCTGCTGTTCGAGGACATCCCCTATACACGGGGGGAGGTCACCGCGGCGCCGCTGGTAGGAGGGGCGCTGGCCACGCTGGAGTGCCGGACCGAGCAGCGGGTCGTGGCCGGTGACCACACGCTGGTGATCGGCCGGGTGCTGAGCGCGGCCCTGCCCAGCGGGGACGGTTCACCGCTGACGTACTTCCGGGGGCGGTACCGGCAGCTGGGGTGAGGAAGCACGGGGGGCGGATCCGGCGCGAAGGGCCGGAGTCAGTGCAGGAGCCGGAGCCCGTGCAGGAGCCGGAGCCCGAGTCGGCGCGGAACCGGACCGTCACCAGTCGCGGTTGGAGCGGCCTCGCTTGGTCTCGCCGCGCTGCTTCTTCTCGCGCAGCCGCCGTTCGTTGATGCCCCGCGGGATCCTGGTCTTTCGCCGCGGCCGAGGCGGCGGCGCCGTCGCCTCGGCGAGCAGCGAGGCGAGGCGTACGAGAGCCGTCTCGCGGTTGCGCCACTGTGAGCGGTGCTCGGAGGCGCGTACCGAGAGCACCCCGCCCACGAGCCTGCTCTCCAGACGCTGGAGTGCCCGCTCCTTCCACACCTCGGGGAGCGACTCGGTCGCCGCGAGGTCGAAGCGGAGCTCCACCTGGGAGTCGCTGGTGTTGACGTGCTGACCGCCGGGCCCCGAGGACCGCGAGAAACGCCACATGAGCTCGGCCTCCGGCAGGGAGACCGAACCGCGGATGACATAGGGCCCGGACATGACACCCATGTTCCCCGCACCGGAGGGTGTTCGTCACCTTCTTTTGCGGGACCGGCCGCCGGGCCGTCCGGAGCATTCAGGTAAAGAAAGCAAAGGGAGCAGGAACCTCCTGGTCCTCTGCCCACGTTATGACCTGTGACGGTAGCTTCGTGATGGCATGAAGCCCGCGATCGACGATGAAAGGGACTTCCCATGGCTGTAAGCCTGTCCAAGGGCGGCAACGTCTCCCTCACCAAGGAGGCCCCGGGCCTGACCGCCGTCACGGTGGGCCTCGGCTGGGACGTCCGCACCACCACTGGCACCGACTTCGACCTCGACGCCTCGGCGATCGCGGTCAACCCCGCCGGGAAGGTCGTCTCGGACGGCCACTTCGTCTTCTTCAACAACAAGTCGACGCCCGACCAGACCATCGTCCACACCGGTGACAACGTCACGGGCCAGGGCGAGGGCGACGACGAGCAGATCAACGTCAACCTGGCGGGCCTGCCGGCCGACGTCGACAAGATCGTCTTCCCGGTCTCGATCTACGACGCCGAAACCCGCAGCCAGAACTTCGGCCAGGTGCGCAACGCGTTCATCCGCATCCTCAACCAGGCCGGCGGCACCGAGATCGCCCGCTACGACCTGAGCGAGGACGCCGCCACCGAGACCGCCATGGTCTTCGGCGAGCTGTACCGCAACGGCGCGGAGTGGAAGTTCCGCGCCGTCGGCCAGGGTTACGCCTCCGGCCTGCGCGGCATCGCGCAGGACTTCGGCGTCAACCTCTGACGCACCGGCACCACCCCAGAAGCCCCCGGCCGACGGCCGGGGGCTTCTGCGTGCGCGCCACGACCGGACCCGTGCACACCATCCGGTATGCGGCGTCATCGGACACGAACGCCCAACTCCCGCCGATTAACGGACACATGTGTATTCCATTCGGACAAGAACTAGTCAAATAAATGTGAGGTAATTGTTAGTACTCCGTCAATGTCGCTCATTCAGTGGCACGCTCTCGGCTCGTAACCCCCCACGGAACGAGCAACGGAGAGCGCATGACCCCCCACATGAACACCCGTCGCGCCGCAGCCCTGGCCGCCGTGGCCGCGATGGTCGTCGTAGGCATGCAGACCGGTGCGGCGAATGCCGTGCCGGACAACGGAAATGACGGCCCCTCCGCCACTCGCAGCGTTGTCCCCTTCAGCGCGAACAAGGCCTCGGTGCGCACCGCCGCCATCAAGTCGGCACAGAGCGACGTCGCCGCCACGGCCGACTCGCTCGGGCTCGGCGGCAAGGAGAAGCTGGTCGTCCGCGATGTGATCAAGGACGCCGACGGCACCGTCCACACCCGCTACGAGCGCACCTACGACGGCCTGCCCGTCCTCGGCGGCGACCTCGTCACCCACACCGCCCCCGGCGGAAAGCTCAAGGGCGTCACCAAGGCGACCAAGGCTCGGATATCGGTGCCGTCCACGACGCCGAAGATCAAGACCGCGGCCGCCGCCCGCAAGGTGATCTGGGCGGGCTCGGGCAAGCCCGTCCTCGCCCTGGAGACGGTGAAGACCGGTAAGCAGAAGGACGGCACGCCGAGCCGGCTGCACACCATCACCGACGCGAGCACCGGCAAGAAGCTCCAGAGCTACGAGGCGGTCGAGACCGGTGTCGGCAACAGCCAGTACAGCGGCGAGGTCGAGCTGTCGACGACCGCGTCCGGTTCCGGCTTCGAGCTGACCGACGGCGACCGCGGCGGCCACAAGACGTACGACCTCAACCAGGGCGAGAGCGGCACCGGCGACCTCGTCACGGACGACGACGACACCTGGGGCGACGGCACTGGCAACGACCGCCAGACCGCCGCTGTCGACGCCGCCTACGGCGCCGCGCAGACCTGGGACTTCTACAAGTCGGCGTTCGGCCGCGACGGCATCGCCGGTGACGGCAAGGCCGCGTACTCGCGGGTCCACTACGGCGACGCGTACGTCAACGCGTTCTGGGACGACAGCTGCTTCTGCATGACGTACGGCGACGGCGCCGACAACAAGAGCGCGCTGACCGCCCTCGACGTCGCGGGCCACGAGATGAGCCACGGCCTGACCGCGTCCACCGCCAACCTCGACTACTTCGGCGAGTCCGGCGGCCTGAACGAGGCGACCAGCGACATCCTCGGCACCTCGGTCGAGTTCGCCGCCGACAACAGCACCGACGTCGGCGACTACCTCATCGGCGAGAAGATCGACATCAACGGCGACGGCAGCCCGCTTCGCTACATGGACGAGCCGAGCAAGGACGGCGGCTCGGCCGACAACTGGGACAGCAGCGTCGGCGACCTCGACGTGCACTACTCCTCCGGCGTCGCCAACCACTTCTTCTACCTGCTGTCCGAGGGCAGCGGCGCGAAGACCATCAACGGGGTCGACTACGACTCCCCGACCTCCGACGGCTCGACCGTCACCGGCATCGGCCGGGACAAGGCCGTCCAGATCTGGTACAAGGCCCTCTCCGAGTACATGACGTCGTCCACCGACTACGCGGGCGCCCGTGAGGCGACCGAGAAGGCGGCGACCGACCTGTACGGCGCGGACAGCGCCGAGCTCACCTCCGTCCAGGCCGCCTGGAGCGGCGTCAACGTGAAGTAGCCCGAACAGCGCGGTACTCCGGGAGCCGGTCAGTCCTTCGGGGCGGGCCGGCTCCTGCCGTACAGCCAGGTGTCCCACAGCTCCGTCAGATCCTTGCCGGTCGCCTTCTCCGCATAGGCGGTGAAGTCGGCGGTCGACGCGTTGCCGTGCCGGTGCGCCTTCGTCCAGCCCCTGAGGAGCGCGAAGAACCGCCTGTCGTCGTCCACAGCCTGCCGGACCTTGTGGACGACCATCGCCCCGCGCCCGTAGACCGGCGCCTGCGAGATGTCCGCGGCCGTCGGCGGATCGGCGGGCGGGAAGGCCCAGTTGTCGTCGTCCTCGTAGGCGGCGTCGAACAGGTCCTGGATCGGGACGCCCTCCTTGTCGGCCTCCCACAGCCACTCCGCGTAGGTCGCGAAGCCCTCGTTGAGCCACATGTCGCGCCAGCTCCGGGGTGTCACGGAGTCCCCGAACCACTGGTGGGCCATCTCGTGGACGAGCAGCCCGGCGTCCGGCGGCCCGGGGAAGAAGGGCCGGGTCTGGGTCTCCAGGGCATAACCGGCGTCCCCGTGGCGCTCGACGACCGCGCCCGTGGCGGAGAAGGGGTACGGGCCGAACCGCTCCGCCTGCCACTTCACGACCTCGGGGACCCGGGCGACGATCCGCGCGCTGTCCTTCGCCACCGTCGTGTCCGCGGCGGTGAACACCTCGATGCCGTCCGCGGTGGTCGAGGACTTCGTTTCGAAGCGGCCGATGGCGACGGTCGCGAGATAGCTCGCCATCGGTTCGGGGGCGTGCCAGCGGAACGTGGTGGTGGTGCCCGAGCCGCGCCGGGAGGCCAGCTCGCCGTTGGACACCGCCGTCAGCCCCTTGGGGACGGTGACGGCGATGTCGTACGACGCCTTGTCGCTGGGGTGGTTGTTGCCGGGGAACCAGGCCATCGAGCCGGTCGGTTCACCGAGCGCGACCGAGCCGTCCGCAGTCCTCAGCCAGCCCTCCTTCGACCCGTCGGGATCGATGATGGTCTTCGGGGAGCCCGAGTAGCGGACCACCGTACGGAAGGTGCGGCCCTTGCGCAGCCGGTCGCCGACCCCTGCGTCCGGGCGCAGTGTCAGCTCGTGCCCCGCCCGGTTGACGGCGGCGGGACGGCCCTCGACGGTCGCGGAGCGCACGGTGAGTCCGTCGAGGTCGAGGTTGAACGCGCTGAGGTCCTGGGTGGCGCGCGCGGTGATCGTGGCGGTGCCGCTCAGCCGGCGGGCGGCCGGGTCCACATCGAGCACGAGGTCGTAGTGCGTGACGTCGTAGCCGCCGTTGCCGAGCTTCGGGAAGTACGGGTCGCGCAGACCGGCGGCACCGGGTCTGCCCTCGACGCCGCCGGTGCAGCCGGTGGACGTCGTCAGCACCAGCAGGACGAGAGCGGCGGCACGAGCCGTGCGGCGGACGGGTGTTCGCTCACTGGCTGGTCGCTGGTCCACACCGGCGATCCTAGACATGGAATGTCCGATTCGAGGGATGCCCGATCCGAGGAATGTCCGGTTCGGGGGATGACCGGTTCGGGGGATGACCGGTTCGGGGGTCTCGCTCAGAGGATCGCGATCCCCAGCGGACGGGCGCCCGCGACGACCTCGAACGGCCGCTTCCCGCCGGTGAGGTCGACGACGGTGACGCCGTTGCCGTACCCGTCGCGGGTGAAGCCCTCGGTGACGTACGCCGTCCGGCCGTCGTCGGAGACCGTCACGTCCTCGTGCGGCCCGTCCAGTGGCACGACCCGCTCGGACCCCGCGGGGGTACGGACGGTCAGGGACGGGCCCCGGTCGTCGGAGAGGACCGGGCCGGTGCCGACGACGAGGAGGGTGCCGTCGGGGGCGAGCGTCGCGCCGTGCTGGTGGGTGTTGGCGGTCATCGGCTCGACGGTGCTCCGCCCGGTGCGCGGATCGAGGACCACCAGCCGTTCGCCCTCGAACGGCAGCAGCAGCCTGCCGTCGGCCGGGCGCACCACGGCGTAGTGCGGCTTCAGCCAGGAGCCGAGGCCGCCCTCGGTGCCGTACGGGGCGACCTCGAAGCGCCTGCTCTTCCGGTCGGCCGTGGCGACCGCCGTGACGTCGAAGGAGTCGTGACCGGTGGCGTACACCTCGGTGCCGTCCGGCGAGACGTCCACGTCGAAGGGGCGGCGGCCCACCGGGACCGTGCCGGTCACCTCGCGGGTCGCGGTGTCGACGATCTCCAGCACACCGTTGCGGCCGGGCACATTGACGCCGACATAGACGTGCCGGCCGTCGGGGGCCAGGGCGATGCCCATGCCCCCGCCCCGGTACTCGCCGGTCGTGACGGGGCCGGTCCGCGTCTTGTACGGAATCCGGGCCAGGCGGGTGCGGGTCGCCGTGTCGACGACCGCGACGCTCTCGGCGGTCGCCACCCAGGCGATGCCCCGGTCGTCGACGACGAGGCCGTAGGGGGCGGTGCCGACCTCGACGGAGCCGAGCGTGTGCCGGTCGTGGCCGGGGTCCGGGTCGACGAAGGTCACGGTGTCGGCGCCGAAGTCGGCGACGAGGAGTGTGCCGTGCGGGGTGGCCGCGGCGGAGGGCTTCGACGAGACGGAGGACGGGGCCGGGGAGGCCGGTGCGCCGCCGGGCGAGCTGCCCGGTGCACGGGGTGTGGCCGGGGCGGCCGGGGCGCCACCCGCGCAGCCCGCGAGGACCGAGACCGCGGCGAGTGCCACCACCGCGTGGCGCACGTTCACCGGGCGTCCCGCAGCCGCGCGGCGATGCCCGCGAAGCCGCGGCGCTCCGCGTGCTCCAGCGCGGTCGGCCCGGCGCCGTCCGGCAGGTCCACGTTCGCACCGGCCGCCAGCAGGAGTTCGACGACCTCCTGGTGCGCCCGGCCGCCGTCGCCGAGGATCACGGCCTCCAGCAGGGCCGTCCAGCCCAGCCGGTTGACGTGGTCGACGTCGATGTCGGTGACCCGGAGCAGCTCCCGTACGTAGGCGGCGTGGCCGCGCTCACTCGCCGGGATCAGCACGATGCCGCCGAAGCGGTTGCGAAGCTTCAGATCGGGGCCGGCCGGCAGCAGCACGTGCAGCATCGGAACGCTGCCGGTGACCCCGGTCGCCAGCCAGGGGCTCTCCTCGCGCCGGTCCTGGGCATCGGGGTCCGCGCCCGCCCCGACCAGCAGCCGGGCGGCCTCGACGTGGTCACCGTGGACGGCGAGGAGCAGCGGGGTGCGCAACTCCTCGTCGCGGCAGTCGACCCGGGCGCCGCCCTCGATCGCGGATCGCACCCGGTGGGTGTCACCGGTGCGTGCGGCGTCGAGCAGTTGTCGATCGAGGGCGTTCATCTCGTACTCCTGTTACTGGGCTCGTACTCCTGATGCCGGGCACGCGCTCCTGATGCCGGGTGTGCTCGACGGGCCGGGCTGCCCGCTACCGGGCGAGGGAGGCGACGCCGGCCTGGGCGAACTTCTCGTCCAGGTCGCCCGACGGGGCACCGGCGACACCGATGCCGGCGATCGGGGCGCCCTTGGCCGTGACCGGGGCACCGCCGGCGAGGAACAGGGTGCCGGGGATGTCCTTCAGGGTGGGGGCGTTGGCCAGGCGCTTGGCGAGCTCGGAGGTGGGGGCGTTCCAGGAGACGGCGGTGAACGCCTTCTTCTGGGCCGCGTCGTAGGACTGCGGGCCGGCGCCGTCGCCGCGCAGGGTGACGACGGTGTTGCCGTTGCGGTCGACGACGGCGACGGAGACGCGCTGGTTCTCCTTCTTCGCGGCGTCGAGGGTTGCCCGGGCGGCCTTGGTGGCGGCGGCCACGGTCAGGTGGGTGGTCTGCTGAAGGTTGTCGTTCGCGGCGTCGGCCTTGACGGCGGCGGCGGGGGCGGCGGCCGGGGTGGAGGCGTTGGCGGACATAGCGCCGAAGGTGCCCGCGCCGAGGGCGGCGACGGCGACGGCACCGGTCAGGACACGGGTGCGCAGCGACAGCTTCTTCATGGTGGGCTCCTCAGCAGCGGTGGATCGGGGTGTGCGGGGCGGTGGACGAGCTTGTCCGGCCCCGGGTCCAATCCTCCGGCCGCGACCGGCACCGCACGGTCGGCGGACCGGCTCGACGCCGCACGCGGGACGGTCGACGGCCCCATCAGCCGATCGGTTGATGCGGGGGTGGTCGTCCGGCGCGACCATGGGGACATCCGGGGTGACCATGGGGACATCCGTGCAGCTCGGCGGCGCCGCCGACGGCGAGGAGCGAGAGGCACGACGTGAAGCACCGAAGCCGACCGGCACCCGGCGCGGGCACGGACACGGTCGCGGACCTGGCCCCGGGAACGGGCAGGACGCCCGGGAAAGCGGTCCGGGACCGGGCCGGCGACCCGGACGCCCGGTGGCTCACGGCTCTGATGCACGCCGCGTTCTTCCTGCTGCTCGGCGCCTCGCTCACCCGCTTCCTGCTGCGCCACCCCGGCGAGGCCCGCACCCCGTGGATCATCGCGCTCTCCGTCGCCATCGCCGTGCTGTACGTGATCGGGCCGGTGCTCGGCTCGCGCCCGACGCCGCGCTCCCTGGTGTGGCTGGGGGCGCTGGTCGCCGTCTGGATGGTGCTGGTCGTCCTCGCGCCGAGCTTCGCGTGGTGCGCGGTGCCGCTCTTCTTCACCGGGCTGCGCATCCTCCCGCCGCGCGCCGCACTCGCCCTGGTCGCCCTGCTCACACTGTTCGTCGTCGCCGCCCAACTCCGGCTGGCCGAGGGCTTCGACCCGAATCTGGTGCTCGCCCCGCCCGCCGTCGCGGCGGTCGCCACGGCGGTCTTCGTCCATATGCAGCGCCAGGCCGAGCGCCAGCGCGAACTGTCCGAGCGGCAGCGCGAACTCATCGACGACCTGCTGCGCACCCGCCGCGAACTGGCCGCCACCGAACGCCGTGAGGGAACCCTCGCCGAACGCCAGCGGCTCTCCATGGAGATCCACGACACCCTCGCGCAGGGCCTGTCCAGCCAGCAGATGCTGCTCCAGGCCGCCGACCGCACCTGGGACGCCGACCCGACGACCGCCCGCCGCCATGTCCGTACGGCAACCGGCATCGCGGAACGCAACCTCGCCGAGGCCCGCCGCTTCGTCCACGACCTCGCGCCGGCCGATCTCGCGGCGGGCGGCGGCCTGGAGGCGGCCCTGCACGCGCTGGCCACCCGCGAGACGGCGCAGGGACAGGGGCGGCTCACCGTCCGCTGCCATGTGGAGGGCGAGCGGCACACCGCGCTGCCGGACCGGGTGCAGTCCGCACTGCTGCGCATCGCACAGGGCGCGCTGGCCAACGTGAAGGAGCACGCGAACGCGACGGAGGCGGCGCTGACGCTGACCCACCTCGACGACCGGGTCGTCCTGGACATCGCCGACAACGGGCAGGGCTTCGTACCCACCGAACGCACCGGGACCACCGGCAGCGTGCGCGGTCACGGGCTGCCCGCCATCCGGGCCCGGCTGCACCAGCTCGGCGGCACACTGACGATCGAGTCGGTGCCGGGCGAGGGTACGGTGCTGTCCGCCGCCGTCCCCCTCTCCCCCACCGCCCCGCCGACCGCCCCGGAGGACCTCGTATGACCGCGACGCCGCCCGTACGCATCCTGCTCTGCGACGACCACGTCGTCGTACGCGCCGGTCTCCTCGCCCTCCTCGGCAGCGAACCGGACATCGAGGTCGTCGGCGAGGCCGGCAGCGGCGAGGAGGCGGTCGCCCTGGCCGCCAAGCTCTCCCCGGACGTCGTCCTGATGGACCTCCAGCTCGGCGAGGGCATCGACGGCGTCGAGGCCACCCGCCGCATCGCCGCCACCGGCGTCCACGTGCTGGTCCTCACCACGTACGACACGGACGCCGACATCACCCGGGCCATCGAGGCGGGCGCCACCGGCTATCTGCTGAAGGCCGAGCGCCCCGAGGAGCTCTTCGCCGCGATCCGCTCGGCGGCCCAGGGCCGTACGACGCTCTCCCCGCCGGTGGCCAGCCGGGTCATGGCCCGGATGCGCAAGCCCCTGCCCACCCTCACCGACCGCGAGCTCGACATCCTGGCGCAGCTCTCCCAGGGCCTGGGCAACCGCGACATCGCCCGCGCCCTGTTCATCAGCGAGGCCACGGTCAAGACCCACCTCGGCCGGATCTACGACAAGCTCGGCGTCGACACCCGGGCGGGCGCCGTGGCCGTGGCGAAGGAGCAGCGGCTGCTGCCGTAGCGCCCGAAGCCTCCCGGCGAGACTGCCGCCACAGGGCCCGCAGCCTCCCCGCGAGACTGCCGCCACAGGGCCCGCAGCCTCCCCGCGAGACTGCCGCCACAGGGCCCGCAGCCTCCCGGCGAGACTGCCGCCATAGGGCCCCAAGCCTCCCGGCGCGGGCGCGCCCCGGGGCATGACACCATCGAAGCGTGCTCGACATCGGCTACTCCCTCTCCCGACGCTTCCCCGATCCTCCGCAGACCGACTACCGCCGCGCGGACGTCCACGCCCTGCGGCACGATCTGTTCTCCGGGGACGTCTATCTCGCGGACACCAAGGAGGACCGCGAGGTGTCCACCGCCTGGGGATGGGTGCCGGTGCTCGACTTCGCGTGGGCGCTGTGCGACATCGTCGAGCAGATCGACCAGGACCCGCGCGGCAACCGCTCGCACCGGCGGCAGTTCGCCGAGCTGGACTTCACCGAGTCGTCCGACCGGATGCTCTTCGAGCGCCGCTTCGGCTGGGTCGACGTCGAGGCCGACTGGATGCCCGGCGAGGAACCCCCGCTCACCTTCAGCCACTCGCTGCTGCGCCGCGAGGCCCGCGACTTCCTGCACGACCTGATCGCCGACCTCGCCGACATGCACGAGGGCCTCGCCGACAACCCCGTGATCTGGGACCTCCAGGCCCGCTTCCCCCGTATCTGAACCCCGTCCGGGCAGCCGGCCCGGCGGGCTACGCCTCCACCCGCACCCCGATCTGCGCCGCGAACGCCGGCGCCAGCTCCATCAGCTGGGCCGGGCTGATCACCGCGCCGGCCAGCCGCTCCACCCCACGCGCGATGTCCAGCTCCGCGACCGTACGCAGGTCCACCGACTCCATCCGTACGGAGCTGAAGTCGGCCCGCTTCAGCACACAGTCGCGGAACTCCACCCGCACCAGCTGCGCGTCCCCGAAATCCGGCTCGGACAGCACACAGCCCTCGAACACCACGTCCTTCAGCCGCGCCTTCCGCAGATTCAGGTAGTCGATCTTCCCGCCGCGCACCAGCACCCGCTCCAGCACCGCACCGTGCAGCTGCACCCCGCCCAGCCGCGCGTCCACCACCTCCACATCGCGCAGCGACGCCCCCGCGAGATCGGTGCCCACACCCCGTACGCCGGTCAGCACCGAATCGATGAAACGGGCCCTGACCAGCTCCGTACGGTCCAGTGCGCAGCCGTCCAGCGCGCAGTCCATGAACCGGGCCCCGGAACCCGACTCGTCCGCGAGATCCGCCCCGTCGAACCGCACACCGTCATAGTCGCCGTCCGGCTCCAGCCCTCCCCCGTCGTACGGAACGAGCGGTGGGAGCCGCACTTCCGGCCGCCGGGCCGCCGCGATGGTGTCCGTCTTCCTGCTGTTGCTGCGTGCCATGCCCTCCATCGTGACCCATGCCACTGACAACGCCCCCGCCCCGATGTCACGGACGGGTCGACGCCGGACAGCCCGCCGATCCGCTCGACGAACCGTCCGGCTCCTCCAACGCCCCGCCACCATCCCGCCAACGCCCCGCCACCACCCCGTCCGGAATGTCGATCACGCCGACGATCACCGGGCCGTGCGTCAATCGGATATGACTCCGAGCAGCCCCGCACCACCCACCCGGCAACGCACCGCCGCCGGCTCGTGGCTCCGCAGCGCCGGATCATGGATCCGCAGCGCGCCCGGCACGTACATCTGGCTGACCGCGCTCTTCGTCACCACGGTCATCGTCCACCAGATGTCACCGGACTTCGAAGAGGACTTCCTGCGCCAGCGCTCGACCAACATCCACGAACTCACCCAGGACCCGCTGCGCGTCCTGATCACCAGCGCGCTCTGGATCGACGGCGGCCGCTGGATCCCCTACGCCGTGCTGTACACCGTCTTCCACGCCCCCGCCGAGCGCTGGCTCGGCACCCTGCGCTGGCTCGCCGTCGTCGTACTGGCGCACGTCCTCGCCTCCCTCCTCAGCGAAGGCGTACTGGCCTGGGCGATCCGGCACGGGCACGTGCCCTGGTCGGCGGCGAACACCCTCGATGTCGGTGTCAGTTACGCGCTCGCGGGGGTCGTCGCCGTGCTCACGTACCGCATCCCGCGGCCCTGGCGGCACGTGTACCTCTTCGCCGTACTCGTCTTCTACGGCATCCCCCTCCTCACCGGCCGCTCCTTCACCGACCTCGGCCACTTCACCGCCGTCCTCATCGGCCTCGCCTGTTACCCGCTGACGCCGGCCGGGTCCCGGCACAGGACGGGAGCACCGAAGGCGCAGTAACGTCCCGCCCCAGGACAACGCAGTGAAAGCCGGGGACACCCCTGAGCCAGGGACAGCACCCCCAGAGCCAGGCCACACACCACAGGGCTTCACACCGGACAAAGCAGGGGCAACATGAGCACCGTCAGCACCGTCAACGGCGGCATATCGTTCTGGTACGCGGACCAAGGAACCCCGCTCGCCCGGGAGCCTCTGCCCGGCGACACCACCGCCGACATCTGCATCGTCGGCGGCGGATACACCGGCCTGTGGACCGCCTACTACCTCAAGAAGGCCGTCCCCTTCCTCAACATCACGGTGCTGGAAGCCAAGTTCTGCGGTTACGGCGCCTCCGGGCGCAACGGCGGCTGGCTCTACAACGGCATCGCGGGCCGCGACCGTTACGCGAAACTCCACGGCCACGAGGCGGCCGTCCGTCTCCAGCAGGCGATGAACGAGACGGTCGACGAGGTCGTCCGGGTGGCCGCCGAGGAGGGCATCGACGCCGACATCCATCAGGGCGGCGTCCTCGAAGTCGCCTACACGCCCGCGCAGCTGGCCAGGCTCAAGGACTTCCACTCCGTGGAGATCGCCTTCGGCGAGACCGACCGCGTCCTGCGCGGCGCCCGCGAGACCTGCGAACGCGTCAACGTCACCGGAGCCGTCGGCTCCACCTGGACGCCGCACGGCGCCCGGCTGCACCCGGTCAAACTCGTCAAGGGGCTCGCCGCGGCCGTCGAGGCGCTCGGCGTCACCATCCACGAGTCGACCCCCGTCACCGAGATCAAGCCCAAGCACGCGCACACCCCGTACGGCACCGTCCGCGCCCCCTACATCCTGCGCTGCACCGAGGGCTTCACCGCGAACCTCAAGGGCCAGCGGCGCACCTGGCTCCCCATGAACTCCTCGATGATCGCCACCGAACCGCTCCCCGCGTCGGTCTGGGAGACCATCGGCTGGGACGGCCGCGAGACCCTCGGCGACATGGCGCACGCCTACATGTACGCCCAGCGCACCGCCGACGGCCGCATCGCGCTCGGCGGCCGCGGCGTCCCGTACCGCTTCGGCTCGGGCACGGACAATGACGGCCGCACCCGGCCCGCCACCATCGAGGCCCTCCGCGACATCCTCGTCCGCCTCTTCCCCACCACCGCGGGCGCCCGCATCGACCACGCCTGGTCCGGGGTCCTCGGCGTCCCCCGCGACTGGTGCGCCACCGTCACCCTCGACCGCTCCACCGGGCTCGGCTGGGCGGGCGGCTACGTCGGCTCCGGCGTCGCCACCACCAACCTCGCCGCCCGCACCCTGCGCGACCTGATCCAGCAGGACTCCGGCCAGTCGGGGCCCACCGATCTGACCGCCCTCCCCTGGGTCGGCCACAAGGTCCGCCGCTGGGAGCCGGAACCCTTCCGCTGGCTCGGCGTCCACGGCATGTACGCCGCCTACCGCGCCGCCGACCGCCGCGAACTCACCTCGCCGCGCCCCGGCACGGACCCCGTCGCGAAGGCCGCGGACCGGCTGGCCGGCCGCCACTGACCGGAGGAACGGACGGGCACCCGCCACCGGGTGGTGACGGGTGCCCTTGTTCGTTCGTTCGGTCGGCT
Source organism: Streptomyces sp. NPDC007164 (assembly GCF_040634135.1). Classification (NCBI taxonomy): domain Bacteria; kingdom Bacillati; phylum Actinomycetota; class Actinomycetes; order Kitasatosporales; family Streptomycetaceae; genus Streptomyces; species Streptomyces sp. NPDC007164. Next base: position 798,882 of record NZ_JBEYFB010000001.1, read on the forward strand.
CAGCGGAAGCGGTGTCACTTCATGTGGCAGATGCTCTTACCGTGACACGGCTTGGGCTTCGGCTCGCACTTCTTGTCGTGCTTGTCATGCTTATCGTGCTTGTCATGCTTGTCGTGGCACGGCTTCGGCTTGGAGGGCGGCTTCGGCTTGCAGTGCTTGCCCTCACAGGACTTCTTCTCGACGGAGATGCGGGCCTGGTCCTGGTTCGACCGGACGGTTCCGTTCTCGGCGGTGGCCACCGCCCGGTTGACGACCTCGCCGCGTTTCGCGTCGGCGGCCGTGACCCGGTAGGTGCCGGTACAGGTGGTGCTGTCACCGGACTGCCCGGCCGGGGCGAGAGTGGTCGCCTCACAGGTCACACCGGTCACCCGGTCATCGGCGACCGACACCCCCGTCAGCTCCTGCGAACCGGTGTTGGTGACGGTGTACGTGTACGTCACCTCGTCACCCACCTCGTACGTGCGCGAGTCGTCCACCGTCTTCGTCAGCCGCAGCCCCGGCTCGGTCTCGGCCTCGGTCCGCAGCCGGACGCTGTCCGGCTCCGACTCCACCTGCGTGGAGCCGGACCGCCCGTGCGCGGCGGCCACGTTGACGACCGTCCCGCGCGCGGCGTCCGCCTCGGTGACGGTGTAACTGCCGGTGCAGGTGGTGACGGCCCCCGGGGCCAGCGTCGTCGACCGGCAGGTCACGTCCGGCACGAGACTGTCGGTGACCCCGACGCCGGTCAGCGTCGCGTTGCCGGTGTTGGTGACGGTGTAGGTGTACGTCACCTCGTCGCCGGCCCGGTACACCCGGGTGTCGTCGGCCGACTTCTCCAGGTGCAGCCCCAGTTCGGAGGCGACCAGCACGGTCTCGTCGTCGGGCTCCGACTTCACCGCGGTGCCGCCGGACTGCCCTTGCGCGGTCGCGGTGTTGGTGACCGATCCCTGATCGGCGTCGGCGTCCGTGACCGTGTAGCTGCCGGTGCAGGTGGTGCTGTCGCCGGACTGCCCGGCCGGGGCGAGAGTGGTCGCCTCACAGGTCACACCGGTCACCCGGTCATCGGTGACCGACAGCCCCGTCAGCTCCTGGGGGCCGGTGTTGGTGACGGCGTACGTGTACGTCACCTCGTCGCCGACCTCGTACACCCGGGTGTCGTCGGCCGACTTCTCCAGCCGGACTCCGGGCCCGGACTGGACCGGGAGGGTGACGTCGTCCGGGGGCGAGGTGACCGGGGTGTCCCCGGACCGCCCGTGCGCGGTCGCCGTGTTGGTGACCGAACCGGCCGTGGCGTCCGCGGCGGTGACGGTGTACGTGCCGGTGCAGGTCATCGTCTCGCCCACGGCGAGCGTGGTCTTCGGACAGGTGATGCCGGTGACCCGGTCGTCGGTCACGTTCACGTCGGTCAGCGGGGTGTTGCCGCTGTTGGTCACCACGTACTCGTACGGCACCTCGGTGCCCGGCGTCAGCGGGGTCGGCAGCGGCGGTTCCTGGGAGACCTGCTTGACCAGGTTGAGCCGGGGCAGCGCGGCGGCCGGGTGGACGCTGAGGTTCCGGATCAGGTGGACGTCGGTGAACAGCCCGGTCGACGCGGCGAAGCCGAACTTGTAGGTGCTGGGCACCGGCTGGGGCGCCGGGGTCGAAAGCACCTGCTGGGTTCCGTTGCCGTCGTGGAAGTCGATCGAGACCGTGACCACCGGGTTCGGCGACGGGGAGACCTCGACGGTCACCGTGCGGCGCGACGGCTCCAGCAGCGCTTCGGCCTCCTGCGGGGTGGCGGTCGGCGGCACCGAGGTGGTCGGCCCCTGCAACTGCCCCGGCAGCGTGGAGGGCCAGGGCCCGGTGGTCGAGAAGTTGCTGGTCGTCGCGGAGAGGAAGCAGTAGCCCTCGGTGCCGTCGCCCGGCCCGCGCAATGTCACCATGTTCGCGCCGGGCGCCGGGATCCGGAAGGACGTACCGGCCGGGGAGCGGTTGGCGCAGCCGTTGCCGCGGTGCTCCCAGTCACCGAAGTAGTTGCCGAGGACGTCCAGACCGACCCCGAGGTAGCCGCGGTTGACACCCGGCAGGAAGGTCGCGGCCGGGTCGTCGTCGGGGAGCTTCTGCGCGTAGCCCAGGCTGCCGCCGAAGGCCCCGGGCGAGGTCAGCGACGCGGCGCCGTCGATGAGGAAGAACGAGATGCCGTCGGCCGGAGGGTTGGTCGTACCGCCGTACTGCCACTGGTCGAAGGTGGTGACCAGGCCCTGGTTGGCCGGGAGCGCGTGGTTGTAGAGCACCGCGGCGGACTGGTCGTTGGAGGCGTCGGTCAGCCTCAGGTAGCCGTGCGGTGCCGCGTCGTTCGGCGGTACGGGGCCGGTCGCGCCGGCCGGGCAGCCGGTGAGCGGATGGGTGCCGGGCCCGGGCGCCGGAGCCTCCGGCGCACCGGTCAGGCAGGCGGGCCCGAACGCCTCGAACCCCGCGATCGCGTCGGCCCCGGTGAACGTCTCGTCCACCAGCGGAACGCCAACGGGCTGCGCGGCGGCCGTCTGCCCCGGCAGCCCCAGCCCTGCCGCCAGCAGCCCGAGCACACCGAGCCCGCCCGCGGTCCAGCGTCCCAGCCTGTTCTGCCCACGTCTTCTTCCCGGGGCACGGAAGTCTCTCAGCCTCATGCGGGGAACGTAAGGATTCCTTCCGGCCGCCGGACGCAACGCGCCCCGCGGCCGCCGTCCGCCCTCCCACCGGCGTACGCATCCGAGTTACGGCCGTCGGCCAGTCGTGGCCCCCCGAGGGCGGAGTAGCGAACGGCCGGGAGGTTCACGTACCGGACCGGTGGTCCGCCAGTACCTCCCCGATCACATGGCGCGAGCGGGCGGCGAGCCGGGGATTCGTGTGCCGGTAGTAGGGCAGCTGGATCAACGCGACGGACAGTGCCCAGCCGTGGCCCCGCTCCCAGGCCGCGGCGTCGGCCGGCATCGCGTCGCGGAAGTCCTCGCGGTGCGCGGCGGAGAAGATCTCCCACGCGACGAGCAGGTCGCAGGCGGGTTCACCGACGGCCAGTCCCCCGAAGTCGATGACCGCGCTCAGGCCGTCCGGCCGGAACAGCAGGTTCCCCGAGGACAGATCGCCGTGGATCCAGACGTCCGCCCCGCCGTGCGCCGGCGCCCGCAGCGCCGCTTCCCACACCGAGGTCACCACGTCGGTGTCGATCGCCCCCGCCAGCGCGGCGATCGCCTCACGGGTGGCGGCGTCGCGGGCGGCCAGCGGCACGCCCCGGAAGAAGTTGTGCCTGCCCGGGGACGGTCCACCGCCGGTGTCGATCGTGTGCAGGGCGGTGACGAACCCGGCCAGGTCGACGGCGGCGCGGCGCGGATCGGCGACGCGGCGCGGATCGGCGACGCGCTCCACGTTCTCGCCCGCGAGCCAGGAATACACCGACCAGTTCCAGGCATAGCTGGCGCCCGGAGTGCCCTCACCGAGCGGCTCGGGAACGGGCAGCGGCAGCAGCGGCGCGAGCCTCGGCAGCCAGCGCTGCTCCTTGGCGACCTGCGCCGCCGCTCCCGGGACGCGGGGCAGCCGTACGGCCATGTCCGCGCCGAGCCGGAACATGGCGTTGTCCGTCCCGGAGAAGGCGACCGCTTCGAGCGGAAGCTCCGCCCACTGCGGAAACTGCGCGCCGATCAGCCTCCGTACGAGAGGGACATCGAGCTCTGCTTCGTCGGCATGCATCTTTCCCGCAGCCACGAGAACCCCTTCACCGGCCCGGCGGCCCCGCTGACGTCCGGCCCACCGTCCCGGAACACCCGCCCCGCCACAACCGAATTCCGAGCGCGTCGATCGTGGCCGGATCACACGTCAAGCGAATCCGCCCGCCCTGCGACCGCCCTCGTGCGAGTGCGTGTCGTTCTCTCCCCGTACGCCCCCCACACACACCGACCGCCCCGGCAGCCGCCCCCGACAACCACGCCCGACAACCACCTCCGACAACTGAACAAAGGTTCAGTACCCACGCGCATTGACATGGGTGACCCCCACTCCAAATACTGACTACTCATTCAGTAAGGAGCCTGTGCAGTGCCTGGAGCCACCATGTCGGATCCCCCCGCCGCCCCCACCCTGATCACCGGCGGGGAAGCCCTGGTCCGGGCGCTCGCCGCACACGGCGTGACCAGGGCGTTCGGCATTCCCGGCACCCACAACCTGGAGATCTACCGGCACCTGGCCGCCCACCGGATCGACCACCTCAACCCCCGCCACGAGCAGGGCGCGGGCTACGCCGCCGACGCCTACGCCCGGGTCAGCGACCGGCCCGGCGTGGCGATCACCACCACCGGACCGGCCCTGCTGAACATCGCGGCCGCCGTCGGCCAGGCGTACTCCGACAGCGTCCCGCTGCTCGTCGTCTCACCGGGCATGCCGCTGCGCCACCCCAGGCAGTCGACCGGCCTGCTGCACGAGATGCGCAGCCAGACCGAGGCACTGCGGGGCATCGCGGCCATCAGCCACCGGGTGTCCTCGGTCGAGGAGATCGGCGTGGCGGTCGCCCGCGCCTTCACCCTCTTCCGCACGCGGCGCCCCCGCCCCGTGCACATCGAGGTCCCGCTGGACCTGCTCACCGCCACGGAACCGGCCGGGCCGGTACGCACCGCCCCACCCGCCTCCCCCGCGACGGCGGACCCGGACGCCCTCTCGGCGGCCGCCGAGGCGCTGCGCTCGGCCGCCCGGCCCGCGATCGTGCTCGGCGGCGGTGCGCGCGGCGCCGCCGCCGAGTGCCTCCGGCTGGCCGAGGAGCTGGGCGCCCCCGTGGTGACCTCCGCCAACGGCAAGGGGATCGTCGCGGAGACCCACCCGCTGTCGCTCGGCGTCTCGCTGCACAGCCGGGCCGTCCGGCGCCGGCTGGCGGAGTGCGACGTGCTGCTCGCTGTCGGCACGGAACTCGCCGAGTCCGACCTGTGGGAGCCGCTGCCCGCGCTCACCGGCACGCTCGTCCGGGCCGACATCGATCCGGCACAGATGTACGCGGGACTGCCCGCGGACATCCCCCTGCTCGGCGACGCCCGCCACACCGTGCGCGCCCTCCTCGACGCCCTGCCGGGCGCCCCGGCACCCGCCATCGATACCGACACCGACACCGCCCACCAGGCGCGCACGATCCACCGGGCCGACACCGCCCAACGGGCCGACACCGTCCACCGGGACGTCGCCGCACTGCGCGAGGAGCGGAACGCCGAGACCCGCAGCGAGGACACGCACCTGCTGCCGTACCTGGCGGCCATCAGGGCGGCGCTCCCGGCGGACACGGTGCTCACCTCCGACAGTGCCCAATGCTGCTACTACGGCGCGATCCCGCACCTGCCCGTCGCCCCGGAAGGCCGCTATCTGCACCCGACGGGCTTCGGCACGCTCGGCTACGCGCTGCCCGCCGCCATCGGCGCGAAGACCGCGGACCCCACCCGTCCCGTCGTCGCCCTGAGCGGCGACGGCGGCCTCCAGTTCTCCGTACAGGAGCTGGCCACCGCCGTGCAACTGCAACTCCCCCTGCCCGTCGTGGTCTTCGACAACGGCGGCTACGGCGAGATCCGCGACGAGATGGTGTCCCGCGGCGACCGCCCCACCGCGGTCGACCTGCCGCCGGTCGACCTCCCCGCCCTGGCCCGCGCCTACGGCGGCCACGGCGTACGGGCCGACTCGCCCGAGGCGCTCGCCGACGCGCTGCGCCACGCCCTGAACACCCCCGGCCCCACCCTCATCAGCGTCCCCCTCACTCCCTTCCCCCTCACACCTGCCCCCGCCCCCGCCCCCGAGGAGCTCCCCCGATGACCGCTTCCGCCCCCACCCCTCCCCTGATCTCCCTGACCTGGACCGACCAGGAAACCGGGCACCAGGGGCACCTGGTCATCGACCGCCTGGTGCGCGGCGTCTCCAGCGGCGGACTGCGGATGCGCTCCGGCTGCACGCTGGAGGAGGTCACCGGCCTGGCCCGCGGCATGACGATGAAGGAGGCACTGCACTACGACCCGCAGGGCCGCTACATCCCGCTGGGCGGCGCCAAGGGCGGCATCGACTGCGACCCGCGCGACCCCGCCGCGTACGGCGTCCTCGTCCGCTACCTGCGCGCCCTACGCCCCTATATCGAGCAGTTCTGGACCACCGGCGAGGACCTCGGCCTCACCCAGGACCTGGTCGACCGGGCGGCCGCCGAGGCGGGCCTGGTCTCCTCCATCCAGGCGGTCTACCCGCTCCTGGACGACGAGGAGGCCGCCCGGCGGCGCCTCGCCGACGCGTTCACCATCGACGTGGACGGCATCGGCCTGGGCGAGCTGGTCGGCGGCTGCGGCGTCGCCGAATCGGTACTCACCGCCCTGGACCGGGCCGGCGTCGCCCACCGGGGCACCCGCGTCGCGGTGCAGGGCCTCGGCACCATGGGCGGCGCCACCGCCCGCTTCCTGGCCCGTGCCGGGCTGCGCGTCGTCGCCGTCGCCGACATCAAGGGCACCATCGCCAACCCCGCCGGCCTGGACGTCGAGGCGCTGCTCGCCGCCCGCGACGGCCACGGCACCGTGGACCGCGCCACACTGCGCGCCGAGGACCGCGAGCTGCCGGCCGACGCCTGGCTGACCGCCGACGCCGAGGTACTGGTGCCGGCCGCCGTCTCGTACGCCGTGGACGCCACCAACCAGGCGGGCATCACCGCCCGTTGGATCGTCGAGGCCGCCAACATGCCGGTGGTGCCGGAGGCGGAGGCCCTGCTGGCCGCCCGCGGCATCACCGTACTGCCGGACGTCGTCGTCAACTCCGGTACGAATGCCTGGTGGTGGTGGACCCTGTTCGGCGACATCGGAGCCGACGCCGACGAGGCGTTCACGCACACCCGCCGGTCGATGCGCGCCCTGGTCGACCGGATGCTGGCCCGCGCCGAGGCCGAGAACAGCACCCCCCGGGCCGCCGCCCACGCCCTGGCCGCCGACCGGCTCCCGATCGTCACCGAACGCTTCGGACAGTTCCGCGAACAACCCGAACAACCCGAACAAAGCAACTGAGACACAACACCCGGGCACAACAACCGAGACACAACACCCGAGGTGCAGCAACTGGTCGCGGGCCGATCGTGGTCAGCGAGGGCGCGGTCCGGGGATACGGACACCGGCGGCGCGCAGCCTGGCCTCGACGAGCGTGGCCAGCCGGGCCGCGGCCGGCGCCTCTTCCTCGCCGTGGTGGGCGATCATCTCGTACCGGGTCGCGGACTCGGTACGGGCTTGCAGCCCGGTCACGATCTTGAGCTGCGCGGGGCTGGCGAGGTAGTGGTCGGCCGTGGCGGTGGCGAGTTCGGCGATGCGTGGGTCGTCGGGCTCCCAGGCCGCGGATTCGGCGGCGCGCCTGCTCAGGGCGACGAACCGGGGGTCCTGCAGGGCGAGTTCGACATGGGCGAGGTGATCGTCGAAGCCCTCGGGAACCAGGGCCCTGGCGAGCACCAGCCCCTCCCGGGCGGCCGCCACCTCGTCCGCGGTGAAGCCGAGACCGGGCATCCGCTCCAGCAGTGCCACGGCACGGTCGGGCAGCAGCGCCCGGTTGCCGTCGCCGAGCCGGTGCAGCGTTTCACGCCGAGCAGCCAACTCCTCGATTCGTTCGTCCAGTTGCCGTTCGACATCGACGAGCGCGGCGGCGAACTGCGCGGCGTCGGCATCGAGCAGCGGCCCGATCCCGGCCAGCGGGACCCCGGCGGCGGCCAGCGTGCGGGCCTGCACCAGTCGCAACAAGTCGGCCGATCCGTACCGTCGATAGCCGGAGCTGTCGCGCTCCGGCTCCCCGACCAGGCCGAGCTTGTGGTAGTGCCGCACCGTCTTCACCGTGACGCCGACGAAGGCCGCCGCCTGCCCGATCGTGACTCCATTACTCATCCGCCAAGCCTGCCTCGCGCTCGGGCCCGGCGCGGCGCGGATCCGCGCACCGCCCGATGCGAGTCCGAGAGGAAACGCGTCTCCAGCCGTACGGGGCACCGGCGTTCAGCCCGCCGACCGGGCCGGACCGGCCGGACCGTCGCAGAACACCTCATCCATGAGCAGCTGCGTCGCCCGCTGGAATGCGGCGGCCTGCGACAGCGCGGCATCGTCCACGTAGTTCAGCGTGCCGGTCAGGGTCCTGCTGCCGTCGGGCGTGCTGTACATCAGCGCCGCATGACCGGCGGCGCCGCCGTTGTGGGTGACGACGGTGCCACCACGCCCCGTGTCCTGCACGAACACCCCCAGGCCATAGCCCATGCCCGGAATGGGCGTCGGGCGCGGCGCGCACATCTCGGCCAGCAGCTCGGCCGGCAGGAGTCTGCCGCCCACCAGTGCGGAGATGAACGTGTGCAGGTCCCGGGAGGTCGAGACCATGTCGCCACCGCTGGAGATCCAGGACGGATTCAGGCTGGTGACGTCGACCGTCCGCTCCTCACCGGCGTCCTCGTACCGGTAGTAGGCGTGGGCGTGCGGCTCCGCGATCTCCGTCCCGGTGGTGGGCACCGCGGTGCCCGACAGCCCGAGCGGTCCCAGGACCAGCCGCCGCATCTCCTCGCCGGCCGAGCGGCCGGTGACCTGCTCGATCAGCAGCCTGGCCAGCACGTAGTTGGTGTTGGAGTAGCTCCAGTCCGCCCCCGGCTCGAACCGCGCCGGCCTGGACAGCGCCAGCCGCACCAGCTCCACCGGCCGGTAGGTCTTGAAGCGGTTGTCCACCCACTCCTTGCCCGCGGTGGTGGCCGGGATCCCTGCCACCACCGTCCCGTCCTCGTAGTACTCGCCGGTGAAGTTGAAGATCCCGCTGGTGTGCTGGAGCAGCATCCGCACCGTGATCCGCCCGTCCACCCCGAACCCGGGCAGGTAGCCGGCCACCGGGGCGTCCAACTCGATCCAGCCCTCGGCCACCAGTCGCAGCACCAGGGCCGCGATGAAGGTCTTGGTACTGCTGCCGATCCGGACATGCCCGTCCACCGGCGGCTTCGCGGCCCCGCCCAGCTCGCTCACCCCCGCACTGCCGACCCACTCACCCCGCTCGTCGTGCACGCGCAGCGTGATCCCGGTGATACCCGAATCGACGATCTCCTCCAGGGCCTTCTGAAGCCCCGGCCGCTCCTGCCCGGCAGCGGCAGCGGCATCGAGCGTGCTCTTGTCCTGGCCGGAAAAGTTGGTGGACGTGGACATGGTGGTCGCTCCCTTGAATCCGCCGTACCCGGATCGGCGCCCGTAGCGGCCTGCCGATGAGCCGAGCGTCCACCCTGACCCGAGGTCAACCTCAACCGTGATCCGGCTCACACCATGAATTTCGGCCGCGGGACGCAAAAAGGCCCAGGTCAGATGTGCTCTGTCCTGGGCCTTCACGGAGCCCCCTGTCGGATTCGAACCGACGACCTACGCATTACAAGTGCGTTGCTCTGGCCAACTGAGCTAAGGAGGCGTGCCGGAGCAGTGTAACCAACACCGCACCCGCACTGTCCCGGAATTTCGCGGGCGTCGAACTACTGACAGATTCGAAATGGCCAGGTAGCGTCGCTGAAGGTTCACTCAAGTGGACCAGACCACTCCCGCACTCGGATCGTCCGGCACGTTCCTGCCGGTGAAGGAGAAGATTCAGCATGGCCAGTGTCACGTTCGACAAGGCGTCCCGCGTCTACCCCGGCTCCACGAAGCCGGCCGTGGACCAGCTTGAGATCGACATCGCGGACGGTGAGTTCCTCGTCCTCGTCGGTCCTTCCGGTTGTGGCAAGTCGACCTCCCTGCGCATGCTCGCGGGTCTTGAGGACGTCAACGGCGGCGCGATCCGCATCGGTGACCGCGACGTCACGCACCTGCCCCCGAAGGACCGGGACATCGCCATGGTGTTCCAGAACTACGCGCTGTACCCGCACATGACCGTCGCGGACAACATGGGCTTCGCGCTCAAGATCGCCGGTGTCAACAAGACCGAGATCCGGGCGAAGGTCGAAGAGGCCGCCAAGATGCTGGACCTCACCGAGTACCTGGACCGCAAGCCGAAGGCGCTCTCCGGTGGTCAGCGCCAGCGTGTCGCGATGGGCCGCGCCATCGTCCGTGAGCCGCAGGTCTTCCTCATGGACGAGCCGCTGTCGAACCTCGACGCCAAGCTCCGTGTCTCCACCCGTACGCAGATCGCCTCGCTCCAGCGCCGTCTGGGCATCACGACCGTGTACGTCACGCACGACCAGGTCGAGGCCCTGACCATGGGCGACCGGGTCGCGGTCCTCAAGGACGGTCTGCTCCAGCAGGTCGACTCGCCGCGCAACATGTACGACAAGCCGGCGAACCTCTTCGTGGCCGGCTTCATCGGCTCCCCCGCCATGAACCTGATCGAGGTCCCGATCACCGACGGCGGCGTGAAGTTCGGCAACAGCGTCGTCCCGGTCTCCCGCGAGGCGCTCTCCGCCGCCGCGGACAAGGGCGACACCACCGTCACGGTCGGCATCCGCCCCGAGCACTTCGACATCGTCGAGCACGGCGGCGCCGCCGCGAAGTCCCTCTCGAAGGACAGCGCCGACGCCCCGGCCGGCCTCGCCGTCTCGGTCAACGTCGTCGAGGAGCTCGGCGCCGACGGCTTCGTCTACGGCTCCGCGCGGGTCGGCGGCGAGGACAAGGACCTGGTCGTCCGCGTCGGCGGCCGCGCCGTCCCGGAGAAGGGCACCAAGCTGCACGTCGTGCCGCGCCCGGACGAGCTGCACGTCTTCTCGACCTCGACGGGTGCCCGTCTCACCGACTGACGCCCCGCACACCCGCACCACGGCGGCCCCGCACGTACTTCGTGCGGGGCCGTTCGCGCGCCGCAGGACGTCCGGGAGGTTTGGCCCCGTACGGCGCCTGATTCCCCGGCACACCGGTCATTTCGGCTCCGTTCGTCAACACCGAATTCGAAAAGCACCCTCGAACCATCCCCCTCAAGGGTGACGAATTGTCGCCATATCATCACTGCCCGCTACGCTCGCTGCGTGACCCACACTGCGCGCCGCATCGGCCGATCCCTCGCCTTCGTCCTGCCCGTCGTGATGGTCCTCTCCGGGACCCTCGCCGTCACCAGCGTGCCGTGGGCAGCGCACGGCTCCGAGCCGCAGGTCCTGACCGCGTCGGCCCACGACATCTCCAAGCGCGCCAAGACGCGCACCCCGCAGGACGCCCTCCGCGACCGGCTGCTCCTGGAGCTCCGTGAGAAGGACCCGACGGTCGCGCTCACCGACCTCCAGCGCTCCGTCGAGGGCCGCCCCTCGCTCGCCCGGCACTGCATGTCGATCGCCAAAGCACTGGGCCGCGCCGCCGTCGAGAAGTACGGCCCCACCCACGCCCACCGCTTCTCGCGCCCCGTCTGCGACACGTCCTTCGCCTCGGGCGTCGCCCAGTTCAGCTGACCGACCGCTCCGGGCACCGCATATCGTGCCTGGCATGCATACGTATCCGACGCAGGCCGTGGTCCTGGCAGGTGGCCAGGGGTCGCGGCTGCGCCCGTACACCGATGACCGCCCCAAGCCGATGGTCGAGATCCCGGGCACCGGGACGCCGATCATCGGCCATCAGCTTTCCTGGCTGGCCGCCGAAGGCGTGACCGACGCCGTGGTGTCGTGCGGTCATCTCGCCGAGGTGCTGCAGGAGTGGCTGGACTCGGCGGTGCTGCCGCTGCGCGTGACGACCGTCGTGGAGTCCGAGCCGCTGGGCCGCGGCGGCGGGCTGAAGTACGCCGCCGCCCGGCTCCCCGACCCCGGGCAGCCCTGGTACGCCACCAACGGCGACATCTGGACGCGCTTCTCCCTGCGCGAGATGGCCGCGTTCCACGCCGAACGCGATGCGACCGCCACCCTGGCCCTGGCCCGTCCCCGCATCCCCTGGGGTGCCGTGGAGACCGACGCGTTCGGGCACATCACCGACTTCATCGAGTCGCCGCCGTCGCCGTATCTGATCAACGCCGGCGTGTACGTCTTCTCCCCGGAATTCACGACGCTGCTGCCGGACCTGGGCGACCACGAGCGGACGACGTTCCCCCGGCTCGCCCGCGAGCGCAGGCTGGCCGGGTACCCGCTCCCGCACGGCGCCTACTGGCGGGCCATCGACACGGCGAAGGACCTCACCGAGGCCGCCAAGGAGCTCGGGCAGTAGCACCAACCCTTGAAGCAGTAGCACCACCCCTTGAAGCAAAAGGGGCGGTCACCGGTACGGGGATACCGGTGACCGCCCCTTCCGGCCCATACGGGCCGGTGGCTCAGCCGAGCAGGCCGCCGATGGGGTTCTGCCCGCCGCCCGACGTGCCGCCGGACGTACCGTCGCCGTCCGAGCCGCCGGTGGAGCCGCCACCCGTACCGGTGGAACCGGACGACGACGGGCCGGAGCTGCTGGACGGGGGCGGCTGCGGGGCCGTCTGCTGCGGGGTCTGCCGGCCGGTGCCCTGGGTCTGGCTGGGCTGGCCGGCGCCGGCCGCCTGGCCGGACTCGCGGACCGTGCCCGCGGCGGGCGTGGACGGCGCGGTGGACGGTGTCGTGGCGGCGCTGCTCCGGGACGGCACGGGGCGCTGCCCCTCCGGGGAGTGCGAGGCACGGCCGCTGCGGGACTCCTGCGGGAGCGGGGAGCCGGGGAGCTGGTTGGTCGGGTCGGTGTTCGGGCCGGGCACGGTGACCACCCCGGAGGACCGGACCGCGCCACCGAGCACCGAGCCCACCAGCAGGGTGAGACCGACGACGACGGAGGCGACCACGGCGCCCCGGCGCAGCACCCGGCGGCGCAGATCCCAGATCGCCGAGCGCGGGCCGAGCCTGCGCCAGGCCTCACCGGCGAGCCGCCCGTCGACGGAGTAGACGGGCGCGCCCGCGATGATCAGCGGGCTCCAGGCGGCGAGGTAGATGATGTCGGGCGCGTCGTAGGCGGCGACGGTGCGCCAGCTCACGGTGACCAGCAGGGCGGCGGACAGCAGCGCGCCGAACGAGGCGGCGACCCGCTGCCAGAGGCCGAGGACGGTGAGGACGCCGACGACGACCTGGAGGAAGGCGACGGTGAGTCCGGCGCCGACGGGGTGGGAGAGCGCGAAGTCGCGCAGCGGCTCGGCCAGCGCCCAGGGGTGCAGCGAGTTCAGCCACTTGACCATGGAGCCGCGGTCGCCGCCGTCGAAGTAGACCGGGTCGCACAGCTTGCCCATGCCGGCGTAGATGGAGATGAAGCCGAGGAAGACGCGCAGCGGGAGCAGCACGACGCCGAGGTTCATCCGGCGCCCGGGGTAGTACGCGTGCCGGACCGAGTCGCTGCTCTGGCGCCCGCTCCGGGCCTCGCCCTCCTCGTCGAATCCGTCCTCGTCGTCGTACGCCTCCCGTGCGTACGGCGCGCCGTCGTCGTCGAAGGCGCCGACGGCCCGGCGCATGGGCGGCAGCAGCGGTCCGTTGCCGTAGCGGCCCGGCTGGTGGGGGGCGGTGACGACGGGGTTGGGCTGGGTCTCTTCGAAGAGGTCGATGACCTGGGTGCCGGCCGTGCCGGGTCCGCCGTCGCGCTCCGGGACCGCGTAGGGGTCGTACGCGTTGTACCCGGCCGGGGCCGGGCGGCCCGCGGTGGAGTTCCGCACGGCCTGGAGGAGCCCGGTGGCGCCGGGGTCGCCGGGGGCCGACCTGCCGCTCCACACGACGGGCGAGCGCCTGCCGCGGGCCGCTCCTGCGCCGCTCATGGCGGGGATCCTGGGCGCGCCGGCCGGGGCCAGACCGCGCAGCCGCGGGCGCTGGCCCGGTGCGAGCTGCACCCGGAAGCTGGCGTGGTTGACGATGACCTGCGCAGGGTCGCAGTCCACCTTGGTCATGCTCAGGGCGGGTTGTTCGTCGAACCGAGGCGTTCTGGTGTCCACACTCATCTAACCGAGTGATCTGTGTTTAGGACACTGTCTTGACGGGCCCGATGTGTCCGAGGCCCGTCAATGAGGTCCGGCGGGGGGAGGCTCCACTCGGCCGCCCCCCGGCCGGGTGGACTTTCAGGCCCGGCGCCGCGCGACCTCGTACAGCACGATCCCGGCCGCGACACCCGCGTTCAGCGACTCCGCGCCGCCCGGCATGGAGATGCGGACCCGGTAGTCGCAGGTCTCGCCGACGAGGCGGCCGAGGCCCTTGCCCTCGCTGCCGATGACGATGACGACGGGGCCGGCGAGCTCCGCCAGGTCCTCGACGGTGTGCTCGCCGTCGGCGGCCAGGCCGACGACCGTGAGACCGGCCTTCTGGTAGCCCTCCAGCGCCCGGGTCAGGTTGGTCACCCGGGAGACCGGCGTACGGGCCGCCGTACCGGCGGAGGACTTCCAGGCGCCCGCCGTCATCCCGGCCGCACGCCGCTCGGGCACGACCACGCCGTGGCCGCCGAACGCGGAGACGGAACGGACGATCGCGCCCAGGTTGCGCGGGTCGGTGACGCCGTCGAGGGCCACGATCAGCGGGTCCTCGCCGTTGTCGTACGCGGCGGCGGTGAGGTCCTCGGGGTGCGCGTACTCGTACGGCGGGACCTGGAGGACGAGGCCCTGGTGGTTCAGGCCGTTCGTCATCCGGTCCAGCTCGGGGCGCGGGGCCTCCATCAGGTTGATGTTGCCGCGCGCGCCGGCGAGCTGGAGCGCCTCGCGGACCCGCTCGTCGTTGTCGATGTACTGCTGGACGTACAGGGTCGTCGCGGGGACGCCGTCGCGCAGGGCCTCGTAGACCGGGTTGCGGCCGACGACCATCTCGGACGTGCCCTTGACGCCGCCGCGCCGGGGGGCGGGGCGGCGGTTGGCGGCCTGCTTGGCCTTGGCGGTCGCGATGCGGTTCTTCTTGTGCTTCTTGCGGGCTTCGGCGGGCGGCGTCGGTCCCTTGCCTTCGAGGCCACGGCGTCGCTGCCCGCCGCTGCCGACCTGCATGCCCTTCTTGTTGGACGTGCGGCGGTTCCTGCGCTGGCTGTTCCCGGCCATGACCTACCTGTTTCGTTGCTTCTCAGACAGTACGTAAGTGAAGTGTGCCGCCCGGAACGCCGGGCGGCACATGGTGGGGACTACTGGCGCGGGCCGAGTGTCCACCGCGGTCCGGTGGGACTGTCCTCGATGACGAGTCCGGACTGGTTGAGCTGGTCGCGGATGGCGTCGGCGGCGGGCCAGTCCTTGCGCTCGCGGGCCGACTGGCGCTGGTCGAGGACGAGGCGTACGAGCGTGTCGACGACCCCGTGCAGATCGTCGCCGCGGTCGCTCTCACCCGCCCAGTGCTCGTCCAGCGGGTCGAGGCCGAGGACGCCGAGCATCGCGCGGACCTCGGCGAGCCGGGCGACGGCGGCTTCCTTGTCGTCGGCGGCCAGTGCGGAGTTGCCCTGGCGGACCGTGGTGTGGACGATCGCGAGCGCCTGTGGGACGCCCAGGTCGTCGTCCATCGCCTCGGCGAAGGCCGGCGGCACCTCGGCGGCGGGCTCGACCGTCTCGCCCGCCTTCTCGGTGACGCGCTGGACGAAGCCCTCGATCCGCGCGAACGCGGACTCGGCCTCGCGCAGGGCCTCCTCGCTGTACTCGATCATCGACCGGTAGTGCGGGGTGCCGAGGTAGTAGCGCAGCACGATCGGGCGCCACGCCTTGACCATCTCGCTGACCAGCACCGAGTTGCCCAGCGACTTCGACATCTTCTCGCCGGACATGGTGACCCAGCCGTTGTGCACCCAGTACTTCGCGAACTCGTCGCCGTACGCCTTGGCCTGGGCGATCTCGTTCTCGTGGTGCGGGAAGATCAG
This sequence comes from Streptomyces sp. NPDC007164, assembly GCF_040634135.1. Taxonomy (NCBI): domain Bacteria; kingdom Bacillati; phylum Actinomycetota; class Actinomycetes; order Kitasatosporales; family Streptomycetaceae; genus Streptomyces; species Streptomyces sp. NPDC007164. Next base: position 814,562 of record NZ_JBEYFB010000001.1, read on the forward strand.
GTCGATGCCGCCGCCGTGGATGTCGAAGGCGGTGCCGAGGTACTTGTGCGCCATGGCGGAGCACTCCAGGTGCCAGCCGGGGCGGCCGCGGCCCCACGGGGTCTCCCAGCTGGGCTCGCCCGGCTTGGTCGCCTTCCACATGGCGAAATCGCGCTGGTCGCGCTTGCCCGTCTCGCCGTCGCCGGAGGGCTGGCGCAGGTCGTCCAGGCCCTGGTTGGAGAGCTCCAGGTAGCCGGGGAACGAGCGCACGTCGAAGTACACGTTGCCGTCGGCCGCGTAGGCGTGACCGCGTTCGATCAGGCCCCGCATCATCTCGATCATCTCGGGGACGTGGCCGGTGGCACGGGGCTCGTAGGTGACCGGGAGGCAGCCGAGCGCGTCGTAGCCGGCGTTGAACGCCCGCTCGTTCTCGTAACCGATGGCCCACCACGGGCGGCCCTGCTCCGCCGACTTCGCGATGATCTTGTCGTCGATGTCGGTGACGTTCCGGATGAACGTGACGTCGTAACCGCGGTACGCGAACCAGCGGCGCATGATGTCGAAGTTCAGCCCGGACCGGATGTGCCCGATGTGCGGGGCGGCCTGGACAGTCGCGCCACAGAGGTAGATCGAGACACAGCCCGCTGTGAGCGGTACGAAGTCACGGATCTGCCGGGCGCTGGTGTCGTACAGGCGAATAGTCACGCCTCAAGGGTAGTGGGCGCGCACCAGTGCCCCGCGACCCCTTGGGGATCGCGGGGACAAGTTTGTTACGGCGCAGGCGTCTCAGATGCTTCCGACGACCTTGTGCGGGGTGATCCGGACCACCACCCGCTCGGCGTCGTCGGCGGACGCGGGGTTGAACTCCGCGTACTTCTTGCCGGTGTACTTCTCGGCCAGTTCGTCGATGAGCTCCTGGCCGCCCTCGGTGGTCAGCGTGGCGACGCCGCGGATCTCGGCGTAGGTGTACGGGGCGTCGAAGGGCTGGAGGAGGACGGTGACCCGCGGGTCGCGGCGCAGGTTCTGCTCCTTGCGGCGGCCGACCGTCGTCGAGATGAGCACGTCGTCGCCGTCGTGCTTCGCCCAGACCGGGGAGACCTGGGGGCTGCCGTCAGGCTGGACGGTGGCGATGTTGACGAAGACCGGGGTGTCGAGAAGCGCCTTGAGGTCATCGGAGAGTGCGGCGGTCATGGCGTACGTCCTCCAGTGGGATCGGTGGTGCCTCTACCCGTACCCCAACCCCGGCTCAATCCTTCCGCTTCCCGATTCCGCCCACCGGAAGGATCAAGGCCAGTACCGCACCCGCCAGCGGCACGGTGGCGAGCACCGCCCACCGGACCGGTCCGGGCGCCTGGAGCAGTGCCCCGGTGGCGGCGCTGCCGCCGAGCACGGCGAGCCCGGAGACGGAGAAGAGCGCCCCGGTGGCGAGCCCGAGCCGCCGGTCGTCGACGAGATCCGGTACGAGGCCGCGCGCGGCCGGGACCAGCAGCATCTGTCCGAGCGTCAGCAGTACGACGAGGGTCGCGCCGGGCAGCAGCCCGGCGGGGCCGCCGGGGGTGAGCGGCACGGCGGCGAACCCGGCGGCGACGATCCCGAGGCCGGTGACGAGCGCGGTGCGCGGGGCGAGGCGGCGGGCGGCCCAGCGGGTCAGGGGCAGCTGGGCGCAGACCACGAGGAGCGAGGAGAGCGCGAACAGCCAGCCGAGCGCGGCCTGCCCGCCGGTGGTCTCCGCCACCTCGGCCGGCAGCGAGAGGTAGAGCTGGTTGTACGCGATCAGGTAGCTGCTGTACGCGAGGCAGAGCAGGAGGAAGGGCCGGTTGCCGAACACCTCGCGGGCGGAGCTGCGGGACTCGGCCGTCCGGGTGGCCGGAGGCCGGCGCGGCATCAGCCGGGCGTGTCCCGCGAGGACGCCGACGAAGACCAGCGCGCCCGCGAGACAGGCCGCCCGGAATCCGGCGCCGAGCAGCAGGAGCAGCGAGCCGAGGAGCGGCCCGATGAAGGCGCCCGCCTGTCCGGCGGCGGAGAACACGGCCAGCACCTGGGCGCGCGGGGTTCCGGTGTCCTGCTCGTACCGGACGGACTCGCGGGCGGTCTCGGACTCCACGGCGGGCGAGAACAGCGCGGCGGCGAACCCGATGAGGACCACCGCGCCGATGACGCTCGCGGTGGACCCGGCGAAGGCCAGCCACCCGAAGCCGGCGATCCGCAGGGCGCAGCCGGTGAGGACGACGGGCCGGGGCCCGTACCGGTCGGTGAGGGCGCCGCCCACGACGAAGAGCCCCTGCTGGCTGAACGTACGCAGGCCGAGCACGAGCCCGACGAGCCACCCGGCCATGCCGAGGCCGGTGCCGAGATGGGTCGCGAGGTAGGGCAGCACGGCGTAGAAGCCGATGTTGAAGGCGAACTGGGTGGCGGTGAGGAGACGCAGGTAGGGCGTGGTCCTCGTGGCGGCCACGAGGGAGGGTGCGGCGAGGGTCACGGGGGTGGGTGCGGCGGGGGTCACGGGGGTGGGTGCGGCGGGGGTCACGGGGGTGGGTGCGGCGGGGGTCACGGGGTCACCCCGCCGACGGGTTTCGGCGGGGTGGTCCGGGGCCCCTCCGGGGCGTCTCCTCGAACGACGAACGTTCCGCGGGTACGCGGGAGAACCCGGGTATCCGTTCGTCGTCCTGCGGGGACTCCCCTGCACGGCCCCGGACCGGGCCGTCGTGCGTCCTCGGGCGTAGGGGGGGTGGTGGTGGGGCGTGGTCCCGTCCCGGGGCGCGGTCCCGTCCCGGGGCGTGGTCCCGTCCCGGGGCGCGGTCCCGTCCCGGGGCGCGGTCCCGTCTCAGGGCGCGGTCCCGTCTCAGGGCGCGGGCCCGTCCCGGTACGCCCGTTCATGCCGCGCCCGCGCTGGTGCGGGTGCGCCCCCGTACCGCTGCCGCCGTGAGGACGGCCAGGGCGCCCAGGGCGGCGAGCGCGGCGGCGGGGGCCAGTACGGACCAGGGGGCCCGCTCCGCGTACGGCAGGTTCTCCGAGAGCATCCGGCCCCACTCCGGCGCCGGTGCCTGTGTGCCCAGGCCCAGGAAGCCGAGCGAGGCGAGGGCCAGGGCGACGGCCGGGATCCGCAGGACCGCGTGGCGCAGGACCGGGGGCATGACGGCCGGCAGCAGGTGGCGCCGGGCCAGGTGCCACCGCCCGGCGCCCGTCGAACGGGCCGCCGCGATGTGCGGGGCGGCCCGCTCCTGCGCGTACAGGGCCGAGGTGTGCGCGGCGAGCGGCGCCCAGGCGACGGCCGCCACGGCGGCCGCGGCGCCCAGCGGGCCGGGGCCCGCGATGCCCGCGACGACCAGGCCGCAGAGGATCGCCGGCAGCGCGTTGGCGGTCTCGGTGAGCGCCCCGGCCCGTACCGCTCCGAGGGCCAGGCCGAGCAGCAGCGTCACGGCGCCGACGGCGATCGCGGTCAGCACGGTACGGGCCGCTCCGTGGCCGAGGCGGGCCAGCACGTCGCGGCCGAGGGAGTCCGTGCCGAAGGGATGCGCGGCGGACGGACCGGCGAGGCGGGCCGCGGCGTCGACGTGCAACGGGTCGCGCAGCAGCCCGGCGACGGTCACGGCCACGAAGAGCACGGCGAGCGCCACCGCACCGGCGGTGAGCAGCCGGCGGGCGGGCAGGGCCGGGGGTACGAGGGCCGGGAGGGCCCCGTCGGACAGGGCGGGCCCGAGCAGGGCGCGGCCGGCGAGGCGGGCCGCGACGCCCGCGACGACGCCCAGGAGCAGCAGGAACAGCACGCAGGCCTGGAGGACCGGGAGGTCCTGGGCGAGGGCCGCGGCCAGCGCCGTACCGCCGAGACCGGGGATGGCGTACAGCGTCTCGACGGCGACGGCGCCGCCGGTGAGGCCGACGACGACCAGGCCGAGCTGCGGCAGCAGTCCGGGCAGGGTTCGGCGCAGCGCGTGCCGTGCGACGCGCAGGCCGGGCAGTCCGCCCGCTGCGGCGGCCCGCGCCCACGGTTCGGCGAACGCGGCGGGCAGCGCGTCGTCCAGCAGCCGGCCGAGCAGGGCGCCCGCCGGAACTCCCATGGCGAGCGCGGGCAGCACCGTCTGGCCGGGCGCGCCCCAGCCGAGCGCCGGGAGCCAGCCCAGCTGTACGGCGACGACGGCGGCCAGGACCGCGGCGAGCAGGAACTCCGGCAGCGCGGCGAGGACGGCGGCGCTCACCCCGGCCCGCGCGGTGACGATCCGGCGCCGCGCCCCGCGCCGCAGCGTGCCCGCGACGAGCGCGCCGGCCAGCAGCACGGCGACCGCGAGCGAGACGCCCATCAGGGTCAGGGAGACGCCGAGCGCGGCCGTCACGTCGGGGGCGACGGGCTGTCCGGAGACCCAGGAGGTGCCGAGGTCGCCCCGGAACAGCCCGCCCAGCCAGTCGCCCAGGACGTGCGCGGCCCCGCCGTCGAGCCCGGTCTGGGCACGGATCGCGTCGAGGGTCTCGGGGGTGGGCGGCCGGTCGGCGTACCGGGCGTGCAGGATCGTGAGCGCCGGGTCGGTCCGGGTCAGCGTGGGCAGCAGCCCGATGACGGCGAGGACCGCGAGGAGCGCGCCGAGCCGCCCCGCCAGGTGCTTCACCCGGTCACCCGAGACGGGTGTCGGCGGTGATCAGGGTGCGTTCCATCGGGTCGAGCGAGACGCCGTGGACGCGGCTGTCGTCGTAGCCCTGGACGAAGCGTTCGTGGAGCAGCGGTACGAGGGCGTCGGTGCCGAGGATGTCGGCCTCGGCGGCCGTCTCGGCGCGGTGGCGGGCGGTGGTGTCGGCGAGGCCGGCGGCCTTGTCCACGGCGGCGTCGACCCGCTCGTCGCAGAGCTGGGAGATGTTGAAGCTGCCGTCGCAGCTGAAGTCGGACGCGAGGTAGGAGACCGGGTCCGCGGTGTCCAGGAGGGTGTTGCGGGCCTGGATGAACGCGTCGTACTTGCCGGCCAGCGCGTCGGCCTCCAGCTGGGCGTAGTCGCGTACGACCTGCTTGACGGTGAAGCCGCGCGCGGTGAGCTGCTGCTGGACGACGGTGGCGACCTCGGGCAGCTCGGGCCGGTTGGTGTACGTGGCGAGGACGATCTGCTTCGTCTTTGCGACCTGCGCCTTGTCGGCGGCCTTCGCCCGGTTCGTGGGGGCGGTGCGGTCGGCGGCCCAGGGCACGCCGGGGCCGAGGAGGCCCTGCGCGGTGTCGGCGCGGCCCTCGTAGACGCCCTTGACCAGGGCGGCCGAGTCGATGGCCTCGCGGGCGGCGGCGCGCATCGCCGGGTCGGCGAAGACTCCGTGCCGGGTGTTGAGGGAGAGGCCGTTGGTGCGGGCGGAGGGGAATTCGTGGACGAGTCCGTCGCCGAGGAGGGACGCCTGCGAGATGGGTACGTACTCGGCGACGTCGACGGTCTTCGTGCGCAGCGCGTTGGCGCGGGCGGTGCCGTCGGCGACGAACTTCACGTCGACGCCGGGGGCCTTGGCCTTGGCGCCCCAGTAGCTGTCGTTGCGCTGGAGCGTCGCGCTGAGCGCGCCGTTCACCTTCGTCAGTGTGAAGGGTCCGGTGGCGTGCCCGGCGGGGTTCACCCTGCCGCCCTTGTACGCACCCTCGGACAGGATCGTGAACGACGGGTTGGCCAGGCGCTGGGGCAGCAGCGGGTCGGGGGTCCGGGTGGATATCCGTACGGTCTTCCGGTCCGGCGTGGTGACGTTGAGCCGGGTGTCGCTGAGGACCCGGGGCTTGGGAGACGCCTCCTCGGCGGCGCGCAGCGAGTGCGCGACGGCGGGCGACTCCAGCTTCTGGCCGTCCTGGAAGACGGCGTCGCGCAGGGTGAAGCTCCAGGTGCGGTCGTTGTCGCGCTTCCAGGAGGTGGCGAGCGCGGGCTTGGCGTCGCCGTTCTTGTCGAGGGTGGTGAGGCCCTCGATCACGGCGAGGCGGCTGAGGGTGACGGCGTCGTCGCCGTACGGGGACATGGCCTGGGCGGGCGGGAAGGCCATGACGACCCGGAGCCGTTGCCCGTCCGCCGAGGTTCCGGAGCCGTCCGAGGACGAGCAGGCGGTGGCGAGCGGGACGAGGAGGGCGGCCGCGGAGAGCGTCAGCGGCAGCGCGGGGCGACGGCGTCGGGGCGAGGGCATGAAAGTGACCTTATATGAAAATGATTGTCATCTACTGGGCGGGGGTGGTGCTCGTCGCCACCGGAACCGGAACCGGGATCGGCCCCGGCATCGGCAGTTCGAAGTGGACGATGCCCTGTCCGCCGCCCGGCAGCGTGCGCTCGTCGCACACCTCGAACGCCAGCGACCGCCAGAACGGCTCGGCGCCGGGCACGGCCGGGTCGGTGTGCAGGTAGATCGCCTCGTACCCGCCGGCCGCCGCGACGAAGCCGCACAGCTCGCGCACCAGCCGCCGGGCCAGCCCGTGCCTGCGGTGGCCGGGCGCGACGTAGATCCGGCAGAGCTGGGCGGTGGTCCCGGACGGGAAGCGGTCCGCGACCCACTGCGGATTGGGCGGCGCCTGGGGCCCGCGGTCGCGCACCGCGCCGGTGGCGACGATCTCGCCGTCGCGCTCGACGACCAGCAGGGTGCAGCGGTCCGGGCGCAGATAGGCGGTCCCGGGATCGATGATGTCGGCGTGCCAGCGCGGTACGTAACCGGACCCCAGATCGCGGTAGACGGTGTCGAGCATCACGGCCCGCGCCCCGCCGAGATCGGCGGGGGTGGCGGTGCGCAGTACGTATCCGTCGGTTCCGGCCCGTACCGGCGCCACCGTCGTCGTGCTCATCCGCGAGCCCACCGTCCTCGTACGACACATCGCTTGCCGTACCAGCGTACGTGCAAGCGATGTGCAACAAGGCCGTGGCTCCGGAGGTCCCGGCAGGTCAGGGCCGTGCGCGGATCAGCCGGTGCGGTAGACCAGCGCGGTCGCGATCCCGGCGATGCCCTCGCCCCGGCCGGTGAAGCCGAGGCCGTCGGAGGTCGCCGCGGAGAGCGAGACGGGCGCCCCGACGGCGGCCGACAGCACCTTCTGCGCCTCTTCGCGCCGCTTGCCGATCTTCGGCCGTACGCCGACGACCTGGACGGCGACATTGCCGATCTCGAAGCCCCCGGCCCGCACGATCCGGGCCGCCTCGGTCAGCAGGGTCACCCCGGCGGCGCCGGACCACTCGGGCCGCCCGGTGCCGAAGTGCTGCCCGAGGTCGCCGAGCCCGGCGGCCGAGAAGAGCGCGTTGCACGCGGCGTGCGCGACGACATCGGCGTCCGAGTGCCCGGCGAGCCCGGGCCCCTCGCCCTCCCAGAGCAGCCCCGCGCACCACAGCTCACGGCCCTCCTCGAAGGCGTGGATGTCCGTACCGATCCCGACCCGCGGGATCACGGGAGCGTCCCGTTCCTCAGAAGCCATCGTTCGCCCTCCTGCGTGCGAGTACCGCCTCGGCCAGCACCAGATCCAGCGGCCGGGTCACCTTGAACGCCTCTTCGTGCCCGGGCACGACCACCACGGGCGCCCCGAGCTGTTCCACCATGCCCGCGTCGTCCGTGGCACCCTCGCCACTGACGGCGACGGCCCCGTGCGCCCGTACGAGCGTGTCGCGGTCGAAGCCCTGCGGGGTCTGCACGGCGCGCAGCCTGGCCCGTACGGGCGTGCCGAGCACCGGCTCCGGCTCCCCCGGCGCACCGGGCTCGACCTCCTTGACGGTGTCGGCCAGCGGCAGCGCGGGGACGACGGCGGGCGCCCCGTCCCGTACCGCCTCGATCACCGCGTCCACCGTGTCGACGGGCACCAGCGGGCGTGCCGCGTCGTGGACGAGGACGACGGAGACGTCCTCGTCCAGCGCGTCGATGCCGAGCCGCACCGACTCCTGGCGGGTGTCGCCGCCGGGCACGACGAGGTAGTCGGTGCGCTCGGGCAGGGCGTGCTCGTCGAGCAGGTTCTTGACCTCGTGGGCGCCGTCCGGCGGCGCGACGACCACGACCAGGGAGACGGAACGGGACGCCGCCATGGCCCGTACCGCGTGGATGAGCATGGGCGTGCCGCCCAGCGCGCGGAGCGCCTTGGGGGCACCCGGCCCGAGCCGTACGCCGCGGCCGGCCGCGGGAATCACGGCGGCCGTGCGGTACGGACGCGATTGATCAGACATCGATTGCACTCCGGGGCTTCGGCATGTTTGTTTCCACAGCCGACGTGGGTATGGCCACAAGCGAGCCGGGCGCCGTGCCCTGACTCGATGGGGCCCTTTCCGTGACACCCCGTCGAAGTCGGACAAGCCGCACCGGTGCTCGGGATCGGCTGCGCAAGATCGCGAGCAACGTATCGGGGGTATCACCGATGAAGCCAACGCGTCGGTGAGTCTGGATGCAATCCGGACAGACTGCGCATTGATTCCAGCCATGCCGCGACTGAATGTGGCTGAATACAGACATGCCGCGGCGCCCGACGACATACCGTGAATACGGTTGTCAGCGGGCACCGCGGCACATTGATTACGACCGGCGCGAGCCGGTTCAGGACGCGAGAACCTCGTCGAGCAGAGCCTCGGCCTTGTCTTCGTTCGTGTTCTCCGCGAGAGCGAGCTCGCTCACCAGGATCTGGCGAGCCTTGGCGAGCATGCGCTTCTCACCTGCGGAGAGTCCACGCTCGCGCTCACGACGCCACAGGTCGCGAACCACTTCGGCGACCTTGATGACATCGCCGGAGGCGAGCTTCTCGAGATTTGCCTTGTAGCGCCGGGACCAGTTCGTCGGCTCTTCGGCATACGGTGCACGAAGCACCTCGAAGACCCGGTCCAGCCCCTCCTGCCCGACCACGTCGCGCACACCCACGAACTCCGCATTGTCCGCCGGCACACGAACCGTCAAGTCGCCCTGGGCGACCTTGAGCACCAAGTAGGTCTTGTCCACGCCTTTGATCTGGCGAGTTTCGATAGCCTCGATCAGCGCGGCCCCGTGATGGGGATAGACCACGGTGTCGCCAACCTTGAACGTCATGTGACAGGTACCCCTTCCGTGGCTATCAAGAGTAACACGAGAACTGCTTCTCCTGAATGGCGTTTTCGCAGGTCAGGGCATATCTCGGGGCTTGACAACAGCAACACGCACGTGCTGCGGAAGGCTCACGGGGGGCGGAATTCGCAGGTCGGAGCCGTTGTGCGGGCGGGGCGAAACACACACGTCTCACACATCCGGACCCTCCTCCGAAGGGGTCGAACGTCCCGTTTTGCCTGGTTCCGGATGCTGAAGTTTCTGTACTCCGTTCGGAGATCGATCACCCGTACGGAGGTAAGTGCCGTTGATCAATGGAATTGATCAACGGCCCGGCGTGATCGCTTATGCGCACGGAATGCGCCACGCTCCATGAATTGATCACCGGCGATATGTGAACGGCATGTGTCGGGCCGTTTCGGCAGCCGGCCGGGCCGCAAACGATTGTCGGGCGGGAGCCGCCGAAGGGCATGACCGCGGGAAGTTCCGGCAGACGCCGGGAGGACCGACATCACTCTCAGGGGCGGGTCGGGTGCGGGGCCGGGCGGACGGCTCGGTAGCCTGAAGCCGCTGACACACCCTTAGGGCGGCTTTACGTCGCTCCCCACCCGTCCGCAGTCCGAACGTTCAAGGAGTTGCCGCCGCCGTGAGCCGCAGCCTTCGACACGGCGCCCTCGCCGCCACAGCCATCGTGTTCTCGATCGCCTCGCTCGCCGCGTGCGCCGCGGGCAATGACGCCGCGACGCTCAAGGTCAGGCCGGACAATGCTGCCACCTCCGTCGGTGACATCAGAATCCAGAACGCGAACATCGTCACCCAGCCCGAGCGCACCGCCACGGGCCCGGCCGTCGTCGTCGCGACGTTTTTCAACAACGGCACGAAGGCGCAGACCCTGGACGCCATCACGCTGCCGGGTTCGAGCGCCTCGGTGCAGCTGCACGCCGCCAAGGGCGCCGGACCGGTCGTCGTCCCGGCCGGCGGCTCGGTGCTGCTGGGCGGCCCGGGCAACGCCTCCGCCGTGATCGAGAACGGCAGCGAGGCCGCCCAGGCGGGCAATGTGCAGCGGGTCGTCTTCAAGTTCAGCGCGGCCGGAGAGGTCCCGCTCGGCGCGGCCGTCGTGCCGGCGACGAGCTACTTCACGGGCTTCGGCCCCAGCGCGCTGCCCGAGACGCCGGAGAAGTCGCCGGAGACGAAGCCGACCGGTTCCGCCACCGCCACCACCACCGGGGCGGAGGGCGGTACCCCCGAGGAATCGGAGAGCGACACGGTCACCTCGACCGACTCCGCGTCCGCCTCCACGCAGGCCCGCTGACCCCGCGCGCGGACAGCGGCCCGCGGGCGGACAGAGCGCCACGCGGACCCACGCCGAACGGCGGAGGGCGCCCCCCTTTCGGGGGCGCCCTCCGCCGTTCGCTCACCTGACGGTTTACGGCTCGAACTTGTAGCCCAGGCCGCGCACCGTCACCAGGAAACGCGGCGCGCCCGGGTCGGGCTCGATCTTGGCGCGCAGGCGCTTGACGTGGACGTCGAGGGTCTTGGTGTCACCCACGTAGTCCGCGCCCCACACCCGGTCGATCAGCTGCATGCGGGTCAGGACCCGGCCCGCGTTGCGCAGCAGCATCTCCAGCAGGTCGAACTCCTTGAGCGGGAGGTCGACCTTGCCGCCGGCGACGGTGACGACGTGGCGGTCCACGTCCATCCGCACCGGGCCCGCCTCCAGGGCGGCCGGGGTGACCTCCTCCGGCTCGCCGCGGCGGCGCAGCACGGCGCGGATCCGGGCGACCAGTTCCCGCGAGGAGAACGGCTTGGTCACGTAGTCGTCGGCTCCTATTTCCAGGCCGACGACCTTGTCGATCTCGCTGTCCTTCGCCGTGACCATGATCACGGGGACATTGGAACGGCTGCGCAGCTGACGGCAGACCTCCGTGCCGGGCAGGCCCGGCAGCATCAGGTCGAGCAGTACGAGGTCGGCGCCGTTGCGCTCGAACTCGTCAAGCCCGTCCGGGCCCGTGGCCGCGATGGCGACCTCGAAGCCTTCCTTGCGGAGCATGTAGGACAGGGCGTCGCTGAAGGATTCCTCATCCTCGACGACAAGCACTCGGGTCACGGAAGGACCTCCGGGGCAGGGAATGGTTCAAGGGTGTCGGGGTGAGCGGGTCCATGGGGGCCGCCCTCGTCGCCGTTGACGACGGGCGGTCCGTCCGAGCTGCGGTCCCGTTCCCGTACGGAGCCCGCTTCGGGCAGCCGCAGGGTGAAGGTGGAGCCCTGGCCCTCCGAGCTCCAGACCGTGACCTCCCCGCCGTGCGAGGCGGCCACGTGTTTCACGATGGCGAGGCCGAGGCCGGTGCCACCGGTGGCCCGTGAGCGGGCCGGGTCGACGCGGTAGAAGCGTTCGAAGACCCGCTCGCGGTCCTTCTCCGAGATGCCGATGCCCTGGTCGGTCACGGCTATCTCGATCTGGTCCCCGCCCGGCACGGACAGTCGCCTGGCGGCGATGCCCACTCGGGTGCGGGCGGGACTGTAGTTGACGGCGTTCTCGACGAGATTGCCGAGCGCCGCGGCGAGCTGACCGCGGTTGCCCCAGATACGGAGCTCCGCGGTGCCGCCCGCCGCCATGGTGATCTGCTTCGAGCCGGCCTGCTGGCGGCAGCGATCGATGGCCTCGGCCACCAGCTCGTCCACCCGGACCGGCTCGGCGTCCTCCAGCGGGTCGTCGTTCTGCACCCGCGAGAGGTCGATGATCTCCTGTACGAGGTTGGTCAGCCGGGTCGCCTCGATCTGCATCCGGCCCGCGAAGCGTTCCACCGCCTCCGGGTCGTCCGAGGCGTCCATCACTGCCTCGGAGAGCAGCGACAGCGCGCCGACCGGGGTCTTGAGCTCATGGCTGACGTTGGCGACGAAGTCGCGCCGTACCGCTTCTATCCGGCGGGCCTCGGTGAGGTCCTCGACCAGCAGGAGCACCAGCCGGGAGCCGAGCGGGGCGACCCGGGCGGAGACCGCGAGGGCCTCTCCGCGGCCCGTACCGCGCCGCGGAAGGTCCAGTTCCACCTGCCGTATCTCACCGTCGCGGCGGGTGTCCCTGGCCATGTTCAGCATCGCCTCGACGGCGAGTCGGCCACCCCTGACCAGTCCCAGCGCATAGGCGGCGGAGCTGGCCTTGACGACGCTGTCGCTCTCGTCGAGCACCACCGCCGAGGAGCTGAGCACGGACAGGACCGTGTCCACCCCGGGCGGCAGGGGTGCGTTGCTGTCGGGCCGCATGGAGGTTCGCGTCGGCTTCTTCTGGTCGCGCTCGCTCCAGCGGAACGCAAGCATGGCGATGACGCCGGTACACGCACCGCCGATCGCCGCAGCTGCGGCGACTGCCGCGTTCACGTCCATACGTCAAGGTTATGCGGGTACCGGACGACTCTCCCAGCCATCCGGGTGCGTATCCGAACACTCGTCGCCCAGAGTTCACCGAGGAGCAAGGGTTGGTTCACTTGGGCGGCCGGAACCCGACGCGTACGCCACTCAGGGTGGCAGCGTGGGGTTCGAACCTGGCCCCGGCCTTACACAGAGGACTGGAGAGGGACTTCCATGCGTGACGCGTACCACGAGGAACTCGACTCGATCGGAGAAGGGCTGGTCGAGATGGCCCGCCTCGTCGGGTCGGCGATCGGCCGGGCGACGACGTCCATGCTCGATGCCGATCTCAAGCTCGCGGAGAGCGTGATCGCCGCGGACCAGAAGGTCGACGACCTTCAGCACGACCTGGAGGCGCGGGCCATCGCCCTGCTCGCGCGCCAGCAGCCCGTGGCGACGGACCTGCGCATCGTGGTCACCTCCCTGCGGATGAGCGCCGACCTGGAGCGCTCGGGCGACCTCGCCCAGCACGTCGCCAAGCTGACCCGGCTGCGGTTCCCGCAGTCGGCGGTCCCGCACGACCTGCACGCCACCATCCTGGAGATGGGGCAGCTGGCGCAGCGCCTGATGGCCAAGGCCGCCGAGGTGATCATCACCAAGGACGTCGATCTGGCGCTCCAGCTGGAGCAGGACGACGACGAGATGGACCTGCTGCACCGCACGCTGTTCCAGCACCTGATGGACGACCGCTGGAAGCACGGCATCGAGACGGCCGTCGACGTGACGCTGCTCGGCCGCTACTACGAGCGCTTCGCGGACCACGCGGTGTCGGTCGCCAAGCGGGTCGTGTACCTGGTGACGGGCGAGCACGCCGACGAGATCCAGCAGCAGGCGTCGGTGGAGGGCGCGTAGGCGAAGACGCGTGACCAGGGCGTGCGTAAGCGAAGACGCGTGACCAGGGCGCGCGTAAGCAGAGACGCGTGACCAGGGCGCGCGTAAGCAGAGACACGTGACCAGGACGTGCGTAACAGAGGCGCGTGCGGGCGTGGGCGCATCGGGTCGCACAAGTATTTCTGCGCATGTGCGCCGTTGATGCGCCCGCCGGCGTGGGCATGAAATGGGGTGGGGCGGCACGCCTTGTCCGTACGCCCCGGTCGTACGCGCGCTCTCGTGGCGTGCGGCCCTGTCGTACGCCTTGAGGAGGAACCATGGCCGATTCCCCCACGACCGACCCACAGCAGGAAGCACCCGCCGAGGTGGTGCACCTGACCCTGCTCGGCGCCTGCGGCTGCGGCTCGGGCTGCGGCTGCGGCTGCCAGTCCGGGGCCCCGTGCCAGTGCGGTGGCTGCAGCGGCTGACCGGCTGCCACGAACACCGAACGCGCCCCGCGCGGAGCCGGACGGCTCCGCGCGGGGCGCCTCCGTGTGCGGTGGCGTCGGCGCTCAGCCCGCCCGCTCGACGGCGGGCCCGGTGCCGGCGGCGTCGGCGGCGGCATCGGCGTCGGCGCCAGCCTCGGAATCGACCGCGGCACCGCTCTCCGCCACCCGGCTGCCGCCCTCGGGCGCCGCCACGTCCGCCCCTGGCAAGTTCCGCATCAGCAGCCAGTAGCCCAGCGCGGCCCCGGTCCCCAGGACGGCGCACGCGCTCCACAGCCACTGGGCCCCGAACCGGTCGATCACCAGGCCCGACATCAGCGGCGCGATCAGCGCGGCCGCGGACCACGACATCGTGTACATGCCCTGGTAGCGGCCCCGGCCCCGGGCGGGCGACAGCCGGACCACCAGGCTGCTCTGGATCGGCGCGTTGACGATCTCGGCGACCGTCCAGACGCAGATGGTCAGCGCGTAGACGGCGACCGACCCGGCGAACGCGGTCAGCCCGAACCCGTACCCCGCCAGCAGCGACGACACGATGAGCAGCCGGCGCGGATCGCGGTGCTGGATGAAGCGGGTGACGGGGATCTGGAGCACCACGATCAGCACTCCGTTGACGGCCACGGCGGTACCGAAGTCTGAGCTGGAGAACCCGTCCGCCCCCATGGCCACCGGGAGCCCCACGTACCCCTGCTGGAAAATCAGGGCGATGACGAAGGACAGCCCCACGACGCTCATGAACCGGCCGTCGCGCAGCACCGTGGAGAGCCTGACCTCGTCCGTGCCGTCGTCGACCGCGCGTCCGGACACCACCGGCTTGTCGGGCCGCGACTCGGGCACCTTCATGAAGACCACGACGGCGCAGACCAGCGTCATCGCTGCCTCGCCGAGGAACCCGGCGAGATAGCTGTACTCGGCGACGAACCCGGCGCCGGCCGAGGAGACGGCGAAGCCGAGGTTGATGGCCCAGTAGTTGAGCGAGAAGGCCCGCACCCGGTCCTCGGGCCGGACGATGTCGGCCATCATCGCCTGCACGGCGGGCCGCGACGCGTTGCTGGCCATGCCCACGAAGAAGGCGACCGTGGCGATCGCCACCGGCTGGACCATGAACCCGAGCACGGCCACGGACACGGCCGTCGACGTCTGCGCGATGAGCATCGTGGGCCGGCGGCCGAGCCGGTCGGTCATCACCCCCGCCCCGAGCGAGGAGACGACCCCGCCGAGCCCGTGCAGCGCGACGACCAGACCGGCGTACGAGGCCGAGTAGCCCCGGTCCAGGGTCAGGTAGAGCGCCATGAAGGTGGCGACGAACGCTCCGAGGCGGTTGACCAGCGTGCTGGTCCACAGCCACCAGAACTGCCTGGGGAGACCGGACACGGATTCGCGTGCGGCCCGTCTGAGACCGGCGACAGACATACGGAATCCCCCCAGGGAAGTACGAACGGAGGCGGCGGGTAAGAGGCCCGGCCGCTGTCAGAACGTTACGAATCCCGGATTCCGGTCCGCCACTCAATTGACGTCTGCCGTCAATCGTCGCCGCTCCCGGCCACCGGAGGGCCCGCCCTGTCCGCCCTGTGACCGGTCGCGCGGAGCTCGTACGGGTTCGATTACGCTCGGGCCCATGGCCGACGCACCGTACAAGCTGATCCTCCTCCGCCACGGCGAGAGCGAATGGAACGCGAAGAACCTGTTCACCGGCTGGGTGGACGTCAATCTCACGGAGAAGGGCGAGAAGGAGGCAGTCCGCGGCGGTGAGCTGCTCAAGGACGCCGGTCTGCTCCCCGATGTCCTGCACACTTCCCTCCAGAAGCGCGCCATCCGCACCGCGCAGCTCGCGCTGGAGTCCGCGGACCGCCACTGGATCCCGGTCCACCGCTCCTGGCGGCTGAACGAGCGCCACTACGGCGCCCTGCAGGGCAAGGACAAGGCCCAGACGCTCGCCGAGTTCGGCGAGGAGCAGTTCATGCTCTGGCGCCGCTCCTACGACACCCCGCCGCCCGCCCTTGAGGACGGCACCGAGTTCTCGCAGAGCGACGACCCGCGCTACGCGTCGATCCCGCCGGAGCTGCGCCCGCGCACCGAGTGCCTCAAGGACGTCGTCGTCCGCATGCTGCCGTACTGGTACGACAACATCGTGCCGGACCTGCTCGACGGCCGGACCGTCCTGGTCGCCGCCCACGGCAACAGCCTCCGGGCCCTGGTCAAGCACCTGGACGGCATCTCCGACTCCGCCATCTCGGGCCTGAACATCCCGACCGGCATCCCGCTCGTCTACGAGCTGGACGCCGACTTCCGCCCGCTGAAGCCGGGCGGCACATACCTCGACCCGGACGCGGCGAAGGCCGCCATCGAGGCTGTGAAGAACCAGGGCAAGAAGTAGCCCCGCCCGGTCGAGCCCCCTGCCTGCGGATTGCCCGCGAGCAGGGGGCTTGTCGCTGCCCCGGGGCCGTATCGGTGACGCCTCCGTCAGAAGTCTCCGTCAGAAGTCTCTGTCAGGAGCCTCTGTCAGGAGACGAGGATGGAGATGCCGTCTCCGAGCAGTTTCAGGCCGAGAACGAAGAACAGGACGGCCATCACCGCGACATTGTGCTGAGCTGCCCAGTCCTTCCAGTTGCCGAGCGTGGTTCTGGCCCGTTCGCCCCCGAGCAGGAAGACGCCCAGCGGAGCCAGTAGGCCGAGGGTGGCGATCAGGACGAAGATCGCCAGCGAGGCGATCTGCTGCCCGACCGGCAGTCCGGCCGAGCCGATCGCGGCGCCGGCGGCGATGGTCAGTGGGGCGTTCTTGGCGTTGAGCGCGGCCAGGGCCACTCCGAGTCCGAAGACCTTGACCGGCGTGAGGCGGTCGATCGCGCTCATCCATTTCGGCAGCTGGGCCTGCGAGGGGTCCTTGGGGCGCCGGTGCCATTGCCGGGCGCCGAAGAGGACGAGGAACAAACCCAGAGCGAGCTTGAGGGCCCCCACCCAGGTGGCCGGGTGATTGTGGGCGGAGGCACCTGCGGGGGAAGCGATCGCCAGCATCACCGCGCCCAGCGCCGAGAGTCCCAGGATCCAGCCGACGGTGAACAGGACTCCGTTGAGACGTCCCCGGGGCGTGGCGAGGATGAGGATGACGGCGATGATCGGGAGCGGGCTGACCGCGACGGCGGCCGAGAAACCCAGTACGTCACCGAGAACTTCACCCATGGTTGCCTCCGTACGGGAGTCAAGGTGGCGAAAGGGGCTGCTAGGAGTGGTGACGCATACGCACCCGGCCTGTCCCGGTTCCATCTTCCTGCGCCTGGCCCGATCTGTCCTAGGGAGCCGATCGCGTTCCGTGCCGCGTCCGCCCAGGCGTCCCGAAATGCGAGGCGGCGCGTCCCTGGTGAGGATTGATGTGTGAGGGCGATGGCGCCCCATGATCCGGGCGCTTGGTGAGCCTCGCATCGATCCGTGGCAGGAGAATCTCGCAATGACTGCGGCAACAGGTGCGACCCCATCAGCTCACCCCGAGCGGCCGGGCAGGTCGGACGGGGTCTGCAGCGAGTTCACCGTCTTTACCAAGATCAAGCCGGGCGAGGCCGACGCGCTGCGTGAGGATCTCACCTGGCTCGGCGACGCGGCGAATGACGAGAATGTCCATATGGCGCTGCGCCAGATCGGCACGCTGCATGACGCACGGCACGTGATCTTCGACAACGACACCCGGTTCATGTTCGCCAGCGTCTTCGACGGCTCCTGGGACACCTACATCGACGACTTCGCCCAGACGGTGGTCGGGGCCCGCTTCGACAAGGTCTTCTCGCACAGCGAAGGGTTCCCCGGCATCAAAGATCCAGGGGTCAAGGACTGGTTCCTCGCCCACCAGGAACCCGCAGGGGTCTTCGTCAGCGCCTACCCCGATCTGACCGTTCAGCAGATCTACAAGGACCACCGCGTGGACGACGCGTTCCAGGACGTGCTGGACACCGACGAGTTCCGGGCAGCGCTGGACAACCCGGCGAACGCCGAGCTGGTGGCCACCCCGGCCTTCCAGAAGCTGCTGGCGGAAGCCTCGGCCTAGAACCAGCACACAAACCAACTCTCGGAGCCGACCCCACATCCGTGGACCGCGTCGGCGGGCGCGGACCGGTCACTGCCGGGCTTTCCGGGCGGAGACCGATGTGGAGGCACAAGAGATCATGAATGCGACAGGAAGCAGCGGTCCGGCCGGCGTGCGCGTCGAGATCGACGACGTCCAGAGCGGGGCACTGCGTCCACGGCCGGTGCCCTACGAGGGAGAGTTCATCTTCCTGCGGGTCGACGACCGTCACGCCGGGCGCGCCCTGCTGCGGCGGCTGCTCCCGGTGACCTCGGGCGGTCTGCCCGGCGCGGACCGGAGCCAGGACGCGTGGGTGGCCGTGGCATTCACGTACCAGGGGCTGAAAGCCCTGGGGGTGCCCCAGGATTCGCTGGACAGTTTTCCGCAGGCTTTCCGCGAGGGCATGGCCGCCCGGGCGGAGCTGATCGGTGATGTGGGCGAGAGCTCACCGGCCCGCTGGGAGGCGCCGTTCGGAACGGGCGAGGTCCACATCGCGTTGAGCGCCCTCTCCTCGGACACGGCCCAGCTGGCCAGGGAACTGGAGCGGGCCCGGGTCGCCTACGAGGACACGCCCGGCGTCCGGGTGATCTGGCAGCAGAAGGTGCATCAGCTCCCGACCGGGCGCACCACCTTCGGCTTCCGTGACGGCATCAGCCATCCGAACATCGAGGGTGTCGGACTCCCCGGCTCCAACCCGCAGGAAACACCCATCAAGGCCGGCGAGTTCATCCTCGGCTACCCCGACGAGACCGGCAGCCTGCCGCCCATGCCCAGCCCCGACGTGCTGGGGCGCAACGGGACCTACGTGGCCGTTCGCAAGGTCCACACCGATGTGGCGGCCTGGCGCCGGTACCTGCGCGCGAACAGCTCCGGCGCCGAGGAGGAGGCGCTCCTGGCAGCGAAGATGGTCGGGCGCTGGCCCAGCGGGGCGCCGCTGACGCTGGCACCGGAGCACGACGATCCGGAGCTGGCGGCAGATCCGCACCGCGTCAACAACTTCCTGTACCGGGAGCACGACGATCGCGGCTACCGGTGCCCCGCCGGTGCGCACATCCGGCGCACCAACCCCCGCGACTCCACCATCATCGGCGACGCCCGGATGCACCGCCTCATCCGTCGCGGCACCACCTACGGGCCGCCGCTGCCCGAGGGCGTGCTGGAGGACGACGGTGCCGATCGCGGCCTGGTCGGAGCCTTCATCGGGGCCCACCTTGAACGGCAGTTCGAGTTCATCAAAGCCGAGTGGGTCAACGACGGCAACTTCATCGGCTACCCCGGCGAGAAGGACCCGGTGGCCGGCCATCACGGCGGAACCGGCAGCGTCACCATCCCCGAGAAGCCGGTCCGGCGCCGCCTGCGGAACCTGCCCGGCTTCGTGGTCACCCGCGGCGGCGAGTACTGCTTCCTGCCGGGCCTGCGTGCCTTGCGCTGGCTCGCCGAACTGGAGGACTGACGGCGATTCCCACCCCCTGAGATCCGTTCACGCTCTCCGAGGAGAGGTCGAGGTCATGCCAGCACAGTTCGTCCGCTACACGCCCGATGTCGAAGACGACGACCCGCACTTCGACCAGAACCTGCGGACGGTGATCGAGAAGACCGAGAGCTACATCGCCGAGTCGGTCGAGGCCGGTGGCACCGGACGGGCACTGCGCGACGCCCACGCCAAGGGCTACGGGCTGGTCCGGGGGGAAGTGGAGATCCTGGACGGACTGCCGCCCGAGTACGCCCAAGGGATCTACGCGACTCCGGGAACCCACGACGCGCTGATCCGCTTCTCCAACGGCTCGCCGCACGCCGGAGCCGACGCGCGGCTGGGCGCCGCCACCGGACTGGCGCTGAAGATCTTCGGCATCCCCGGCCCGACCCTGCTGGAGGACGAACCGGACACAGGCACCTTCGACTACGCCAACATCAACGGCCCGGTCTTCTTCTGCAACACGGTCGAGCACTACCTGTTCATCCAGGAGTTGTTCCTGAACGCGCCGTCCTACTTCGCCCGGGGCCGGCCCGGCGCACGTCGCTTCTTCACCGATTTCGTGACCGGAAAGGGAACCCTCGACCAGGACGACTGGGCGTGGGACGAGTTCCTGGCCTTCCTGCGTCTGTCGAAGACTCCTCCGGCGAACCTGCTGCTGTCGAGCTACTGGACGATGGGCGCGGTCCGGCACGGGGAGTACATCGCCAAGGTCCGCATCACCCCCGACCCGTCCTCCGCCGCCGCGGTGGTCCGGCGCGACATCGACCCGGCCTCCGCGCAGGAGGTCTTCCGGCCGGCCCTGCAGGCCGAACTGCGGGAGCGGCCCTACACCTTCGACATCCAGGTCCAGCTCTGCGCCGATCCGGAGCGCATGCCGGTGGAGGACACCACCGTGGAGTGGCCCGAGCAGCTCTCACCGTCCACCACCGTGGCGAAACTGCGGCTGCCGCGGCAGGACATCTCCGGCCCGGAGAACCTGGAGAGGATGGACGCGCTGTCCTTCACGCCCTGGCGGGTCACCGCCGAACACGCGCCCCTCGGCAACATCATGCGGGCCCGCAAGGAGGTCTACCGGCGATCCTCCATCGAGCGCCACAGGCTCAACCAGCAGCCGCGGACAGAACCCCGCAGCGCCGACGAAGTACTCGGCCCACCCCGATGAGGCCGGGGCGGCAGCCGCCGGCCCCGGGTGAGAGGGCCGGACGGTAGTCGCCCGGTCCCGGGTGAGGGGCCGGAACGGCAGCCGCCCGGCCCCCTCACCCGCCCTGTTCGCCCGGGGTGTCGCAGAGGCCGCCCGGTTCGGCGGCGAGTGCCTCGTCCCGCATGCCCGGCAGGGCGTAGCCCTCGGTCTCGTCCCACGGGACATCGAGGTCGTCCATGTGGACGTGCCACTGCGCTCCCCCGACGACGCGGCGCAGCTCGGTGACGGAGTCGAGCACATGGGCCGTCACCGGCAGCCACCGACCGGGGTCGCCGCCCGGCAGCTTTGTGGAGCCGGCGATGATCCCGTCGTCGTCACCCGGGCCGTACAGATACAGGCCCTCCTCGTCGTCGTACGGGAACGACTCCGCCCGCGCGGCGACCACGCGCTCGACGGCCGCCGACTCGGCTCCGGTCAGCGGCTGTGCCCGGCGGGCGCTGTAGTAGATGGAAACGCTCATGGTCCGAGCGTATGGCCGGGGTCTGACATCACCGGCCCGTCCAACACCCAGTCCGGCCCGTCCAACAGCCCGTCCTGTCCCAACGCCCGCTCCACGCGCCCCGCGAGGCCGTCCCAGGGGCGGCACTCGACCACCGGCAGGCCGTGCCGGGCCGCCTGGTCGGCGAGCCAGTGCGAGTACGCGGCGCTGACCTCCGCCCGGTGGCGCTGTTCGCCGCTGCCGGGTTCCCGGGCAGCGTAGTTGGCGGTGATCCGGTCCGGGTCGCCCTCGTGCAGGAACACCGCCCGCACCCGGCGACCGGCCGCCCGTCCCGCGCGGATCGCCTCCGCCGCGGCGGCCGGGGTGAGGTAGTCGCCCTCGATCACGGCGGGTACGTCGACGGTCAGGCGGTTGCGGACCACGCCCAGCACCGCGGGTTCGAGGGCCCTGGCGGTGGCGATCTGGAGGTCCAGCACCCGGTCGACGCCGAGCCGCGCCGTGTCGGGGATGTTCTCGAAGTGGTGGAGTGCGGGGTGGTGTTCGGCCGTCGTCATGGCCTCGACGGCGCTGACGACGTCGTCGAACTCGACCACGAACCCCTTCGACTCGCCAGGCTCTCCGGCCAGTTGGGCGGCCGCCCGGCTCTTGCCGACGCCCGAAGCCCCACCGATCAGCAATATGTCCCATGATGTCGCTGTCACCGGGCGAACGTATCGCGTGGGGTTGCGTGTTCGTCGTCGGCACTGGCGCTACGGTGTCCCGAGCACCGGCCCGCGCGACGGCGGAACCGACCGGACGGGCCGTGCGGAGGAAGCAAGGAGAGCGGGGAGAGCAATCATGGGCGAGCCCCTGAAGACCTTCGTCGGCGGCGCCGAGGTCGACGTGCCCAACAGCATTCCGGCCATCCGTGCCGCGTTGCCCGAGGAGAGACGCGAGGAGTTCGACCGCGCCATCAACGACGCGGGTGTGGGCGAGATCCAGGCGGTCATGCGGCACTGGATGCTGGAGGCCGTACCCGATCCGGAGGCCGAGAAGATCCTGGACCGACTGGCGCAGGACGAGGCCGAGAGGCGGAGCGTCGCTTGAGCTTCCGCATCTCCTACGCACCGCCCGCCGACGACTCCCTGGCCAAGATGCGCGACGGCGAGACCTTCCGCACCGAGATGGCCCGCACCCTGGGCCTCGACCCGTACGGACACGGTTCGTCGGCCGTCAAGAGCGAGCGCGACCGCCGCGAGGCGACCGTGGCCGGGGCGATCGTGCTCTATTACGTCTCCGGGTCCGTCCTGATCGTCACCGTGGTGAGGCTCGTCCCACTGCCCTGAACCGCCGGTGGCCCGACTCCTAGGAACCGGCCGGGACTTCGATGATCCGGCCGTCCTCGTCCACGCTGTGGGTCCGCCAGTACACGTCCCACTTGTCGTCCACGTGCTCGGGGACCTTGCCCTTCGGGTACCGGACGTACCCCTTCGGCGGGTCCTCGTCGTCGGGCACGCAGGCCGATCCGGTGGCCCCGATCGTCATGACCGGATACTCGCCGCCGCCGCAGATCGCGTCCTGCATCGAGCAGCCCGTGGCCAGTACCGCCGTGGTCACGGCGGCCAGGGCGAGCCCCGCTGCGGAACGGCTCGCGCGACGCCCGCGCCCCGCGGACGCCGCCCGGCCGATTCGACTGATCCCGTACATGGTCGCTCCTCGCTGCTGACTGGTACTACCAGCCTGCCTGGAGCACGAAACACCGATCATGAGTACGAATACTCACGTGCGGGGCGCCCGGTACTCGCCCGCCCCGCACCCGGCCCTACGCCAGCTTCGCGGCCTGCGCCTCGACCAGCGCGGTCGGCAGCTCGAAGTCCCCGCCGCCACCCATCGCGGCCAGGTTCATCGAGGAGAACGAGGCGAACGAGGAGCCCTGGCGCATGGCCACGAGCTTGAACTCGACCTTCTCCCCGCCCTGCTCCACCTGAACGGTCCAGGCGGCCGCCTCCTCGCCGCCCTTGACCTGCTCCTCGGTGATCTTGGCGACCTTCTGCTTCTCACCGGCCGCGGTGAACTCGAAGCCGCCGGCGCACTCGGTGGCCGCGGTGCGCAGCGAGGCGACCGACTCCTGCGCGCCCTTGCCGTCGTACGAACCGAGGGCCAGCTGCGTCGTCGTGATGTCGAACGCGGCCTTGAACGCCTCCTCGGCGTCCCCGCTGTCCTGCTTCGCCAGGTCGCCCTTCTTCGGCTCGCTGACGACCGTGCGCTTGGTGAACGCGCCCGGCTCGCCGATCTGCGCGCCCATCAGCGCATCCGCGAACGGGGCGCAGACCTTCTTCCCGGTCTTGATGTCGTCGACGGCGATCGTGTCCTTGGCCGCGGCCTTGGAGATCTTGTGGCCCTTGACGTCACCCTGGGCCAGCGCGGCCTTCTCCAGCTCGGCGGCGCTCAGCGCCTCGGCCGCGGGAGCGGCGGCCGCGGACTCCTTGCCCTTGGCGCCCGCCCCCGCGTCCCCCTTGCCGGAGGAACCGGAGTCCGAACCGCCGCATGCGGTGGCGAACAGGGCCAGGGACACCGCGGTGGCGGCAACAGCGGTACGGCGTATGGCGGTGGAACGCATTGGTCCGGTCCGTCTCTATGAGCAGGGTGTTCGGTTTTGCTCACTCTATGAGCAGAAATTGGTTTGATGATCAATCAAGTCGGGCACGGGATGCGATCGTGACGGCGCTGTGATCATCCTGTGAAGGCGCCGTCCGTGACCGCCGGGATCCCCACCGGAACCCGGCGCCGGGACACAATCGCTCCCATGCAGACAGACGGAACGACCTCGGCCGTATTCCGCTCCATCGGCCTGGCGGAGGACCGGATCGCCCGATGCGCGCCGCTCACCGGAGGCACGTTCAACACGGTCTCCCGGGTGACTCTCACCGACGGCGCCGACTGGGTGGTGAAGATACCGCCGCCCACGACCCCCGGAACCCTGATGGGCTACGAACGCGATCTGCTGGTCAACGAGGCCACGTTCTACACCCGCGCGGACGGTTCGGCACCGGTCCCCCGCGTCCTGCACAGCGAACTCGACCCGGCCGCGCCGACCGGCCCGTACGTGATCATGTCTGCCTGTCCGGGGCGGCCGTGGAGCGAGTTCGCCGCCGGCTCGCCGCCGGCCGCGGAAGAGCGCCGGCTCCGCGGCGACCTGGGGCGGATCGTCGCCCGGCTGCACAGCGTCACCAACCCGGGCGGCTTCGGCTATCCGTCCCTGGCGGTGGGGCCGTTGGTGCCGTCCTGGCGGCAGGCGTTCACCGCGATGACCGACGCCGTCCTCGCCGACGCGGACACCTACCGGGCCCGGCTGCCTCGCCCGACGGCCAAAATCCGCGCGCTGCTCGCCGCCGCGTCGCCGGTGCTCGACGACGTCGTACGACCCGCCCTGGTCCACTTCGACCTGTGGCAGGGCAACCTGCTCGTCGACGGCGGGCCCGGTGCGCGGACCGTCGGCGGGATCGTCGACGGCGAGCGGATGTTCTGGGGCGACCCGGTCGCCGACTTCGTATCGCTCGCCCTGTTCGGGAACATGGCGGAGGACGAGGACTTCCTCACCGGGTACGCGGACGGCGGCGGACGGCCGGTGGTGTTCGACGCGTCGGTGCGGCTGCGGCTCGCGCTCTACCGCTGCTACCTCTACCTGATCATGCTGGTGGAGACCGTCCCGCGCCGCGCCTCCCGGGAGGACCTGGAATGGGCGTGGACACAGGTCGCCCCGCAGCTCGAATCGGCCCTGACGGACGTGGAGTCGGCGCTGCGGACCGGGGACTGAGCCGCGGCGCCCGCTCCCGTGGGCCTCAGCCGGCCAGGGCCCGCTGGGCCTCGTACAGATTGGGCGGCCACACCGCCTCCGGGGTGCCGTACGCCTCCAGCCTGGTGTGCAGATCGCCGGTGAAGTCGGGGACGTCGATCTGGTCGAACTCCGTGACCTCGCTGATGCCGGCCGTCGCGCTGTACGGGGCGAGCCCGTCGATCCGCATCAGGCCCGCCCGGCCGTTGGTGACCCGGATGTTCCAGTGCGTGAAGCGGGCGCCGAAGAGCGGCCCCGCGCTCGCGTCACCGCCGTGCCGCCCGTTGTTCTCGACGGTGATGTCGGTGCGGACGTTCGCGAACGGCATGCCCCGGTGCGAGTCGAACGTCCCCATCTCCATCAGCCCGCGCGACCAGACGTTGTGGCTGGACAGGCCCTCGACGTTGATGCCGTGCAGCTGCGCCCCGGCGGGCGCCGGTACGGTGCGCCGCTCGACGGTGAAGTCCTCGATCAGGTTGTCGTGCGAACCCTCGCGGCAGTAGTACGGATGGTGCGAGCCGCGGCCCGCGACCCGGGTGCGGCGCAGGGTGCAGGCCGAGGCGGCGATCAGGCCGAAGCCGTTGTCGATGTGGCGGACGGTGATGTCGTCGGCCCAGCAGTCGTACGCGCACTGGAACGCGACGCCGTTGTACCCCTTGTCGAGCAGATGCGGCGACTGCGGGGTCTCGACCGCTTCGAGCGTGAGGCCCTCGACACCGGAGCCGGTGAGCGGGGTGACGAGCGTGGTCAGCCGCGGATCCCACTCGGGCCGCACGTCGAGCGGGAGCGGGCGTTCCAGCGTGACCCGGTGGCCGTGTACGGAGGTGACACGGACCGGCCACTCGTAGGGGACGTACGAGGTCAGCTTGGACTTGTCGTCCCAGTGGTACGCCTCGGGGCCGGGGCCGCCGCCCGCCATGTGCTCCAGGAGCGTGTGGCCGGCGTCGTCGGCGAGGCGGAGCAGTACGAGTCCGCCGCGCCGCAGCCCCGTCGTGTCGTCGACGGTGATCGAGCGGACGCCCCGGCGGGCGGGGGCGACGGTGGTCAGGGTGCGCCACTCGTCGCGCCGGTTGCCGGTCCAGCCCTCGAAGGGCCAGGACTTCGCCCGGATCGCGTCGGTGAGCGAGGCCCAACGGTCCTGCGGGCAGAGGGGGAGGCTCGGCACTGAGGGCCGCCGGCCCAGGACCAGCTGGACTTGTCGCCGCCGTACCGGCTGCTGTACGCACCGATCAGCTCGGTGAGGTTTCTGGTGGCGTACAGCTTGGTGCGCCCGCTGCCCGCGCCGCGCACCACCACGTCGCTGTGGCCGATCCGGATGATGTCGTCGATCCGGTACGTGCCTTCGGGGACGAGCACCGTGCCGCCGCCGCGCTCTCCGGCTGCGGCGATGGCACGGTTGATCGCGGGGGCGGCGTCGGCGGAGCCGTCGGGCTTCGCGCCGTGGCGCCGGACGTCGACGACGAACCCTCGGCCGGTACGACGGGGCGGGCGGGAGCCGCCACGGTGGCCGGCCCGGCCGATGAACGGGATCTGCGGGTGGGTGAACGGGGCGGCGGCAAACTCCCGCCAGAGCGGGGCGGCCGCCCGTGGGGCACCGGCCGCGGTCCCCCGGGCGGCAGAGGCTGGGCCGCCGGCAGCGGCGGTGGCGAACGCCGGGCCGCTGCCTGCGGCGGTGGCGCCGACCGCCGTCGCGGCGACCGCCACGGCACCGGCCAGCAGCCCGCGCCTGCTGATGTTCCCCTCGTTGTTCTCGATGAATCCGATCGCCATGAATCCGAGCCGCCTTCAGCTATGTGAACGACGTTCATATCTGCGTCGGCGGCGAGCATGCCACGGCTTCCAGGCACGCCGAAAGAGGCGTGCATCGGGGAATCTCCGGGCGGCAATCCTCAGGCGGTGACGGTCAGACGGTGCGACGACAGACGGGCGGCGCGGCGACAGACAGGCCGTGATGGGCAGGCGGGCCGGTCAGTCGGTTCGGTCGGCCGGGCGTTGGGTCAGATGCGTGAACGCGTCCAGGTTTCGCGTGGACTCGCCGCGCGACACCCGCCACTCGTACTCCTTGCGGATCGCGCTCGCGAAGCCCAGCTCCAGCAGGGTGTTGAAGGAACCGTCGGCCGCTTCGAGAACCGTGCCGAGCAGCCGGTCCAGCTCCTGCGGGGTGATCACGGAGAGCGGCAGCTTGCCGACCAGATAGATGTCGCCGAGCGGGTCGATCGCGTAACTCACGCCGAAGAGACGGAGGTTGCGCTCCAGCAGCCAGCGGTGGACCGCGGCGTCGTTCTCGTCCGGATGCCGGACGACGAAGGCGTTGAGGGAGAGCGAGTGCCTGCCGACCCGCAGCGAGCAGGTGGTGGACAGCTTGCGCGTGCCGGGCAGCTTGACGACGTAATCACCCGGCTCGGGGCTCTCCCATTCGAGCCCGGCTTCCTTCAGGGTCGCCTCGATGACCTGCGCGGCCCGCACCGTCGCCGCTTCGGACGGTGCCGCTCCGTCGGGAACGTCAGCGGGTACGTCAGCGGGTACGTCAGCCATGGTGCGAGCGTACGCGACGGCGGTGTTCGTACATCGCGGCCGTGTACACGTCGGCCGTCGCCGACGCCGCCGTGTCCCAGCCGAAGCCCTGGGCGTGCGCGGCGGCCGCCGCACCCATCCGGGCGACCAGCTCCGGCGCGTCGGCGAACCGGGCCAGCGCCTGTGCGTACGCCTGCGGGTCGTGCCCGGGTATCAGGAAGCCGCTGACCCCGTCCCGCACCGCCACCGGCAGTCCGCCCACGGCCGCCGCGACGACGGGGGTGCCCGCCGCCTGCGCCTCTATGGCGACCAGGCCGAAGGACTCGCTGTGCGAGGGCATGACCAGCACCGAAGCGGCCCGGAACCAGTCGGCGAGCTGCTCCTGCCCGACCGGCGGCTGGAACCGTACGACGTCGGCGATGCCCAGCCGCGCCGCCAGCTTCTGCAGCCCCTCCGGCTTGGCGAGCCCGCTGCCGCTGGGGCCGCCGACGACCGGTACGACCATCCGGGAGCGCAGCGTGGGGTCGCGGTCCAGCAGGACGGCGACCGCCCGCAGCAGCACGTCCGGGGCCTTCAGCGGCTGGATGCGGCCCGCGAAGAGCGGGATCAGGGCGTCCTTCGGCAGCCCGAGGCGGGCCCGCGCGGCGGCCCGCCCGTCGGCGGGGCTGAAACGGTCCAGGTTGACCCCGGGGTGGACGACGGCGACGGACCCGGGATCGGCCTCGTAGAAGCGGACCAGCTCGTCCGCCTCCCCGGTGGTGTTGGCGATCAGCCGGTCCGCCGCGCTGACGATCTGGGTCTCGCCGATGACGCGGGCCGCCGGCTCGGGGGTGTCGCCCTCCGCGAGCGCCGCGTTCTTGACCTTCGCCATGGTGTGCATGGCGTGGACGAGCGGGACGCCCCAGCGCTGGGCGGCGAGCCAGCCGACGTGGCCGGAGAGCCAGTAGTGGGAGTGGACGAGGTCGTAGTAGCCGGGGCGCTGGCCGGCCCACGCCTGCATCACACCGTGCGTGAAGGCGCAGAGCTGGGCGGGCAGCTCCTCCTTGGCCAGTCCCTCGTACGGCCCCGCGTCGACGTGCCGGACCAGGACTCCGGGGGCCAGCTCGACCGCCGGTGGCAGCCCGCCGGTGGTGGACCGGGTGAAGATCTCGACCTCGATGTTGATCGCGGCGAGCCGCCTGGCCAGCTCCACGATGTAGACGTTCATCCCGCCCGCGTCGCCGGTGCCCGGCTGGTGCAGCGGTGAGGTGTGCACGGAGAGCATCGCGATGCGTCGGGGCTTGCGGTGACCGCCGGGGAACGCGGCGGGGAACCTGAGGCGCGGTGCGACCCGGCTGCTGCCGAGCCGGGAGACGTACTGACTCACGTCGTCCGGTCCTCCTCACTCAGGGCATGACGGCCGGGGGACCCGAGCCCCTGCGAACGGCTCCAACAGCGGAATCTCTCCTTTCATTCCGCTTTACCAAAACATTGCGGTGCGGGTGCCGCATCTCCGCCCGCCGCGAGATCGTTACGCTCGCTTCATGCGCCCCATCGGCACCGCGACCCGCGGGACCACCAACCCGAACCGGCTCCGCCGCATGGACCGCTGGATCGCCGCCGCCCACGGCCCGGCCCTGCGCCGCGCCGACCGCCCCGTAGCCGTCGACCTCGGGTACGGCGCCGCGCCCTGGACCGCCGTCGAGCTGCTGCACCGGCTGCGTACCGCCGAGCCGCGCACGGCCGTGGTCGGCATCGAGATCGACCCGGAGCGGGTCGCGGCGGCGAAGCCGTACGAGCGCGAGGGCCTGACCTTCCGGCACGGCGGGTTCGAGATCCCGCTCCCCGAGCGCCCCGACCTGATCCGGGCGGCGAATGTGCTGCGCCAGTACGACGAGGGCGAGGTCGCGGCGGTCTGGCGGCGGCTGTGCGCCCGCCTCGCGCCGGGCGGGCTGCTGGTGGAGGGCACCTGCGACGAGATCGGGCGCCGGCACGTCTGGGTGGCGCTCGGGCCGGAGGGTCCGCGCACGGTCACCTTCGCGACCCGGCTCGCCTCCCTGGACCGCCCGTCCGACCTCGCGGAGCGCCTGCCCAAGGCGCTGATCCACCGCAATGTTCCGGGCGAACCGGTCCACGCGTTCCTGCGGGACTTCGACCGGGCGTGGGCCGCGGCGGCCCCGTACGCCTCGCTGGGCGCCCGGCAGCGCTGGATCACCGCGGTGCGGGCGCTGTCGGACGACTGGCCGCTGGCCGACGGGGTACGGCGGTGGCGCCAGGGCGAAGTCACGGTGAAATGGGCGGCCCTCCGGCCCAACCCATGACCCAACTCGCGCTGAACAGACGCGGGAAGACCGGGTACGGGGAGGCGGACGGGAACGCGGACGGGGCATCGTTCGTCCAGAGAGAGGGAAGCCGGGGAGGCGAGGAACGCCGATCCGCGTGTGCGACCGTCAGGACGGCGGCCGTGCGCCCCTGTTGCTTTTCGGTACGGCATGGCACGATCTCGACATCGGCGAAAAGTTACTGACGGTAAATCAGATTCATTCGGGGGGAATCTCGTGAACCGACGTCACTGTGCCTCGGCCGCGATCACTCTGGTCTGCGCGCTGACCGTGCTCATCACGCCGGTCCAGGCCTTCGCCGAGCCGGCGCAGCCATCCCCTTCCGACGCGAGGTCCGCCGCCGCCAAGGCGCCGAAGAAGAGCCTCGAAGAGGTGCGCAAGGAGATCGACGACCTCTACCGCAAGGCAGGGGCGGCCACCGACGCGTACAACCTCGCCGAGGAGAAGGCCGAGAAGCAGTCCGGCGAGATCGTGAAGCTGGCCCGCGCGACAGTCGTGGGCCAGTCGAGGATCGCCGAGCTCAAGAGCCAGGCGGGCGCCCAGGCCCGCGAGCAGTACCGCACGGGCGGGCTGCCGCCCGGTGCCCAGTTGATGCTCAGCGACGACCCGCAGCTGTTCCTGGACGGGGTGAACCGGGTCCGGGAGGGCCAGCATGCCGCGCAGGGCGTGCTCGGCGAGCTGACCAGGACCCAGCAGGACCTGGAGACGTACACCAAGGACGCGAGCACCAACTGGAAGAAGCTCGAAGCCAACCGGATCAAGCAGGCCAAGGCCAAGAAGAAGATCAACGCCCAGATCGCCGCGGCGAAGAAGCTGGAGTCCCGGCTCAAGAAGGAGGAGCGGGCCCGCCTCCTCAAGCTGGAGCAGGAGGCCGCGTACAAGCAGCAGACCGCCTGGCTCAGCTCCGGTGCTCTGAAGGACATCAACCGCGAGGCGAGCGCGCGCGGCAAGGAGGCGGTGGCCTTCGCGACCGCGCAGATTGGCAAGCCGTACGTCTGGGGCGCCGAGGGCCCCAGGTCGTACGACTGCTCGGGCCTCACGTCACAGGCCTGGGCGGCGGCGGGCCGGCCGATCCCCCGCACCTCGCAGGAGCAGTGGCGGCTGCTGCCGCACATCGCGATCAAGGACATGCGCCCCGGCGACCTGATCATCTACCACAGTGACGCCAGTCACGTGGGCATGTACATCGGCGACGGCGCGATCATCCACGCCCCGCGCCCCGGCCGCAACGTCACGCTGGCGGGCGCGGGCTCGATGCAGATACTCGGGGTCGTACGCCCGGACAAGTAGGCGCCGGGGGTGCGGGCGTGGGGTGCAGGGCGGCGCGAGGCGTGCGGTGCGAGGCGTGTGCTGTGAGGTGTGCGCTGTGAGGTGTGCGCTGTGAGGTGTGCGCGACTACCGGCGCGGGCTTCGCGGGGCTTCCGCGCGGATGCCCCGAGCACACCCCTGGGGGTGCCCCTCGCGGAGGCGCTCCGCTCCGCGCCGCCACGCCGAGCAGCTCCGAACACCCCGTACCCGCACGGGCGTGACCCGCGCCACCCGCCGTCCACCACCCGCGTGACCTTTGTCATGTCCGGATAGCCACCCCGGGCCCGGCACATCTCGCCGGATCCGTGACCTCACGCGGCTTATGACTGTGCATATGCCCCAGGCCAATCGCGGAACGCCATTCCGTTCCACCGCCACGGCCCGCTATCGTCCCCGTCTGGCGGATCGTCGATCGTCGGTCCGCCGCGCCCTCGGGGGGAGGGAAGGAAACCCGAACCGATGCCCGTACCCGTACCGCAGCAACGCGCCGAAGCCGCTGCGGAGGCCTCCCACGGCGCCGACCTCACCCTCCTGGTGATCGAGGACGACCCGGCGGGCACCTTCACCGTCCCCGAGCTCCAGGCCGCGGCCGGCACGAGGGTGCGCATACGCACCGCCCGAAACCTCACCGAGGCGGGCCGGCTCCTCACGGACGACGTCGACTGCATACTGCTGGACCTGGCCCTGCCGACCGGCAGCGAGACCCGCGCCTCCGGAGCCGGGGACGCGGCCGGACCCGACGGGCTCGCCACCCTCCAACACGTCCTGCGGATCGCCCCGGGCCACGCCGTCCTCGCCCTCACGGCACAGGACGACACCGCGCTGGCCGCCGAGGCGGTACGGGTCGGAGCCCAGGACTACCTCTTCCGCGACGAGCTCGACGGCCGGCTGCTCAGCCGCGCCATCCGGTACGCCGTCGAGCGCAAGCGCGCCGACGCGGCCCAGCTCCGGCTCACCGAGTCCACCCTGCGCGCCCAGGAGAACGCCCGCCTCGAACGCGGGCTGCTGCCGACGCCGCTGCTCGAAGGCTCCGATCTGCGCTTCGCGGCCCGCTACCGCCCCGGCCGCAGCCGCGCGCTGCTCGGCGGGGACTTCTACGACACGGTCCGTACGCCCGACGGCACCGTCCACGCGATGATCGGCGATGTCTGCGGGCACGGTCCCGACGAGGCGGCGCTCGGCGTGGAACTGCGCATCGCGTGGCGGGCACTGACCCTGGCCGGGCTCTGCGGCGACGAGCTGCTCTCCACCCTCCAGCAGGTCCTGGAGCACGAGCGGGAGAGCGAGGAGATCTTCGCGACGCTCTGCACCGTCGACATCGCCCCCGACGGCCGGCGCGCCGGGCTCTGTCTGGCGGGCCACCCCGCCCCGCTGATCGCCCGGCAGGGACGGGCCGCGCACCTGCTCCCGTACGAGGACGGCGGCCCGGCCCTCGGCCTGCTGCCACGCGCCCGGTGGCCACGCCGGCAGGTGGATCTCGGTGGCACCTGGAGCCTGATGATGTACACGGACGGGCTGATCGAGGGGCGCGTCGGCCCGGTCGGCACCCAGCGGCTGGGCCAGGACGGCATGGTCGCGATGATCAACCGGCAGCTGGCGGAGGGGCTGGCCGGCGAGGATCTCCTGGAGGCCGCGGTCGCCCAGGTGCGGGAGCTGAACGGCGGCGAACTGACCGACGACGTCGCGGTCCTCCTGCTCGACCGCGACCAGAACGCCGTCCGCCGCCGGACCCCGCACGGCGAACGGGACCGGAGCGCCGCCCGGTCCCGCGCCACGAACCCGGCGAAGGCTCAGCGCCCGCCGTTGTAGGGCCCGTACGGCCCGTCGCTGCTGGAGCCGCCGCGCCGGCCGCTGCCGCCGCCCGAGACCGCCCGCAGCGCGGGCCGTACGTCCACCAGGAAGACGATGGACGCGACCACGCCCGCGATCTGCAGGAACAGCACCGACATGTAGAGGCTCAATACGTTCACGCCGACGGCGATGCCGAGAATGAGCAGCCAGAAGGACTTCTTCTGCTTGTCCGCGGCCCGGTAGGCGTCCTCACGGGCCATCGCGGCCATGATCAGCGCGACCACCGCCAGCACCAGCATGGCCACGTAGAGCAGCGTGATGAATGTGCTGAATCCTGTGAGCAACATGGTGTGCACCGCCTAATGAATGGATGAGCGCCTCGCGGCCAAGGTACCGGGACAACGGGCCGGACACCCCGGACGGTGCCCGGCCACGCCCTGCCACACGCCTGTCGGCGCCACAGCGCCGCCGTGGGGGTGCCGTGACGCCGACAGTCTCCTGCTTCTACCGCTACCGCTACTTCTGCCGCTACTTCTCTTCTACTACTTCGCGCTCGGCGGAGTGGTCTTCTTCGCGACGGGCTTGCGCGCGGGCGCCTTCTTGGCGGGCGTGGCCGGGGCCTTGCTCGCCGGCTTGGCGGCCTTGGGCACGGGCTTCGGCGCCGGTGCGGCCTTCGCCGGACCGGGCTTGGCGGCCGGCTCGGTCCTCGTGGCGCCGGTCGGCTTCGACTCCTTGCGCGGCTCCACGACGACGGCGATCTCGACGATCTCCTCGGCCGTCTCGCCCCGCCAGTGCTTCACGGTCTGCTCGCCGCGCTCGGCGACCTTCTCGTACGTCTCCCGGGCCCGCACCGCGTACTCCGCGGCCACGCCCAGGCTCCGCAGCGCCAGGTCCTGAGCGTTCTCGCCCAGCTTCCGCAGATCGCTGTCGAACGACCCGATCACCTCGGTGACCTTGGCCTGCATGGTGGCCTGCGCCTCCTTGGCCTGCGAGGTCACCTTCTCCTGCACGGCCTTGGGGTCGGTGTTGCGCACGGCCTCGATACGCTCCGGCGCCTCGGCACGCAGCTGCTCGATCAGCGCCGGGACCTTGCGCGCCTGCTCGACGGCGAGGTCGGCCGTACCGGCGGCGAAGTAGAGGGGGGTCGGGTCGGTGAGGGTCTTGCGCAGGTCATCGGTGATGGCCATGACTGTGGTCCTCCCGGATCATCAGACTCAGTTTGAGGGTTTCTCAGGCTTTGAAGGCGCGGAGGGTGTTGAGGGCGCGGAGGGTATGGAAGACGTCGAACGCTCCGAAGACGCCGAACGCTCCGAAGACGCCGAACGCTCCGAAAGCGTCGAGTGCTCCGAAGCCGCGCCGGCACCGCCGCCGTCCGCACCGGCGTCGGGCCCTGACTCGTCGCCGGTCTCCGATCCGGCGGCGACGCCGGATTCCGGTCCGGGCTCGAACCCGTTCTCCTTGCGGAAGGAGTCGTAGATCTGCAGCAGCACGCTCTTCTGCCGCTCGTTGATGGACGGATCGGCCAGAATCACCGCCCGCGTCTCCAGCTCCTCCCGCTCCCGCTCGTCCAGAATCCCGGCCCGTACGTAAAGGGTCTCGGCGGAGATCCGCAGCGCCTTGGCGACCTGCTGCAACACCTCGGCGCTCGGCTTGCGCAGCCCGCGCTCGATCTGGCTGAGGTAGGGATTGGACACCCCGGCGGCATCGGCGAGCTGCCGCAGCGACAGCTGCGCGTTGCGCCGCTGCTCGCGCAGGTACTCACCGAGATTGCCGACGTTGAGGGATGCCATACCCCGATGGTGCGCCACCCTTGCTAACTTTTGCAAGCAGGCGCTTGCAAAAGTGCGCCACGCCACTCGCACGGCCCACGCCGACTCGGCGGGCGCTCGTCGGTGAGGGCCGTTGAGCAAGTCGTGGTCGGTGCGATGCGGCGTCGTGGTCGGTGCGATGCGATTCCCTGCGGCCCGAGCGGCGGTTCCCCGCCTTTCGCGGCCAGGGCGATGTCCGTCCGTATCGACCGCTGCACGGAAGAACAGCATGCGGGAGAACAGCGGCCGATCCCCGATCGTTGACCTTCCCCCTGGGGGAAGCCACAGCATCGGTGGGGCCGGGCAATGTGCCCGGCATGAGGAGGAGCGAGCATGGGGTTGCTGACCATCGGGGCGTTCGCGAAGGCGTCCCGGCTGTCACCGAAGGCGCTGCGTCTCTACGACGAACTCGGCCTGTTGGCCCCCGCTCGTATCGACCCCACGACCGGATACCGCTTCTACGCCCCGGAACAGCTGGAGCAGGCCCGGCTCGTCGCCTGGCTTCGCCGCCTGGGGATGCCGCTGGCGCGCATCCAGGGCGTTTGCGGACTGGAAGCCCACGAGGCGGCCCAAGAGGTCCGCGCGTTCTGGGCTCAGGTCGAGGCCGACACCGCCGCACGGCGAGATCTCGCTTCCTTCCTCATCGGCCATCTGTCCTGGAAGGACCCCGCCATGTCTCCGACCGCCAAGCCTCTGGGAATCCGTTACGCCGCTCTGTCCGACAAGGGCCTGGTCCGCGAGAGCAACCAGGACACCGCCTACGCCGGATCCCGCTTGCTCGCCGTCGCCGACGGCTTCGGCCCTCAAGGGGCCCCCGCCGGCGCGGCCGCCGTCGACGCGCTCAAACGCCTCGAAACGGACGGCATCCCGGCAGGCGATCTCCTCAACGTCCTCGAAGACGCCATCGACCAGGCCAAGCAAGCCGTGCATCGCGTCGCCGGGACCGCCCCGTCTTCCGAGGAAGCCGGCACGACTCTCACCGCGATGCTCTGGACCGGATCACAGCTGGCCCTCGTCCACATCGGCGACTCCCGCGTCTATCTCCTGCGCGGCGGAGAGCTGTTCCAGATCACGCAGGACCACACCATGGTGCAATCGATGGTCGACGAAGGACGTCTCAGCCCGGAAGAGGCCGCCTCCCACCCTCAGCGGTCGCTGCTGATACGAGCCCTGGGCCGGGGAGCCGACGGCACCCCCGACGTACGCCTCCACGACGCCCGGCAGGAAGACCGTTACCTGCTCTGCTCCGACGGCCTGTCGGCCGTCGTGCCGACGGAAGAAATCCACCGGGTGCTCACCGACACCGGGGAGCCCGAGCAGGCCGCCCGCGAACTCATCGCCCTCGCCAACGGCTCCGGCGGCCCCGACAACACCAGTTGCGTGGTCGCCGACGTCATGGAGCTCCGGCAGTAGGAAGGAGCGGCATGCACTTCGAGTTGCACCTCACGACGTGTCCGCGTCGTGATCGACGAGGGACATCCCGGATGCCAGGGCGCGGGCAGTGTCGGCGAAGAACTGCTCGTCGGCGCCAGGGGCGAGGCCGAGAGGGATGCCCTGGCCGAGGCCGACGAACAGCGCCCTGAGCGCCGTGGCCAGGCGCTGTGCCTGTTGCGGCGTCACGGTGCCTCCGTTGTGCGACCTTCCGGTGAACACCGCGATCAGATGGGCCTCTTGCGCCCGGATGGACTCGGCGAGCCGGGACCCCAGGTCCGGGTCGTGCAGGGCCATGTCCAGCAGGGTGATCTGGAGGGACAGGCGAGGCAGCGCGTCCGGGGCGTCACACATACGCCGGTACTGCCGGGCGAAGGCGTCCACCGCTTCCAACAGACCGAGTCCAGCGGGAACCGCCCGCTCGATCTCTTCGTAGTGCGGCCGCAGGTAGTCGGCGACCACCGCGACCACCAGGCCGTTCTTGCTCCCGAACAGTGAGTAGATGGCGCCGGTGGTCACATCTGCGCGTTCGGCGATCTCCTCCAGCCTGGCCCGGTACCCGTCCCGGGATACGACCTGGAACGCGGCGTCCAGCAGGGCGCGACGGTTGCGCTCCTTGGCCTCCGCTCTCGTCATTCTCATAGCTTCATTATTACCGTAATCTCATTACGGAACTGGTGGGGACAAGTTTCGAGGAGGACGCACATGGCCCAGGTCGTGGCATCGCGGGTGACCCGTCAGACGGTGGGCGCCGTCGCCGATGGCGCCTTCAAGGTGCTGCTCGGCGCGGTCGGCATCGCCGGTGCTGCCCCGCTCGGCCGGTTACTCGGCACGCCGGTTTGGCTGATGGCCCTCTCGGGCGTGGCCCTGCTGATCGGCGGCGGCATCGAGATCGGATACACGCGCAGTCGGTCGATGCGCACGTACACCCGGCTCATGCTCGCCTACGACAGCGGCTGGGTGCTGGCGGCTCTGGCAGGCTTTCTGATGGCGCGACAGGGCAGCGGCGCCGGGGGTGAAGTCTGGTTGGGGTACCAGACGGCCGCCCCCATTCTGTTCGCCGTACTGCTGATCGCCGCTCCCCCTGTCCGCGTTCCGCCTGCCCGCATTCCGCTCGGACCGAGGCGCCCCGGGTCGGAAACTCACACTGTCTCAACCTGAGCAGGACCGGACAGGGACAGCCGCGACGGAACCATGGCGGAACTACGACGGAACTATGTGCGAAGAGCTCCGCGTCCATCCCTGACATACGAGATCACGAATGGCGACGGAGACACGCGACATGACGGACACAGCCGCTCGGTACCTTTACCTCGCTCGGCACGGGGAAGCGTCGGCGGATGAGACGACCCTGACGGAGAGCGGCCGGCGCCAGGCCGTTCTGCTCGGTGAACGGCTCCGGAGCGCCCCGCTCTCGGTGATCCACCACGGGCCGCTGCCCCGGGCACAGCAGACGGCCCAGCTGATCGGCGCACAGCTCGACGGCGTCCCGCTGCACCGGACGGAGCTGGCCGGCGACTACGTCCCCTACCTGCCGACGAAGGAGGAGCTGCCGGCGGACGCGGCCGACGCCTTGCTCGGCTTCCTGGCCCAGGTCCCGGAGGAGGAGCGCGATCCCGGTCCGGCGCTGGCCCGGAAGGCACTCGCGGAATTCACCGGCACGGTCGACGGGGACCGCCCCCGCCATGAACTGGTCGTCACGCACAACTTCCTCATCGGCTGGCTGGTCCGGGCCGCCCTCGACGCGCCCGAGTGGCGCTGGCTGGGCCTCAACCACAGCAACGCGGCGCTGACGGTCATCCGCTACGCACCCGGCAGGCCGTCCACCGTGCTGTTCCACAACGACATGGGGCACCTGCCCGCGGAACTGCGCTGGACCGGCTTCCCGCCCGAACTCCACGCCTGACCCGGCTGCCGGGCGGCCCAGATCGTCCGGCCGTCGGGAATCTTCGGCGGCGGCACCGGGTTCCTTGCTACTACAGCGATGACGACGACGGGGGGGCGGGAGCCGATGAGCCTTCGTCAGTTCGAGTACGCCCTGGCCGTTGCCGAGGAGGGCTCGGTGACGGCGGCCGCGGAGCTGCTGCACGTCGCTCAGCCATCGGTGTCCCAGCAGATCCGCGGCCTGGAGCGGGAGCTCGGCGTGGAGCTGTTCGCCCGCACGCCGACCGGGCTGGTGCCCACCGTGGTCGGCCGCGCGTTCCTTCGGGAGGCCGAGGCCGCGGTGAGCGCGGCTCGGCGGGCGAGGGCCACGGCGCGGGCCGGCGCCGACGAGCTGGTGGGCGAACTGGTGGTCGCCGTCCAGATGGGCTTCGGTACGCGGCAACTGCCTGGTGCACTCGGCGCGTTGCGTCGCCGCTTCCCACGGCTGGAGGTCACCGTCTTCGAGGAGCCGAGCTCCGCCGAGCTGGAGCGGCTGTGCCGCCGGGGCGTACTGGGTCTCGCCCTGATGGCGGCGTGCGAGCGGAGCCCCGCCGACGCCCACCACCTCGGCGACGAGGAGTTCGTCGTGGTGGTGGGCGCGGGACACCGGCAGCTCGCCGCGGACCGGGTCGAGCTGCGTGAACTGGACGGGGAGCCGTGGGTGCGGTTCGACCGCGACAGCGCGCTCGACGGCGTGCTGCTGAACGTACTGCGGGAGAACGATCTGACCCCGGCCACGGCCGCCCGCGCGTCCCAGACGGCGACGGCCGTGCGCTGGGCCGCCCACGGGCTGGGGGTGACGCTCGTCCCGGCCTCCGCGGTGCCCCACGGTCACGAGCACCTGGCACGCCCGGTGTTCCCGGCCGTGTCCCAGCCCGTCATCGCCGTGGTCCGGCCCGGCGCGGGCCCGGCGGAATCGGCCCTGCTCGAACTTCTGCGCAAGGAGACCTGGTCCGGTTCCGTTTTCTCCTCACCGGCCGCCTGAGGACCGGAAAGGGACGGGCGCCGCCGAATTCCCCCGGGAATTCACGCCACTTCTTCAGAAATTACGTCAGCCCCTCGGAAATTACGCCAGCCTTTCGGGAATTACGTCAGCCCCTCGGGAATTCACCGCCGTCCACGACTAGATTGCTCCCGGTCAGCCAGCCCGCCCGGTCGGACACGAGGAACAGCACCGCGTCCGCGATGTCGTCGGGCCGGCCGTCGCGCCCCAGCGGGACGGTGGCGTCGGCGCCGACCTGGCCCGGCGCCGTGTCCAGGCGCGCCCACTGCTCCCGTGTCTCTTCGCCGCCGGGGGTGGCGACCCTGCCGGGAGTCACGGTGTTGACCCGGACTCCGAACGGGGCCAGTTCCAGGGACAGCCCCCTGCTGTACGTCTCCAGCGCCGCCTTCGCCGCCACGTAGTGCAGGAACGGTCCCACGGGGGTGCGGACCGCGGCCGAGGAGACGTGCACGATCATCCCCGAACGCCGCTCCCGCATCCCCTGGACCAGCAGCGAGTCCAGCCGTACCGACGCCAGGCAGTTCAGGTCCAGCGCGTCCTGCCACTCCTCGTCGGGGATGGCCAGGGCGCCTGCGTGGGGCCGCGCCCCGCCCGCGTTGTGGACCAGGATGTCCACCCCGCCGAGCCCCTCCCGCACGGCCTCGGCGACCGTCTCCGCCCCGGCCCGCGTCCGCACGTCGGCCGCCACGAAGGAGGCCCCTTCGGGCACCGTGCCCGTCGCGGACCTGGCGGTCGTGAGCACCTCGGCGCCCGCGTCCAGCAGTTGGCGCACCACGGCCGCTCCGATACCGCGGGAACCACCTGTGACCAGGGCCCGCTTCCCCTCGAATTCCCGCGTTCCCGATCCATTTCCGATTGTGGGCATGCCACCGGTCCTCTCGATCGCATAGTCGTCCGCCCGGCGGAATGAGGAAAGTGACCGCCTCACCGAGCTGTTTCAAGGTACGTACGGAAAAGAGCGAGAGGCAAAGACGAAATACCAGCGGACGCCATAGGGAATTCCTATGGGCGTCCCGTGCGCAGCGGACGCCGCTTGACCTTGACACTGTGACAGGGCCTTCACTGCTTGCCGAGGAGGTGGTCCTGATGGCGATCACGGAACAGGACACGGATGTGGTGCGGGCGCTCGGGGCGCTGGAGGACGGTGATGCGTCCGTGCGGCTGCGGGCCGCCATGGCGGTCGGTACGGCGCCCGACCCGCGTTTCGTCGACAAGCTCGTCGAGCGCTGCGCGATCGAGCCCGAGTTC
Source organism: Streptomyces sp. NPDC007164 (assembly GCF_040634135.1). Taxonomy (NCBI): domain Bacteria; kingdom Bacillati; phylum Actinomycetota; class Actinomycetes; order Kitasatosporales; family Streptomycetaceae; genus Streptomyces; species Streptomyces sp. NPDC007164. Next base: position 854,558 of record NZ_JBEYFB010000001.1, read on the forward strand.
TTCGTCCGCGACATGCTGACCTGGGCGCTCACCCGCCACCCGGTGTCCCTGACGCTCCCCCCGCTGGTCCTCGAAGTCCGCTCGGAGCACGCGCAGGCACGGAGTCAGGCGCTGCACACGCTGTCCAAGATCGGGGACCGGCGGGCGTGGCCGGTGATCACGCGGGCACTGCTGACCGACGCCGACGACGAGGTGGCGCGGAGCGCCTGGCGGACCGCGGCCGTACTCGTACCGGAGGGCGAGGAGTCCGCCCTGGCCGCGGTGCTGGCGACACAGCTCGGGCGTGGCCGGCGGGAGACGCAGCTGAGTCTCAGCCGGGCGCTGATCGCGCTCGGCGAAGTGATCGTGCCGGCCCTGCACGCGGCGACGGCATCCCCCGACCCGGGCACGCACGCGCACGCGCTCGCCACCCGGCGGCTGCTGCGCGACCCGGACACCGGGTTCGAGTTCGCCATCGAGGAGGCGAAGCGCGTCGTGGCCCTCGGCGGGTCCGGCCGGGAGGGACGATAGGGCGTGTTGATCGGTGAGGTGGCGCGGCGGTCCGGGGTCAGTGCCCGCATGCTCAGGCATTACGAGTCGCTCGGGCTGGTGCGGCCTTCGGGCCGTACCGGTTCCGGGTACCGGGAGTACTCCGAGGAGGACATCCGGCGGATCTTCCATGTCGAGAGCCTGCGGTCGCTGGGGCTGACGCTCCGTGAGATCGGGCGCGCGCTCGACGATCCCGGTTTCGTACCCTCGGCGCTCGTCGGCGACCTCATCCGTCAGACGCGCGAACGCATCGCGGCCGAGACCGAACTGCTCACGCGGCTCCGCCGGATCGACGCCGCGGACCCGGCCGGCTGGGAGGACGTCCTCCAGGTCGTCGCGCTCCTCCAGGCGCTGGGGTCGAAGAGCCCCGACGCGCGTCAGCGCGCGGCCCTCTCCTCGGTCGACGAGGTCCCGGTGCCGGTGGAGGCCCTGGTCGAGGCGGCGTTGAGCGAGACGGAGCCGAACGTCGCCGGAGCCATCCGGTGGGCGCTGGCCCGATCGGGCGGCGGCCCGGCACTGCTGGCGAAGGGCCTCGGTTCACCGGTGGCCGCGGTGCGGGAGCGTGCCGTACGGTCGCTCGCCGAGATGCCCGGCGACGAGGCGGCCACGCTGCTGCGGGAGGCCCTCACGCACCCCGACGCCGTGGTCCGCGGGTATGCGGCGCTGGCACTCGGGACGCGAGGCGCGGCCGATGTGGTCCCGACCCTCATCGACATGATCTCGGCGGGAAGGAACGACACCGACGCGGCCGATGCGCTGAGCGTGCTGGCGGCGGACGGCACCGCGACGGCGGACCGGATCGCGACCGGGCTCGTCAACCGCCTCGCCCACGACACCGGCGAAGCACCTGCGCGCGGACGGCTGACCCAGGCACTGGCGGGCATCCCGGGACCAACGGCGTCACGCGCCCTCGTGGAGCTGTCGCACGACGAGGACCGCGCCGTCGCGCTGACCGCGACGTACCTGCTTCGGCTGCGCGACGCACGCTGACGGGCCCCTCCCGCCGGCGGAGGAAGAAATGGATGTGGCAATCCGGCCCCACGGGCGCGATGCTGCGCCCCATGACCTCCTCATCTGCCGAACCGACCCCGGACTCCGGTCCCACATCCACCACCAGCACCACCGTCAATGCCACCGCCACCAACAGCGCCTCGGGCCCCGGCGACTTCGAACTGGGCGGCACCGTCACCATCCCGCGGCTCGGCTTCGGGGCGATGCAGCTGCCGGGCCGGTGGAGCGGACCGGCCGGCGACACGGTGAAGGCCGTGGCCGTGACGCGGCGCGCCGTCGAGCTGGGGGCGCGGTACATCGACACCGCCGCCTTCTACTTCTCCCCCACCCATCGGGCCAACGACCTGCTCCGCGAGGCCCTGTACCCGTACGCCTCCGACGTCACCATCGCCACCAAGGTCGGCCCGCTGCGGGACGAGACCGGCGAGATGTACGCCGAGGCCCGCCCCGATCAGCTGCGCGCGGAGGTGGAGCGGAATCTGGAGACCCTGGGGGTCGACACCCTCGACCTGGTGCATCTGCGGGTCGGCCGGCTGCGCGGCGGTGCCGTCGATTCGCTCGGTGAGCGCTTCGCCGTGCTGGCGGCGCTGCGTGAGGAGGGGCTGATCCGGCAGCTGGGCGTCAGCAATGTGACGAGCGGGCAGCTCGCGGAGGCCCGTTCGATCGCACCGGTCGCCGCCGTGCAGAACCGCTTCGGTGTGCTCGACCAGGGCGATGCCCCGCTCGTCGACGAGTGCGCGGACGCCGGTATCGCGTACATGCCGTTCTTCGCGCTCGGCGGCGGTCACACCGACCTCGGTCAGGAGAACCTCCGGAAGGTGGGCGAGCGGCACGGTGCGACGGTGCACCAGGTGGCCATCGCCTGGGGCCTGGCCCGCTCGCCCTCGATCGTGCAGATCCCCGGCACCGCCTCGCTCGCCCACCTGGAGGAGAACATGGCCGCCGGACGCCTGGTCCTGGACGAGGACGACATGGCGCTGCTCGGGCGTCGCGGCTGAGGACCGTACCGCCCCGGCGGCACTTCCGCCGGACCGTGCCGGGCTCATCCGTCCCGGTACGGTCCGGCGGGGGCGCGGCCTCTTCGGCCGCCGCCCGGACGCGGGCGACGCGATTCCCGTCCCTCGCTTCGGCCTACGATCACTTCACGAGCTCAGCGAGAGAGGCGGACACCGCATGAAGGTCCTGATCGCCGGAGGCGCGGGGTACATCGGCAGCACGGTCGCGTCCGCCTGCGCGGACGCCGGAATCACTCCCGTCGTCCTCGACAACCTGGTCACGGGCAGACGGGAGTTCACCGAGGGCCGGTCCTTCCACGAGGGCGACATCGCGGACGGTCCCCTGATCGACCGGGTCTTCGCCGAGCATCCGGACATCGATGCCGTGGTCCACTGCGCGGCGCTGATCGTGGTCCCGGACTCGGTCGCCGACCCGGTCGGCTACTACCGGGCCAACGTGTCCAAGAGCCTGGAGTTCGCGGACCATCTGCTGCGCAACGGCTGCACCCGCATGATCTTCAGCTCCTCCGCCTCCATCTACGCCGCCGGTGCGGATCTGACGGTCGACGAGGACTCCCCGCTCGCCCCGCAGAGCCCGTACGCGCGCACCAAGGCGGTGTGCGAGGCGATGTTCGCCGACATCGCCGCCGGCGGGCCGCTGCGGGTGGTGTCCCTGCGCTACTTCAACCCGGTCGGCGCGGACCCGGAGCTGCGCACCGGACTGCAACTGCGGCACCCGAGCCACGCCCTGGGCAAGATGATCCAGGCCCGGGAGGAGGGCGTCCCGTTCCGGGTCACCGGGACCGACTACCCGACGCGCGACGGCTCCGGCATCCGGGACTACGTCCACGTCTGGGACCTGGCCGCCGCACACGTGGCCGCGCTCCGCGCCTTCGACACCCTCCTGCCCGAGCGGGGCGGGGAGCCGGGGTCCGGTTCCGTGGTCATCAACCTGGGCACCGGCACGGGCACCACCGTGCGCGAACTCCTGGACGCCTTCAACGAGGTGACCGGCACCCCCGTCCCCGCGGTCGACGCGGCGGCGCGGCCGGGCGACGCGGCGGGGGCGTACACCCGGAGCGACCGGGCGCAGCGGCTGCTGGGATGGCGGCCGCGGTACTCACTGACGGAGGGCATCCGCCACTCCCTGGAATGGGCCGCGGTACGCGAGGACGTGCTCAAGGGCACGACCCCCGACAGCGATCGGTGACGGCAGGAAGCAGACGGCAGTCCGACCACGGCCGCAGAGCCTCTCGTTAGGATCCCGCCCATGGCTATCGACCCCGGCTACATCTGCTCCCGCTGCGGCGAACACCACGCGGAACTCCCGATGGGGTACTCGACCATGGCACCCGACGTCTGGGACGCGAGTCTGGAGAGCGACCCCGACAGCATGCTCTCCTGCGACCAGTGCATCGTCAGACACGAGCACTACTTCATCAAGGGCCTGATCGAGATACCCGTGTCCGGCAGCGAGGAGCCCTTCTCCTGGGGCGTCTGGGTCTCGCTCAGCCGGGAGAACTTCGCCCGCGCCCTCGATGTGTGGGAGACCCCCGGCCGCGAGTCCGAGCAGCCGTACTTCGGCTGGCTGAGCACCGAGCTGGGGCTGTACTCGCCCCGCACGACCAACCTGCGGACCAACGCCCACACCCGCCCGATCGGCCGCCGCCCCAGCATCGAGCTGGAGCCCACCGACCACCCCCTCGCCGTGGAACAGCGCACCGGCATCACCCGGGACCGGGTGCGGGAGATCGCCGAAGCGGTGCTGCACGCCGAGGACGACCGGGTCTCCTGAGCTACCACTGCTCCCCGAGCCCCGACCGCAGCTGCACGAAGGCGAGTTCGGCCGCCTCGACCGCGTCCGCGTACACCTGCCGCGCGCTCTCCCCCGCGTCGATCCGCCGCCAGTTCTCCAGGGCGAGGATGCGCAGTACGGCGACGATCTGGCCCGCCGCCAGCCGGTCGGCCACCCGGTCGCCCAGCGCACGGGCGAGCGCCGCCTCCGAGCGGCTCTGGTAGCCGTACAGGCGGGCCACCAGGGACGGCGTCCCGTACAGCAGCCGCTGGAACGCCAGCACCTGCGGCACATCGCAGAGCCCGGTCACCGGGTCGCCCCGCTCCAGCCCGTCCAGGAAGTTGCGGCGCAGCGCGTCCAGCGGGGATTCGGTCTCCGCCCGGGTGGCGACCACCCGGGCCGACTCGTCCTCGTGGTCGGCGAACCGGTGCAGGACCAGGTCCTCCTTGGCCGGGAAGTACCGGAAGAGCGTCGGCTTCGAGATGTCGGCGGCCGCCGCCACCTCGGCCACCGAGACCTTGTCGAAGCCCCGGTCCAGGAACATCGCGATCGCGGCCTCGGAGACCGCCTGGTAGGTCAGCCGCTTCTTCCGCTCCCGCAGGCTCATCCGCTCGTTCCCGGGCTTCTCTCCGTCCATGACCACGAAGCGTACGCTCCCGACCTCAACCGGACTTGACCTCGGGAAGCGGCCGCACCCGCCTTCCGCCCGGCTCGGCCCGCGCCTCCACCAGCGCCTCGATCCCGTCCAGCACCCGCTCCAGCCCGAAGGCGAACTCCTCGTCGGGCCCGCGCGGCGCCCCCAGCACCCCGGCGTCCAGCACCCGGGAGAGCGACGGATGGCGTACGGGGTCGACGAGCCGGTTCAGGGTGCGGGTGTGTCCGTCCGCCACCTCCTGCGCCGGGACGCCGCGCGCCTCGACGGCGGCCGCGAGATCACTCATCAGCAGCGCCTCGTTCCGTACGAACCCGTTGACGAGCAGGATGACGGAGATCTCGTCGCGCGCGTCCAGACCCGCGCCTTCGAGGGCCTTCAGGCCCTGTTCCCACCAGGCGACGGAGTTCGGACTGGCGGGCGGTCCCGAGACCGGGATGCGGAGCATCCACAGATTGCGGTGGAACACCCGGCGCTGCGCCCACGCCCACCGGGAGAGTGCCTCCCGCCAGCCGGCGCCGCCGGCCGGCTCGGGCAGCGGGGGCGGTGGGCCCATCGCCGCCTCCTGCATCAGTACGTACAGCTCCCCCTTGGCGGACACGTACCGGTAGAGCGACATCGTCGAGGCCCCCAGGTCCTTGGCGACCCGTCCCATCGACACCCCGCCGAGCCCCTCCGCCGCGGCCACCGCCACCGCGGCGTCCACGATGCGGGCCAGACTCAGCCCCGGCTTCGGGCCCTTGACCGGCCGCGCCCGCAGCCCCCAGGCGGCCTCGATGCTGGCCGGCAGGCCCGTACCGCCCGACGAGCCGTTCTTCTCAGTCACCTGAACCCCATTTTCCGGGTGGTGCCCATCGCCGCCCGGCCCACGAGCCCCCCGCCCGTGCGACGTCCCGCCCTCGGCTCCCATCCTAGTTTCGTGGATCACTCACGCGGGCGGCTCCGGCTCAGAACACATCCGGGCACCAGGCCCGCCGCCCCGCCCGGAACATCCCCTCCGCCGTCGCGACCGCGCCCGGCGTGAGCTCCTCGATCCGGCCCAGGGCAGCCAGCCGGAACGGTGATTCGTCGCCCAGGTAGAGGGTGCCCAACTCCCTTACGTCCAGGGCCAGATCGGCGCCGGCTGTGGTGGGGGTGCAGCTCGCGCCGACGGGGGTGGCCTCCAGGCGGTAGCGGCCGGCGGTCAGACCCGTGGTGTCGTGGATGTCGAGGGTGAGCGTGCCGGGCACCGCGTAGCTGCGGGCCTCCAGGGCGCGTACGACGTCCAGGATCCGCACCCACAGCCAGTCCGCCTGGGTGACGACGCGGGCCGCGCGCGGGTCCGGGAGGAGCAGCGGCAGCAGGTCGTCGGGGGCGCGGTGGCCGGAGCGGACCGTGGTGATCCAGTCGATCGAGCAGACGAAGTGCCAGAGTGCGCGCTCGGCGGCCGGGGTGACGGCGATCTGGCCGGCCACGGTGGCCCGGTTCAGCGGCTGCTTGGAGTCACCCCAGCTGCCGTCGGCGCGGTAGACGGTCAGGCCGTCCACCTCGCCGGCGGCGTTGCTGTAGACCGCGTAGAAGGGCTCCGCCCAGGCTTCGGAACCCGGCGCTCCGGGGCCCGGCCGGACCTCTCCGGTGTTCACGGCCCACCAGCGCGCGTCGCGGTCGATCACACCGTGCTGCCGGGCGCGCAGCCGGTCGTGGAGGGCCGGGCCCAGCTTGCGTACGTCCGCGCCGCTCACCAGGTCGATCCGGCCGCCGTCCCGCTCGGGCGGGCCCGACCAGTGCGGGTCGAGGCCCGCCCGCGGTACGTCGATCTCCCACTGGGTGGTCCAGGTCGCCGGGCCGAAGCCGTACCGGCCGTAGATCGGGTACTCGGCGGCGATCAGCGTGGCGACCACCTCGCCGCGCTCCTTCGCCGCCGCCAGGTCCGTGGCCATCATCCGGTTGAGCAGACCGCGGCGGCGGTGCGTGGGCGACACCGTGACGTTGGAGATCGCGTCGGCCGGCACCGCGGCGCCCCCGACGACCGTGAGTTCCTGGGCGAAGGAGCGGAACGTGGCCACGCACCGCCCTTCGTCGAACGCGCCCTGCGTACGGGAGAGGTCGGTGTGCGGAAGGCGTCGTTCCGCCTCCTCTTCCGTGCTCGTCTGCGGACGCAGGAAGCCGGTGTGCTTGGCGTGCAGCCAGTCGGGAAACTCGGCGGCGGTGACCGTGCGGATGTCGAGAGCCATACGAGCCACGCTATGTACACGGATCACGGGATGTCGCCCTGTTTTCCGCCGCCTTCCGCGGCCCTCCGCGGCCTCCCGCCGTCCTCCGCCGCCGTGGAACGGTCAGGTCAGAAGGCCGCCCGGATCTCGCCGACCTCGCCGCCGCCGCCCAGCAGTGGCGCGTGCCCGATCCTGGCGACCACCGGGGCGTCGATGCCGAGCAGCCGCAGCGCGCGGGCCAGCACCGGCCCGAGCGCCCGCGTCGCGCCGTCGTCGACCTTGAAGGCCAGCGCCCGGCCGTCCGCCAGCGCCACCGCCTGCACCGCCTCGGCGCCCATCTTGGAGAGCGCGCCCGGCACCTCCCGCATCAGCCAGGTGTCGGGTCGGCGCGTCCCGGCCACGTACTGGGGGTGGGCCCGCATCGCGTCACCGACCCGGCGCTCCGCCGTCCCGGGCTCCGCCAGTACGAACGTCCGGAAGGCCCGCGCCAGGCCCACCAGGCTGATCGCCATCAGCGGCGCCCCGCACCCGTCTGTGCCGACCGCCGTGACCGGCTCGCCGGCCGCCTCCTCGACGACCTGGCGGACCAGCTGCTGGAGCGGGTGCGCCGGGGCGAGGTAGGACGCCCGGTCCCAGCCGTTCACCGCGCAGACCGCGAGCATCGCCGCGTGCTTGCCGGAGCAGTTCATGGTGATCCGGTCCCGGACGTGGCCCGCGGCGAGATACGTCTCCGCCTCGACCGGGTCCAGCGGCAGATCGGGCGGGGTCTGCAGATCGGCGGGCGTCAGTCCGTGCTCGGCGAGCATCGTGCGGACGAGTTCGAGGTGGAAGCCCTCGCCGGAGTGGCTCGCGGCGGCCAGGGCCAGCCGCTCCCCGGACAGATCGAGCCCGGCCCGCAGCACGGCGGCGGCCTGCATCGGCTTGTTGGAGGAGCGCGGGAAGACCGGCGCCGCCGGATCGCCCAGGGACCGTTCCACGCTGCCGTCGGCGGCCAGCACGACCAGCGAGCCCCGGTGGTGGCCCTCCACGAAGCCGGACCGTACGACCTCGGCCAGGACGGGGAGAGCGGGGGGTATGACGGATGGTGCGGCGGGGGCGGCGCTGGAGGTCATGGTGGCCTTCCGGGGACGGGCGGAACCCGCCCCCGGAAGGATCGCTTCAGGCGAGCAGGTCGTCTACTTGTGCTTCACCGTCACGGTACCTGCGGGCGATCTCCGCGCTGCAATCGTCGGTGGTGCGTTGCAGCTGGTGACGGCGGCGGGAGACCTGCTGTTCGTAGCGGACCAGGCGCCCCATCGCGGCGTGCAGCTCTTCGTCCGTACGGGCGTCGAGGTCGGAGAGTTCGACCTCGGCGAGCGTCTCGGCGGCCAGCCGGCGGTACTCGTCGCTACGGGGCGTGGTCAGCGTGACGTGCCGGGCGGAGGAGCGGTGCTGGGACGGGGGGTCGGCGAGGATCTCCGAGAGCCGGTCCACCACCGGTGTCTCCGGGTCCAGCCGCCGGGCCAGCTCGGCCCGCAGGATGTCGATCCGGCCCTGGACGAGCCGCCGCACATAACTGAGGTCGGCCTCGTCGCGCTGCGACTCGCGGCGCAGCGTGCGCAGCTCCGGCAGCCGCAGGGTGCCCAGCTCGGGCTGTGGGCCGGCGGACAGGCTGTCCTCCGGACCGTGACCGGTTCGCTGCACGGGTGGCCGCATGGTGCTGGTGCTGGTACTGGCGCCGGTTCGCGTGACCGGTACGGCGCCGGGGGACTGCCCGGTTCCATAGGTACTCATGCTTGTGTCCATCCCCTCGACCGGTGCGTCGGCACACCGCCTCCCGAGCATGGTGCCACTTGGGTGGGCCTATGTGGATGCTCTGTACCCGTTCAGCCCAAGATAGGTTGGTCTGTATGCGTGCAGTGATACAGCGGGTGGACGGCGCGAGCGTCACGGTGGCCGACGGCGCGGACGGGGCGGGCGGCCCCGAGGTGGTCGGCGAAATCGTCGGCGAAGGACTGTGTGTGCTGGTGGGAGTCACCCACGGGGACACCCCGGAGAAGGCGGCACAGCTCGCCCGCAAGCTCTGGTCGCTCCGCGTCCTGGAGGGCGAGAAGTCCTGCTCCGATGTGAATGCACCACTTCTGGTGATTTCGCAGTTCACTCTCTACGGGGACGCCCGGAAGGGCCGCAGGCCCACCTGGAACGCGGCGGCGCCCGGCGACGTCGCCGAACCGCTGGTCGACGAGGTGGTGGAGCAGCTGCGGGCGCTGGGCGCGCAGGTGGAGACGGGCCGGTTCGGGGCGGACATGCGGGTCTCGCTCACCAATCACGGCCCGTTCACCGTCGTCGTCGAGGTCTGAACCGGGCCCTCTCCGGACCGGCCTGTTCCGGACCGGGCCTTTCGGACCGACCCTTCCGGACCGACCCGTTCCGGACAGCAGGACGTACTACGGCTCGACGACCGTCTCCTGGGCGGCGGCCGTGTCCCCGGCGAGCAGCTCGGCGTCCACCGCGACGTTCCGCTTGACCAGGGCCAGCGCGATCGGCCCCAGCTCGTGGTGGCGGGCGGACGTGGTGATGAAGCCCAGCTGGCGCCCCTCGGCACCGTCCGCGGCGAGCCGCACCGGGGTGCCGTGTCCGGGCAGCAGCACCTCGCTGCCGTCGAGGTGGAGGAAGACCAGCCGACGCGGCGGCTTGCCCAGGTTCTGCACCCGGGCCACGGTCTCCTGGCCCCGGTAGCAGCCCTTCTGGAGGTGGACGGCGGTGCCGATCCAGCCCAGCTCGTGCGGGATGGTGCGGTGGTCGGTCTCGAAGCCGACGCGCGGGCGGTGCGCCTCCACGCGCAGCGCCTCGTACGCCAGGATGCCGGCCACCGGGCCGTTCGCCGCCGCGTACTCCTCCAGGCCGGCGCGGGGCAGGAACAGGTCCCGGCCGTACGCCGTCTCCCGTACCGTCGCGCCGTCCGGGACCTCCGCGATGGAGCCGGCCAGCAGGTACACGACGGCGAAGTCCTCGGTGCGGTCGGCGACTTCGACCCGGTAGAAGAACTTCATGGACTCCAGATAGGCGATCAGGTCGCCCTGGGTGCCGGGTTCGGCGTGCATCCACACGGTCTCGCCGTCGTCGACGAGGTAGAGCGCGTGCTCGATGTGCCCGTTGGCGGTGAGGATCAGGGCTTCGGTGGCCTGGCCCGGGGCGAGTTCGCTGACGTGCTGGGTGATCAGCAGATGCAGCCAGGCCAGCCGGTCGCTACCGGTGACCGTGACGACGGCGCGGTGCGAGAGGTCGACGAGGCCGGAGCCGTCGGCGAGGGCGCGCTGCTCGCGGAACAGGTCGCCGTAGTGCGCGGCGACGCCTTCGTCGCGGCCTTCGGCGGGGACGGCGCCGGGCAGGGACAGCAGGGGGCTCTTCATGCGACCAGCGTACGACGCGGTGTGAACGGTACGACCGGAGAGGCCGGGCGCTACGACCGTCCGGCGCTGTCCGCGCCCTCGGTGCTCTCCGCGCCCCCGGTGCTCTGCGCGCCCGTGGTGTTCTGCGCGCCCGTGGTGTTCTCGGCCGCCGCCTTCGCCGTGCACCCGGCACAGCGGCCGAAGATCGCGAAGTGCTTCATGTCCGTCTCGAACCCGAAGCTGTCCCGGAGCTTCGCGGTGAACTCCGCGACGACGGCGACATCGGCCTCGATGACGTCGGTGCAGTCGCGGCAGACCAGATGGATGTGGTGGTGACGGTCGGCCAGGTGGTAGGTCGGTGCCCCGTGCCCCAGATGGGCGTGGCTGACCAGCCCGAGCTCCTCCAGGAGTTCGAGCGTCCGGTAGACGGTGGAGATGTTCACGCCGGACGCGGTCCTGCGCACCTCGCAGAGGATGTCGTCGGGCGTCGCGTGTTCCAGCGAGTCGACGGCTTCCAGGACGAGCTGGCGCTGCGGCGTCAGCCGATAGCCGCGCTGCCGGAGGTCGGTCTTCCAGTCGGTGCTCACCACACGCCCAGTGTAGGACCGGGTGAGCACCTGCCCGCAGCCGTTGCGCAAGGCAGTCCGCGAGCCGACGGGGCCTGCGGACCGGACGGTGCCTGCGGACTACTTGAAGAAGGCGATGCCGTCGTCCGGGAGGTCACCGAGGCTCTTCGCCATCTCCTCGACCTCTTCCGGGGTGACGACCTTCTTCAGGTGCGCCGACATGTACGGACGCAGCTCCACCTCGGGGGTGGCCTTCTCGCCGACCCACATCAGGTCGCTCTTCACATAGCCGTACAGCCGCTTGCCACCGGTGTACGGGCCGGAGGCCGCGGTCCGCGCCACCGCGTCGGTGACCAGGTCGATCTGCGGCTTCTGGTCGGCCAGCTCGCCGTACCAGATCTCGATGACGCCCTGGTCGCGGGCCATGACGACCTCGACCTTGCGGTCCTTGTCGATGCGCCAGTAGCCGGACTCGGACTCCAGCGGCCGGACCTTCTTGCCCTCGGAGTCGAGCACCCAGGTGTGCGAGACGTACTCCAGGAAGTCACGGCCGTCCTGGCTGAAGGAGACCTCCTGGCCGAAGTTGCACTGCTCGGCGCCGGGGAAGTCGGAGACGCCGGCACCCGCCCAGTTGCCGAGGAGGAAGGCCAGCGGGACGAGGTCCGGGTGGAGGTCGGACGGAATCTCGATCATGAGCGGCTCAGACGATCTGTGAGGTGGGACAGGGGAGGTGTCAGCGCTGACCCTGGTACAGCTTCTTCACGGTCAGCCCGGCGAAGGCGAGAACGCCGACGCAGACCAGGACCAGCAGGGCGGAGAAGAATGCCTCAAGCACGGGAACTCCTTGCAACGAGCGTTATGGCAGCAGTACGGGGCCGGCCCCAGCCTAATGGGTTGGGACCGGCCCCGCCGGTCCGGGGTTTGCCGGGGGCCGCGGGGGGACGGGTCAGCCGAGCAGCTGGTTCTGAAGGATCACCGTCTGGTGGAACGGAACGCTCCGGGTGCCCTCCTTGCCCTTGCGGGGCTGGACGACGAGGGTGAGCGTGTCGCCGGCGACCAGGTAGCCGTGCTGGGCCTCGGCGTAGTCCTTGGCCCCCTGGAAGGCCGTCGAGCCGAACTGCACGAGATACGTCTCAGCGGTGCGGTGCTGCCCGCGCTTCCAGGCGGCGCTCGCGACCCGGCATATGCCGGCCTGCAGGAAGTACTCGTACATGGAGCCCTCCTCCTCGAAGGAGCGGGCGTAGGCGTCCACGTCCAGCCATCCGTCGCCGAAGCTCAGCACCGAGTTGCCGTCGTCACTCCAGCCCGCGGGCCGGTCGACGATCAGCTTGCGCAGGTCGCCGTCCGTCCTGACCCGGTGGTCCTGGGACGTGGGCAGCGGGTCGGGGCCCTCGCCCGGGGCAGCGCCTTCGACGGGTACGCCAGACCGGGCTGGGCCAGGACGGGCAGCGGGGTCGGGGCGCGTCCGGCCTGTACGTCGTAGCCCACGGCGGTGCCGCCCGCGATACCGAGCACCGCGGCAGCGACGAGAAGCAGCGCCGTACGCCCGCGCGGGCGCTTCGCGACCGGCGCGGCAGCTGGCGCGGCGGCTGGCGCGGCAACGGTCACGGGCTCGGCCGGGTGCTCGGCCTCGGGTGCCGGCCCGTCAGAAATAGTGTCTTTCGGTTCCAATTGGGGTCCCCCCACGAGACCAGAAGCGCTGATTCCGTTATCCGCGCACCTACCCGACTGCCACCGAGGAGAGGAGGTTTCCCGCCCGGCGATTACAGTTCGGCATATGCCGAAGAAGCTCGTGATCAAGGTGACCGCAGGTGCCGACTCCGCCGAGCGCTGCTCCCAGGCGTTCACGGTGGCCGCGGTCGCCGTCGCCAGCGGGGTCGAGGTCTCGCTCTGGCTGACCGGGGAGTCCTCGTGGTTCGCGCTGCCGGGGCGCGCCGCCGAATTCGAACTGCCGCACGCCGCGCCGCTGCCGGATCTGATCGAGTCGATCCAGGCAGGTGGCCGGATCACCCTGTGCACGCAGTGCGCGGCCCGTCGTGACATCACCGAGCAGGACGTCCTGGAGGGTGTACGGATCGCCGGTGCCCAGGTCTTCGTCAGCGAGATCATGGCCGACGGCGTCCAGGCCCTCGTCTACTGACGCGAGAGCGTCGAGGAGCCCTACCGCCGCTTCTTGCCGTCGAGTTCGTCCCACCACTCGTCGGACTTCGGGTCGCCGGACGGATCGTCCCACCAGCGGTCGTCCGGCCCCCGCCGGTTGGCGACCATGGCCGCGATGGGCGGGATCACCATCGCGACGAGGCACATCACTATCGCGGCGGGCATCGACCACAGCCTGACAAAGGCCCAGGCCGATACGAAGAGGACGATGCAACCGCCCATCATCAGGAAATAGCCACGCCGGCGTCGGGCGTACATACCTCCAGCGTAGGCCCGCCCCGGCCGATGGCGCAGGCCTCGTTTCCGCCCGTGGCACAGGCCTCGATCACACCCGTATGAACGGCTCGAAGGGCCGCACCCCGTTCAGGAAGCGTCCAACCCCCTGGGGTACGGCCCTTCGGCCGATCTGTGTCGCGGCGCGCGGCGCGTTAGACCGCGATCGCGACCTCGGAGAGGCCGCCGGTCTGCGCGACGACCGTGCGGTCGGCGCTGCCGCCGGGGACGAGGGCGCGCAGCGTCCAGGTGCCCTCGGCCGCGTAGAAGCGGAACTGTCCGGTCGCCGAGGTCGGGACCTCGGCGGTGAACTCGCCGGTCGAGTCCAGCAGGCGGACGTAGCCGGTGACGGGCTCGCCGTCGCGGGTCACGCTGCCCTGGATGGTGGTCTCACCGGGCTTGATGGTCGAAGCGTCGGGGCCGCCGGCCTTTGCTCCACACATGTGTTTCGTCCTTCTGGGTCGGGGGTCGTGCCGGTCCGGGTCGTGCGGGGTTACTTGTTGGCGCCGAGCTCGATCGGCACGCCCACGAGGGAGCCGTACTCGGTCCACGAACCGTCGTAGTTCTTGACGTTCTCCTGGCCGAGCAGCTCGTGCAGCACGAACCAGGTGAGCGCGGAGCGCTCCCCGATACGGCAGTACGCGATGGTGTCCTTCGCCAGGTCGACCTGCTCGGCCTCGTAGAGGGCCTTGAGCTCGTCGTCCGACTTGAAGGTGCCGTCGTCGTTGGCGTTCTTCGACCACGGGATGTTGCGGGCGCTCGGCACGTGGCCGGGGCGCTGGGACTGCTCCTGCGGGAGGTGCGCCGGGGCGAGCAGCTTGCCGCTGAACTCGTCGGGCGACCGCACGTCGACCAGGTTCTGGTTGCCGATCGCCTCCACGACGTCGTCGCGGTAGGCGCGGATCGACTCGTCCTGCGGCTGGGCCTTGTACTCGGTGGCCGGGCGGGACGGGATCTGGTCGCCGTCGACCAGGTCGCGGGAGTCGAGCTCCCACTTCTTGCGGCCGCCGTCGAGCAGGCGGACGTCCTGGTGACCGTAGAGCTTGAAGTACCAGAACGCGTAGGACGCGAACCAGTTGTTGTTGCCGCCGTACAGGACGACCGTGGTGTCGTTGCCGATGCCCTTCTCGGACAGCAGCTTCTCGAACCCGGCCTGGTCGATGAAGTCACGGCGGACCGGGTCCTGGAGGTCCTTGGTCCAGTCGATCCGGATCGCGTTCTTGATGTGGTTCTTCTCGTACGCCGAGGTGTCCTCGTCGACCTCGACGAGAGCGACCTTCGGGTCGTCGATGTGGGCCTCGACCCAGTCGGCGTCTACCAGGACGTCACTGCGGCTCATTCTGTTCTCCTCCGGGGCAGTCTGCGGCGAGATGATGCGAGACGGTGCGTGATGCGGATGTACGTCGGCACGGCGTGCGGCGCACGTACAGCGGCGATCGGGATGGGCCCTGACTTCGGTCGAAGGGCCGGGGGAATGCGGGGTGCCGAAGGCTCCCGCTCAGACAGTGCGACAGAGCATGGCGGCGACGCGGCACAGGTCCACTGCCCGCCGCTTCGTGAGATCCGCCCGTCCCCGCTGTGGGAGACCGCCAATAGAGCACTGCATGGGACCGATCGTAGGGAGGTCCGGGCGGACATGTCACCGCCGTGTCGCATTCTGAGACACGATCGTCCGCCATGCGGGACGGGAGCGGGGGCGAAACGCCCCTCACGTCACTCCCGCAGCGTGGGCGGGCATCGGCCATCTACGGATCGGACACGGCCGTCTCAATATGTGGCGCGATGTTGCGTGGCGCTGCGTGGCGTTGCGTGACACTGCGTACGAGGGCGTGCGGGGGCGTACGAGGGCGCCCGGGCCGAACGCAGGAGGTCAGGGGCCCCGGGCGCGTCATGGGGCCCGGACGCGTCATGGGGCCCGGACGCGTCAGAGGCCCCGGACGCGTCAGGGACCCCGCGCGTCGGGGGGGGCGTCGAGGGGCCGGCCGTGCGGGGTGCCTCAGCCGGCGAGCTGTACGTCCGTGCCGGTGACCGAGATCTCCAGGCCGTCCTTGGTGGGCTGGATCTTCTGGAGCTTGAGACCGCTGGGCAGGCCGCCGACCTCACGGTCGAAGTCGGTCTTCTTGCGCACCAGCCCCTCCAGCCCGGGTATGCCCTTGCCGGGCACCTGGTCCGCGTGCACTCGCAGGGTGTGGCCGTCGACCAGGGTGACGGTGGACAGGACACTGCGCGAGATCGGGTTGCCGAGGACGTCGACCGTGCCGGTCACCTTCACCTTGTTGTTGCCGCCGTACTCGACGGCGACGTCCTCGCTGGCGGCCTCGGTGAGGTCCTTGTACGAGATGACGGCGGTGCCCGTGGCGCGGGCGGCGGTGGCGCTGGAGTAGCCCTCGGACAGCTTCACGTCGTGCAGCGCCGCGTTCATCCTGCTGATCCGGAGCCGGTGGCCGTTGGTGTCGGTCTCGATGCCGGTGATCTCCACGTCGACCTCGTCCAGCTGGCCGGCGGCGACCTGCGTCAGGAACGGGAATCCCTTGATCGAGATGTCCGTCGAGCCGATCGTGGCACCGGTGACCTTGATCCGCCCCGCGGCCTCCGACTCGGCGAAGTACACCGCCGCCCGGTCCACGGCGACGAAGATCCCGCCCAGAACCACCACGATGACCAGCAATATCCGCAGTGCGCGCATGCCCGTTCTTCCCCCACCCTGCAATCCGACCCGACCCCTGGCGCCCCTCACGTCCACCGAATGTGCACGGCGCCCCGAGTGATCGACGAGCGGGCACCCCTCTTCGGTTCCCGGGGGCCCGGGTCGGCACTACGAGATCGCGCGACCGATCAGGTACACGGCGGGTGCCGCGGCGGTGAGCGGCAGCGCCACACCGGCGGTCATGTGGACGAAGCGCGACGGGTAGTCGTAGCTCGCCACCCGCAGCCCGACCAGTGCGCAGCCGCCCGCCGCGAGGCCGAGCAGCGCGCCCTTCGTGCCCAGGTCGGTGAGCGTCCCGGCCACGGCGCCGACGCCCGTCGCGGCGAGCAGCGCCACCACGACCGAGGCCGGTCCGGGCAGCGGCAGCGCGCGGACCAGCACGGCGGCCGCGACGGCCGCCCCGCCCACGGTCACCGCGTCCGGGACCGCCGCGAGGTGTCCGGCGGCCAGGACCGAGAGCGCGGCCGAGGCGACGGTGGCCATCAGCCCCTGCATCCGCTCGTCGGCGCTCGCGTGGCTGCGCAGCTGGAGGACCACGGTGAGCAGCACCCAGACGCCGAGGGTGCCGAGGATGGCGGCCGGGCCGTTCTCCCGGCCCGCGGCGAGCAGCGCGATGTCGGCGACCAGGCCGCCCGCAAACGCGAGCGCGATGCCCTGCCGGGCCGGCCACATGCCGTTGAGCCGGAACCAGCCGGCCGCGGTCACGGCCTGGAGCAGTACCAGCGGCACGGCCAGGGCGTACGACCCGATCGCGGCGCCCAGGGCGAGCAGCAGCCCGAGGCCGGCGGTGATCGCGGCGGGCTGCATGCCCGGCGCGATGATCGGCGAGCGGCCCTCGGCGCGGGCGCGCTGGGCGTCGGTGATGCGGCTGTTGCCCAGGGTGGTGGGGGCGCTGTAGCCGTCCGCGTCCTGCCCGTCGGGGGCGGAGGCGGGAGCGGGAGCGGGTTCGGTCGCCGGTGCCTCGGGCGGGAGCGGGTACCCGCCCGTGGCGCCCCGCGGCGACAGGTAGGTGGCCTCGGCGGCGGCCGGCACGGGCTGCTGCACGGACCGGTCCGACTGCGCGGGCTGGGCGGACTGCGCCGGCTGCGCGGAGTGGATGACCGGCTGGTACTGGGTGTCCCAGGTCTGGCCCTCCCACGTCTGCGCGACGCCGGGGTCCTGCGGACCGTGCGCCACGGGCGCGGCGGGCTCCTGCGGATACCCGGCCGGCCACGCCTGCCCGGGGCCCGCCTGGGGTACCTGGGGCGCCTGGGGTACCTGGTTCGGGTCGTGCCGGCCCTGCGCCTGCTGACCGTACGGCTGCGCGCCGTAGGACTGGTGGTCGCCATAGGACTGCTGGTCGCCGTAGGACTGCTGGTCGCCATAGGACTGCTGGTCGCCATAGGACTGCGCACCGTACGACTGATCGCCGTACGACTGATCGCCGTACGACGGCTGCTGCGGCTGCGGCTGTGGCTGCTGACCGTTCGACGGGTCGTGGCCGGGGACGTACCCGTAGCCCTGGTCCTGTCCGTACGGATGCTGCTGATCGTTGCTGCTCATGTTCTGCGGTTCACCCTCCTGCGAACGGCGGGAGCACCTCGACCGTGCCGCCCTCGGCAAGGCGTACGGTCTCATGGCCGCGGGTGCCCACGGGGTCACCGTCGATGAGGAACGAGCACCTTTGCAGCACTCGGGTGAGCTCTCCGGGGTGCCGCTCGCGCACCGCGTCGAGCGCCTCGGCGAGGGTCGCAGCCGTGTACGGCTCCTCCGCGGTCCCGGCAGCGGCCTTGGCGGCGGCCCAGTAGCGGATGGTTACCGCGGGCATGGCGCCACTCCTCTCGTCTCGCGTCAGCTGTCCATGATGGGTCACGGCGTCACCGCCCAGTCGGCGATGCGGGTGAGCAAGGTCTCGTCCGCGGCGTTCTCCGCGTGCCCCATGCCGCGCTCCAGCCACAGCTCGGCGCCGTCGCCCGCCGCGTCGGCCAGCGAACGCGGGTGGTCCAGCGGGAAGTACGGGTCACGGTCGCCGTGCACGATCAGCAGCGGCGTCGGGCCGAACAGCCCGGCCGCCTCGACCGGCGCGAGCGGCACCGGGTTCCATTCGTCGCGGTCGATCCGGGTGTGGAGGCCGTACCGGCCGACCAGCCGGCCCAGGGGCCGGGTGACCACCCAGTGCAGCCGGCGCATCGGGGCCGTGCCCCGGTAGTACCAGCGGGCGGGGGCGCTCACAGCCACCACCGCATCCGCGTGCGCCTCAACGCGCGCCCCGGTGCGCCCCTCGCGCTCCGTAAGCTCCACAACGTCACCGGCGGCCGTGTCGTCCGCCGGCCGGCCGGCGTAGAGCGCCCCGTGCCGCAGCACCACGGAGCCGCCCATCGAGAACCCGACGGTCACCACCCGGCGGTGTCCGAGCGACCGCGCCCACGCCACCGCCGCAGCCAGATCCAGCACCTCGCGGTCGCCCACCGTCGACCGCCCGCCGGACCCGCCGTGCCCCCGGAACGAGAAGGTGACCACGGCCGCACGCCCGGCGAACACCCCGGCGGCACGCCGCACCGCGGGCCGGTCCACCGAACCGGTGAAACCGTGCGCGAGCACGATCGCAGTACCGTCGAAGGATGATTCCGCAACGGCCCCGGCACCTGCCGTGCACAGCTCGTACACCGCCTCGATACGCACCCCGTCATCGGTACGCAATGTGGTGCGCAGGGGACCGGGCGTGATCAAGGGAACAGCGGAACCCCGAAATCGCCCCTCGGACACAGAACTCATGTGGGCTATTGTGCTGGGAAGAGGATCCGGGCAGAGCAGCCCCCGGGTCCTTTTGTGCTTTCCAGGCGTTGTTACGGCGACGTTTCCACAAGCTCAGCGGTCCCAGGGCGCGGGACCGTGCCGCGGGACCAGCACGAACACGTACGAAGAAGTGCCGCATACTCCCCCGGGCCCGGCCCGGGAGTGCCCCTCTCGCAGGGAACGAGGAGGACCGACGTAATGGGCGAGCGAACCGTGCACGATCATCGACCGACGACCCAGGCAGGTGGGCGGCGATGAGTTCACTGCTGCTCCTGACGAATGCCCTTCAACCGTCGACGGAGGTGCTCCCCGCCCTCGGTCTCCTGCTCCACAGCGTGCGGGTGGCACCCGCCGAAGGCCCCGCTCTCGTCGACACCCCCGGTGCCGACGTCATCCTGATCGACGGCCGCCGCGACCTCCCGCAGGTGCGGTCGCTCTGCCAGCTGCTGCGGTCCACCGGACCGGGCTGTCCGCTGATCCTCGTCGTGACCGAGGGCGGCCTCGCGGCCGTCACCGCCGACTGGGGCATCGACGACGTACTGCTGGACACGGCGGGACCGGCCGAGGTGGAGGCCCGGCTGCGGCTGGCCACCGGACGGCAGCAGATCTCCTCCGACGACTCCCCGATGGAGATCCGCAACGGGGACCTCTCGGTCGACGAGGCCACGTACAGCGCGAAGCTGAAGGGGCGGGTCCTGGACCTGACCTTCAAGGAATTCGAACTGCTCAAGTACCTGGCGCAGCACCCGGGCCGGGTCTTCACCCGCGCCCAACTGCTCCAGGAGGTCTGGGGCTACGACTACTTCGGCGGTACGCGCACGGTCGACGTCCATGTGCGGCGGCTGCGCGCCAAGCTCGGCCCCGAGCACGAGTCGCTGATCGGCACGGTCCGCAACGTCGGCTACCGCTTCGTGACACCCGAGAAGGTGGAGCGCGCGGCCGAGGAGGCCAAGGAGGCCAAGGAGCGGGCCGCGGTGAAGGCGGCTGCCGGACCCGTAACCCGTTCGGAGCAGTCGCGGGCTGCCGGGACGCAGGAAGAAGCCCCGGTCCGGCCTGCCGGAAGGTAGGTATATCCGCGTAGACTGCCGCGCGTGGCCAAGGTGACGCGGGACGATGTGGCGAGACTGGCGGGGACGTCGACCGCGGTCGTCAGCTACGTCATCAACAACGGACCGAGGCCGGTCGCCCCGGCCACGCGCGAGCGGGTGCTCGCCGCGATCAAGGAGCTGGGCTACCGGCCCGACCGGGTTGCCCAGGCGATGGCCTCGCGGCGGACCGATCTCATAGGGATGATCGTGCCGGACGCCCGGCAGCCGTTCTTCGCGGAGATGGCGCACGCGGTCGAACAGGCCGCCGCCGAACGCGGAAAAATGGTGCTCGTCGGCAACTCCGACTACCGCGACGAGCGCGAGGTCCACTATCTGCGGGCCTTCCTCGGCATGCGGGTCTCCGGTCTGATCCTGGTCAGCCAGGGCCCCAGCGAGCGGGCGGCGGCCGAGATAGAGGCATGGGACGCGCGGGTCGTGCTGCTGCACGAGCGGCCGGAGGCGATCGAGGACGTCGCGGTCGTCACCGACGACGTCGGCGGCGCCCAGCTCGCCACCCGGCACCTGCTTGAGCACGGCAACGAGTACGTGGCGTGCTTCGGCGGCGTGGAGTCCACCCCGGCGGTCGGTGACCCGGTCGCCGACCACGTCGAGGGCTGGCGCCGGGCGATGCACGAGTCGGGGCGCTCGACGGAGGGCCGGCTGTTCCAGGCCCCGTACAACCGTTACGACGCCTATCAGGTGGCGCTGAAGCTGCTCGCCGGCCCGGACCGGCCGCCGGCGATCTTCTGCTCGACGGACGACCAGGCCATCGGGGTGCTGCGGGCCGCGCGCGAGCTGCGCATCGATGTGCCCGGGGAGCTCGCGGTGGCGGGCTTCGACGACGTGAAGGAAGCCGGGCTGACCGATCCGCCGCTGACGACGGTCTTCTCGGACCGCCCGGCGATGGCGCGGGCCGCGGTGGACCTGGTGCTCGACGACTCGTTGCGGGTGTCGGGGTCGCGGCGGGAGCGGCTGAAGCAGTTCCCGTCGGCGCTGGTGGTGCGGCGCTCGTGCGGCTGCGGGGAGCCGACGGTCAGGTAGGCCGACTTCCCGCGTCGGCCGTTCCTTGTACTTCCCGGGCCGACGTACTGCGCGCTGGCGTACTTCCCGGGCCGACGTACTGCGCGCTGGCGTGCTTCCCGGGCCAGCCGCTCCTTATCCGGCGTACTTCCCGGGACAGCCGCTCCTTATATCGGGCATACGAGCTTCTGCCGGGCTTCTCAGCGGGTGCTCAGGCTTCTCTCATCTTCGCCGGACACGCTCATATACATGACAGAGAGCCAGCGCCCGAGCGGCGAGTACCCGATGTACCCCTCGTACGGCAACGGCGACGCGGCCTACCCGCCGCCGCCGTCATACCGGCCCGCGGAGCCGATCGCGCCGGGCCCCGGAACCACCGTGTGGCCCGGCGGGAACGGCGGCGGCGACGGCAGCGGCGGCGGCAACGGGGCCGGCGGACCGGACTTCCCGCCGCCCGCGCCCCAGGAACCGGCCGCTCCCCGGCACCGGGCCAGGCGGCCGGTCGCCCTGCTGGCGGCCGTGGCGATCGCGGCGGCGATCGTCGGCGGCGGCACCGCCACCGTCATCGAGCAGCTCACCGGCGGCGGAACGAGCAGCTCGGCCTCCGAAGTCGTCCCCGGCACCACCGTCTCGCAGAGCAGCAAGGGCACCGTCTCCGGTGTCGCCAAGGCGGTCTCGCCGATGATCGTCGAGATCAACGCGACCTCGACCGCGGGCGAGTCCACCGGCTCCGGCGTGGTCATCACCTCCGACGGCGAGATCGTCACCAACAACCACGTCATCTCCGGCGCCTCGTCGGTCAAGGTGACGCTCAGCACCGGCAGGACGTACACCGCCGATGTCGTAGGCACCGACCCCGACAAGGACCTCGCGCTGATCAAGCTCCGGGGCGCGAGCGGGCTGAAGACGGCCACCCTGGGCGACTCCTCGGCCGTCACGGTCGGCGACCAGGTCGTGGCGATCGGCTCGCCCGAGGGCCTCACCGGCACCGTCACCAGCGGCATCGTCTCCGCCCTCGACCGCGACGTCACCGTCGCCAAGGAGGACGGCAGCGGCCAGGGACAGAGCGGTGGCGGGCAGGG
This sequence comes from Streptomyces sp. NPDC007164, assembly GCF_040634135.1. Taxonomy (NCBI): domain Bacteria; kingdom Bacillati; phylum Actinomycetota; class Actinomycetes; order Kitasatosporales; family Streptomycetaceae; genus Streptomyces; species Streptomyces sp. NPDC007164. The sequence goes on from NZ_JBEYFB010000001.1 coordinate 876,773, forward strand.
CGGCGGCGAGCAGTGGCCGTTCGAGTTCGGCGGCCGGCAGTTCAACGGCGACACCGGCGAGTCCACCACCACGTACAAGGCCATCCAGACCGACGCCTCGCTCAACCCCGGCAACTCCGGTGGTGCGCTCATCAACATGAACGGCGAGATCATCGGCATCAACTCCGCGATGTACTCGGCGAGTTCGTCCAACGGGTCCAGCGGTTCGAGCGCCGGCAGCGTGGGCCTCGGCTTCGCCATCCCGGTCAACACGCTCAAGGCCGACCTCGACACCCTGCGGGCCGGCAACAGCTCCTGAGACTCCTGAAGCATCCGAGGAGACCGACACATGAACCACCCCTCCCATGCCGCCCACCCCGACCACACCCCCACCGGCCCGGCCGACCTGGCCCTGCCCCTCGCGCTCGTGAGCGAACAGGCCACGCACGGTACGGACCGCGCCCCAGAGGTCCGTACCGCCGCCGCCCGCAAGCGCCGGGCCGCACGACTACGCGCCACGGCCGTGCGAGGCTGAGAACACGACGTCCCGGAACGCCCGGGACCGCACGGCACGAGAAGAGGACAACGAGCGATGAGCCCCGCCGAAGACGATCCGCAGCGCATCCTGATCGTCGACGACGAGCCCGCCGTACGCGAGGCCCTGCAGCGCAGTCTCGCGTTCGAGGGCTACGGCACCGAGGTCGCCGTCGACGGCCTCGACGCCCTCGCCAAGGCGGAGTCGTACGCCCCCGACCTCATCGTCCTCGACATCCAGATGCCCCGGATGGACGGCCTGACCGCCGCCCGCCGGCTCCGCTCCACGGGCACCACCACGCCCATCCTGATGCTCACCGCCCGCGACACCGTCGGCGACCGGGTCACCGGTCTGGACGCGGGCGCCGACGACTACCTGGTCAAGCCCTTCGAGCTGGACGAACTCTTCGCCCGCATCCGCGCCCTGCTGCGCCGCAGCTCGTACGCGGCCGCGGCGGGCGGCGCCGTCCCCGACGACAATGTGCTGGCTTTCGCGGACCTGCGGATGAACCTCGCCACCCGCGAGGTCACCCGGGGCAACCGCCGGGTCGAGCTGACCCGCACCGAGTTCACCCTGCTGGAGATGTTCCTGGCCCACCCGCGCCAGGTGCTGACCCGCGAGCAGATCCTCAAGGCCGTGTGGGGCTTCGACTTCGAGCCGAGCTCCAACTCCCTGGACGTGTACGTGATGTACCTGCGCCGCAAGACGGAGGCGGGCGGCGAGCCGCGCCTCGTGCACACGGTGCGGGGTGTCGGCTACGCGCTCCGCACCGGCGGCGGTGACGGATGACCGGCGCCCTGCGCCGGCTCCGCGCCCTGCCGCTGCGGTCCCGGCTCGCGCTGCTGGTGGCGACGGCGGTGGCGATCGCGGTCGCGGCGGTCGCGGCGGGCTGCTGGTTCGCGACGAAGGCGCAGCTGGAGAGCCAGCTGGATTCCTCACTGCGCAATGTCTCGGTCAGCGACGAGTACATGCAGAAGCTGTTCATCGCCTGCACCCACCCCGACCGGGCGACCGCCCCGCCGATCGGGGGGTACACCGTGCAGCTCGTCACCGCGTCCGGGAGCACCTGCACCTCCGCCGGGGCCTCACCGATCGGCGTGACGGCCGCCGACATCGCCGTGGCTGCCGGTGTGCGGGACGACACCCTGCACACGGCCAGCACGAAGAGCGGCAAGAAGATGCGCGTCCACACCTACGCGTACGAGACCCACACCCCGGCGCCCGGCCTGGTCCCGGGGACCTTCGCGGTCTCCGTCGCCCGTCCGATGAGCGAGATCGACGACCCGCTCTCCACCCTCGCCTGGGTGCTCCTGGCCGTCGCCGGCATCGGCGCCGTCGGCGCGGGCGCGGCCGGTCTCTGGGTGGCCCGTACCGGGCTGCGCCCCGTCGACGAGCTCACCGAGGCCGTCGAGCACGTCGCCCGTACCGAGGACCTCACCGTCCGCATCCCGGTCGACGGCGAGGACGAGATCGCCCGGCTGTCCCGCTCCTTCAACTCGATGACCGCCTCCCTGGCCAGCTCCCGCGACCGCCAGGCCCAGCTGATCGCCGACGCCGGCCACGAGCTGCGCACTCCCCTGACGTCCCTGCGCACCAACGTCGAGCTCCTCGCCCGCAGCGACGACACCGGCCGGGCAATCCCGCCCGACGACCGCAAGGCCCTGATGAAGTCGGTCAAGGCCCAGATGACGGAGCTGGCCTCGCTCATCGGCGACCTCCAGGAACTGGCCCGCCCCGACGCTCCCGCCCCCGGCCCGCTCCAGGTCGTCGCGCTGCACGACATCGCGGACACCGCCCTGGAACGCGCCCGGCTGCGCGGCCCCGAGCTGACCATCAGGGCCGACCTGACCCCCTGGTACGTACGGGCCGAGCCCGCCGCGCTGGAACGGGCAGTGGTCAACGTCCTGGACAACGCGGTCAAGTTCAGCCCGGACCGGGGCACGATCGAGGTCGCCCTGCGCGACGGCGAGCTGACCGTACGGGACCAGGGCCCCGGCATCCCCGCCGACGAACTCCCCCACGTCTTCGAACGCTTCTGGCGCTCCCCGTCCGCCCGCCAGCTCCCCGGCTCGGGCCTGGGCCTGTCGATCGTCGCCCGCACGGTCCAGCAGTCGGGCGGCGAGATCACCCTCAGCCCGGCGACGGACGGCCCGGGCACGATCGCCTCGATCCGGCTGCCGGGGGCACCGCAGCCGCCGCCGGGGCTGTGAGCGCGGAGGGTCCGAGGAGGCTAGGGAGGTTCACCGGCCGACCGAGCGCCAGATGTGGTCCGGGACCGTCCGCGCGGCTTCCTCCATGTCGATGTCCCCGATGGAGAGCCAGCGGCGCGCGATGCCCGTCACCGGGCCCAGGATCAGTGATTCCAGTACGGGCAGGGGGAGGTCGACGAGCCGGCCCGACGCCTGATGGGCTTGCAGCCAGGCCGCGATCGGGGCCAGCCGGGCCTCCTGGGCGCCCCTTATCCGGTGGGCGTGTGCCGCGATCTCGCGGTCCGCGGTGACGGAGTGCATGAGCCGTGCCGCGTCCGGGTGGAGCTGGACGAAGCGCAGGTAGGCCCGCACCACGGCGTGGACGCCGGAGCGTGCGTCGTCCGCCTGCTCCAGCGCCTTGCCCAGCTCGTCGAGGAGGCGGTCCAGCCAGGACTGCGCGAGCGCGAGCGCCACTCCCTGGAGGCTGCCGAAGTGGTGGTAGATGCTTCCCGCGCTGACCCCGCTGGCCGAGGTGATCGCGCCAAGCGTGAGGCCGGCTTCGCCCTCCGCCACATAGATGTCGAGTGCACAGTCGAGCACCTGGGCGGCAGTGGCCTCACCACGTTGTTGCTTCGGACTCATCGGATGCCGTCCTCGTTCCCGGAACCGGAGGTTCCTCGTGGAGTGTCTCCGGAAACAGCGTAGTGAAGCTTCTGGAATTCTTTCCGGAAGTAGTTCCAATTGCCGTGTGTCGTACCTCAGACTGAACACCGATTGCACCAAGTCGCAGCAGGGCAAACGGATTTCGGACGACTGAGGCGGTCCCACGGGCTGCGGCGCGGGACACGCGGGGGGGGCGCTCGAAGATGGCCAGCGTGCACAACGACGATCACGACAGCAGCGACGACAACGTCGACGGCGGTATCAAGCCGCTGACCGCGAACGACCCGGCCCGCATCGGGCCCTATCTGCTGCTCGGCAGGCTCGGCGCGGGCGGTATGGGCCGGGTCTATCTCGCCCGTTCCGAGGGCGGCCGCACCGTCGCGGTCAAGGTGGTGCACGCGGAGCATGTCGCGGATCCGCAGTTCAGGGCCCGTTTCCGCCGTGAGGTCGACGCGGCGAGGCGGGTGGGCGAGCGCTACACCGCGCCCGTGCTGGACGCGGCCCCCGACGAGGAGTACCCCTGGGTGGCCACCGGCTACGTACCGGGGCTCTCCCTCGAACAGGTCGTGCGCGGCCACGGCGCGCTCCCCACCGAGTCCGTGCTCGCCCTCGCCGACGGGCTGCTGCGGGCGCTCAAGGACATCCACGCGGCCGGCATCGTCCACCGCGACCTCAAGCCGTCGAACGTGATGCTCACGGTCGAGGGCCCCAAGGTCATCGACTTCGGTATCGCCCGCGCCGTCGAGACCTCGGTCGACTCGCTGCTCACCAGCACGGGGATGGTGATCGGGTCACCGGGCTTCATGGCCCCGGAGCAGATACGCGGCGAGAGCGCGGGCCCGAAGAGCGATGTGTTCACGCTCGGTTGCGTACTGACCTACGCGGCGACCGGCACGCTCCCCTTCGGCCACGGGGTGAGCAACCAGCACGCGGTGATGTACCACATAGTCGAGGCCGCCCCCGAGCTCGGCCGGGTGCGCGACGAGGGTCTGCGCACCCTGATCACCCGCCTCCTGACCAAGTCTCCCGACGAACGCCCGTCCGTGGACGCGCTGTTGGCCGAGCCCGACCGGCAACACCTCGCTCCGGCGGCGGCGTCGTGGCTGCCGGCGGACGTGGTGGGTCATCTCGCACGGCAGTCGGCGCAGCTTCTGGACGCGGAGGCGGCGCCGGTACGGCAGGAGCGGGTGGACCGCAGCACGGTCGGCCTGCGGCCGGCGGGGTCCGTTCCCGGGGCCGCCGACGAGGCCACCCCCGAGGCCGTTCTCATCGCCGGGACGGCCGAACCGAAGCGCAAGCCGGAGAAGCGGCGCCGCAGGCTGATCGTTTCCGTCCCCGTGGTCCTGGTCCTGGCCGGCGGCGGCGGCACGATGGCCGTGCTGCAACCGTTCAGCGGCGACAGCGGAAACCACGCGTCCGCACCGTCCGCAGGTGCGACGAGCCCGACCACACCGGCATCGCCGTCACCGGCATCGCCGGAGGGCACCCCCTCCCAGGGGGAAAAGAGTCCCGGCGCCTCCGGCGGCAAGGACAAGAAAGAGGACGACCGGAAAGGCGACGACGGAAAGGACGGCCGGGACGGAAAGGACGGCCAGAACGCCGAGAACCCGGGCACAGGCTCGGGATCATCCGGCGGGGGCGGTACGTCGTCCGAGGGCGGGTCCTCGTCCAGCAGCACGTCTGGTGGCGGCGGATCGTCGTCGGGGGGCGGGGGTTCGAGCAACACCTCGGGCTCCACGAGCAGTTCGGGCGGCGGGGGTTCGAGCAGCTCCTCGGGCTCCACGAACGGTTCGGGCGGCTCGGGCGGTGGGAGTTCCGTTCCCTCGTCGTTCGTGGGCACCTGGAAGTTCGGCGAGACGTACAACACCGGGCAGCCGGGCACCATCACCATCTCCCGCTCGGGTGTGGTGCGCATGTCCGACTTCCCGTACAACAACTGCCCGTACGAGGCCAAGGTGACCTCCACGGCGAACGGGAAGAGCCGCATCAACGTCAGCACTTCCAAGCTCGTCGGGCCCAACCCCGGCTACTGCTACACGACGGTCGACCCGTCGTTCTACGTCCTCAACGGCAGCGGCATCCGGCACAACGTCGGGCCCGCCAGCGGCGACGGCTACTACTACAAGCGGGGCTGACGCCGGAGGCGGCGTCGGATACCGCGTCGGATACCGCTCGGCACGCGAAGGGAAGAGTTCAGCTCACCGACCCACCTTGTCCCGGCAAGAAAATTCGTCTGCCTGCCGGGGCGTGGGTTTGTACATTCCCGTGTTCTTGATCGAGTCGAAATTCGCCTTGAAATCGTCATCCCAGCCGCCCGAATCCATATACCGGACGAGCCCTTCCTTGTCGGACAGCTCGCGAATGCGTGGAGGGCCTTCCTTGCGTACCAGAATGCCCGAATGGGTCTTGGCGTAGGGCCCCACGAAGTCGATGGCCGCCCGCGCCTGCCACCCGGCACAGGCAGATGCGGCCCCAGCAACGACCACTCGCGATTCGTCAACCCCCCGACCCATGACCCAACCAACGAGCGACCAGTCAGAAAGTCATACTTTCCGCCGGACTGAATCCAGAGCCGGAACCCGGCCCCCTGCGCGCCGGCGTCGATATCGCGCCGCTGATCTTGTTTCCAGAGCGGGCTTTTGGCCACTCCCATGTTGTTCGTGAGGAGAGGGATCAGAAACGGGATTACGGTGAACGTTCCAGCTCTTGGAGAGGGGATCGGCATCGTGGGGGACAGTCGACTGGGGCTCGTGATGGTCCACGGGATCATGTCCGGGCCGAAGGTGTGGGAGCCGCTGCGCGGCCTGATCGCCGCGGACCCGGGGCTCGGGTTCGTCGAGCCGCTGACGTTCGAGTACGCGACCGGGCTGCGGCCGGTCAATCCGCTGCGGGTGTTCCCGTCGATCGACACGGTCGCCGACAGCCTCAAGGAGTACCTGGTCACGGAGGCCGGTGCGTACGACCAGCTGCTCCTGGTCACCCACAGCCAGGGAGGGCTGGTCGCCCAGCGGTATCTGGCCCGCATGCTCCACGACGGCAGAGGCGCCGAACTCGCCCGGATCCAGCGGCTCGTCATGTTCGCCTGCCCGAGCAACGGCTCGGAACTGCTGCTCTCCCTACGACGGCATGCGCTGGGCGGGCGCCATCCGCAGGAGAAGGATCTGCGACCGCTGAACGACCAGGTCAGCGCAACCCTGCGCACGGTCGTCCGGGACGTCGTGCACGCCACGGCGATCACCGACCGGACCTGCCCCATCCCGGTGTCGGTGTACGCGGGCGAGAGCGACGGCGTGGTGTCCCGCGCCTCGGCGCAGTCCGTCTTCCCGGACAGCTCCGCCCTGCCGGGCGACCACTCCAGCATCCTCAAGGCCGACTCGCCCCAGCACCGGACGTTCACCGCTCTCCGCCGCCTCCTCCTCGCGACACGCACCGAGCCGTACGTACCCGGGCCCGAAGCGGCGCCGCGGCCCCCCATGCACACCCCGGCCGCGGAAAAGTCCTCCAGGAAACAGCGCCCGACGATCGCGATCGCCTCGGTCGCCGCCCTGGCGGTCGTCGCCTCGGTCCTCTACTTCGCCCCGATGCCGTGGGAATCGGACGCCGACTCGTCCGGCCCAGACCCCAAATCCCCTATGGTGACCACCAGTTCGAGCACTTCGGCCCCGCCGCGGCAGAATGCCGGCGTCGCCCCACCCGAGGATTTCCCGGCCACGAACAAGTTCTGGTTCTTCGACATCAACAAAGACCGGAAAGCCGATTACGTCACGGTCTACAAGGACCAGAAATTCAGGTTCTGGTGGAACGGCGGCACCAAGGACAACCACTTGCGCATCGGCGAGTATCACAAGAACTCCTACGTCCCCGCGTCCCGCGCGGACGGCGATGCGTTGCGCTTCGGCGACATCGACGGCGACGGCTGGCCCGACTGCATGGTTGTCGACAAGAGCGGCGGGGTGGTCGTCCACACCTGGGTCGAAGGAAACCCGGACGGCGAACGCATGTGTCAGAAGGAGTACGTCGGCGACGCCGGCCTTCCCTTCCGCGATGCCGCCGACAACGTGCCGGACCTCAAGGAGATCCAGTTCGCCGACGTCAACGGAGACGGGCGAATCGACTACCTGCGGATCGAACCGAGCAGCAAGGTGACCGTCTGGTACAACCAGACGGTCAAGGGCAAGGACGGCCCGACGCAGGTGCGCTGGTCCGCTCCCAAGATGCTCGGCACGCACGTCTTCAACCGTGAGATCAGGTATGCCGACCTCGACGGCAACGGGCGTGCCGACCAGATCCTCATCACCCCCAAGGGCGGCGCACGGGCCTGGCTCACGCACGACCCATCGTGCAAAGCCCTCCACGACATCGGCCAGATCGTGCCGGACCCTGAAACCGCCATCCCGCCGGAGGAGATTCAGTTCGCCGACGTCAACGGAGACGGACTCGCCGAATTCCTGCACGTCGGCAAAACGGGTGAGGTCCGCGTCCAGTCCCCCGTCTTGCAAGACCGCTGCCCACCTCGCTGACGAACCGCCCGGTCAGCTCCAGCGCACGGGGCCTTACGGCCGTGGCGCACGTGCACGGTCTCCCGGTGGCCCACGGGATCCGTCAGGCCCGTCAGGCCCGTCACGCCCCCGGATTGTGCCGGATCAGCGACTCCACCAGCCCGGACCGGGTGGCGGGGAAGTCCAGCGGGACGATTCCGAGCCCGGTCCAGCCCGCCGCCTCCGAGCCGTCCAGAAACGACTGCACCTGCGGGTTGAGCCGGTCCGCGTTCCAGCGCGGCGGCATCAGGGCGGCGGTGCTGACGTAGTTCATGAACAGCTTGCCGGGCTGCTGGGCGGCCTTGCGGAACTGGGCCTCGATCTTGGGGTACTTGGCGAACGGCTCCGCCATGTAGTCGTCCTGGATGTCGAAGAGTTCCGAGTCGGCGTACCGGACACCGGGCAGCCCGCCGTTGTCGGCCAGCAGCACGACCTTGCCCCGCGCCTCGCCCAGCGAGGGCAGCGCAGAATCGATACGGAACAGCGGCCGCCAGCCCCGGTTGTCGAGGTAGTCGTCGAAGACCGCGCGGAACGCCGCGTCGCTCTCCTCCGAATACTCCTGCTTGACCCGCATCAGCACGGTCTCGGAGGGGTGCGTCGCCAGGAAGTCCCAGCAGGCGCCCAGCACATCGCCGAACATCAGGTTCTGATACGAGGCGCCGTGATGGATCGCGAAGGAGCCGCCGGTGATCCGGCACCGTACGTCGAGGAAGCGGATGCCGCTGTTCAACTGCTCGGCGACCGTGGTGTTCTGGCACTCGGTCCAGGGCCCGCCGTAGCGGGCGCCGGAGTCGTGCGAGCCGGGGATCGTGAGGCGTTGCAGCGCGGTGGCGGCGGAGACGGCGCCCATCCAGTCCTGGGTGGTGCGGACTTGGCGATCGGCGGCACCTGCGGGCCCCGCGCCGACCAGGACGGTGGCGGTGGCGGCGAGTGCGCCGGCCAGGAAGTTCCGGCGAGTGGCGGTGTACGGGCTCATGCGGGGAGTGCCTCCGTCTGCCGTGGGGGGGTCGACCCACGGATTATGGCGGGTGCACGTCACGACGGGAACAGGACGTACGGCATGCATCACGGAGCCGCGGCGGAGCCGGTCAGCAGGTCCAGCCCCAGCGGGGTGCAGGAATGCCGGACCGCCTTGCCCTCGCGTTCTGTGACGATCAGGCGCGCGTCCCGGAGGGCCTTGGTGTGTTCGGAGGCCGACGATTTGCTGATGTCCAGCTCCCGGGCGATGTCCGTGGTGGTGAGCTGCTGGGTGAGCAGGCCGAGGGCGGCCGCCCGGGTACGGCCCAGCAGGGCGCTCAGCGGATCGCCGTCCTCGCGCGGACCGAGCAGGGGCAGCGGGGTCAGGGCCGGGTAGATGAGGATGCTCGGGGCGCCTTCGTGCACGGCCACCAGGGGCGGACCGTCCCACACGAGGGACGGCAGCAGTACGAGACCGTGCCCGGTCAGAGCGACCTCGCCGTGTTTCGCGCAGTCGAAGACCAGGGTCGTTCCCCGCCAGTGCGTACCGGGGACGAGGCCGGCCAGCGTGGCCCGGATTCCGTGCTCGGCGAGGAACCGGGTGCGCCAGGCGCGTTCGGCGTCGAATCCCGACCGGACCCGGCTCCAGGACGGGGCCACCAAGCTCGCGTGCGCCGAGCGCAGGGCCTGTTCCAGGTCCTGCCACGCCTCCTTGTCCCGGTCCGCCAGCCCACGGATCCACGGGGTGACCGGACGGCTCGTCCGGCAGACCCGGCCCAGTTCCGCCCGGACCGTGTCGGCGGGAGCCGACAGGACCGCGTCGAGGCCGTCCTCCAGCCCATGGCTCAGCGGGTCGAGGAACATCGGGGCCGTCGCCGTCGGCGGCACCAGTTCCAGCAGTCGGCGCGCGGCCTGCGGAAAACCGGCACGTGCCGCGTGCTGCCACCGCCCGAACAGCGGCGAGACGTCCCGCTGAACCATCCCGGCGACCAGCACCAGCTCCATCAGGGGTGCCGGACCGGTCGCGAACGTCACCCCCAGCAGATCCTCGGGCGTGAAACTCACACTCAGCATGCGTCCCCCTCGTGCCGGTCCCGTATTCCCGCGCGCCACTGTTCGGCCAGAACCGAATCCATCGCGGCCCCCCGGCCCCGTCCCGACCATGGACACGCAACGCCTTCGAGGGTGGCCCCGGCCGCCCCCGGGCGAAAGCCACTATCCGGCCCTGTGCGATCCGATCGCCCAGGGCCACACCCGGACCGACGGGGGGATTTCCCGCAGCCGAGGCATGGCTACGGGAGCTGAGTGTCCGGCAGTGCACCCGAACTCACGAATCACACAAGCCACAGGAGTCGCAGATGAACGTGTTACGAGCCATATCCCTGAAGCGGGCGTCCATGGTGGGCATCGCCGTGGCCGCGACCAGTGCCGCCGCCCTCTCATTCGCACCGACGGCCGGTGCGACCTCGACGAACATCGACACCTGGTCGTCGTTCTGGCAGCCCTGCGGCACCTACATGTGCCTCTACTACAGCCCCAATCTCACCAACGCGAGCTGGACACCGGCCGGGACGTCGGACTCGGACCTGTCGGGCAACAAGTTCGCCAACCACGGGACGGGCACGGCGGGCGCCGGGCAGGTGGTGCGCAACAACGCCGCGTCCATGGGCAACAACACCACCAACTGCCACGTCGCCGTCTTCTACTCCCCCGGCTTCAAGGGTGACGCGAACTGGCTCCACGCCGGGCGCGCGGGAAACCTGAACAGCGCCCTGCGCAACAACAACGCCTCGATCCGCGTGGACAGCTGCACCTGAGCCGAACCCGCACGACCGCCCTGCCCGCGCCTCTGGCTCGGGCAGGGCTTCCAGCCTCACCAGGGCCCCGAGAGAGCGGAGAGTCACCCATGGCAGGACCACGCGTGAACACGGAACGGGCCGCGTTCCGGCGTCGTTCGGCCTGGCTCACCGCCCTGTCGGCCGGTGCGCTGACCGCCACGCTCCTCGTCTCCGGGTGCGACGGAGAACCGGTGTGGCCGCCCGCCGCCCCCGGGCCGGTGTCGACGCCGACCCCGACCACCACCGCGAACCTCCGGCTGCCGCTGAACGCCTACCTCCCCACCCCCGAGGAACAGGCCACCGGCGAGTACCTCGTCTACCGCGTGCAACAGCGGTGCATGCGCGGCTTCGGCTTCCAGTACCTGCCCCATCTGTCCAGTGACTACATCAAGACCACGGTCGCGACGTGGCGCGAGTACGAGTCGCGCCGCTACGGGATCAGCGAGCGGGCCATCGCCGCCGAACGCGGGTACCACCTCGACAAGGCCCCCGGCGGGACTCGTGCTCCGCAGATCGCGACCGCCCTGTCCCTGCCGGAGCGCGAGGCGTTGTCCGGCCGTACGGCGGATGGCCGGGCGTCGTCAACGCCCTTACGCGGCAGGCCGGTTCCGCGCGACGGCTGCGCGGGACAGGCCGGACGGACCGTGTACGCCGACGGCTCGGAGTCGGCACAACGCGGCAACGACCTCGTCGCCCGCCTGCGCCACGAGGCGTTCGAGCGCTCGCGCTCGGACCCCCGGGTCGCGGCGGTGAACCGGACATGGTCCTCCTGCATGCGGGACAAGGGATTCACCTACCGCGATCCCGACGCCGCTCTCGAAGACCCCCGCTGGGACCTGCGCACCGCCCGGCCGAGCCGTGCGGAGGTCGCCGTCGCCACGGCCGACATCTCCTGCAAGCTGCGGGTCAACCTGCTGGGTGTGAACTTCGCCGTCGAGGCGGAATACGAGAACGCGGCGATCCGGGACCACACCCATGAACTGGAGAAGGTCCGTACGCACAACGCCTCCGACGCCGCACGGCTCCCCCGCCTGATACAGAGGTACGACCGGACCCCGCGCGCCTCGTGAAACGTCCGGGGCCGACCCGCGTCCGGCCATGGCTTCACCCCGGTGGCCACACGGGCAGATCGGATCGGTCCCTGACGTCTGAGGGAGAGCCGAAAGCCGGGCGCACGGTCCACTCGGTCCAGGCACCCCGGTGACTGAGGGAGAGGCCACAGGGTTCGCCGCGATGGAGCGCGCCGATGGCACCGACACATCCGCCGCCGTCCACCCAGCTCAGCGCCCGGTGGCGTTCGACGGGCGGCAGTCCGGCGGCCAGCGCCCGCACGTCGAGCCGGATGAAGCGGATCGCCTCGGCGGGGTCGAGCGCCATGTGCCGGGACACCTCGGCGATCTCGTCCGCCTCCATCGTGCGGTAGGTGACCCGCTCGCACCAGAACACGCGCGTCGCGGAGGGTACGGGTTGTTGCTCGCGCACGAAGCTCCTCCTGGCGCCGCACCGGGACCGCCCCGCGCCTGCGGCCGGCGTGACGAGCGGCAGGCGCGGGGCGACCCTTCGGAACTCCGTTCAACTGGCGCAGAGTTGACCGGAGTTGGGCACTCCAGGCGCGACTCACCGGAGAGCCGGGCCAGCTGGAGGCACCACCCGAAGCTAGCGTTTTAAGCGAGCCTGTTTCAAGCGTTTGACGTCTAACGAGTGAGGTGCAAGTAGTCGACACGTGCAGCCTGACCAGCTAATCCAAGCCATCCGGACACACCAAGGGCGGCCCCCGCCTGCGCCGATGGGAACCGCCCGAAGCGAAAGCACTAGAAATCAGGCCAGATCGTCAAACTCGCCTTCTTTGGCACCATCGAGGAAGGCGCGGAGCTTGGCACGGGTCGTACGGATGATCACGCCCGGGTTGTCGCTCTCGCGCATCAGGATCTCGCCACCGTGCTCGGCCAGCTCAAGGCAGTTGTCGCCATCGGCATCAGCCGACCTGGATGACTTTCGCCACTGAATTTCCATCATTCTCATGCCCTCACATGCGCTCTGCGACTTCCTTGATGAAGTCTCTCGAAGCTACGCGAATCGAGCGATCGCCCTTCCATTCGGCCGAGCACCGCCCGAAATTCCCCGGAGCCGCGCCGCTGCGTCGACGAACCCGGGACCCAGCAGGACATCCGTCGGCACGGTGTCAAGCTGCGGAACTGGACTGCAATCGCAGTGGGTCGAACTGCGGAGCTCAGGAAGCCGCCCGAGGCGGGAGCGCGACAGCTCAGGCCAGATCGTCGAACTCGCCTTCCTTGGCGCCACCGAGGAAGGCGCGGAGCTTGGCACGGGTCGTACGGATGATCACGCCCGGGTTGTCGCTCTCGCGCATCAGGATCTCACCCCCGTGCTCGGCCAGCTCAAGGCAGTTATTGCCATCGGCATTCGATGATTTCGACGACTTTCGCCACTGGATTTCTATTGTTCTCACGCCTTCATACTTGTAGTGCGATGGTACGAATGAAGTCCCGTGTCTTCTCCGGGTCGAGGGAGCGCTCTTCGGTCCGGTTCAGAGCAACCCGCCAGTTCTCAAGGCTTGTTTCAGCGTCCAGGAACCCCGATCCGGTCGCAGTGTCCGTCTGCGCGGTGTCGAGCTGCGGCACGGGACCGTAGAGGTATTGTGCCGAACTGTTGGCGTGCGGGAAACCGCCCACCGCGAAGGGGATCGCACGGATGACGACGTTCTCCCGCTCCGACTGCTGCAACAGATAGTCGAGTTGGCTGCGCGCAATGGCCGAGCCGCCATAGACCATCCGCAGCGCCGCCTCGTGGACCAGGAACACACAACGGGGCTGATCCACCCGATCGAGCACGTCCCGGCGCTTCAACCGATTTGAAAGCAGGCGCCGTTGATGCGACGGGCTGAGCGGTGGGACCGCCTCCGCGAACACAGCCCTCGCGTAGTCCTCGGTCTGGAGCAGTCCAGGAATGTGCATGATCTCGATCGAGCGCAGGCCGGCGGCGTGGTGCTCCAACTCGGCCAGGTCAAGGGCATCGCTGGTGAGCTCACCCCGATAGTCCTCCCACCATCCGCTTATGCGCTCCCGTGCCATCTCCGCGAGCGCATCGATGTACGCCTCGTCGGAGCACCCGTAGTGCTCCGCCCATGCGCGAACCCGCTCGGCGCTGACGCCGAACCGCCCGGACTCGATGTTGCTCACCGTGGTGCGGTCCGTGCTGAGCATCGCACCCGCTTCCGTGAGCGAAAGCCCCGTGCGCTCCCGCATCTTGCGCATCTCGGCACCCAGTCGACGCTGGCGCACTGTGGGCGCCTTCCTTGATGGCATCACATTCTCCTCTCCCCGGGTCAGTGTGGCCCCGTTACCCATCGAGCCGCACATCGTTCATGACATTACACAAACGCGTCCAACGTGTGAGGCGCGTCGGCTATGGTCGCCACACCGCCGCGCCACACGTCGACAGACCGAAGTGCAGCCGTACACAAGCATGTTGACCCTCGCCTGCGTACGGCCATCGCCACGGACGACGAGCGACGCACCCGTTCGCACCGCACCGCGTTGGGAGAACGACATGACCCACGTCCACGCCACCACTTACTCCACGCCACCGGTCCCACAGGGCGGCGAGGTCTACCGGCTCGCCCTGCCGAACACGTCCAGCGCCGCGAAGCTCTCGCGTGACTTCATCGCGTCGCTGCTGACCGTCAGCAGACACCGCGGGCTGGTCGACGATGCGCGTCTGTGTGTCACGGAAGTCGTCACCAACGCCCACCGGCATACCCGCACGCCCCTGATCCGGGTCCGCGTGATCGTCCAGCGCAAACAGGTCACCGTCTCCGTCGCGGACGACGACCATTGGGCCCTGCCCGAGCCGCCGGCCTTCCGCGACCTGCGCGGCGAACAGGAGGGCGGACGCGGGCTGTTGCTCGTGGAGCAGCTGGCGCTCGCCTGGGGCATGTCCGTGCTGGGCGGCTGCTTCCCGTACCGGAAGGCGGTCTGGTTCACCCTCGCCCGAGCGGGGTCGGCGCCCTGAACAGGCCATGGAAACGCGGAAGGGCGGTGGGCCCGCCGGCCCACCGCCCCGCTCACCCGCGTACGGGAGTTACTGGATGACCGTGATCCGGTCTGCCGCCGGCGGGGCCAGCGGGGCCTCGGCCGTGGAGTGGGCCGCCAGGTAGGCGTTGAACAGGTCCAGGTCGGAGGCGCCGACCAGCTTGTTCGTGCCCTCGCCGAGGGCCGCGAAGCCGTCGCCGCCGCCCGCCAGGAACTCGTTCATCGCGACGCGGTAGGTCTTGGCCGGGTCGATCGCCTCACCGTTGAGCTTGATGGTGTCGGTGACCACGCGGGCCGCGCCCGTCTTCGTCATGTCCAGGGTGTACGTGAGGCCCTTGGAGACCTGGAGGATCTTCGGGCTGGCCTCGTTGGAGCCGCTGACCTGCTGCTGGAGCGCCTGCACCAGCTGGGCGCCGGTCAGGTCGACGACGTTCATCATGTTGGTGAAGGGCTGCACGGTGAAGGACTCCCCGTACGTCACCACCCCGTCGCCCTCGGCGCCGCTCGCCTTGTGCACCAGGTCCGCGCGGATGCCGCCCGGGTTCATGAGGGCGACGACCGCCCCGCCCTTGTCCGCCGGGGCCAGGCCCTCCAGCTGGGCGTCGGCGATCACGTCACCGAGCGGCTTCTCAAGGGCCTTGGAGCCGCGGCCGTCGATGTCGGCGGAGATGTAGCCCTGCGGCTTGTTCGCGATGGGCGCCGCGAGGGCGTTCCAGCGGGCGATGAGGGTCTCCATGTCGCGGGCCCTGTGCTGGTCCCGGCTGACGATGTGGTTCGCCGACTCCGGGTTCGAGGCACCGGCCGACTTCACCGACGTACGGACGATGTCCTTGGTACGGCGGTCGTAGGTGAGGGTCGTGTCCGTGTAGACCTTGCCGAACGACGACGCCGAGGTGACCAGGCGCGGGTTGCCCGCCGGGTCCGGGATCGTGCACACGTACGCCTGGTGGGTGTGGCCCGTGACCAGGGCGTCGACCTTGGGCGTGATGCCCTTGGCGATGTCGGTGATCGGCCCGGAGATGCCGTCACCGGCGCCGGAGCTGTCGCAGTCGTAGTTGTACGAGGCGGAGGCCGGGGCCCCGCCCTCGTGGATCAGCGCGACGATGGACTTGACGCCCTGGCGGTCCAGCTCCTTGGCGTACTTGTTGATCGTCTCGATCTCGTCGTGGAACTTCAGCCCCTTGACGCCATTGGCCGTGACGATGTTCGGCGTGCCCTCCAGGGTCACTCCGATGAAGCCGACCTTGACGCCGTTCTTCTTCCACACCGTGTACGGCTTGAGGATCGGCTTGCCCGACTTCTCGTTCGTCACGTTGGCGGCGAGGTAGGGGAAGTCGGCGCCCTCGAACTTCTTGTCCTTCTCGTAGCACCCCTCGACCGGGTGGCAGCCGCCGTTCTGGAGGCGGGCCAGCTCGGTGGCGCCCTCGTCGAACTCGTGGTTGCCGACGGTCGTCACATCGAGGTCGATCTTGTTGAGCGCCTCGATGGTCGGCTCGTCGTGGAAGAGACCGGACAGCAGCGGGCTCGCGCCCACCATGTCGCCACCGGCCGCGGTGATCGAGTACGGGTGCCCCTTGCGCGCGGTGCGCAGCGAGGAGGCGAGGTACTCGATGCCACCGGCCGGAATCTCCTTGGCCGAGCCGTCGGGCTGCGTCTCAAGGACCTTGCCCGCCGAGCCGGCCGGCGGCTCCAGGTTCCCGTGCAGGTCGTTGAAGGACAGCAGCTGTACGTCGACGGTACGGCTCGGCTTGTGGTGGCCGTGCCCGTGTCCGTGGCCACCGTGCCCGTGGCCGTGGCGGTCCTGGGCGCCGGCCGGCATCGCGGCGACGAGCGCGCCGACGGTGGCGAGCCCGGCCGCGGCGGTGAGCACCCGCCGGGACGCGCGGTTCTTCTGCGGTGTCGCTGACATCGGTCCCCTTGTGAGTTCAGCGGGAGTTCGAAAGTGATGACGAGTCTGGAGACTTCGTGCGCAGCCTAGGGTCAACGCGCGTAGCGCGACAGGTGCCGGTGGTTACGAACTGGTTGCCATGCGGTGGGAATGGCTTCAAACCGGAACAGGTCACGCGCATGGCTCACATATGCGGGCAGAGATGCCCCGGCCCGCATGTGCGTCGCAAGGCCGTACGACATGGGCGACGAAGCGGAATTCAGGGCCGCCGTCCGGCCTTTCCCGGCGGCCGCCGACGGACGAGGGGTGGCCCGGCCATGCGGCCGGGCCACCCCTTCGGGGCATACGGCTGTCAGGTGGGCTGCGCGGCGGGCGCCGGGGCGGGGGCGGGGGCCTTCCTGGTCTCGCGGAGGAACTGCAGGCCGGTGAGCGCGATCAGCGCCGAGGTCAGGCCGTGGATGCCGAACGCGGCCGCGACGGAACCGTGGTGGGCCAAGACGTTGATCATGTCGCCGAACGGGGCGACGGCCTCCATCAGCAGGACCCAGCCCAGTGCGCGGCGGTGGCCCGTCACCAGCAGGATGCCGATGACCAGGCCCATCGCGAATTCACGGATGCCCTTCATGATGAGGAAGCCGTCACCGTCGCCGTCGGGCCAGTTCGGCAGGCCAACGCCTGGAGTGGACGTCTCGGGGGTCAGGATGAAGGACAGCCCGAGGTAGAGGACGAACAGGGCGACGGCGGCGGCCAGGACGGTGTTGACGTTCTTCAGCGACATGGTGCTTCTCCTTTGACGTTCAGCCCGGGGCGGGGCAGGGCCCAGCGGCGGGCGTGGCCGGGGGCCGATGTTGTCGCAGGGGCCCGCGGACACCGGCGGAGTTCGAGGGTGCTGGTGTCCGGGGACGCGCTGCGGACGGAGGTGGCGGTGCCGTACTTCGGGCGCCCGGCCGAGCGGTCTGCGGCTGACGACCGGGGGGGCCGGCCCGTGGGCTCAGGCGAGGGCGGTGACCAGCAGAACGAAGGCGGCGATGATGACGGCGACGCGGACGTAGTGGAAGCGGCCCCAGCGGTTCATCTGCTCCTTCCAGTCCTCGGGCCGGTTCTCGGGGGTCCACGTCTTGTTCCGGTTGTTGATCGGGACGAGCAGCAGAAGCGACATGACCACGCTGAGGATCAGCAGCCCGCCGGCGGTGACGACGAGGCCGGTTCCGTGGTGGTGCCACCCGGCGGCAGCCCAGATGCCGACGAGGACGAGCGAGCCGATGTACCAGAACGGCATCACGGCGCCGAGCATTCGGCCCCCGTGTGCGTGGCCGAGTTGGCCACTGTCCTCCGGGAGGGCATTGAGGATCGGGTTGATGACGAAGGCGACGGAGAACTCCACCCCCACCATCACGCCGACGACCACGGTGGTGACGACCTGGAGCGCATTGAGCATGACGGCCCTTCCGAAATCTAGCGTCGCTAGCTGACAAGGCAACGCTAGTACTACTGCCGCTCTCATGTCTAGCGCTGCTAGGATCGACTCATGTCGGTACAGGAACGCAAGCAGCGCGAACGGGCGGTCCGCGAGCGCCTCATCGTGGCGACGGCCCGCGAACTCGCCGAGCAGCAGGGCTGGGACGCGGTCACCACCCGTCGGCTCGCCGAACGCATCGAATACAGCCAGCCAGTCCTCTACAGCCACTTCCGCGGCAAACGCGAGATCATCGGCGCCGTCGCCCTCCAGGGCGCCACCGAGCTGGCCGTGGCGCTGCGGGCCGCGACCTCCGCCGCCGACGGCCCGCGCGCCCGGGTGTACGCCCTCGCCAGCGCCTACCTCGACTTCGCCGCACGCAACCCGGCGGTCTACGACGCCCTGTTCCAGCTCGACGGCGGTCTGGCGTACGCGCAGGAGGACACCCCGGAACCTCTCAAGGACGCCTTCGCCGCGCTGCTGGAGTGCCTCGCCGAGGTCGCCGGGGACGGTGTCGAACCGGGGCTGTTCACCGAGGTGTTCTGGGCGGCCCTGCACGGGGTGGCGACCCTGACCCGGTCGGGACGGCTGCCGCCGGAGGAAACCGGGCCGAGGGTGGAGCTGCTGGTGGACCGGCTCGCCGTGGTCTGACCCACCGTCCCGGCAGGTACGCGACCGGAGCCGCGAAGGAGATCACCAAGGCCCTGCCCTGCCCGTCCCGGCCTCGCCGAACCGGGCGGCCCGCATTCTCGTCGCCGACGGCGTACCGGACACGCCACAGACCACGTACCGAGTCCCGAAGCGCCCGCGCACCACCCCGGTACCCACCCCGCCCCCGTAGGCTCGTAGACATGACGACTGACGCACCCCTCCCCGCTCCCGGACGTGAGATCCGGACGCTCGACGAGCTCTCCCCCGAGCAGGCGGACGCCGTGTCCGATCTGCTCGCCGAGGCGGCCCGGTCCGACGGCAGGCAGGCCGTCTCCGAGCAGGGGCGGTTGCAGTTGCGGGGCGGGCGGCGGGCAGGGGTCCGGCACCTGCTGCTGACCAGTGGGACGGTCCTGGTCGGGTACGCGCAGCTGGAGGACACCGACCCCGTCGAGGCGCCGGCCGCCGAGCTGGTCGTGCATCCGGCGTACCGGGGGCAGGGCCACGGGCGGGCGCTGGGCGCGGCGCTGCTCGCCGTGACCGGGAAGCGGCTGCGGGTGTGGGCGCACGGCGGGAAGTCCGCGGCGCGGCATCTCGCGCAGGTCCTCGGCCTCTCGCTCTTCCGCGAACTGCGCCAGCTGCGCCGCCCGTTGGCCCCGCTGGACATCGCGGAGCCGGTGCTGCCGCCCGGCGTCACCGTCCGCACCTTCCTGCCCGGCGAGGACGACGCCGCCTGGCTCGCGGTGAACCGCGCCGCCTTCGCCCATCACCCGGAGCAGGGTTCGCTGACCCAGCGCGACCTGGACGACCGCAAGGCGGAGCCGTGGTTCGACCCGAAGGGGTTCTTCCTGGCCGAGCGCGACGGCGAGCTGATCGGCTTCCACTGGACGAAGGTGCACGCCGAGGAGCAGCTCGGCGAGGTGTACGTGGTCGGCATCCGGCCCGACGCGCAGGGCGGCGGGCTCGGCAAGGCGCTCACCGCGATCGGGCTGCGCCACCTGGCCGCCGAGGCGCTGCCGACCGCGATGCTCTACGTGGACGCGGACAACAAGGCTGCCCTGGCCGTCTACGAGCGGATGGGCTTCGCGACGCACGAGGTGGACCTGATGTACCGCACGGAGTCCTGAGGCACGCACCGCACGGAGTCCTGAGGCAAGGGCCCACGGGCCCAACTCACCCGGGGGGGCGGCGTCGCTTGACGCCGCCCCTTCTTTACGCCACCCTTTCACTACTCAATTAGTGAAAGGGGTGAACATGGCAGAGTCCGCAGCGGTCGAGTACCGCATCGACCGGCGCAGCGGCGTCGCCACGTACCTCCAGATCGTCCAGCAGACCAAGCAGGCGCTCCGCCTCGGCCTGCTGGAGCCCGGCGACCGGCTGCCCACCGCGCGCGAGGTCGTCGAGGCCACCGCCATCAACCCGAACACCGTGCTCAAGGCCTACCGGGAGCTGGAACGCGAAGGCCTGGTCGAGGCCCGGCGCGGGCTCGGCACCTTCGTCACCCGGGCCCTCGGCGGCGCGGCGGCCGCCGACGACGCACCGCTGCGCGCCGAGCTCGCCGACTGGACCCGCCGGGCCCGCGCGGCCGGGCTGGAGAAGGACGACGTGAGCGCGCTCTTCACCGCCGTACTGGACAGGACTTTCGAGGGGGATCAGGCCGGATGACAGGCGCTGCGATCGAGGCCACCGGCCTCGGCATGAAGTACCGGGGCAGGGGCAGGGGCTGGGCGCTGCGCGACTGCTCCTTCCGGCTGCCCGCCGGGCGGGTGTGCGCCCTCGTCGGGCCCAACGGCGCGGGCAAGTCCACCCTGCTCGCCCTCGCGGCCGGCTTCCTGCGGCCGTCGGAAGGGACGGTACGGGTGCTGGGCGCGGCACCCGGGGACGCCCGTTCCCGGATGGCCTTCGTGGCCCAGGACAAGCCGCTGTACCCGCAGTTGACGGTGGAGGCGACGCTCTGGGCGGGCGCCGAGCTGAACCCCGCGACCTGGGACCAGGAGACCGCCGAGCGGATCGCCGGGGAGCTCCCGCGCGACGCCCGGGTCCGTGACCTCTCCGGTGGTCAGCGCACCCGGCTCGCCCTGGCCCTCGCGCTGGGCAAGCGGCCCGAACTGCTGCTGCTGGACGAGCCGATGGCCGACCTCGACCCGCTCGCCCGCCACCAGTTGATGGGCGCGCTGATGGCGGAGTCGGCCGAGCACTCCACCACCATCGTGATGTCCTCGCACATCCTCACCGAGCTGGAGGGCTCCTGCGACTACCTCCTGCTCGTCGACGGCGGCCGGGTCCGCCTCGGCGGCGAGACGGAGGACCTGCTCGCCGCGCACACCCTGCTCACCGGTCCGGTGCAGGACACCGCACCGCACACCGTCATCGAGTCCCGCACCGCGGGACGTGTGCAGACCACACTCGTACGGAGGCAAGGCGCCGTGGACACCGCCGTCTGGGAGGCCGCCGAGCCTTCACTTGAGGAACTGCTGCTGGCCCATCTGCGGTCGCCACAGGCGCCGGCGCTGCTGACGCCGAGCGCGGCGGCCGGTCAGGCCGTCGAGGCCGGCCAGGAGGTGGCCGCCGTATGAGCGCGATCGCCCTGCGCGGCCCGGCACGGGTCGTCATACGCCAGCACCGGTGGCCCCTGCGGATCGCCGTCCTGGTGCCCGTACTGGTCTTCGTCGTGCTGGTCGGCACCCGGCTTTGGGCCGACCATGTCACGGATGCCTTTGCCGGGACCGGCTGCTCGGTCGTGCACACGACGCCCGGCTGCACCGACACGGTCAACGCGTATCTCGACCGCCGGCTGTGGACGACGGACGCCCTCAACTGGTCCAGCCTGCTGATGATGGTCCTTCCCGCGTTCGTCGGGATCTTCGTGGCGGGCCCGGTGATCGCCCGTGAGCTGGAGAGCGGCACGTACCGGCTGGCCTGGTCGCAGTCCGTGACGCCCGCCGGCTGGCTCGCCGCCAAGCTCGCGGTGCCCGCCGTCGTTGCGCTGGCCTCCGTCTCCGTGCTGTCGGCCGTCAGTACGTGGGCACAGGCCCGGGACAACGCGGGGCACCAGCTGCCGGTGTGGCAAGAGCGTGAGGTGTACCGCTCGATCGGCACCGTCCCGGTCGGCTACGCGCTGTGCATGCTGGCCCTCGGAGCGCTCGCCGGACTGTTGCTGCGGCGCACCGTCACCGCGATGATCGTGACGGTGGCGGGGTACGGGGCGCTGGTACTCGCCCTGAACAAGGCGCGCATCCATCTGTGGCCGGTCCTGACGGACACGTTCGAGCCCGGAAGCAAGTACCGGTTCCCCAGCGAGGCGTTCGATGCCGGGCGGGGCTGGCTGACCGCCACCGGTGAACGGCTGCCTCCGGACGCCTGCCTGGACTGGAACAGCGACTTCAAGCAGTGCCTGGCCGACAAGGGCATCACGCACCGCTACATCGACTACCACCCCGCCTCGCACTTCTGGCCCCTCCAGCTCGTCGAGACGGGCATCCTGCTCGCCCTCGCCGCGCTCGCCGTCGCCCTCGCCTTCCGGGTGCTGCGCCGCCGGCACGGCTGAGCCCACCGGCCGTGCCCGGGGCCCTTCCGGGCACCCGGGCACGGCCACACCGCTTCCTGCACGTCATGTCGCCGTTACCAGCCATTCAGAAGCGCTTGCCACCCTTTCAGGATGCAGCCAGCCGTGCCGACCCCCCGCAACGGGAGAAATCCCGGCGGAGACCGCACGAACGACGTGAACCGCGCGTTCCCCGCGATCTCCGCACCCTCCGGCGCGCCCCTTGGGCCATCCGCGCGGAAGAATAGGGCCATGAGCCAGCAGCCCAGCTCCGAGGTACCGGTCCAGCCCACCGTGCAGCCGTCGGTCGGCTCACTCGCCGCGCACCGGCCGCATGCCGTCGCCACCGCAGCGTCCAACGGTGCCGCGTTGTCCACCGCCGCCGACCTGGACCCCGACATCGACGCCGATGTCGACGCGTACGAACCCGACGTCGACGGCGACGAGCTGCCACAGGGCCGCTTCCTGGACCGCGAGCGCAGTTGGCTCGCGTTCAACGAACGGGTGCTCGAACTCGCCGAGGACCCCGCGACCCCCCTCCTCGAACGGGCTAATTTCCTCGCCATCTTCGCCTCGAACCTGGACGAGTTCTTCATGGTCCGGGTGGCCGGTCTGAAGCGCCGCATCGCCACCGGCGTCGCCACCCGTTCCGCCTCCGGACTCCAGCCCCGCGAGGTCCTGGACCTGATCTGGACCCGCTCGCGCGAACTCATGGCCCGGCACGCCGCCTGCTTCCAGCAGGACATCGCCCCCGCCCTGTCCGACGAGGGCATCCAGCTGATCCGCTGGCCGGAGCTGACCGAGAAGGAACAGGCCCGCCTGTTCACCTTCTTCCGGCAGCGCGTCTTCCCCGTGCTGACGCCGCTCGCCGTCGACCCGGCGCACCCCTTCCCGTACATCTCGGGACTCTCGCTCAACCTCGCCGTCGTCGTACGCAACCCGGTCAGCGGCCACCGCCACTTCGCCCGGGTCAAGGTGCCGCCACTGCTGACCCGCTTCCTGGAGGCGTCGCCGCAGCGGTACGTGCCCATAGAGGACATCATCGCGGCCCACCTCGAAGAGCTCTTCCCGGGCATGGAGGTCCTCGCCCACCACATGTTCCGGGTCACCAGGAACGAGGACCTGGAGGTCGAGGAGGACGACGCCGAGAACCTCCTCAAGGCCCTGGAGAAGGAGCTCATGCGGCGCCGCTTCGGCCCGCCGGTCCGGCTGGAGGTTGAGGAGTCCATCGACCCGTACGTGCTGGACCTGCTGGTCCGCGAGCTGAAGGTGTCCGACGCCGAGGTCTACCCGCTGCCCGGACCGCTCGATCTCACCGGGCTCTTCGGCATAGCCTCGCTGGACCGGCCCGAGCTGAAGTTCCCCAAGTTCATCGCCGGCACCCACCGCGACCTGGCCGAGGTCGAATCCGCCTCCGCGCCCGACATCTTCGCCGCGCTGCGCGAACGCGACGTGCTCCTGCACCACCCGTACGACTCCTTCTCCACCTCCGTACAGGCGTTCCTGGAGCAGGCCGCGAGCGACCCCGACGTCCTCGCCATCAAGCAGACCCTGTACCGGACCTCGGGCGACTCGCCGATAGTCGACGCGCTCATCGACGCCGCCGAGTCCGGCAAGCAGGTCCTCGTACTCGTCGAGATCAAGGCCCGCTTCGACGAGCAGGCCAACATCAAGTGGGCGCGGAAGCTGGAGGAGTCCGGCTGCCACGTGGTCTACGGACTCGTCGGCCTCAAGACCCACTGCAAGCTCTCGCTCGTCGTCCGGCAGGAGGGCGACACCCTGCGCCGCTACTCCCACGTGGGCACCGGCAACTACCACCCCAAGACCGCCAGGCTCTACGAGGACATCGGCCTGCTGACCGCGGACCCACAGGTCGGCGCGGACCTCTCCGACCTCTTCAACCGGCTCTCCGGCTACTCCCGCCGCGAGACCTACCGCCGCCTCCTGGTCGCCCCGAAATCCCTGCGGGACGGGCTGATCGCCCGGATCAACAAGGAGATCACCCACCAGCGGGCCGGGCGGACCGCCTATGTCCGCATCAAGGTCAACTCGATGGTCGACGAGGCGATCATCGACGCCTGCTACCGGGCCGCGACGGCCGGCGTACCGGTGGACATCTGGGTACGCGGAATCTGCGCGATCCGCCCCGGTGTCACCGGCCTCTCCGAGAACATCCGGGTCCGCTCCATACTGGGCCGCTTCCTCGAACACTCCCGGCTCTTCGCCTTCGGCAACGGCGGCGAACCCGAAGTGTGGTTCGGCAGCGCCGACATGATGCACCGCAATCTCGACCGCCGGATCGAAGCACTGGTCCGGGTCACCGACCCCGCCCACCGCGCCGCGCTCAGCCGTCTCCTGGAGACCGGCATGGCCGACACCACCTCCTCCTGGCACCTCGGTCCCGACGGGAACTGGACCCGGCACGCCATGGACGCGGACGGTCAGCCGCTGCGGCACGTACAGGAAATGCTCATTGACGCCCGGAGGCGCCGGCGTGCGACGCCATGACCACCAGACGACGCAGGCGGACCTTACGGCGGGCGCCGTACTCGCGCCCTACCTTCAGGACCAGGCGGCCGAATTCCTCCGCAGCCTGCGCCTGCACCGCGAGAACAGCGCCCCCACGGACGCCGGAAACCACGGAGCCGAGGAGGCGGCCGGTGCGCTGCGCCGCTCCTCGCGCCGGATCGGCGGCACGCTGCACACCTTCCGGGCGGCGCTGGACGCCACCTGGGCCGAGCAGCTCCGTACCGAACTGGCCTGGCTCTCCGGCACCCTGGCCAGAGAACACGCCTACGCGACCCGGCTGAACCGGCTGCTGGAAGCGCTGCACGCGCTGTCCGGCACCTCGCTGCCCCCCGCCCGCAACGGGACCGGCTCCGACGGCGCCACCGACAAGGAGCGCGCCGCCCTCGGTGTCGGCGCCGCCCGCGCCGGAGCGCTGCTCGAACGGCAGCTGACCCTGGCCCGTACCCGCGCGCACTCCACGGCGCTCCAGGCGCTCGGCTCCTCCCGCTTCCACGCGGTGGCCGACGCCGTCGCGCTGCTCGCCTCCGAGGTCCCGCTCGCCCCGGCGGCCGCGGCCCCGGCCGAGGAGATGCTGCACGGGCCCGCCGACCGGGCCGAGCAGCAGCTGCTCGGTGCGGTGGCGGCGCTCCCGTCCGGCCAGGCGGTCGAGCCGTACAACGAGGCGCAGGACGCGCCCTGGCACCGGACCCGGCTGCTGCTCCGGCTGCACCGGTACGCCCACGAGGTGGTCCGGGGCGCCCCGGACCCGGTCCTGGCCGCGCCGGGTCACGCCCTCGATCTGCACCGGGACGCCTCGGAGGCGGCCGCGGCGGCGGCATCGGCGGCCCGTACGCCCCGCATCGCGCCGGCCACCGCGTACGCCCTGGGGGTGCTCCACGCCGACCAGCGCCACGAGGTGACGGCGGCCCGCGGCGTGTTCCGGACGAGCTGGCCGTACGCCGCGGCCGTGATCGCGCCATGAACGGGGCGGTGGGCGCCCGCGGCACCAGACGCGCCGTGAACGGGCCGGTGCTCGCCGCGGGGTGCGTGCTTTGGCGCCGGTCCGAGCACTCCGGCAAGCTGGAGATCTGCCTGGTCCACCGGCCGCGTTACGACGACTGGTCGCACCCCAAGGGCAAGTTGAAGCGTGGCGAACCGGCGCTGGACGCCGCCCTGCGCGAGGTCCTGGAGGAGACCGGCCACCACTGTGTCCCCGGCGCCCCGCTCCCCACGGTCCGCTACCTCGCGAACGGCCGCCCCAAGGAGGTCGCCTACTGGGCGGCCGAGGCGGCCGGTGGCTCCTTCGTGCCCGGCTCCGAGGTCGACCGGGTGAGCTGGCTCGTCCCCGAGGCGGCCCGTGCCCGCCTCAGCCAGGACCGCGACCGGGAGCTGGTCGACGCGCTGCTCGCGCTGCTGCCGGGCCTCTGACCGCGCCGGGGGCCCCTGACCCGCCGGACTTCCCACCACGCCGGGAGCCCCGGACCCGCCGGACCCCGACCACGCCGGAGCCTCGGCTCCGCCGGCCTCCCACCGCGCCGGGGAAACCCGACATTCCCGGACCGCCGACACCGTAGAAGCTCTGACCAAGGGCGAGAACCGCACCGTCCTGCACGGTTCACCTT
Source organism: Streptomyces sp. NPDC007164 (assembly GCF_040634135.1). NCBI lineage: Bacteria > Bacillati > Actinomycetota > Actinomycetes > Kitasatosporales > Streptomycetaceae > Streptomyces > Streptomyces sp. NPDC007164. Next base: position 903,187 of record NZ_JBEYFB010000001.1, read on the forward strand.
CCGTTCACTCTCCCCCGTAGGACGCTTCACCTGTTCTGCCTAACTTCGGCAGTGCACGGTGCGCGGCGAAACGCCGGAGCACCCACGACAACGCACGCCGTCGTAGAACGAAAAGACCTCGGCGGCTCCTGGAAGGAACACCCGAAAGTGAAGCTTCAGCGCAAGAACCGGCTTCGTGCCACCGCGCTCGGTGCCCTCGCCGTCTCCGGCGCCCTGGTCCTCACGGCGTGCGGTTCGGACGACAACAGCGGCGGCACCACCGGCGGCAACGGCGGGAAGACGAGCGCCGCGTCGAACATCAAGTGCGACGACGCCAAGGGCCAGCTGCCCGCCTCCGGCTCCAGCGCGCAGAAGAACGCCATGGACCTCTGGGCCAAGAACTACATGGCCGGCTGCTCCGGCGTCGAGATCAACTACAAGTCCTCCTCCTCCGGTGAGGGCATCGTCGCCTTCAACCAGGGCACCGTCGGCTTCGCAGGTTCCGACTCGGCGCTGAAGCCCGAAGAGGTCGCCGACTCGAAGAAGATCTGCAAGGGCGGCCAGGGCATCAACCTCCCGATGGTCGGCGGCCCGATCGCCATCGGCTTCCACCTGGAGGGTGTCGACAGCCTGACGCTGGACGCCCCCACGCTCGCCAAGATCTTCGACGGCAAGATCAAGAAGTGGAACGACCCGGCGATCGCCAAGCTCAACTCCGGCGCGAAGCTCCCGGACAAGCCGATCCAGGCCTTCCACCGCTCCGAGGACTCCGGCACCACGCAGAACCTCGGCAAGTACCTCGGCGCGACCGCCCCGAGCGACTGGAAGTACGAGGCCGAGAAGAAGTGGCCGGCCCCCGGTGGCCAGGCCGCGTCCGGTTCCTCCGGCGTCGCCGCCCAGGTGAAGCAGGTCGACGGCTCGATCGGCTACTTCGAGCTCAGCTACGCCGCCTCGCAGTCGATCTCCACCGTGGACATCAACACCGGCGGCGCCGCCCCGGTCAAGGCCACCTCGGAGAACGCCTCCAAGGCCATCGCCGCCGCCAAGATCAAGGGCACCGGCAAGGACCTGGCGCTGGACCTCGACTACACCACCAAGGCCGAGGGTGCCTACCCGATCGTCCTGGTGACGTACGAGGTCGTCTGCGACAAGGGCAACAAGGCCGAGACCCTCTCCACGGTCAAGTCCTTCCTGAACTACACCGCCGGTGACGAGGGCCAGAAGCTCCTCACCGAGGCCGGCTACGCGCCGATCCCGGCCGAGATCAACGCCAAGGTCCGCGAGACCATCGCCTCCCTCTCGTAACCGGGACGCGCAAGCCACACCCGCAGCACCTTCAGCAACACCAGTAACGCCAGTAACGCCAGCAACATCCGGCAGACCGGTCCGGTGCACCCCTCCGGACCGGTCCGCCACCTTCCATCCGGTGCACCGCCGCCAGGGGAGCCAGACCGCTCCCCCACACAGACCGGAAAGACCATGGCTTCCACCACACCGATAGATTCGCCGCCGGCGCCGCCGGCGGCGCGCAAGCGCGCCGGGACGAAGACCGGCCGCGCGGGCGACAAGATCTTCCTGGGCCTCTCCAGGGGCTCGGGCATTCTGCTGCTCGTGATCATGGCGTCGATCGCCGTGTTCCTGACCTACCGCGCCTCGCTCGCCATCTCCAAGGACGAGGGCAACTTCTTCACCACCCTCGACTGGAACCCGGCCGGCACCCCGCCGGAGTTCGGCATCGCGGTCCTCCTCTTCGGCACGGTCGTCAGCTCGATCATCGCGATGGCCATCGCCGTCCCGGTCGCTGTCGGCATCGCCCTGTTCATCTCGCACTACGCGCCGCGCAAGCTGGCCGCGCCCCTCGCCTACGTCGTCGACCTGCTCGCCGCAGTGCCGAGCATCGTGTACGGCATCTGGGGCGCCCTCGTCCTGGTCCCGTACCTGGAGGGCCTGAACCTCTGGCTCGACCAGTTCTTCGGCTGGACGTACATCTTCGAGAAGACCGAGGTCGGCGTCGCCCGCTCGCTCTTCACCGTCGGCATCCTGCTCGCGATCATGATCCTGCCGATCGTGACCAGTGTCAGCCGCGAGGTCTTCCTCCAGGTCCCGAAGATGCACGAGGAAGCCGCCCTCGCCCTGGGCGCCACCCGCTGGGAAGTCATCCGCCTCTCGGTGCTCCCCTTCGGCCGCTCCGGCGTGATCTCCGCCTCGATGCTGGGCCTGGGCCGTGCGCTCGGCGAGACGATGGCCGTCGCCACGGTCCTGTCGCCGAGCTTCGTCATCTCCGGGCACCTGCTCAATCCCGGCGGCGGCACCTTCGCCCAGAACATCGCCGCGAAGTTCGACGAGGCCAACGAATTCGGGCGCGACGCCCTGATCGCCTCCGGCCTGGTGCTCTTCGTCCTCACCCTGCTGGTCAACGGCGCGGCCCGGATGATCATCGCCCGCCGCAAGGAATACTCGGGGGCCAACGCATGAGCCAGGCAGCCAACACCGGCATACAGGAGCGGCCCGTCCCGACGGAGACCGTCCGTCCGACCAGCCTGAGCAGCCGGGCACTGCCCCGCTGGGCCCCGTTCGCCTTCGCCGCGCTCGCGCTCGCGCTGGGCGTGGGCACCGGCGCCGCGGCCGGCTGGCAGAGCCACACCCAGTGGGGCCTGTTCTCCGCCCTGCTCTTCGTCGCCATCTCGTACGTCACGACCTCGGTCGTCGAGAACCGGCGCCAGGCCAAGGACCGGCTCGCCACCAGCATCGTCTGGGTGTGCTTCCTGCTGGCCGTCGTGCCGCTCGCCTCGCTGCTGTGGACGACGATCAGCCGGGGCGCGGAGCGCCTGGACGTCTACTTCCTGACCCACTCGATGGCCGGCGTGCTCGGCTCCGAGCCGACCGGCGGTGTCTACCACGCGCTGATCGGGACGCTGGAGCAGGTCGGCATCGCCACCGTGATCTCCGCCCCGATCGGCATGCTGACCGCCGTCTACCTGGTGGAGTACGGCAAGGGCGCCCTGGCCAAGGCCGTGACCTTCTTCGTCGATGTCATGACGGGCATCCCGTCCATCGTCGCCGGTCTCTTCATCCTCTCGATCATGCTGATGACGAAGACCCAGCCGTCCGGCCTGATGGGTGCGCTGGCGCTCACGATCCTGATGATCCCGGTCGTGGTCCGCTCCACCGAGGAGATGCTCAAGCTCGTCCCGAACGAGCTCCGCGAGGCATCGCTCGCCCTCGGCGTCCCGAAGTGGCGCACCATCCTGAAGGTGGTCCTGCCGACCGCGATCGGCGGCATCACCACCGGTGTGATGCTCGCGATCGCCCGCATCGCCGGTGAGACCGCGCCGATCATGCTGCTGGTATTCGGCAGCCAGCTGATCAACCCCAACCCGTTCCAGGGCGCACAGTCCTCGCTCCCCTTCTACATCTGGGAGCAGTACAGGGTCGGCACCGACCAGTCGTACGACCGTGCCTGGGCCGCCGCGCTGGTCCTGATCGCCTTCGTCATGATCCTCAACCTGGTGGCTCGCGGCATCGCCCGCTGGAAGGCCCCACAGCACTGAATATGCGGCTCCGCCGCGTGGCCGGCCGCTGACGCGGCCAACAGAAAGAAGCAGTGATTCAGATGGCCAAGCGCATCGACGTCAGCGGCCTGTCCGCCTACTACGGCTCCCACCTCGCCATCGAGGACATCTCGATGACCGTGGAGCCCCGCTCCGTGACCGCCTTCATCGGCCCGTCCGGCTGCGGAAAGTCCACCTTCCTGCGCACCCTGAACCGCATGCACGAGGTCACCCCCGGTGGCCGCGTCGAGGGCAAGGTGCTGCTGGACGACGAGAACCTGTACGGGGCGAACGTCGACCCGGTCACCGTGCGCCGCACGGTCGGCATGGTCTTCCAGCGCCCGAACCCGTTCCCGACCATGTCGATCTTCGACAACGTCGCGGCCGGCCTCAAGCTGAACGGCTCGTACAAGAAGAACCAGCTGCCCGACATCGTCGAGAAGTCGCTGCGCGGCGCCAACCTCTGGAACGAGGTCAAGGACCGGCTGAACAAGCCCGGCTCCGGTCTCTCCGGCGGTCAGCAGCAGCGTCTGTGCATCGCCCGCGCGATCGCGGTCGAGCCGGACGTGCTGCTGATGGACGAGCCCTGCTCCGCGCTGGACCCGATCTCCACCCTCGCCATCGAGGACCTGATCGGCGAGCTGAAGGAGCGCTTCACGATCGTCATCGTGACGCACAACATGCAGCAGGCGGCCCGTGTCTCGGACCGCACGGCGTTCTTCAACCTCGCGGCGGTCGGCAAGCCCGGCAAGCTCGTGGAGATCGACGACACGGAGCGCATCTTCTCCAACCCGTCCGTCCAGGCCACCGAGGACTACATCTCGGGTCGCTTCGGATAGGTCACCCGGCAACGGGGCCGGCCGCGCCCCCGGCGAACCGGCCCCGTCCCCAGAACTGCCTTGAGGTGCTGCATGGCGGTGCCACCGCAAGGCGAAGGGGCCGCCCCCACTCCCCGCAGAGGGAGTGGGGGCGGCCCCGTTTCCGGTACTGCCGCGGCCCGCCGGCCGCGCGATCCGTCAGCCGAAGAGCAGCACCACGACGCCGTAGCTCGCGGCGGCGACCAGGGCCGCGGCCGGCATCGTGATGAACCAGCCCAGGATGATGTTCTTGGCGACACCCCAGCGGACGGCGTTCACCCGCTTCGTGGCGCCCACACCCATGATCGCGGAGGTGATCACATGCGTCGTGGAGATCGGCGCGTGGAACAGGAACGCCGAGCCGAACATGATCGACGCGCCCGTCGTCTCCGCCGCGAACCCCTGCGGCGGGTCCAGCTCGATGATCTTCCGGCCGAGCGTCCGCATGATGCGCCAGCCACCGGCGTACGTACCCAGCGAGAGCATCAGCGCGCAGACCAGCTTCACCCAGACCGGGATCGGGTCGCTCGGGCTCTCGACATCGGCGATGACCAGCGCCATCACCACGATGCCCATGGTCTTCTGCGCGTCCTGGAGACCGTGGCCGAGCGCCATGCCCGCGGCCGAGACCGTCTGGGCGATCCGGAAACCGCGCTTGGCCTTGTGCGGGTTGGACTTCCGGAACATCCACATGATCGCGACCATCACCAGATAGCCGACGACCAGGCCGATGACCGGGGAGACGAACATCGGGATGACGACCTTGTCGAGCACCCCGTCCCAGTGCACCATCGTCCCGCCGGCCAGCGCGGCGCCGACCATTCCGCCGAACAGAGCGTGCGAGGACGAGGACGGCAGCCCGAAGTACCAGGTGACGAGGTTCCAGATGATCGCGCCGACGAGCGCGGCGAAGAGGATTCCCATCCCCTTGTGGCCCTCGGGCGTCGCGATCAGACCCTCGCTCACGGTCTTGGCGACACCGCTGCCGAGGAACGCACCGGCCAGGTTCATCACCGCGGCCATCGCCAGCGCCGCACGCGGGGTGAGCGCACGGGTGGAGACGGACGTGGCGATGGCGTTCGCCGAGTCGTGGAAGCCGTTCGTATACGTGAAGCCGAGCGCGACACCGATGGTCACGATCAGCGCAAAGGTGTCCACGTGGTTCAGGACTCCTTGACCGCGATGGTCTCCACCGTGTTGGCGACGTGCTCGAACGCGTCGGCCGCCTCTTCCAGCACGTCCACGATCTGCTTGAGCTTCAGCACCTCCATGGCGTCGTACTTGCCATTGAAGAGATGAGCGAGCAGTTTGCGGTGGATCTGGTCGGCCTGGTTCTCCAGACGGTTGACCTCGATCCAGTACTCGGTGAGATTGTCCATCGTCCGCAGCCCCGGCATCGCCTCGGCGGTCAGCTCGGCCGCCCGGGCCAGCACCTCGATCTGCTGGGCAATGCCGCTGGGGAGTTCCTCGACCTGATACAGCACAACCAGGTCGACGGCCTCCTCCATGAAGTCCATGATGTCGTCGAGCGACGACGCGAGGTTGTAAATGTCCTCACGGTCGAACGGCGTAATGAAAGAGGAGTTCAGCTGGTGGAAGATCGCGTGGGTGGCATCGTCCCCCGCGTGCTCCGCTGCCCGCATGCGCTCCGCGATCTCGACTCGGGAGGCAGAGTCCGCCCCGAGCAGTTCCATCAGGAGTTTCGAGCCCGTGACGATGTTGTCCGCGGATGCGGAGAACATGTCGTAGAAGCTCGTCTCCCTGGGGGTCAGACGAAAGCGCACGTGGGGTCCTCGGGGTGCTTTGGATTCGGTCAGGCTGATGCTAGGCGCATCATCCGGCCACGGCTAACCGGCGTTCTTCAGTGTCGCGCATCAGGCACAGTGATCAGCACGGGCCCCCGGTCACGTTTCAGATGAATTCGTTAGGATATACCCACCAGGGGTATATAAACGGCAGGGTAAAGGGAAAACGGGAGGCAGTAATGACCACCACCGAGGCCGCGGGCACCACCGCGGAGACGGAATCCCCCGTCACCGACCACGACCGGGGCATACACGGTTATCACCACCAGAAGGCCGAGCACCTCAAGCGGCTGCGCCGGATCGAGGGCCAGATCCGCGGCCTCCAGCGCATGGTCGACGAGGACGTCTACTGCATCGACATACTGACCCAGGTATCGGCGTCCACGAAGGCGCTCCAGTCGTTCGCCCTCCAGCTGCTGGAGGAGCACCTGCGGCACTGCGTCGCGGACGCGGCGGTCAAGGGCGGCGACGAGATCGACGCCAAGGTCGAGGAAGCCACGAAGGCGGTCGCCCGGCTGCTCCGCACCTGATGGCGGGGGTGCCGGGCCGCGCTCACCCCCGGTGGTCGCCCTGCCGGGGGACGGTGGTCCGCTCGGTGATCACGCGGACGTTGAGCACCTCGTCGATGCGGTCCGCGCTGAGCCGTTCCCCGATCGCGGCCGACGCGGCGATCATCAGCTCGCCGCAGAGCTCGATCTCGGCGAGGGCCACCTGATCGGATACGGTCCGCACGCTGAGCGTCACCACGTCACTCGCCTCTCACTGCCGTCGCCAACTTCCCGGTGCCCCTCCCGGCAAGCTTAGGGAGCGGACCACGCGCCACGCATGGCACGGACGGACCATTTCATCGGCACCGGCATGCCTACGTCACCGTCCGCATCCACACCCTGCATCCCGCATCCGCGCCCCGCATCCCGCATCCGCTCCCGGCCGCACCCCTGCGCCGCGCCCCTACCGCTGCCGGATCTGCCCGGTGTAGATGTCACGGCCGTCCGGCAGCCGTACGGAGACCGGCACCCCGAACCCGTACAGCAGTGTGGTCGACACCACCTCCACCGCCGGCCCCTCGTTGGCGAAGCTGAACCGGTGGCGCACCTTGCGCAGCCGCCCCTGCTCGTCGAGGTACGCGTCGAACGGCACCGTGTCCTTGCTGAACCCTTTCGCTGCCGCGGCCAGCACCTCGCGCGACCCGGGCGCGGCCTCGCGCGCGGCCAGTCCGATGTCCGCCGTCCCCCGGTAGTGCCGCACGGCGACGCCGGCGAGCTCGGTCTTCCCCACGTACGTCACCTGCCGCGCCCCGCGCAGCAGTTCGGCGGCGGCCATCGGATCGGTCACCCCGCCGGTGACGAGGTTGCCGTCCTCCAGAGCCGTCGTGTCCACCCTGACCCATTTGTCGGCGGGTACCCCGGCGCCGCGGTTCTTCATGTAGAGCGCGCCCGGAGCCAGCAGTTCGGTGATGGGGCGGTGCTCGTCCTCACCGGCGGGGTCCTTGGGCAGTACGACGGTGAGCCGGCCGGTCCGGGTGCGCAAGTCGTACGTGCCCCGGCCCCGGATGGTCACCCGCGTCCCGCCGGCCGCGGTCTCCATCGACGTACGCACCTCGGCGGTACCGGTGCCGGTGCGGGTGCCGGAGTCCGGAGCGGTGCCGGCCACCGCCGCCGTCCCGGTCCCGCTCACCGTCCCCGCGAGCACCGCGGCCGCGCGGCGGACCACGTCGAGGGAGTCGGCCCCGCCCCGCTCGTCGGCCACGGCCCGGTCACCGCCACCGCCCGCCGAGCACCCGGCGGTCGCCGCCATCACGCCCGCCACGGCAAGGGCGCAGACAGCGCGCGCCCCGCCTCCGGACCTGTGCTGCTGCACCACCATCGCCTGCCAACCCCCAACGCGTAACGCCTGCCCGAGAGGCCCGTCCGTTCCGGATAACGACCGCCCGTGTCCCCCGTCACGCCGCCCCCACCGGGCACACCGCCGGGTGGCCGCGGCCAGTACCGTGGACGGGTGTATGACCGACGCACCGACGAGGTCCCGCCGACCGCCCCCACCCCCGCGTCCGCCGGGCACCGGCCCACCACCGTGGAACGCGGCTCCTTCTGCACCGCGCGCTGCGCCTGCGGCTGGTCCGGCCCGGCCCGCCGGTCCAGAGACCGGGCACGTATGGACGCCGCGGAACACCTCGCGGCACCCTGACTTCTCCCGCCGCCCCACCGTTCCGCCTCCCCCTGCCTTTCCCTCTCCCCTGCCCTTCCGCTGTCCCCGACCTCTCCAGCCGATCCCCCCACGCCCGGCCTCCCCCACCCACCGCCGGCCGGCCCATGAGCGCCAAGACTCGGAGATCCGATGAACCTGCCGCCCCTGCCCGCCCGGCGCACCCCTCCCGCCCGGCGCACCTTGCTCACCGCAGGCGCCGCCGCGATACTCACCGGCGTCACCGCCACCGCCTGCAGCGGCACTTCCGGCGGCGGCTCCACCGGCCCGTCCGACGCCTCCGGCACCTCGGGCGGCACGGACGCCTCCCCCACTCCATCGACTCCGTCGAAGACCGCCCCCACCGGGCCGGCGGACTTCTCCGCCCTGGCCAAGAGCCTCGACGGCAGCCTCGTACGGCCCCAGGACGCCTCGTATCCGACCGCCCGTCAGCTCTACAACACCCGCTTCGACGACCTGAAGCCCGCGGCCGTCGCCTACGTACGGCACGAGGCGGACATCCGCGAGTGCCTGGCCTTCGCCCGCCGCTCGGGCACCCCCGTCTCCATCCGCAGCGGCGGTCACTCGTACGCGGGCTGGTCCAGCGGGAACGGGCGCCTCGTCCTCGACGTCTCGTCGCTCTCCCGCGTCGGGAGCGGCGGCACGATCGGCGCGGGCGCCAAGCTCATCGACGTCTACCAGGGCCTCGCCCGCAATGGTCTGACGATCCCCGGCGGCTCCTGCCCCACCGTCGGCATCTCCGGCCTCACCCTCGGCGGCGGCCACGGCGTCGCCTCCCGCGCGTACGGCCTGACCTGCGACAGCCTGACCGCGGCGACCCTCGTCACGGCCGACGGCAAGACCCTCACCGTGGACGCCGAGAACCACCCGGACCTCTTCTGGGCGCTGCGCGGCGCGGGCAACGGCAACTTCGGCGTGGTCACCGAGCTGACGTTCCGCACCCGCCCGGTCCCGCAGACCGTCACCGCGTACATGTCCTGGCCGTGGTCACGTGCCCGGTCGGTCGTCTCGGCCTGGCAGGAGTGGGGCCCGGACCAGCCCGACGAGATCTGGTCCTCCGCGCACCTCGCCGCCGGCCCCGGGGGCGGCAACCCGACCGTCTCGGTCGCCGCGTTCAGCCTCGGCACATACGGCGATCTGCAGAACGCCGTCGACCTCCTCGCCGACCGGATCGGCGCCCCGGCCTCCTCCGTATCGCTGCGCCGCCGCAGCTACCAGGAGTCGATGCTCGTGTACGCGGGCTGCTCGGGCATCACCGATGCGCAGTGCCATCTGCCGGGGACGACGCCCGGCCGCACCACCCAGGGCACCCTCCAGCGCGAGACGTACGCCGCCGCGTCCGACTTCTACGACCGCTCGCTGTCCCCGGCGGGGGTGCAGGCCCTGCTCGACCGGACCGAGGCGTTCGCCCGGATCCCGGTGACGGCGGCCGGGGGCGGCGGATCCGTCGCGCTCACCGCGCTCGGCGGGGCGATCAACCGGGTCTCCCCGCAGTCGACGGCCTTCGTCCACCGGGGCTCACGGGTGCTCGCGCAGTACATCGCCTCCTGGACCCCCGGCACGGCGGGCACCGCCCAGCAGGACTGGCTGAAAAACACCCATGCGGCGATGCGCCGGCACGCGTCCGGAGCGGCGTACCAGAACTACACCGACCCGGCGCTGACCGACTGGCGCCGGGCCTACTACGGTTCGGCGGCCGACCGCCTCGCCGATCTGAAGAAGCGGTACGACCCGGAGCGCCTCTTCGCCTTCCCGCAGGCGCTCTAGAGGATTCGCCTTCCGCAGGCGCTCCGGAAGACAGGCGCTCCAGAAGAGCGGAAAGGCGCGGGCGGGTCCTACGCGGCGAGGTCCTTCTCGCCGTCGCCGCCGCACGTGCCCGGTCTCGGCTCGGGGATTCCGAACGCCCCGGCCGGGCCCCCGGCGGCCGCCACCGGCACCGGCCGGCGCGACCGGACGAGCCGGCCGAACCGGTCCGTCCGCGAGACCGCCGCCACCAGCGGGGTCAGCAGCATCATCGCCAGCGGGGCGAGCAGCAGGGCGGCCGCGGTGCCGAGGGCGAATCCGCCGACGACGTCGGTCGGGTAGTGGACGCCCATGTAGATCCGGCAGAAGCCCTCCAGGAGGGCGAGCGCGATCGCGGCGATGCCGAACTTCCGGTTGGCCACGAAGATCCCGACGGCCAGTGCCATCGCCATCGTGGCGTGGTCGCTCACGAAGGAGAAGTCGTTCTTCCCCGCCACCAGGACGTCCAGCCCCTGGTGGTCCTTGAACGGGCGGGGCCGGTGCACGAATCCGCGGATCGGGATGTTGATCAGGAGCGCGATCCCGGCGGCGAGCGGCGCCCAGACGAGGCCGGCGACCGCCGTCACCGAGTCGTCGGCCGTGCCGCGCCGGCGCACACTCCACCAGCACCACAGGACCACGAGGACCATGCCGAGCATGATTCCGTACTCACCGACGAACTCCATGACCCGGTCGAACCAGGTGGGAGCGGACTTCGCGAGTCCGTTGATGTCGTAGAGCAGGCTGACGTCGGGGTTCGACCCATCCAGTGCGAGTCCAGCCATCTGCTGCGGCCCCTTGCCTTGTCTGCTGCTGCGGGCACACCCATGTGCACCGCTTTGACGAACCCCCGTGTCGGTTCGATCACTGCGTCTGATCGGCACTGCGTCCGATCCGTACTGCGTGGACCGGTACTGCGCGAATCGGTCGTCCTGGTCCCCTCAGGGAACGACCTCCCCCGAGCGTGCGTTCCACTCTCCACCGAATGATCACCATGACGTTATCGAAGAGTGACTCATCGTCGCAGCTCAGGGCCCAGGCTTCACAGAGAGTTCCGGCCACCGCCGCCGTTGCGTCATGCCGCCGGCCGGGCCGTCGGAAGGGCCGCGGCCCCGTCCTTGGTCACGCGCGTCGCGCCGAAGTAGTCAGGCGTGTCGATCTTGTCGAAGCGGATCACGGCCCCGGTGTACGGGGCGTTGATCATGTACCCGCCGCCGACGTAGAGCCCGACGTGGTGGATGGCCCGCGAGTTGGTCAGGTCGTCGGAGAAGAACACGAGGTCGCCCGGGAGCAGCTCGTCCCTGGAGGGGTGCGGTCCGGCGTTGTACTGATCGTTCGCCACCCGGGGCAGCTCGATGTCCACGGTCCGGTACGCGGCCTGGGTCAGGCCCGAGCAGTCGAACCGCCCGTTCTGCTCGGGTGTGCCGTTCCCGCCCCAGAGGTACGGCGTACCGAGCTTCTTCTGCGCGAAGTAGATCGCCCCGGCCGCCTGCTGCGAGGGCTGCACGCGCCCGACCGGCCGGGCGAAGCTCTTCTCCAGGGAACGGATGATGGTGACGTAGTTCCGGGTCTCCGAAATGTCCGGAACCCCGCCGGACCGGATCACCCGGTACGCGCCGGCGTTGTACGCGGCCAGCATGTTGTCCGTCTGATCCCCCGGCACCTTCTTCACGTACCCGGCCAGTTCGCAGTCGTACGAGGCGGCGGACGGGATGGCGTCGGCGGGGTCCCAGACGTCCCGGTCGCCGTCCTTGTCCCCGTCGATCCCGTGGCCGGCCCAGGTGCCGGGGATGAACTGGGCGATGCCCTGCGCGGCGGCGGGACTCTCGGCCCGGGGGTTCCACCCGCTCTCCTGGTAGAGCTGGGCGGCCAGCAGGGCGGGGTTGATGGCGGGGCAGAGGTTGCCCCATTTCTGCACCAGCGGCTGGTACTTCGCGGGTACGGCCCCCTTGGCCAGCGCAACGGCTCCGCCGCCACCGGAACCCGCGAGTCCGGCGGCGGCGGAGTACGTACCGACGACGAGCAGCGCCACGAAGCACATGGCCATGCCGACACCGATGCCACCGACCACCCAGAATTTCCGCACCCCTCAACCATCCCCCATCGGGGCCCCGTTCATGGGCGGTTTCGACGGTGTGTGCGAGTATTCCGGGTCACTCGGGGTGCCGGGCCGTCATTTCCGGCGCACGGGACCACCGGTCCGGCGCACCGGGCGCCCGGCCCGGCGCACCGGATGCACCGGGTGCGCGGGGCCGGACGCCCGAGCGACCATCAGGAGGCCGCGGCCGACCAGAAGTCGGAGCGCACATTCGGGCTCGGGAGCGGGTAGACGCCCTTGTAGGCCGGCCCGTTCGGCGCAGCCGTGGATTCGGCGACCTTCGACTCCTTCACACAAGGGGTGTCCGCCTCGAAGAAGGCCTGCCCCTTGGCCCGGATGCTCACGCTGATCCCGAAGCCGTCCTTGGACACCGCGTAGACCGCCGGGAACTGCTCGTCGACGTTCTTCGCCTTGATGCGGTAGTCGCTCGCGCGCCAGAACTGCTCGATCTGGTCGAGGAAGCCCTGTCGCCGTTCCGCGGAGACGATGGTCATCACGGTGCGCCTGCGCGTCACGTCGCAGCTGCCCTTGGTCGTCTGGCCGTGGGCCCACTGCACCTCGGGGTCGATCTTCTTCAGCACGGCGTCGAGCATGCTGTCGGCCCGGTCGGCAGCCTCCTGCATGTCCATGCCGTTCCCCTTGGTGCCCTGGGTGCTCTTGTCGCTCTTGTCGCTCTTGGTGGCCGTGGTGCTCGTGTTCGCACCCGACTGCGCGTTCTCGCTGCCGCAGGCGGACAGTGCGAAGCCGGCGGCCAGAGTCACCGCAACGATCTGGAACCTGCGCCTCATCGCTGTTCCTCCATCTTGAGCCGGTCGGAGTGTCCCGACACGATAAGCGCGATGCTGTCGGCGGACACGGCGTCCCGTGCCGGGTTGAAGTAGTTCGAGTGCGAGTCGAAGCTCATGGGCTTGCCCGGGTCCACCGGGAACCGCGTCGCCCCGAACGCCTTGCTCGCCGGGTCCTTGCCGAACCAGAGGTCGTCGTCGCCCGGGTCGGCCAGGTCGCCGGCGATGTAGGAGCCGGCCGGTCCGCCCAGGATCATCCCGATCCCACCCACGACGACCTGCGTCTTGGACGGAAGCTTGGTCACCGGGTCGTTGGCCGCGGCACCGACGTAGACGTGCCCGGCGCCGACCCCGAGGTCCACGGCCCGGTCCACTCCCACCCCGGGACTGCCGACCAGGATGATGTCGTCCACCCCCGGGATCCCCCCGAGCTTCTGGGTCGCGGCACCGACGGTGCGCGAACCGTAGGAGTGCCCGATGGCCGTGATGTGCGGGTCCTTGTTCTGGTTGGTGGCCGCGATGCCGCCCATGAAGTCGTAGTACGCCGCGCCGCCCTTCTCGGCCCGGCCGGTGCCCGCGACCGCCAGGCTGCTCAGCCCGTCCGGCGTCTGCGGTGCGTCGTAGCCGAGCCAGACGATCGAGGCGCTGGACGGGTCGTAGCCCTGGGCGCCGATCGCGGTGTCACGGGCGCGCTTGAGGTCGTTCTTCGCGAACTCCTCGTCGAGGGAGGTGTTCAGCCCCGGCACGTAGGCCGACACGTTCTTCGAGGTGTCGGGGTTTCCGTAGGAGACGATCGCCCGCCCGTTGCCCTCGTCGCTGATGCCGATGAGGTACATCGGGGGCTGGCTGCCCTCCTTCAGCTGCCGGTCGATCTCCCTCAGCCCGGCCAGCTGCTCCTTCGACGTCTTGTCGGTCTTGCCCTCCAGCTTCGAGATCAGATCCGGCAGGTTGCGGCGGTTGGCCGTGTCACGGTCCGCCACCGGAATTCCGTCGAGGCTGCCGATCTGGTCCGGGGAGAGCTCCAGGTACTCGTCGCGCTGCTGCTGCGTCAGCCCGTTCCACCAGTACTCGCGGCCCTCCGCGCTGCCGCCCTTCGGGATGCGGTCGTTGAGGTACTGCCGTCGCGCGTCACGCACCGCCGAATCGACCCGCGTACCGGACCCGGGCAGCCCGGTGAACACACCGCCGCCGGATCCGTTGGTCATGTCCGCGGCGGCGGCCACGTACTGGCCCTTGTCCCACTTGCCGCCGGCCTTGTGCGCGACCTGCGCGTACTGGTCGACGACGCCCTTGGCGGCGTCGACGGGGTGCGCGATCGTGTCGATGGCCCCGGTGACGTCGCCCAGCAGACCGCCGTCGCCGACGATGCCGTCGAGGAAGCCGCCGTCCGAGCCGCCGGAGCCGCCGGGGACCGGGCCTTGTCTACCCGCGTCGACCTCTGTAGAAGAACCGCTGGTTCCTTCTGAACCACCAGTACCGCCGGTCCCGCCGGAGGCGTCGGACCCACCGGATCCGCTGCCGCCCGAGCCGCCGGAGCCGTTGCCCCCGGCCCCACCGGAACCACTGCCTCCGGACCCGTTGCCTCCGGCTCCGTTACCCCCGGAACCATTGCCTCCGGACCCGTTGCCGCCCGACGCGTCCGAGCCCGCGTTGCCGGCACCGGTTCCACCGGTCACGGTCGCGCCCTCGGACCCACCGCCGCCACCACCGCTGCCGCCGCCGTTCCCCTGGCCGCCGTTACCGGCTTCGACGTTGGAGGGCGCGCAGCCGCCGCCGGTCAGCTGGCAGATGGCGTCCTGGATCCGGCCGGTCAACTGCCCGCCGATCCCCGTGGCCACAAGCCCGCCGATGAGGGCGACGACCACGAGGATCATGCCCAGGTACTCCATCGCGGTCTGACCGGTGTCGGCGCGCCGCTGCTTGACCAGCCGCACGATGCTGAACGGCCGGTGCTCGGCGCGCTGTTCGACGGGAAGCCGGAACCAGGCCCGCGAACGGGACCGGAGCAGCAGGACGATCAGGACTACGGGCAGCACCAGTTGGGCCACGCCCTGGCCGTTCGCGTCGCCCAGTGTGGCCAGCGCTCCGAGCGTGAGCCAGGCGCTCACGGCCAGCAGCCCCCGCCGGATCCAGACGCCACCGGTCCGCACCCGGAACGACAGCACGAACCCGGCGATGCCGGGCAGCGAGGCGTACAGCACCATGCCCAGCAGCCGGCCGTCCACCGCATCGACCGCCGCGGCCGCGAACAGCGCGTCGAGCGCGCCGACGACCGTGACGGCGAAGAGCAGTCGGACGAGAATCAGTACCGCCTGCAAGGGGCGCGACAATGGCTGTCGGCCCGGAGGGACCTCGGTGGTGCTCATGTCAGCACCACCCGGTACCGCTAGTTCTCGTATGCCAGACACGGCGAGTCTCCCCAGCTTTGTGAGTGGGCGCAGCGACAGTTCCCCCCGGTATCCGTATGCGACCACAGCGGCGCTGACCCGGCATGGGCCCCAGGGCCCAATGCCGGGCTCAACGTCGAACACCCGGCCTATCCCGTACTGCCACCGACCGCCCCGTTACGGGTCATTGGGGGCAGTGACGGGGCGCCAGACCGCTCCGGGCCGACCAGGAGGCGCAGTGCGCGCGGCCCGCCCTATCGGCGGCCGTCGCCCCCGCCGTACGTCCTCGGGTCCACCGCGGCGAGCCGGCGGAGCGCGGCGGCGGCCCGGTCCTCGGGGGCGGTTCCGTCCTCCGGGATGTGCCACATGACGTACTGCCAGGGGGCGTCCTCCCCGCTCTGCCCGGCGGCCGGCCTCGCGCGGCACCTGAGGGAGACGGCGGTGCGGTCCCGGTCCCTGAAGACGGTGCCGATCCAGGCCGGTTCGGCGTCCCAGCGGGTCAGCAGGTCCGGCCGGTCGCGCAGGCCCGCCGCGATCAGCCGTGCGGTCCTCCGGGCCGGCCAGGTCCACGAATGGTCGTTCTCGGCACGCGCGATCTCCGCGTCGTACGCGGCGGCCTCGAAGCGGTACTCGGGCAGCTCGCGCGCGGGCAGCAGGGAGGGCGGCGGGGGCGGGCGGCGCCAGTCCGACCAGATGACGTGGTCCCCGTCCCGGCGGATGGTGACGTGGAGCGCGCCGCAGCAGCCCTCGGTGCAGTACGCCTCCGCGAGCTGTACTTCCCGCGGTTCGTCCGTGGCCCGCAGGCGGCCGCTGTCCAGCAGGTACTCGGGGGCGTGCGCGCCGCCCCGGCCGAAGGCGGCCGGCACCAGGGGGCTCCCGTCGATCAGAATGCGGGTCTCGACGATGTCCGGATCCACCGGGTCGAGCACGGTGGCCTCGATCCTGAGCCGGCCCGCCGGACCCGTACACCCGGCATCGCGGCGGAACGGCTGACGGGCCGTGCGCCGGGCCCAGTCCAGCCGCCTCCGTTCGGCGGGGTCGCCGCCCCGCGCAGGCCCGCCGTCCAGGAGTGCCCGCCAGTCAGGCCGGCGCAGCACGGACTCCAGACCGTCCAGCAGCGCCTCGCGCCGGCCCGTCCCCCACTCCAGCAGGCGGCTCGGGCCGCTGTGCAGTTCGAGCGCGACGGACAGCAGGATCGCGTGGTGGTCGAGGGTGGGCGGCAGTTCGGCGGCCCGTACCGCGAACGCTTCGAAGAGGCCGACGGCCACCGGGCAGGCCAGCACCTCGGCCCGGTCGTCGTTCGCGCTCGACATCCGGCGCAGCAACCGTCCCGCCCCGGCCACCAGCCCCGCTTCTCCGGGACGGGCCGCCCGCAGGAGGTCGGCGAGCCGGACGGCCTCGGCGACCCGGCGGGCGGTCTCGGGCTGCACCTCGCTCGCCTTCCGCAGGACCGCCTCCAGCCGCCCGGGTACGGCGGACTCCTCGCCGGCGGCCAGGGCGTCGACCAGGCCGCGCAGCTCCGGGCCCCTGGCGTAATGACCGAGCCACACCAGAGCCGCGGTCGGGCTGTCGAGGGGGTCCAGCGCGCGTACGGCATGGTCGGCGAGGTCCCCGAGCCGGCCGAGGACCCTGAGATACGGGATGTCCTCCGGTTCGCCGAGGCGCGTCAGGAGGGCGAGGCCGACGCAGACCGCCATGGGGCTGGTTCCCGTACGCGTCAGGCACCGGCCGAGCGCACGCGCCCAGCCTTCGTCCGCCGGCGTCAGCCCGGTCACCACGGACTGGACGTGTCCGCCCCGGATGCTCAGTCCGGCGAGGCGCAGATGAATCTCCTCAGCGGCCTGTGCCACGTCGGCCATGTCCGGCACGCCGGGCACGCCGGTGCCGGTGCCGGTGCCGGTGCCGGTGCCGGTGCCGGTACGGGATGTCAGAGGGGCCAGCGCCTCCGTCAACGCCGCGCAGGCCGACTTCCAGGAAGTTCTGGTCCGGGGGCGGCGCTCCGGCGGGTCCGGCAGCGCGTATCCCCCTTCGGGGAGCCTGCCGTCGGGCTCCGCGCGAAGAAGGCGCAGGGCGCAGGCGTACAGCGAGGGCGCGGGAGAGAGCGCGGGGATGCGTACGGGAGGGAGCACGGGAGGGAGCGCGGGGGTGGGCACGGGAGGGAGCGCGGCGCGCTCTTCCGGGGCGCTCAACGGGCGGGGTGGGTCTCGATTCCATGAGTCATGCGCGGAGTCTCGCAGCCGGCCCGATCACGCACCAGCCGATTTCCCCGTAGGCCACTTCGGGGACGTCAGCCGGACGTCAGTGAGGCGTCAGCGGAACGTGAGCGACCCACAGGATGCTTATGTTGTCAAGAGGTCAGAGAGAGCGGTTAGCCGCAGGATCCGGGCCTTGTCTCACGCTCATCCTGGGAGAATTCCATGCGTACGATCCGCAACCGCAAGCACGCCGCCGCTCTCGCCGCCGTCACCGCCGTGCTCGCCCTGTCGCTCACCGCCTGCGGCGGGGACGACACCGGCACGAAGTCCGCCGGCCCGGCGGACAACGCCGCCTCGGCCGGCACCTCGGCCGGCTCCTCCCAGCCGTCCACCGACGCGACGACCACGGACACCAAGAAGACCGGTGGCACCGCGCAGAACACCGGCGCCACGAAGACGGACACCTCGAAGTCCGGGTCGACCGGCGGCAGCAGCGCGACGGGCGGCAACACCAGCGACAGCTACGCCTACAAGCACCCGTGCAAGAGCTCGGACCTGTCGGTGCGCGTCTACCCGCGTGAGGGCTCGTCCACCCAGCAGGTGATCGAGGTCAACAACACCGGTGCCAACTCCTGCGGTCTGAGCTACTTCCCGCAGGTCAGCCTGGGTGCCTCGAAGGCCTCGGACCATAGCAAGGACATCACGCCGGCGGTTCCGGGCGGCCTGGGCGGCGCGCCCGCGTACCCGGTCAAGCCCAAGACGGCGGCCATCGCGGTGATCGACCTCAACCCGAGCGGTGGCAACGGCGTGACCTGGATCAACGAGATGAACGTGCTCGCCGACGGCGACCACATGGCCAACGCCGACACCCAGAACTTCGATCTCGGCCCGGACGTCAAGGTGGGCAGCCCGAAGCTGGGCCTGTACCAGGGCTCGGTCGCCGACGCGGTGAACTCGATGAAGCAGGCGGGCAACTGACCTCCTTAGCGGGGCCGTACGACAAGCCCAGCGGGAGGCGCCCGCGCCTTCCACCACACTCCGACACGTAGGCCCGGATCCGATGCGATCCGGGCCCTACGCGTTGGACGCTCCGTAAACAGCGCGGCAGCCGATGCACCAAATCGAGCCAGTTCGCCAAAGCGGGCAAAGTCTCGCCCCATATCGAACACCTCTTCCCCGGCGCCGGACCGACCGCTTCGCCCGTCCGGCTCGGCCTCTCTTCCCGGCGCGAGAACCCGAAGCTGGACGCCCGGCGCGGGCCGCGACGCCTCTCGTTCCCGAGGCGGCATCGCGCCACGGCCGATGACCGACGGCGGTCGGGCGGCGGTCCGGCGGCAGACAGAAAACGACCAGAATCCGGACGGGAACGGCCCCCCTGGATGGGTAACGTTCGGCCGGTGTGGAAGTTCACCGGCACGGGGGCGAGGTGGGTGCACTGAGCGGGATCGTGGTCTATCTGCCGCGGCGGAGCGACGACATCGGAGGGGCACCGTCCGGTGACCCCGTGACGTTACGGCTCGGCCCGGGACAGACAGCACGCTTCGGACGGGGCTCCGCGACGACCCCGGTCGAACTGCGCCTCGACGACGAGGCCATCTCCCGGCTGGCCGGCGAGATCCGGGTGACGGACGACCACTGGCAGCTCAGCAACCACAGCGCGACCCAGAGCTACCTGGTGGAGAACCCGGAGGGCGCGGGAGAGTACCTGCGGGTTCCGCCCCGGCGGGCCGGCGCGCCCATCCCCTTCGAGTTCTCCCGGGTCGTACTGCCCACCCGCCGCGACACCACGGTCTCCTTCCAGGTGTTCGCACCCGATCACGTCTATCTGGACCCCTGCCCGGACCCCGCCGGTACGGCAGGCCGGTGGGGCAGCCGCACCGTCATGGCGTACTCGCTGGACGAGACGGCCCTCTACTTCCTGATCCTGGTCGCGCTCTGCGAACCCCGGCTGCGCGACGAGTCGCCGGTCGCCGTGCCGACCACGCCGCAGATCGTCGAACGGCTCAAGGGGCACGCCGCGTGCGGCCAGTTGAGGGCGCGGGCGGTCAGCTCGCACATCGACTACCTCGCCGAGGAGAAGATGCGGATCAGCGCCCCGGCCGATCAGGGATCCGGAGGAGCGCGCCGCAACGGGAAGCGGGAGGCCCTGGTCGGGATCGCGCTGCGGTTCGGACTCGTACGGGAGGAACATCTGGCGCTGCTGCCGCCCCGGGCCACCACACGCAACCACGAGCGGGAGACGGGCAGTTGAGCCGGGGTTCCGCCGGGGACGACGGTCCACAGGCAGGCGGCGACCATACGGAACTGCTCCCGCGCGGCTACCGGGTCGGCAGCTGGGAGGTCACCGAGCCGATCGCCTCCGGCGGCTGGGCGACGGTGTACGCGGGCCGCCCGGCCGACAGCCCACCACGGCAACCGGGGGCGGGGGCGGAGGCAGGGGCGGGGACGGGGACAGGGCCGAAGTCGGGCTCGGACCCGAACTCGGACTCCGGCTCGGAACCTGTAGAGGTCGCGCTCAAGTTCCTGCCGACCGCGGGGCTCGCACCGCGCCAGGCCCGCAAGGTCGCTGAGACCGCCCGGCGAGAGGTCGAACTCGGCCGCCGGGCCGGCCATCCGAGGCTGATCCGTCTGCTGGACTCCGTCGTGATCAGCGATCCGGACCAGGCGTTCCTGGACGGTGCGATCGTGCTGGTGATGGAGCGGGCCGAGCGCAGTCTGCGGGATCTGTTCGATGCCGGGGTCGCAGGGGGCGCGAGGGGCGCAAGGGGCGCGGGAGTCCCGGAGGTCCAGGCGGTCCCGGGGGCGGACGTCGCCAGGCTGTTCGCCGAGATCTGCGAAGGGCTGGCCCATCTGCATCGCAGCGGCTGGGTGCACGGCGACCTGAAGCCGGAGAACATCCTGCTGATGCCCGACGGCGCGCTCAAGCTGTCGGACTTCGGGCTCGCCACCGAACTGACCGGCACCCACGGCACCCACGGGTATGCACCGCCGATGGGCACCCTGGACTACCTCCCGCCGGAGCGCTGGCAGGCCCCGCTGGGCGAGCACGGCGTGGAGGTCCGGCCCAGTGCCGACATCTGGGCCCTGGGCATCATGGTCCACGAGGTGTTCGCGTCCGGCGCCTCGCCGTTCCCCGGCGCCACCCCGGTGGCGCGCGGCGCGGCGGTACAGGAGTACGCCGACGGGCGCGCACCGCTGCGGATCGACAGTGCGCTGCCGCCGTTCTGGCGCGCCCTGGCCGCCGACTGCCTGGCCCCGACCCACGCCGAGCGCGCCGCGCACAGCGCCGAGAGCCTGCTCGCGCGCATCGCCGCGCGGTCGACGGCACCCCGTCCGGCACGCCGGCGGTGGAGCTCCCGCGCCGCTCTGGTGACCGTCGCGGTGTGTTCGGTGGCCGCGACGGTCTGGGCGCACACCGTCGGCGACGCCGCATCGGGCGCGAAGGGCGAACCACCGGCCCGGCTGCGGGTGTTCAACGCCGACGACGGGTGCAGGGAGCGTACGGACCGGAACCCGCAGTGCAGTCTCGGCCTGGCGGTCGACCCCCTCAAGCCGTACACCGTCGACAACGTTGTACCGGTACGGGTGTGGCACGGCGACGTCCTCGCCGTCGACTGCCGCCTCCCCCGGGGCATCCCGATCATCGACGAGTCGGACGCCAGCTCCACCGAGTGGTACCGGGTCCGCCTGCCGGCCCGCTCCCCCACCTCGTCCGCCGCATCCGCGCCCTCCTCCGCAGGCTCCGCCGCCTCTGCCGCCTCCGCCTGGCTGCCGGCCGTGCGTACGGCGGATCGTCCCCGGGTTCCCGACTGCTCGCGTCCCACGGGCAAGCCCGTGTCCACGTCCGTGCCCACGCCCGCACCCACCTCCGTACCCACCTCCATACCCGCGTCCGTGCCTGTCCGTTGAGTGTCGGCGTTCGCGTCGCGGGGTGTCACTCCGGATCGTTCCGGATGTCGTACCCGGCTGCCCGACGGCTAGCTTGCGGTCCCGACAGTCACCGGAAGGAAGAGGAAACAGCCCATGCGCGGCACACGTTCGCTCCTGATCGGCGGGGTCCTCGTCCTCGCTTCCCTGTCCGCGCCGACGGGCACGGCCCTGGCCGCCGGGAACGGCTCCGCGTCCCCCGCGCGGGCCGCCGACGCCACCCAGAGCTTCCGCAATCAGGCCACGGGCCGTTGCATGGACGACACCGACGACGGGTTCCGCACGTGGAGCTGCAACGGGAGCAACCCGCAGCTGTGGGACGTGAAGGTCTGGGACGACGGAACGCGCCAGCTGCGCAACGTGAACACGGGACGCTGCGTCGAGGACAGCGACAACGGGTTCCGCACCGTCGGCACGTGCGGCTCCACCCCGGAGCAGAGCGGGTGGATCAAGGTCTGGTCCGACGGCACCGTCCGCTTCCAGAACCAGGCGACCCTGCGGTGCATCGACGACAGCTCCCTGGGCTTCCGCACCTGGCCGTGCAACGACACCTCGTACCAGAGCTGGTTCTGACACCGGCGCACCCTCGACGACCCATCCTTCACCCCCTCCAACTCCCCTTTCCCGCAAGGCTATTCCGAAGCGAAGGAGCAGTCGGATGCGTGGCTCGACCGAACGACGACGCACGATGTGGAGATCAGCTGTCCTGCTGGCCGTGGTGGCCGCGACCGGCCTCGGCAGCCCGGCCCTCGCCCGGAGCGCGGCCGACGTGCCGGGCCCTCTCGGGAACTCCGCCCCGGCCGCGCTGTTCTGCGACATTCCGGCGGACCGGGACATCGCGGTGATCCGCAAGGTGTACGAGGTCGGGCAGCGCCGCGGCGTGTCCGACAAGGTGATGCTCGCCGGCTTCGAGACGGGCTGGGTCGAGTCCCGGATGAACAACCTGGCGTGCGGGGACCGGGATTCGCTCGGTGTCTTCCAGCAGCGGCCG
Organism: Streptomyces sp. NPDC007164; assembly: GCF_040634135.1. Classification (NCBI taxonomy): domain Bacteria; kingdom Bacillati; phylum Actinomycetota; class Actinomycetes; order Kitasatosporales; family Streptomycetaceae; genus Streptomyces; species Streptomyces sp. NPDC007164. Next base: position 925,749 of record NZ_JBEYFB010000001.1, read on the forward strand.
TCGATGGGCTGGTGCGAACCCGCCCAGTGCCTCGACGTCGACTTCGCGGCCAACAAGTTCTTCGAGGTGGCCCAGCAGATGGAGCCCGACTGGGACACCGCGGGCGAGCTGGCCCAGGCCGTCCAGCGCTCCGCGTACCCGGAGCGCTACCCCCAGGCGGAGGGCTACGCCCGGGAGTTGATGGCCGAGGCGTTCCAGCCGTACGGCACGATCGGTGCGAAGTACGCCGGGCTGGGCGGCCACGACGGGCCGCTCGGATGGCCGGTCCGTGCCGAGGAGGACTCCTCGCTCGGCGGGCGCTTCCAGCTCTTCCAGAACGGGATCGTCATCTGGCACCCGGACGAGGCCCACGCCATCTACGGGGACATCCTGACGAAGTTCTGGGACACCGACGCCGAACGCCGCTGGGGCTTCCCCACCACCGACGAAGCCGACGCCGCACAGGCACCCGACGGCACCAAGGGCCGCTACCAGTTCTTCGAACGAGGACTCTTCCTCTGGTCACCCCAGACCGGCGCACACACCGTCCACGGCGCCATCTACGACGCCTTCCACGCAGCCGGACACGAAAACACACTCGGCTACCCCCTCACCGACGAAACCGACGAAGCAGGCGGCGGCAAAGCACAGAAATTCCAGAAGGCCACCATCCACTGGACCGCCGAAAAGGGCACCTGGATCACCCAGAACTGACGGGGGAGGCAGTCATGAACTCACTCGCACCGCTGAGTCTTCGGCGGGTGATCGGGGCGGTGACGCTGGCCCTGGCATCGCTCGCAGTCATGTTCGGCGCGGCACCGGCCGCGAGCGCCTCGGAGCCGGGCGGGCCGATCGGGCGCGGCGAGACGATGGACCGTGCGTGGTCGTGGATCGCCGAGCAGGTCCCGTACAGCCAGAGCGGCTGCCACCAGAACCAGTTCGGCTGCTACCGGCCGGACTGCTCGGGCTATGTGTCGATGGCCTGGAACCTCGGTACGTCCCTGACGACCTGGGGCCTGTGGGACGTCACCTTCGACATCCCCGCAGGCGACCTGCAACCGGGTGACGCCCTGCTGCGCGACTCGGGCGGCACGGACCACGTGGCGCTGTTCCTCCGCTGGGCCGATCCCGCCCACACCCAGCCGGTGGTGCGCGAGGAGTACGACTTCGGGCACGTCGCCGAGGAGCGGGTGTGGAGCGACGGGCTCAGGGGTTTCACGCCCCGCCGCTACAACAACCTGGACGACCTGGTCCCGTACGGCACCATCGCGGCGAAGTACGACAGCACGGGCGGCCCCGGCGGCCCGCTGGGCCGGCCGATCACGGGTGAACGCGACTCCTCGCTCGGCGGGCGCTTCCAGCAGTTCCAGAACGGGATCGTCATCTGGCACCCGGACGAGGCCCACGCCATCTACGGGGACATCCTGACGAAGTTCTGGGACACCGACGCCGAACGCCGCTGGGGCTTCCCCACCACCGACGAAGCCGACGCCGCACAGGCACCCGACGGCACCAAGGGCCGCTACCAGTTCTTCGAACGAGGACTCTTCCTCTGGTCACCCCAGACCGGCGCACACACCGTCCACGGCGCCATCTACGACGCCTTCCACGCAGCCGGACACGAAAACACACTCGGCTACCCCCTCACCGACGAAACCGACGAAGCAGGCGGCGGCAAAGCACAGAAATTCCAGAAGGCCACCATCCACTGGACCGCCGAAAAGGGCACCTGGATCACCCAGAACTAGGGCCTCTCGTTTGGATCATGCCGGGCTCGCGTGCCCCGGTGCCGCACCTCGCCGCGTTGTCGTCGGTCGCCGACGCTCCGCGTCGACTCCCTTCTCCGCCTTGCGATGCACAACACCGGACCCCGCTCCCTGATCCGACCTGATCCAAACGAAAGACCCTAGGAGACCGCATTGAGCCAGCACCACCCCACCCGCCGGAACGTCCTGAGGACCGCGGGCGGTCTCTCCGCCGCGCTGACGCTCGGTGCCGGGGGCGTCCTCGCGACGGCCACGGCGGCGAGCGCGGCCGGTGACGGCTTCGGGCTGCGCATCGTGGACCACGACGAGAGCGACCGCCGCCTGAAGTACTACCGCTTCCGGACCGACGCGATCGGCTGGAACCCCGGCGTCAACGTCCTGCTCCCCGACGACTACGCCACGAGCGGTCGCACCTACCCCGTGCTCTACCTCTTCCACGGCGGCGGTCTCACCTCGGACTTCATCGAGTTCGACCGCGCGGGTGTCCGCGACTGGACCGCCGGGAAGCCGATCATCGTCGTGATGCCCGACGGCGGCCACGCCGGCTGGTACTCCAACCCGGTCGGCTCCAACACGGGCGCCCGGAACTGGGAGACCTTCCACATCGCCCAGCTGCTCCCGTGGATCGACGCGAACTTCCGTACGTACGCCGAGTACGACGGCCGCGCCGTCGCCGGGTTCTCGATGGGCGGCTTCGGCGCGCTGAAGTACGCCGCGAAGTACTACGGCCACTTCGCCTCGGTCAGCGCCCACTCCGGCCCGGCCAGCCTGCGCCGCAACCTCGGCGCGGTCGTGCACTGGGCCAATGTGTCCTCCGCCGCCGCGGATCTGGCGGGCGGCACGGTCTACGGCGCTCCGCTGTGGGACGAGGCCCGGGTCAGCGCCGACAACCCGGTCGAGCGCATCGGGAGCTACCGCAACAAGCGGATCTTCCTGGTCGCCGGAACCGGTGGCCGGCCCGTGCCCTGGTTCAGCCAGATCAGCGAGGACAACGTGCTCCAGGGCCAGCGGGAGTTCCGCGGCCTCCTCGACGGGGCCGGCATCCCGTACGAGGCGCATGAGGAACCCGGCAGCCACGAGTTCCGTGTACCGCTGTTCCTCCGCGACCTCGACGGCATCATCGGGCGCCTCCGCAAGGCCTGACACGGACGGCGGCCGGCCCCCGGCCCCGCGCACCCCGCACCCCTCACCCTCACCCTCACCCCAGACCCACGGAGGACCGAACATGCCCACCCCCTCGCAGCCGGAGCATCGAGCCGCCACCCGCCGGTCGGCGCTCAAGGCAGGCATGGGATTCGCCCTCGGCGCCGGCCTGCTGGGGGCCGCCCCGGGCGTGGCGGCCGCCGACGACCGGTCCGCCCGGACGGCCCCCGGCCGCCCGTCCGCGCGACTGCTCCAGACCGGCACCCCGCTGTGCGAGCAGCCCGGCGACTCGGCGAGCGCGCAGGGGCTCGGCTCCGGGGACCTGGCGATCCCGTACTACCGGGAGCACGACAACACCTGGGGCTATGTGTTCGGCGACGCGTTCGGCGGGATCGCCCAGGCCGACCCCTACCTGGGCTCCCCGGTGATCCTGAACCAGGCGAACTTCGACGCCTCGGGCGCGTCCCCGATCTCGTTCTCCTGGGCGATGCCGACCGGCGGCGCCGCCAACCAGTGCTTCGACTACGCGCACTGGGCGGACAACGGGCACGGCTTCGAGATCTCCCGCATCCCCAACGACTGCATCGAGTTCGGCGGCCGCACCTACATCCAGTACACGTCCGTGGCCCTGTGGGAGAACATCCCGGCCGGTTACGACGGATCGCTGATGTCGGGCGTCGCGTACTCGGACGACTACGGCGTGACCTGGCAGGACTACCCCTACCACTGGGCCGGCGACACCCAGGGCTCGAACCAGTCCATGTACGGGATGTGGTCGTTCGCGGGCATCGACCCCGACGGCTGGCTGTACATCTTCTCCAAGCGCTGGAACGGCACCCATGCGAACACCGCCGACGGCGGAGCGATCCAGCTGTTCCGCATCCGGCCGGAGGAGTTCCGCGCGGGCAACTTCGGCGCCCAGGAGAACTGGGCCTTCCTGGACGGCCGTTGGCAGTGGACCACGGCGGCCGGCCCGTCGGTCGTGCTGTCCGGCAACAAGATCGGGGAGTTCTCCGTGAAGCGGATCGGCAACACGTACTGCATGAGCTACTTCGACGTGGACGACTACTCGATCTGCACCCGCACCGCGCCCCGCCCCGACGCCGTATGGACCGCCCCCAAGCCGCAGATCGTCGGCGACGGCCTCCCGCCCCACCACTGGGGCAAGCCCCAACTCCCGTTCCTGTACGGCGGATACATCCACCCGGGCAGCGCGAGCGCGACGTCCCTGACCCTGATCGCCTCGCAGTGGCAATCCGTGAACCACGGAAAGACGCCCTACCGCGTCCTCCAGTACGACGGCATCCAGCCCTGACGCCCTCCGGCGGCCTCACCCGCTCGCTCGCCCGCCCGCCCGCCCGCTCGCTCGCTCCAGGAGCGGGCGGGCGAGGCCGCGCAGATCCGTCAAGCTCCGGTCACCTGGCGGGCAGCGGCACAGAGCCGTGGATCGAGAAGTGATCGGACAGCCCGACGTACGCCGTCACCGAGCACGCGCTGAACGAGTAGGGGCTGAAGATGTAGTCGATCTTCTCGCCGTCCTTGGTGTCGGGACCGTCGTACACACCGCCCTTCTCCGCGCACTCCTGGTACCGGTCGTACATCGTCGTCAGCACGTCGAGGTTCCGGGCCGGCGGGCTCACGTTCAGGTCACCCCCGAAGACCGGCCGGTAGCCGCGCTGATCGGCCTTCTCCATGAGCGTCGCCGCCTGCTTCTTCTGCCAGGTGCGCTCCGGGTCGTCCCATCCCTTGCCGCCGGTACTGAAGTGCGCGGCGCAGTACATGGCCGCCTGGGAAGGAACGGTGGCGCACACCGCCGTACGCTGCTCCGCCTTGCGGGTCACCCCGTCCTTGTTCACGTACGTGGCCGGGGACGGCAGGTCGTACGCCTGGTACCAGGCGTTCTCGTCGGGCACCGCGATGGCGACGCCGTACGCCCCCCGGTCGTACCCGTCGGCGTCCATGCACTCCTTCTGCGCCTTCAGGCCGGTGGCGCCAACGTCGTAGTTGATCGGCGCGAAGCGCACGTCCCACTGGTACGGGCCCTCCTCCAGCGCCAGCTCGACCGGCTTGGCGTGCTTCTCGCAGATCTCCTGGAGGAAGATCACGTCCGGGTAGGACGCGGCCTTGGCCAGGCGTTCCTTGAGACCCGCGGTGAGGGCGTCCTTGCCGATCGGCCTCCCGCCGTTGCACGGACTCACCGTGTTGATGTTCCCGCAGACGTTCCAGGACATGACCCGCGCCGTGGTCGCGGCGGCCGGCCCGGCGAGCGGCGGCACCGCGCTTCTGGCATCGTCGGTGCCCTCCGGGATCCCGGCCGCACCGGCCTTCACCAGCGAGAACCGCTCCCACGAACCCACCGCACCGGCGCGGGCCCGCAGGAGCCCGTAGTCGTTCCCGGTGGCGTTCTTCTCCGCGGAGACGTAGAGGCCCTCGCTCTGCCCCTTCAGCGCGTACTGCCCGTCCCCCAGCAATTCGAGGGAGAAACGCTCCCAGCCGCCGATGTTCGCGCCACGGGCCCGCAGCATTCCGTCGTGGGTGCCGCCGTCCTCGATCTCGGTGCTGGCGAAGTACCCGCTGGCCTCGAACCTCAGACTGACGGTCTTGCCCTCGTCATCGGTGTGCAGCGTGAACCGCTCCCAGGCACCGATCGTGTCGCTGCGTGCGCGCAGCTTGGCCCACTGGTTGTCGCCGTCCTTGATCTCGGTGGAGACGTATTTGCCGGTGGCCTCCGACTTCAGGACCCACTTCTGGCCGGCGGACTTGGCGATCGCCTCGGTGTCCGCGGCGGATGCGGCGGGCGCGAACACCAGCGCCACACCCAATATCGCCGCGAAAGCGGCGATCCCGCTCATTGCTCTGCGGAACAACTTTCCCCGCCTCCCTGCCATGACAAACGGTCCGGGATCATTTCACGCACCCCTTCCGGTCGCCTTCCCCCTACCCCTTCCGGTCGCCCTCCCCCTACGGCTTCGCCGCGCACTCCACCCAGAGCAGCTTCCCGCCCTGCCCCGGCAGCCCGCCGCGCATGGGGTACGCGCCCCAGCACTCCGCGTAGAGCGTGACGAGGTACAGCCCGCGCCCGCGTTCGGCCAGCTCCTCCACCGCCTGGGGGCTGCCCCACCGAAACGGGGCGGGGATGTGCGGATCACCGTCCCGGACGCTCAGCCGGATGCGGCTGCGCCCGGCGTCGCGCAGGCGCAGGGAGTACGGGCCGGAGGAGTACAGGTAGGCGTTGGTGACCAGCTCACTGGCCAACAGCTCGGCGGTCTCGGTGAGTTCGGGCATGCCGTGCACGCGCAGGACATTGCGCAGGGTGGCACGGGCGACGCCGGGGGCGCGGGGATCCTGCGGGAGTTGGAGGGTGTATGTCCAGGGCGGGGATACCGTGGGACCGACCATGGAAGTCTCCGTTCACGGGAGGAAGTTGGATCGCGGATTTCCGGTTGCCCGGTGACGAGGCCGCTCCGTCGAGCGGGGTACTTCCGGGCGGGTGGCCTGAGACCCAAGGTAGCGATTCACGGTTAACGTGTTAACCGAATCTCGGCGAATCCATAAACTGACACCCTTGTGGGTGACCAGCCGCTCAAGGAGGCGAGGAAGCCTGTGAGAAGCAACCCGACGGGTCGCCAACTCCGTTTTGGCTCCGAACTGCGCAAGCTCCGGGAGCGCGCAGGTCTCACCGCCACCCAGGCCGGTCAACTTCTCGGCGTCAAGCAGAACCAGATCAGCAACATGGAGGCAGGGCGCATCGGCGTGAGCCCCGAGCGCGTGCATGCTCTGGCCTGCCACTACGAATGCGCCGACGCGGACATCGTCGCGGCGCTCGGGTACATGACCTCCGACCGCACGCGCGGTTGGTGGGAGGAGTACCGGGGGATCCTTCCCCAGTCGCTCATCGATCTGGCGGAGATCGAACACCACGCCCGTCGGCTGCGGACGGCCGTGACCGTTCACATCCCGGGTCTCTTCCAGACCGCGGAGTACGCGCGCGAGGTGTTCCGCCAGGACGTGCCGGAACTGTCACCTCCCGATATCGAGCACCGCATCTCGTTCCGCATCAAGCGGCAGGCCGTACTGTTCCGGGACTCTCCGACACCGCACCAGGCCGTCATCCACGAGGCTGCGCTCCGTATGCAGTTCGGCGGCCCGGAGGTGACCCGTAAACAGCTTCAGCACCTCCTCGACATGGGCGAACGTGAGCACATCACTCTCCAGGTGATCCCGTTCTCCGCAGGGACCTTCGCCGGGTCCGGCCAGTCGATCTACTACTTCCAAGGTCCGGTACCACAGCTCGACACCGTCAATCTGGACCAGTCCCACGGGCCTGTCTTCCTCGACACCGAGGCCCAACTGGAGAAGTACCGCGTGCTGCTCGGCCGCATGGAGACCACCGCACTGGACCACGACGGTTCCAGGGACTTCATCCACAACATCGTCCGTGACCTGTGAAGGAACCCGAGATGTCCGCTCCCGCATGGCAGAAGTCGTCCTACTGCGCCCAGGGCAACTCCTGCATACACGTGACCGCCCTCTCCTCCGACACGGTCGGCCTCACCGAATCCGGCGACCCCACCGGCGCGATACTCCGCACCACCCCCGCCGCCTGGGCCGCCCTCGTACGCACGATCAAGGAGGACCGCGCCCATGACTGACGTCCCCGGCGTCCCCACCGACCTCACCTGGGTCCGCGCCGCCCCCGAGGGCGAGGAGGGCCCAGGCCCCTGGATCGAGATCGCCTTCGGTCCGGACGGACTCGTCCACCTCCGCGAGACCGGCGACCCCACCAACATCGTCACGACCACCCGGACGAAATGGGTGGCCTTCACCAAGGGCGTCATGGCCGGCGAGTTCGACCACTTCGCCGAACCCGCCGACTAGAGCCGGGCCTCACCGCCGGGGAGATCCGACACCCGCCGGGCCCGGGGCCCCGTTCGCGCGCCGGCGGCCAGGACCCCGAGGGCAACGTCTACGGCGCCGCTCGCACGGGGGTCCGCCAGCGTGCCGCGTAGGCCCGGGAGGGGTTCTCGATGAAGATCGCGTGGGCCACGTCGCTACCGATTTCCTGGGCGATCCGGGGCTTGACCCCTTCCAGGAGGTGACGCGTCCCTGGCCCGTCCGCCGACGAGCGGGCCGAGGCCACCACGGTGTCGCCGCCGACCAGCACACGGTCGGCGTGCCCGGCGTCGGCGAGTGCCGCCACGCATTCCACCAGTCGGTGGTCACCGGCGTGATGGGCCCGGGACGGCCCGTCGAACGCCAGGTACGCCCCGGCTTCGGCGACGCGCAGGTGGATAACAGGATCGGGGTAACGGAGAAGGTGGCCGAGGATCACCCGGTGGGCCGGTACGCCGTGGTCCGCGCAGAGGAGTTGGAGGGTTTCCAGGGCCGCGGTGCCGCCCTCCAGGTGGACGCCGATCGGTGCGCCGGTGGCGTGGTGGGCGGCCGCCGCCGCGGCCATCGTCCGGCGGGCGTGCTCGTCCAGGCGGTGGAAGGCGCCGGCCACCTTGATCAGGCCCGCTCTCACCGGGCCCTGGGTGAGTTCCCGGGTGAAGAGGTCCGCCAACTCGTCGACGCCGTGCGGGAACCGGTCGCCTTCGTAGTGCTTCGCCTGGTGCAGGCCGGTCGCCGCGATCAGGTGGACACCACTGGCGCGGGAGAGCGCGGGAAGGGCGGACAGCCGCCGCCCCATGCCCCAGGGTGTCCACTGCACCATGGCCTGTCCCCCGGCCTGCGCGAAGGAGTCCAGCTCCCACCGTGCCGCTGCGGCGTCGTCGAGCTCCTCGCCCGGGAGGCGCGGGCTTCGCAGGAAGAGGTGGTCGTGGGCGTCGCAGACGCCCAGGTCGCCGGGGGCGATGTCGCCGAGTACGGTCCTGACCGCCTGCCCCGTCATGTGGTCCGTCCCTTCGCTCACCGGAGGTCGCTCCGGTCCGCTTCGCGCGGGACCGCGTCCTCCAGCGCCGCGGCGGCGACCCGCAGGCCGGCCAGCGCCTTGGGAACGCCGACGTACGGCGCCAGATGGACGAAGACTTCGACCACCTCCTCGGGTGTCAGGCCCACCCGCAGCGAGGTGACGACCTGCCCGGCCAGCTGCGGATCGACGCCGCCGAGCGCGGTGAGCGCCGCCAGGTTCGCCAACTGCCGGTCGCGCGGAGAGAGTCCGGGGCGCTGATAGGTACCGCCGAAGAGGACGGTGATCAGCCAGTCGGGAAAGCCCGGAGCCACCTCCTCCAACCGGGGGAAGAGCGACTGGGTCGCGGGGTCCTGGAGGGTGTCGAGCGTCCGATAGCCCTCCTCCCGGTCGAGAACGGCAGCGGTCAGCCGCTGGGAGAGGGGCTCGGGGCCGGCGGGTCCGGAATCGGCCATGGTCGGCCTCCTCGTCAGTGCGTAACGGGCAGGACGTTACGACGCTAACAGACGTAACGCCTGAGGCGTTACGCTCGGGGCATGGCCGACTCCCCGCACAGCTTCCGCTTCGACTGTGGCGCCACCTGGCTCAACCTGCTCGCCACGCGCGGCCGCACTTTCAGCAGCCACCCGATCGAACGCCTCGACTCGGCGGAGCGGCTGGCGGAATGGCTCGGGGTGAGCGAGCTGGCGCCGCACCGCGGGCCCACGCACGCCGACCTGGAACGCACCTGGCGGCTGCGGGAGTGCCTGCGTGTCCTGGCCCTCGCCACCACCCAGGACCGCACCCCTCCGGACGAAGCAGTCGCGGAGTTGGGCGACTTCCTCGCCGCCGACGACCCGGTGGAACTCACCGGCGGCGACCGCCTGCGCCGCAGCTCGCCGACCACCGTCGGCGAAGCCCTCGTCCGCATCGCACGGCAGGCCGCGGACCACCTGACCGGCACGGACCGGGCCGGGCTCAAGGTGTGCCCCGAGGACGACTGCCGTGGTGTGTTCACCGATCCCGCCGGCCGTCGCCGGTGGTGCCCCTCCCCGTCGTGCGCCAGCCGCGGACGGGTCCGCGCGCACCGTGCCCGGCGAGCGGCACCCTGAGCGTCAGGACCGGCTGATGCCGTACCTCACCGCCGAGGAGGAGCCCCGGCTTCCGCCCAGGCACGGGCGAACCGTTCGTGTGCGGGCGACGGGACGGAGGCGGGCGGGGTCGTCGGGGCGGGGAGGGGTGCGGGGCGCGGGGCCTTCGCGGCGGTGAGCTCCTTGCGGACGGCGCGGTGGTGGTCGAGGGTCCAGGTGTTCCAGCGGCGTACGGTGCGGTCGGCCGGGCGGTCCAGGGCGTGCAGCTGGAGGTGGAGGGCCGCCGCGTCCCGGCCGACGCCGAGGGCCGCCGCCACTTCGTCCACCAGGTCCGGGACGCTGAAGAGCGGGTTGGCCTCGTACTGGCCCGGCGGGACCGGGGTGGCCGCCGAGCGGTCCGCCAATGCTCGCAGGGCGGCGAGCCGGCCGGTGAGCCGGCTGTTCCCGGTGTCCATGAGCCGGCCGGTGAACTGGTCGGTGACCTCACCGGCCCCGGTGCCCATGAGCCGGTCGAGCAGCGCGCGGGCACCCTCCGTGGCCGGGTCGCCTACCGGTCGCTCGGTGAAGGCCCAGCTGAGGGCGGTGACGGCGGCCCGTATCCCGTCGGCGTCCTGCGGGGGTTCCGCCAGGCGGCCGGTGAGCAGGGCGGTGGCCCAGGCCGCGGGCAGGCCGTGGTCCTTGGCCAGCGCGGCGGCATGGCTGCCGTCGTCGGCGTACGAGGTGACCGGGAGCCGGGCGCACCATTCGGTGGCCATCCGGTCCGCCGCGGCGGTCATCCCGCCGGGGGCCCAGAGCTCCGCCGGATCGGCGGGGACGGCGGCGGCGAGCACGGCGCGCCGGCCCTCGGGGCGGAGGTCCATGCGAGCGACGTCGTACTGGTGGATCAGGACCCGGTCGGCCTTGTACGGCTTGGCGCGGCACACCTTGAGGTGGACCGCGTAGTCGTCGCTGCCGGCGAATCCGTCGAGGACCAGGGCGGCGATCGCGCGCGGCACCCCCGTACGCCACCGGAACAGGTCCACGGCTTCCTCGGGCACCGGCAGCGGGCCGAGTTCGGCGAGCAGGGCCGACAGCCTGGGCAGTCTCGTGGCGTCGTCGCCCTCGATGGTGCGGGTCTCGCACTCCTCGGCATCGGCGGGCGCCGGGTCGGCGGCCCGCTGGAGGAAGGGCACGAGGTCGCTGCGGACCGGGCCGGAGGCCACCGGGACGCCGGACGAGCGGAGCTCGGCGACCCGGGGCTCCGGGGCGCGGCCGGTGCGCCAGGTGGTGCCGGGCTCCGCGAACGGCTGGCGGCTCCACACGCCGAGCAGCGCGGTGAGCGCCCGCCGGTGCTCCTCCGGGGTGCCGGCGACGGCGGCGCGCCAGGCCACGGCGTCGATCCGGCCGGTCAGCACCGCCCATTCGGACGGTGGGGCGGGCAGCGCCAGCACCCGTACCTCGTCGTCGATCTCACCGCGCAGATACCGGCCGTCGGCGGCGACTGCGGTGAGGACGGCGGGCTGCGGCTGCGGCGGACGCTCCTCGTACCCCCGCAGCTGGGGCAGCAGGCCGTGCAGGGCCGGGACGAGCCGGGTGTCGGGCTCCGGGTCGGGCAGCTCGACGACCGGTCCGGCGCGCATGACGGCCACCCGGTGCGAGAGCTCGCGGCGGCGGCGCAGCACATCGGCGGCGAGCCGGGCCGCGCGGGCGAGGCCCTGCCGGATCCGGGGATCGGTCACCCCGGGCAGCGCGTCCTCGGCGCCGGACGACAGCAGCTCGCGCACGGCCTCGTCGGTGACCGCGCGGAGCACGCCGGAGGAGGGCTCGTCGCGCGGGGTGAGAAAGTGCCAGAACGCGGGCGGCGGCACGGGCCCGGCCTGCTCACCGAGGGTGGTCCGGACCGGCCCGGTGCGGTGACTGCCGGGGAAGCCCCGGACCTGCCAGAGCAGCGAGTTGTCCGCGGCGGCGTGGCAGCGGACCGTGGTGCTGCCGACGACGACGGTGTCCTCACCGCCGGACGGGAGGCCGAGGATGCCCCATGGGCGGCGGCCCCAGGTGGTGGTGCGGTAGGACGCGGTGCGCCCGTCGACGGACTCCAGCTCGAACTCGCGGGGCGAGGGGCCGGCGTACGGGGTGCGGTAGTCGACCCGGCAGCCGGTGAGCCGGCCGTCCTGGCCGAGCGGGGACGGCGGGGCGCCGGGCGGAAGTTCGGCGAGGATCCGGTGGTCGGGGAAGGGCTTGGTGCCGTCCGGACGCGAGTCGGGGGTGTGGAAGCCGGGCAGGGGGCGGTCGGCGGTGGGTGCGCCGGTGGCGGGGTCCACCCGGGACCACCCGCCGCCGCGGTCCTCGCTGAACACCGTGGTGCTCCAGAGGTACTGCCCGTCGTACATCTGGTAGTCGCGGTGGCCGATCCCTCCGGTGCCCCCGGGCCGCAGGATCTTCTCGCCGTCGAACCGGCCGCCGCCGTCCGGGGTCTGGAACTGATAGCCGAGGCCGCCCCGGATGCTGCCGCCGTAGGGGCGCAGCCCGTAGGACTCCTCCGGCATGAAGACGTCGGCGGGGCTGCCCGACCAGTACGCCGCCGTGCCGGGCATGTTGCTCTCGCCCGTGCCCGCGCCGGACCAGGCGACGAGGAACTGGCCGCCGACCCAGTGCACCGTGGGGTGCAGGGCGCCTTCCGGCAGCTCCAGGGTGTGCTCGCCGCGCCGCCCCGCGTGGTCGACGGCGAACGCGCGGCTCTCCCCGTACAGGGTGAGCACCGGCCAGGTGCTGGTGACGTACACCGTCTCGTCCGGCCGGAATTCGGCAAGGGCCTCCTCCATGGCGGGCCAGCCCAGCTCCTCGGGCAGCCCGGCTCGCAGGGCGCGGGCCAGCGGGCCGGTGAGGTCCAGTGCGCCGAGCGCCTCCTCGATGCCGTCCAGGGCGATGGCGGTGGGCCGGTCGAGGAGGTCGTGGAGCTCGTCCACCGCCTCGTCGGCCGCCGCGAGCCCGCCGCCGCGCAGGCTGTCGAGCAGCTTCTCGATCCGGCCGTGCACCTCGGCGGCGATTCCCGGATTGTGCGGAAGGCGGCTGATGGCCGTGCCGCCCCGGGAGCGGAGCCCGGCGTGCACCGTGCCTTCCAGCCGGGATCCGAACACGGGGTCGGCGGCCAGGGCCGTGAGGTCGCGCCGCACCTCCTTCTCCCAGAACTCCAGGGACACGGTGGCTCCGGGGTCGTGGACGGGGATGCCCTCGGCGAGGCAGACGTCGAGCAGATCAGCGTCCAGATGCGGCCACTGGTAGCGGTCCTCGTGGAGCCGGACCGGGGTGCCGTCCTCCTTCAGCAGCGGCGCGAACCGGGCCACCAGCTCGAAGAGCTCGACCGGCATGGCCTGACGGGTCACCCCGCCACCGGCGACGGTGCGATGGGAGTAACGGGTGGCGTACCGGCGCAGCCACTCACCGAGGCCGCCCTCGGGGGCGATCCGGCCGGTCGCGGCGGCGTCGGCGGCCCCGCAGCCGATGAGCAGCCGCAGCCAGGCGGCCGCGTCGTTCTTCGACTCGGGGAACAGGTCGAGCAGGGCGGCGGCCCGGTCGTCGGCCGGCGGGTGGGCGGTGAGCGGGGCGAGCGCCGCGTCGAACAGCCGGTCCGGCACGGCCTTCCCGGGAGCGGACGCGAGCACCTCGCCCAGCACCCGCGCCTCCTCGTCGGTGCCGAGCCCGGCCGCGCGCGCGGAGTCCCTGACCCGGCGGGCCAGATCGGCGGGCAGCTCGCCGGGGGACGCCGCCCAGGTGGTCAGCAGCCGCGTGAACTCGCGGTGCGCGTCGGCCGGCCCGTGAACCTCGGTCAGCCAGGCGGGGGCGCCACTGAGTTCGGTGGCGGGCAGGGCGCCGAACCGGGCGAACAGCCGGAGGTTCGCCGACCGCCAGTCGGGGTCGACGGGCAGCCCGTGGGCGCGTTCCGCGGTACGCGCGTTCCCGTACGCGCGGGCGGCGGAGCGGCGGTGCGTCTCCAGCATCCAGTGCCCGACGGTGTCCCAGAACCACGGCAGATGGGCGACCGGCAGGCCCCGGGCCAGGCGCTCCGTCTCGTCCATGAACCGTCCGGGCTTCTCCCAGGCCCGGTGCCGGCCGCGGCCCGCCCGCTCCAGCGCGTCACGCGCGTCGGCCTCGGCGCCCGGAACGCGGGCGCGTGCCCAGTCGACGTACGTCTCGGAGATGCGGTGATTGGCCGGGAGCGGAACGGGAGTTCCGGTGCTGCTGGTCATGTGTACGAGTCTGGCAGGCGGCACTGACAGCGGGCCGCCGCGCTCCGGAGGCCTGTGTAAGGTCTCGCCATGCCTGCCTTCCGCGACTTCAACTTCAAGCTCCTGGTCATCGAGCAACTCATGTACGGGGACGAGACGCTCACCCCGGCCTTCAGCATCGACGAGTGCCTGCGGGCCAAGGGAATCACCGACCCGCAGCGCTACGCGTTCGACAACGATCTCGCGTACACGGTGCTCGACGAGGCCCGCGCCCACTTCGAGGCGCTGGAGATAAGCGAGGAACTGCTCGCGACGGTGGACACCCTCGTCCTCGACGGCGGGCTCCAGGTGTACTGCGAGTGCTCCCCGGTCTGGGACGGCGAGGACGGCCTGTTCGACGTGGGATCGCTCGACGACCTCGACCTGCTGCCGAACCTGCGCCTGATATCCGGCGCCCAGGACTGCGGGATGGGCACCCTGTTCAAGGAAGAAGTCCTCGCTGCCCGGGGCATCGTGTCCGACTGAGGCACCGCGTCCGGCTGAGACACTGAGGCTCCGTGTCCGACTGAGGCGCCGTCATTGACGGGGTGCCCGGAGATATCGGCGGTGCGCGGGACCTATTGGCTGGGCGCCCGAGCTACTGGCGGGGCGCCTGGACATGGCCGTGGCAGCTGTGACACCGCCGGCTCCGCGTCAGGTAATCGGACGAAGTGTCCGGCCTCCGTGGCGCGGGCATGATCAACGACATGAACGACGGCATGAACGACGAGCCGGGCCGGATCCTCCGCTGGAACTTCTTCATCGGGGGCCACCTGAGTGTGTCGGTCCCCGTACGCCTCGTCGAACGCACCGACCGGGGCCAGCTGGTGTGGATGGAGACCGGCACCCCTATGTGGCGTACGGAACTCCCGACCGGGACGCACCTCCGGGACATCGCGCCCGACGACCGCCCGCCCGGCGGCTACCCGGTGGTCGCCGACCGCTGGCCGATGGGCAACGCACTCTTCTACCAGCCGACCGACGCAGCGCACTCGGTGCTCTGGCTCTTCGGCCGCAGACGGAAGTTCCGTGGCTGGTACGTAAACCTGGAGCGCCGGATCCATCGCGGTGACGACATCGACATCACCGACCACGAACTCGACATCAACGTCGCACCGGACCGGAGCTGGCGGTGGAAGGACGAAGAGTCCTTCGCCGACAAGACCGGTCACCCCGTCTACTGGTCGGCGGACGAGGCTTCGGCGATCCGGGACGAGGGCGCATCGGTGGCCCGGCTCGCCGAGGCCGGAACGTTTCCCTTCGACGGCACCTGGTGCGATTTCCGGCCACCGTCCTCCTGGACCACGCCGCCCCGGCCGCCCGTCCCACGTCATCCGCTGCTCTGACCGGCCCCTGCTCCGACCTGGTACGGCGCGCTGACCAGGGCATGTGCAAAATTCTCGGCCAGGGTGGCGGGATGGCAATCATTGCCCGGGGTCACACCCCGTGATACACAGAGTAACCGTACGTATTCGGTCATACATCGATCCGATCCGCCGGTCAGGGCGGTCGGGCCGGTCAAATGTGCGGGATCCGGGTAAAGAGAGCCGTCAAGCCGTCGTGCGAGAGCAGTTTCATCAGCGAAGATAGGGAGCGACCCATGCCGTCCGGCAAGGGCAATGAACTACCCAACAGGGGCGGTGACTTACATGATCCTGGCAGCTGAAAAGGGCGACATCACCACCATCATCGGCGGAATCGCCCCGAACTGGGGGCCGTTCGGGACCTTGGGCAACGAGGCCCGCGTAATGATCGAGGTCGTGATGGCCATCGCCATCCTGCTCTGCCTCGGCATCGCGGTATGGGGTGCGGCGAAGCAGCGAATCGGTGCGACGGCCCTGCGCGACACCTTCAGCGCCGAGCAGGGCAAGGGGCTGATCGTTGCCGGTCTGACCGGTGTGTTCATCATCGGATCGCTCGGAACCCTGTTCACCATCGTCTACGGAATGGCCGTCTGACCGGCTGTCATCCCACGCCAGGGGCAGTCCCGCCCACCCCCACACCATCCATCCGTCGTGCCCACCGGCAGAGGTTGCGTCCCCTGATGTCGAGTCACCACACCGCGTCCGCGCGGCATCCCGCACGGCTACCGTCGTACTACCCGGTTCAGGCAACGGTTGAGGGGGCGTGCGCGGCATGAGCCACGGCGACGACAGCGGCTACGGCAACGACTCAGGCCGTACGGACGATGCATACAGCACCATCGGCGGAACACGCCAGACCCGTACCCGCCTGCCCGACGGCGAGGGCGGCGACGGCTACAACGCCCCTCGCCGCCCGGCCCGCGCTTCCCGCTCGCTCGTCACGATGGCCGGCGTGGTCGTCCTCCTGATCGCGGCCATCGCGTTCGCCAACATGGGCGGGGGGCGCGGGGACGACAAGGACAACGGCTCGGGAAACGCGGGGAGCAAGCCGGAGGCGGCGTCCACTGCCGCCACGGGGACGAAACCAGTGACGGGGAAGAACGGCACGATTCCGTCGGGGTTCGCGCATGACGAGCAGGGGGCGCAGAGCGCGGCGTCCAACTATGCGGTGGCGCTGGGTTCTGTCGGGATGTTCAAGAAGGACAGCCGCCACGCGATCGTGAACACCATCTACACGGCTGAGGCAGCGGCGAAGCTCAGAGGGCCCCAGGACGCCGCTTACTCCACGGAGTTCCTCGCAAAGCTGGGGCTGGATCCTTCTGGGAACACCCCACAGGGAAGCACGTTCGTCTCGCGAACAATCCCTGTCGGAACAAAGGTCGAGGCCTTCGAGGGCAATACAGCCAAGGTGTCAGTCTGGTACACGGGGCTGATCGGCATGTCCGGAGCAGGATCCACTGACCCGGTCAGGACCTCGTGGAAGACCTGGACCGTGCAACTCAGCTGGACAGGCGACGGATGGAAAGCGCTCAGCGACACTCAGAAAGATGGTCCGGCTCCGGTCCCCGGAGATGTCGCGGCCTCCACCTCGGACGAAATCAGTAAGGCTGTTGAGGAGTACGGAGGCTTCACCTATGCCCGGTAGCCCGCGCCTTCGAGCCCGCTCAGTCGTCACCGCACTGGCAGCGATTCAAACCGCCCTTGTCCTCTTCTCGGCGCGTGCCTTCGCTGAGCCCTCGCCCACCCCGAGCCCGGGCAACAAGGCCTGCGACCTGCTGATCGGGCCTGCGAAACAGTACTGCGAGGACGGCGACGCAGCCCCCAAAACCAACGCCCCCTCCACCCTCGACAACTCCCTGGACCCCCTCTCCTCCCTCGCCCGCGGCTGCGCCGACGCCGCCGCGTGGATCGTCGGGAAGCTCAGCGAGGCCGTGAAGGGCACCGCCAACGTCGACTTCACGAACGCCAAGTTCCTCCAGCAGTACGCGATCGTCTTCGCCGCCTCCACCGTCCTGACGCTCGTCCTGTGGCTGCTCGCCGTCGCCAAGCGGGCGATCCGCGGCGTGCCGCTGACCACCGCGATCTCCGAGGCCATCGGGTTCCTGTGGCTGACGGTCCTCGCCTCCGCGTTCACCCCGCTGATCCTCTACACGATCGTCTCCGCGACCGACGGCGTCACCGAGATCATCGCCTCGTCCTCCGGCGGGCAGACCGATGTCTTCTTCGGGTCGTTCGCCGAGGCGCTCAAGAAGGGCACCGACATCGGCGGCGGGCCGATCATGCTGATCGTGGTCTCGCTCGTCTCGATCCTCGCCGCGGGCGTCCTCTGGCTGGAGCTCGTCATCCGGGCCGCCCTGCTCTACGTGGGAGCCCTGCTCGGCACCGTCGTCTACGCCGGGCTCGTCGACAAGAACATGTGGGGCCACGTCCGGCGCTGGGCGGGCATCATGGTCGCGGTGATCATGGTGAAGCCGGTCATCGTCGTCGTCCTCGGGCTGGCCGGCGCGCTCTCCCAGAACGACGGGCCGAACGCGTTCTCCGCCGTCGTCTCCGGCCTCGCCATCATCCTGCTGGCGATCTTCGCCTCCGCGATGATCTACCGCTTCGTCCCCGGCTTCGGCGACGAGATCCAGGGCGCCCGCACCAACCGCAAGGCGGCCACCGACGGCTCCCAGGCCGCCGCGCTGATCAGCTCGCCCGCCGCCCTCGTCTCCCAGGGCATCAAGACCCACAGCAGCCGCAGCGGCCAGAACAGCGGCGACGGAGGCAACAGCGGCGGCCGGCCCGCCAACGCGATCAGCGGCGGAGTCGCCGCGCACAGCTCCCGCAACTCCGGCGGAAGCGGAGCCGGCGGCGGATCCGTCCCCTCCGCCGCGCCTCCGCCGCGCAGCGGATCCGGGCCGACGTCCGGCACCCCGCACGGCAGCCGCTCCCACCGAGGTGGCGGATCAGGCAGTTCAGGTAACAACAGCACGGGAGGTGGAGGGCGTTGACGACTCCGTCCCATACGATCGCGCCCCGCCGTACGTATCTCATCGGCCGGGCCCGGCCGAACGCGATCGTCGGCAAGAACCGCGAGACCGGCGAGATCGCCCTGATCATCGTCGGCGCGTTCCTCGGCATGATGAGCGGGCTGATCGTCCCGATCCTGCCCCTGCGGATCGCGCTGCTCACGGGCTTCCCGCTCCTCGCCCTGGCGATCGTGTACCTCCCGTACAAGCACCGCACCTTCTACAAGTGGTTTGAGATCAACCGCAGCTACAAGCGTTCCCTGCGCCGCGGTACGGCCTACCGCTCCGCCGCCATGGAGGCGGGCGTCGGCGCCGACGGGCGTGAGGTCGAGATCGGCCCGCCCCCCGGCATCGGCCGGATCAACTGGCTCGCCGCCCCCTTCGGCCCGGACGAGATCGCCGTACTCCTGCACGCCGACCGCCGCACCGTCACCGCCGCGATCGAGATCGAGGGCCCCGGCGTCGGGCTCCGCGACAGCGAGGACCAGGAAGCGCTGGTCGACCGGTTCGGCACGCTGCTGAAGCACGTCGCCAACGGCGACGGCTTCGTGACCCGCATCCAGATGCTGGCCCGCACCCTGCCCGCCGACCCCGACGCGCACGCCAAGGACGTCGCCCAGCGCGGCGACAAGGCGTCCCCGGGCTGGCTCCAGGAGTCCTACGACCAGCTCCAGTCCATGGTCTCCACCTCCAGCGAGCAGCACCGCGCCTACCTCGTGGCCTGCATGCACTACACCCGTGAGCTGGCCGCCGAGGCCAACGCCATGGCCCGCGCCGCCCGCCCCGAAGCCGGCCGCAGGCTCGACCGGGACGCCGGCCTCGCCGTCGTCATGGCGCGCGAACTCACCGACATCTGCGCCCGCCTCGCCGAGGCCGACATCCGGGTCCGCCAGCCGCTCGGCCAGAGCCGGCTCGCCTCCCTCGTGCACTCGATGTACGACCCCGACCACCCCATCGACCACATCCAGGCCATGACCAAGCGCAACGCCTGGCCGGCCGAGCTGGACGCGGTCGAGCCGACGTTCCTCCAGGCCAAGACCCGCGAGTCGGTCACCCGCGCCCCCTGGTGCCACTCCACGGCCTGGGTGAAGGAGTGGCCGATGACCCCCGTCGGCGTCAATTTCCTGGCCCCGCTCCTCGTCCACACCCCCGACGTGATCCGTACGGTCGCGGTCTGCATGGACCTGGAACCCACCGAGGTCGCCATCGAGCGGATGCTCACCGAGAAGACGAACGACGAGGCGGAAGCCAGCCGCCAGGCCAAGATGAACCGCACCGTCGACCCCCGCGACATCGCCGCCCACGGCCGCCTCGACCAGCGGGGTGAAGATCTCGCGAGCGGCGCGGCCGGGGTGAACCTGGTGGGGTACATCACCGTGTCGTCGCGCTCGCCGGAGGCCCTGGCCCGCGACAAGCGGACCATCCGGGCCTCGGCCGGCAAGTCGTATCTCAAGCTGGAGTGGTGCGACCGCGAGCACCACCGCGCCTTCGTGAACACCCTGCCGTTCGCCACCGGCATCCGCCGCTAGCCGTACGGCAACCCGTACGGCAACCCGTACGAAAAGCCGCACACCAACCCGTACGACAACCTGCACGACCATCCGCACAACAACCCCACAGCAACCGAGAGAACCGAAAGGGAGGTCGGTCACGCCATGCGAGATCCGCTGTCCGCGCTGTCGGACGCCTTCACCGCCTTCCTCTTCGGGAAGGTGGAGACGACCAGGCTGCCCGTCCGTACGTCGACCGGACAGGCCCAGGCCGTCTATCTGCCCACCGCGGCCCCCGGCCTCGGCGACTCCGGCGTGATCATCGGCCGCGAGGTCTACTCCGGCAAGGGCTACATCTACGACCCCTTCCAGCTGTACGGACAGCAGCTGCCGGCCCCGCACTGGCTGGTGCTCGGCGAGTCCGGCAACGGCAAGTCCGCGCTGGAGAAGACGTACGTGCTCCGCCAGCTCCGTTTCCGCGACCGTCAGGTCGTCGTGCTGGACGCCCAGGGCGAGGACGGCGTCGGCGAGTGGAACCTCATCGCCCAGGAGCTCGGCCTCACCCCGATCCGCCTCGACCCGACCGCCGCCCTCAACGGCGGCATCCGGCTCAACCCGCTCGACCCCGCGATCACCACCACCGGCCAGCTCGCCCTGCTCCGCACGATCATCGAGGTCGCGATGGGGCACGGCCTGGACGAGCGGTCCGGCTTCGCGCTCAAGGTCGCCCACGCCTACGTCAACGAGACGATCACCGACCGGCAGCCGGTCCTCACCGACATCGTCGACCAGCTCCGCCACCCGGAGCCCGAGTCCGCCGAGGCGATGAACGTCGACATAGACGACGTACGGGCCTGGGGTCTGGACGTCGCCCTCGTCCTGGACCGGCTGGTCGACGGTGACCTGCGCGGCATGTTCGACGGACCGACCAGCTTCGGCATCGACCTCGACGCCCCGCTGATCGTCTTCGACCTCTCGCACATCGACCGGAACTCGATCGCGATGCCGATCCTGATGGCGATCGTCGGCGTCTGGCTGGAGCACACCTGGATCAGGCCCGACCGGAAGAAGCGCATCTTCCTGGTGGAAGAGGCCTGGCACATCATCAACTCGCCCTTCGTGGCCCAGCTCTTCCAGCGCCTGCTGAAGTTCGGGCGCCGCCTCGGTCTGTCGTTCGTGGCCGTCGTCCACCACCTCAGCGACGTCGTCGACGGAGCGGCGGCGCGGGAGGCCGCGGCAATCCTCAAGATGGCGTCGACCCGCACGATCTACGCCCAGAAGGCCGACGAGGCCAGAGCGACGGGGCTGGTGCTCGGCCTGCCCCGGTGGGCGGTCGAGATCATCCCGACGCTCACCCCCGGCATCGCGGTCTGGGACGTCAACGGCAACGTCCAGGTGGTCAAACACCTGATCACCGAGGCGGAACGCCCACTGGTCTTCACCGACCGCGCGATGACCGAGTCCTCCGCCACCGACCTCCTCCCCGAGGACGTACGCGCCGCGGACCTGGAGGCGGAGGAGCGCGCGGCCCGGATCGAGCACCAGCAACGGCTGAACGAGTCGTCCGAGTCAACGGTGGCATGACATGGCGGGGCGCGCTGACCAACGTACCGGCGGCAACGGCAGTGGAAGCAACGGCGGTGGCATCCCCGACGGCATGCTCATCGGCCTGCTGGCCTTCCTGGCCGGGCTGACGCTGCTGGCGTGGACGGCCACCGGCCTGGCCGGGCTGTTCGCGCACGGCGCCTGGCCGGAGGGGGTCACGCTCGCCGAGACGCCCCTGTCGTTGCGCCGGCTCGTCACAGCACCGCAAGACCTCCCGGCCGCCTGGCCGAACACCCCGGCGGGCGAGCTCTCCGGGTACGGGCTCTTCTGGGGCCTGTTCATCGGCGAACTGATGGTGCTGCTGGTGCTGACGGTGTTCGTGCTGGGCGTGGTGGCCCGCTGGCGAGCGGTACGGGCCCGGCAGCGGGCCGAGCGGTACGGGGGCGGGGAGGCGGACGAGTACGCGTACGAGGACGAGCCCGTACGGGCCCGCCGACGGCAGGAACCCCGCCGCCGGGCCCGCCGGGACGCCACCGTCGTCCCCCTGGAGCACACCCCGGCCGAGACCGCCCCGCTCCCCAGGACCGCACCCGCCCCCGCAGTCGCATCCACCCCCGGGCCGAGCGCCGAACCCACCACCGCATCCGGAGCCGAAGCGGCCACCACCACCGGAGCCGAGGCACCCACCACCGCCACCGGCCCCCACGCCGCACCCAACCCCGACCCCCGCCCCGCACCCGCCCCCGGCGCCCCCGTCCACCCCCCGCTCCCCTCCCCCCGCGTCCCCGTCGTCTACGGACCGGCCGCCACACGTCGGCCCACCACCGTCCAGGCCATCCGCGAAGCCGACGGCCCCGCGCTCGTCGTCACCTCCGACCCCACCGTCTGGGCCGAGACCAAGGACGCCCGCGCCAAGCTCGGCCCGGTCCTCGTCTACGACCCGGGCCACCTCTGCGACACCCCGGCCCGCCTGCACTGGTCCCCCACCGCGGGCTGCGAAGAGCCCGACACGGCCGCCGCCCGCTCCGCCGCTCTGCTGGCCCCGGTCCGTCCGCAGGCCCGGATCGACGCGGCGACCGCCGACACGGCGGAAACGCTCCTGCGGTGCTGGCTGCACGCCGCCGCCATAGACGGCCGGCCCTTCCGCCAGGTCCACCGCTGGGCCCTCGGCGGCAGCGCCCACGAACCGGTGCGCCTGCTCCGTACCCACCCCAAAGCGGCCTCCGGACTCGCCGGCCTACTGGAATCGGCACTGACCGCACACCCCGAACGCCGCGAAATGGCACAGGAGTTGACCGTACGGGCCTTCGGCGCACTCTCATCGGTGCACATCCGTGAGGCCTGCACACCGAACCGGGCCGATTCGCTCGCGCTGGAATCATTCGCGGGCGAGGGGGGAACCCTCTATGTGGTGGGTGAGCCGATCGAGGACCCTCGCTCGGGTCCGGGAGCAATGCCCCTGCTCACGGCACTCGCCGCACACGTGGTCGAGCACGGCCGCCGCCTGGCCGCACGGTCGGCCGACGGTCGGCTCGACCCACCAATGACGCTGGTGCTCGACGACATCGCCGCGGTGGCCCCTCTCCCCCGCCTCCCGGAACTGCTGGCGAACGGCCGGGCCGCCGGCCTGCCGACCCTGGCCCTCCTCCGCTCCCGGGAACAGGCCCGCGCCCGCTGGCCCCAGGGCGTATGACCCGCCGCGCCGGGGCGGATCTGCTTACCGAGCGTGCGGTCAGGGGTTGTTCAGGTAGGCGAGTACGGCGAGGACGCGGCGGTTGCCGTCCTCGTCATCGGTGATGCCGAGCTTGCCGAACATGGAGGTGGTGTACTTCCCGATCGCGCTCTCGCTGAGAAAGAGCCGCCTGCCGATGGCCTGGTTGGACAGCCCCTCGGCCATGAGACCGAGCACGGAGTGCTCGCGCTCGGTCAGCCCCTCCAGCCGCCGGTTCGAGGACCCGCTGGAGAGCAGCCTGGCGATGACGGCCGGATCCATCGCGGTCCCGCCACCCGCGACGCGCTCCAGAGCGTCGATGAACTGGTCGGCATCGAACACGCTCTCCTTGAGGAAGTAGCCGATGCCACCGGCGCCGTCGGCCAACAGCTCGCGGGCATAGAGCTGTTCGACGTACTGGGAGAGGATCAGGACCGGCAGTCCGGGCAGTTCGCGGCGCGCGGCCAGGGCCGCCCGCAGGCCCTCGTCCGACTGGGTCGGCGGCATACGGATGTCGACGACGGCCACGTCCGGCCGCCACTCCAGCAGCGCGTCGAGCGTCTCGGGCCCGGTGGTCGCCGTCGCCACCACCTGGTGCCCGTACGCCTCGATCAGGCGGACCATCCCGTCCCGCAGAAGGTAGAGGTCCTCGGCTACAACGATTCGCATGGCACCACTATCCTCGCGCGGGTCGGACCGCCTGCCGGGCTGGTGACCTCCAGGGTGCCGTCGAAGACCGCGAGCCGTTGCCGCAGCCCCGCGAGGCCGCCGCCGTCGCTCACGGCGGCCCCGCCCCGGCCGTCGTCCTCGACGTCGACGACCAGGCGGGCACCGTTCCGGACCATCGAGATCCGCGCCCGGGTGGCACGGGCGTGCTTGACCGCGTTGGTCATCAGCTCGGCGATCCCGAAGTAGAGGGCGGACTCGATCGGCGGCTCCAGGGACAGCCGGAGTCCGGCGGTCACATCGGCTTCGAGCGGGCTGTCCAGGGCGAACGCGCGAACGGCCTCGACCAGCCCCCGGTCGTTCAGCACCGGCGGGTTGATCCCCCGGACCAGTTCACGGAGCTCGGTCAGCGATGTGGCGGCACCGGCCCGTGCCGCCCGCATCAGCGCCCTGGCCTGCTCGGGATCGGTTTCCATCAGCTTCTCCGCCGTCGCCAGGGAGAGCCCTAGCGCGACCAGCCGGGCCTGTGCCCCGTCGTGCAGATCCCGTTCGATCCGGCGGATCTCGGCGGCCTGCGCGACCGTCGTATCGGCACGCTGGGCCGTCAGCTCCGCCACCCGGTCCGCCAGCACCATCGCGGGCGACGCCCGCAGGAAGCGGACGGCCACCGGCTCGACGCACCGCCAGGCGTACGGGGCACCGGCGACCGCCACGACCAGGCCGCCCACCCCGACGGCACGCACGACCGCCCCGGGCCCGCCGAGCCCGAGGACCGCGGCGGCCAGCCCGGCCGGCGGGAGCGACGCGACCACACCCGCGGTGAACGGCACCACGGCCATGAACCGCAGGTCACGCCAGTTCGCGGGGTCCTTCCAACGGACCCGCCACTTCAGGTCCATGACGGCGTCACGCCTGCTGCGCTCATAACCGAAGCCGTTCCACCAGTACCCGGTGGACAGCTGGGTCACCGGCCCGGCCTGCCGGTAGCCGGCCGGGACGACGGTGCCGGTCCACCTCTCGACGAGGAAGCGGACCGTCCGGCAGACCGGGCGGGAAAGCGCGAAGGTCCCCACGCACACCAGCACCACCGGCAACAGCCACGACCACGGGTTCGACGCGCCCCACCGGATCCCCAGCGCCACCGAGGCGGCCCACACCGCCGGCACCAGCATGCTGACGACCGCCACGACACACGCCCGTACGAAACCCACACCGGCGCGCACCGGCCACGAACCCGACTGCCTCATGGCTCTTCCTCCGCTTCCCCTTCGGTGCTCCCACTGTGCACCGCACGGAGCCCGCGACAGCCCTGGCCGACCCAGGAGTGGGGCCGGCCCCACCCACCCGTGGGCCCAGACGCATACCGTGCCGGCCGGGCGCTTCGTAGCGTCGGTGAGCATGGAAACCAACAAGCTCACGACGAACACGGCGACCGACAAGCTCAGGACGAACACGGCGAACGCGGCGAACGCGGCGAACGCGGCGAACGACAAGCTCACGGCGAGCACGGCAACCGACAACAACACCCCGACCGGACCGGCCTCCCTCGACGCCCCCCGCACCCGGGAGGCCCTCGACAAGGCGAAGAGCGGCTTCACGCTCTGCGGCGCACTCGGCGCCGTCGCCCTCCTGGCCGTCGTCGTGGTGGCGAGCAGCGGCCATCCGGTCAACACGTTCATGTGGGTACGGGCAGCCCTGCTGCCCCTGATCGCCGTGCTGCTCCACCGGATGGCCGTCTCCGCCTCCCGGGGGTCCCGGCGGGCCTTCGAGCGCGTGGGCTCCGTCGCCGTCGTCATGCCGATCGCGATCATCGGCGTCGACCTGATCCCGGGAGTCTGCCCACCGTGGTACGCCGCGGTGCAGACCGTCTGCATGCTGCCCGTCGTCCGGATCGCGTTCCTCACCCGGAGCTCCGCACTGCGCGCCGCCTTCCCCAGGACACCCTGAGAGACACTGCCCCGCCCGCGGCGCCCCACGGCCGCAGGCCCGGACCCGACCCGCCCGACCCGGCCGCCGCGCACCCCCGGCAGCCCGCCCGGGGCCTACGCCTCCCGCTCCACCGCGTACTCGATCTCCCGGGCGGACGGATCTCCCGGAACGGGCACCGAACGCCCGGTCGCCGAGAATCCGATCCGCCGGTAGAGCGCCGCGGCCCTCGCGTTGTCCTCGTGCACATACAGCCGCACCCGCTCGATCCGCGGCCTCGCCAACGACCAGGCCCAGTCCGTCCCGGCCCGGAACAGCTCCTCGGCCAGACCCACGCCCCGGGCCTCCGGCCGTACGAACACACCGACGACATGCGCCTGGTGGACGTCGACCGCCTCCCCGAACCGCACCTCCGCGTCCGGCCGCTCGATCAGCACGGTGACCCCGCCGTCCCACCGCCCGTCCGGCGCGACGGCGACGAACTGCCGGACGTCACCGCCGCCGGCCGCGGACGCGCCGAGTGCCCGGTCCTGCCAGAACTCGTCGGAGTGGGCCGCGCCCTGCTCGTACGTCTCCAAAAACGCCACCGGCGCGGCCGGATCCCGCAGAGCGGCCAGCCGCAACTCCTTGACCAGGGGCCACTCATCGGCGCGCACGGCTCTCATCACATGTTCCATCCGCCGATCCTGCCCCCGCCGCCCGACCCGCGCAAACAACATTCCCCGACCCCGCGTCGTACCCCGGTACTACACCCGCCACCGGGTCCCGCCCCAGGTCCGACGCCTGCCGGAGCTCCGCTCCGTAGCGTCGACCGCATGATCAGGGCATACGAACTCACCAAGAGGTACGGGGACAACACCGTCGTCCAGGACCTCGACTTCACGGTCAGGCCCGGCACCGTCACCGGCTTCCTCGGCCCGAACGGTGCCGGGAAGTCCACGACCATGCGCATGCTGCTCGGCCTGGACGACCCACCCGGGGCCGCTCGACGATCGGCGGACGGACGTACGCCGCGCACAGAGCACCGCTCACCGAGGTCGGCGCACTCCTGGAGGCCCGCTCCGTCCACCCCGGCCGCACCGCCTTCAACCACCTCATGTCCTTGGCCCACACCCACGGCATCCCGCGCAGCCGCGTCGAGCACGTACTCGACCTGGCGGGGCTGACCGCGGTCGCCCACAAACGCATCAAGGGCTTCTCGCTCGGCATGGGCCAACGGCTCGGCATCGCCTCCGCACTCCTCGGCGACCCGGCGACGCTCATCCTCGACGACCCCGTCAACGGCCTCGACCCGGAAGGCGTGCTGTGGATCCGTAACCTGCTCAGGTCCCTTGCGCAGCAGGGCCGTACGGTCCTGGTGTCCTCGCACCTCATGAGCGAGATGGCGCTCACCGCGGACCACCTGATCATCGTCGGCCGCGGCCGACTGCTCGCCGACACCACGGTCGCCGACTTCGTCGCCACGGCCGGCGGCGCCTCCGTCAAGGTCGTCACCCCGCGGGCCGAGGCCCTGCGCGGCCTCCTCACCGGCCTCGGTCCCGGAATCGACATCAGCACCGGCCCGGACGCCGCCCCCGACGAGCTGGAGGTCCGCGGCACGGACGCGGCACACATCGGCCGCACCGCCGCCGCCCACGCCATCCCGCTGTACGAACTCACCCCGCGGACCGCCTCCCTGGAACAGGCCTTCATGGACCTGACCCAGGAGTCGGTCGAGTACCGGATCACCGCCCCCGGACCGACCGGAGCCCTCGCATGACCACCGCGACCGCCCAGCCGAACCGACGCACCGACGACGACGGCCGGGCCCCACGCCCGTACCGGATCACCCCCACCCGGGTTCTCCGCTCCGAATGGCACAAACTCCGGTCCCTGCGCTCCTCCTGGATCACTCTGGCCTCGGCGGCCGTCCTGATGCTCGCCGTCGGCCTGGCCATGGGCACGACATGCACCTCCGACGGCGGCGACTCCGACGTCGACACCGTGGTCCTGGTCCTCTACGGCTCGGTACTCAGCAGCCTGTGCACTGTGGTCCTGGGCATCCTGGTCACCGCCGGCGAGTACTCGACCGGCCTGATCCGCGCCTCGCTCGCCGCGGTCCCCCGCAGACTCCCGGTGCTGTGGGCGAAGGCGGCGGTCTTCACCGCCACGGTCTTCGCCACCATGCTCGTCACCGCCCTGATCACCTTCCTCGCCGCGCAGTTCTTCCTCCACGACACCGACCAGGCGGCCTCGCTCGGCGACCCGGGCATCCTCGGCGCGATCGTCGGCAACTCGGCGGGCATCACCCTGCTCAGCCTGATCGCACTGGGGCTCGGCGGCCTGCTCCGCTCGGTGCCGGGCGCGATCGGCGCCTACATCGGCGGTGTGATGATCCTGCCGGAGGTCCTCTCCATGCTGCCGTACGACGTGGTGGAGAGCGCCATCAAGTACTTCCCCACCCAGGCGGCCGGAGTCCTCGGTTCCGCCACCCCGCTGGACGGCGACGCCTCGACGGGCGGCGCGGTGCTCGCGCTGTGCCTGTGGGCCGCGGTGGCCCTGGGCTCGGCAGCACTGCTGCTGCGCCGACGGGACGCATGACGCCGGGGCGGCGGGTCACGAGGATGGACACGTGACGACCGACGACGACCTGAGCACCACCCCGGACACCGACCAGGACGCCACCCCCGGCACCTCCCCGGATGCCACCCCCGGCACCACCCCGCTCACCGGTCCCATCCAGCGCCTGCTCCAGCGCGTCCGCGCGGCCGACGCGCGCCGGCCGCTGGTCTGGGACGGTCTGCTGACCACATCCTGGATCCTGTTCGCCGTACTCGACATCACCTCGGGCGGCTGGCGCACCGTGGCCCTGGACCCGACCGTGTCCGGGACGCTGGTGCTGCTGATGAGCGTGGCCTTCTCCGCACCGCTGCTGTGGCGGCGTACGCACCCCTTGGCGGTGCTGGTGTTCATGGCCCCGGTCTCGCTGGTGAACGCCTGGTCCGGCGCCGTCATCCAGGCCGCCTTCCTCCAGGAGATCGTCGTCTTCCACGTCGCGCTGCGGCTGCCCGGAAAGGCCTTGGCGTGGGCCGGTGCCCTGGTCGCCGCCCCACTGGTGGCCGGCGCACTGCACCGCCCGCACAGCTGGGATCCGATGATCGTGCCCCACCTCTGGGCGTTCGCGCTCTCGGCGCTGCTCGGGATCGTGGTCCGCACCCGCAAGGAGTACACCGCGGCCCTCGTCGACCGCGCCCACCGGCTGGAGCTGGAGCGCGACCAGCAGGCCCGGCTCGCGGCCGCCGCCGAACGCACCCGGATCGCCAGGGAGATGCACGACATCATCGGCCACAACCTCTCCGTGATCACGGGCCTCGCGGACGGCGGCGCGTACGCGGCGGCCAAGAGCCCGGAACGGGCCGCCCAGGCCCTCGAAGCCATCGGAACCACCAGCCGCCAGGCCCTCACCGAACTCCGCCGCCTCCTCGGCGTCCTGCGCGACCACCCCGCCGAGGCCGACCGCACCCCGCAGCCGACCCTGGACGACATGGACGAACTCCTGACCGGCGTACGGACGGCGGGCCTCCCCGTACGCCTGCACATCCACGGCACGCCCCCGTCCGCCCCGCCCACCGCGGGCCGGCAGTTGACGGTCTACCGGGTGGTGCAGGAGGCCCTGACGAACACGCTGAAGCACGGCGGTACGGCCCCGGCACCGACCGCGGAGGTCACCCTGACCTACCGGGCCACCGAACTGGAGGCCGTCATCACGGACACCGGCACGGGTACAGGCACTGGCACCGGCGCGGACACCGCAGGCCGTCACGGCTCCGGGGGCGGCGGACAGGGGATCACCGGGATGCGCGAGCGGGCGTCGCTCTACGACGGCACACTGGAGGCGGGCCCGCTGCCGGGATCCGCATCCGCGACCGGCTGGCAGGTACGGCTCCGCCTTCCTCTGGAGGACACCCTCTCGTGACGACCGTGCTCATCGCGGACGACCAGCCGATGCAACGCTTCGGATTCCGCATGCTATTGGAGAGCCAGGACGACATGACGGTGGTGGGCGAGGCCGGCAACGGCCTCGAAGCCCTGAGCCTCGTCCAGCAGCATCGGCCGGACGTCGCGCTGATGGACATCCGCATGCCGCTCCTGGACGGCATCGAGGCCACCCGCCGCATCGTCAAGGCCGGTGCCCGCACCCGCGTCCTCATCGTCACGACTTTCGACCTGGACCGGTACGCGTACGACGGCCTCCGCGCCGGCGCCAGCGGCTTCCTCGTCAAGGACGCGCTGCCGGAGGAGCTCCTCTCCGGCATCCGGGCCGTGGCCGGCGGCGACGCGGTGGTCGCCCCCAGCCTCACGCGACGCCTTCTGGACGCGTACGTGCAGCACCTCCCGGCCGTTCCCGGCGGCCCCGCCACCCTGGACGCACGCATCGCGTCCCTCACCGAACGGGAACGAGAAATCCTCACCGTCATAGGTCAGGGTTGGTCCAACACGGAGATCGCCGAACGGCTCCATCTCGCCGAATCGACGGTGAAGACGCATGTGACGCGCATTCTCGCCAAGACCGGATCCCGCGACCGTGTCCAGGCAGTCATCCTGGCCTACGACACCCACCTGGTCATTGCTGCCTGACAGCAGAAAAAAGAGGGGTAAACGCAGAAAAGCCCCGTGTCCACAAGGACACGGGGCTTTCCCGTAAAAGGAGTTCGGCGGCGTCCTACTCTCCCACAGGGTCCCCCCTGCAGTACCATCGGCGCTGAAAGGCTTAGCTTCCGGGTTCGGAATGTAACCGGGCGTTTCCCTAACGCAATGACCACCGAAACACTATGAAATTAACCAACACCGGAACAAACACGGCCGTTCGTTATTTCAGAACTAACACAGTGGACGCGAGCAACTGAGGACAAGCCCTCGGCCTATTAGTACCAGTCAGCTCCACCCGTTACCGGGCTTCCACATCTGGCCTATCAAC